>NZ_JADYVO010000012.1:0-197997 GCF_020193825.1 Bradyrhizobium sp. NBAIM18
GTCGCATGGTGGTCGGCACGAGACGGAAAGTTCCACTCCGGCGGCCTGCCTGTGACTGCGTCCGTATAGGCAAATCGCGGAACGACGCTCCGACGTCGGCTTTCGGGGAGCACACGCGTCATGGATGAAATCCTGCGTTGGGTGGCGACAGTCGGCACGATCGGCGCCGGGCTGATCCTAGCTGCCCGGGCGCGGCCACTCATTACCGGCTGGGCCTTCGTCGTACTGAGCGGTGCATCGGTGATCTGGATCGTCGTCGGCTATCTAACAGCGGAATATGCGCTGATGGTGCAAAACGTGGTGGTGACACTTATCAACGTGTTCGGCGTCTACCGGTGGCTGATCTGGAAAGGAAATGCATGAAAGCGTTCTGCCTGCGCGCTCTGCCGTCCGCGCGCGCACAGGTCAAGCTTAGCTCGGCGGGCTCTGGTCCGGTCTTACTTCACGTCCATTGGGAGATTTGCGAGTTCGCGAACAGGTAAGATCGGTTCCCCTACCGGGTAAGCCTAGTCCATCGGATATACAAACTGAGAACGGCAGTAAGTCCGATATGGGTCATGAGCGCCAATTGTCGGCACGCGGGCTACTTCCGATTTCCCCCGATGAGCCGACAACAGAGACGCTGCCTGGACCTGCACCTCCGGGCCACATTCGGACATGTGCGTCGTTAGGCTGACGAAGGTCCTTCAACAATCTTCCAATACGAGTCCTTGCGGATCACCTCGTCCGCCCGAAAAGTGTAAAAGTCACATCCTCGGACCTCGATCTTTTTTCCTTCGCCGGTCGTGCCCGTTAGCGTCCATTTTGAAATGCCCGTGTTTGCCATCGTATCCACAAAATGCTCGGCGTGGCCGTAGTGAACATCCGGTAAGCCTTCAAAGCGCGTCGCGAGCCCGTCTCGTACGTTGCGTTTGCCCTCGAAGCGAGATCCCCAAGGCTTACTTCCCCTCGGCATCTCCAAGACACAATCGTCAGCAAAGAACTCCATGATGGAATCCAAGTCGTGCGCGTTGAACGCTTCACACAGCGCCGTCAATTTCGATCGAATGTCCATCCTTCCCTCCATCGAGTTCCCGGAAGGGATACAATAACACAAGGGCACACAAGGTGAGTTGAAGGGCCGATTAGGCGTCTGGTCGATGTCACCTTGCGGATCAAAAGCGCCGGTTTGAACGGCGCCGCTTCACTTCCGGTGTGCCCCGATTAGCAGCCCATTTCTGATCCAAACCGAGCTTCGCCATCGGGCCACAAGCGGACAAAGACAGTGTTTGTTTGGAGGCGGATGCATAGCGCTCGGCGAGGGCCTTGGCGGCCAGTGAGTACCGGTCATATCGTCGGTGCTCGCCTCGTCAGACCTTCGGCATGCGCTCTTCGACAATTTCGGCGATCCTTGGCCGTGTAAACCTATCCACCGGATGAATGCTGTGGTTCTCATCGTGGTAGTACTCGCCACTATCGAAGGCGAGGAAGACACTCATCAGAAGATCTGTTCCGCCAGGGCATAGCGAATTCATGGTCGCAAATAGGTCGTTTGCCACTCGATCACAGAAATCAAAATCAAGTTCATTTCTGTAGAACCCTACGGCTATTGCAAACCCAAGTTCGTTCAGCAATTCGCTGGCTGACAGGCTACCTTCTACGGTCCAGCCTACAAATTCGGCTTGGCTATACAGACTCTTAATAGGTTCAAATTCGCGCTCGGCGGATGGAAGCCGCGAACTCATTTCGTTGGCATGCTTCGACCTAAGCCTGGCAACTATCTCGCGAATAACATCACTCACTGACTTGAAATCCCAGAGAATGCGGATGGCCGCGAAAGCGCTACAATGCATCCGTCGAGCTTTTTCCCGGCTTCCCAGCGATCAGGAATAATATCAGCGAAGCAGGATGTCCGCTATGAGTCAAAAGCGGCGGTCGGGCAAGCTCAAGCCCCGCGTCCGCTCTGGCTCCCTCAGCCGAAATCGCAAATGCCTCAGCCCGGTTCGGCTAAGAGCCACAACCCGACTCTCTCCCATTAGAGTAGAGGCTGCTGAAATGGAGAGAGCATGAGCGTGCCCGAAATCAGTCGACGAGCCATCGAAATCGGCCAACGTGACGGTAAGATTACCTTCGATGAGTTGAATGAGCTGTGTGACAGCCGAGTATTGGACCCGAAAGACATCGACCGCATTCTAAGCGCCCTTAGCAAAGCAGGAATTTGGATTGAAGGAGAGTAGGTCTGCAATACGCCCGCCCCAGGGCAGGTCGGTGCGTCCGCTGTATCGGTGGGAACTGACAGCGGATTTGTCAGCGCATGCCACCGCCACCAACCGGCACATGCACAGTGCACTCTAAAGCGCCGGCAAGCCAGGCGGCGGCTTGCGCTTGGCGGAGGCCTGCTCATACGCGTAGGCCAGACGCAGCAGCTTGTGTTCGCTCCAGGCGCGGCCTGCGAAGGTAACGCCGAACGGATAATCGGGCGTGTCCTTGCCGTCGACGCCGGCGACGAAGCCGCACGGCACGAGGACACTGGGATACCCCGCCCTGGCGGCGATTGCGGCGCCTTCGCTGCCCGGGAACAGCACGGCGTCGAGCTTGTGCTGGTTCATGTAGGCATCCATGCCGCGGGACCTGGCGCTGAGCAGGTCCATCGCGAGTGCCGCCTTGTACTCGCGTTCGCTTAGGTCGCCCCGGGTGAGGTCGGCTGCGAGGAAGTTGTCCTGGCCGAAGCGGAGCGCCTTGCCCGCATTCGCCTCGTTGAAGGCCACGATGTCGGTCATGGTCTTGATGGTGGTGTTGGTCGCCCAATCCCTCAGGTAGAGGTTGAGATCTCGTTTCAGCTCGTAGATGAAGACGATCCGCTGCGGGACCGCATTGCCCCTGTTGGCGCTCAGCGGATTGCGGTTGAGCACGGCCATGATCGTACCCGGTCCGCTCATCCAGCCGGCTGTCGGAATGCTGGCGTGCACGATCACGGCGCCGAGATCCTCCAGCACCTTGATCGCTTCCCCTACCACCTTCGCTCCTTTGGGGGGCAGCTTGCGGAAGAAGGGATCATTCAGCGGATCGGCGGGATCGCTCGGCACGCCGATGCGCGCACCTTTCATCGCATCGCGCGTCAGACCGGCGGTGTAATCGGCCGGCCGCCGCTGCTTTTGCGTCGCCGGATCGAGCGGGTCCTTGGCCGCGAGCACATTGAGCAGCAGCGCCGCATCGCGCACGCTGCGCGTCATCGGCCCTGCAGTGTCCAGACTATGCGAGATCGGCACGATGCCGGCACGGCTGATGAGCCCGACCGTCGGCTTCACGGTGACGAGGCCATTCTGGCTGGCGGGAAAGAGCAGCGAGCCCGAGGTCTCCGTGCCGATCGAGGCCGCACACAAGCCAGCCGCCACCGCGACCGCCGAACCCGCGCTCGAGCCGCCCGGGGACACGACGGGGATGCCGTGATCGTCGGCCAGCGCCGGCGCATAGGGATTCTTGACCTGACCGCCCAGCGACGAATAGCCGGAAGGCATGTCGACCGCGAGCATGTTGGAAAACTCGGTCAGGTTCGCCTTGCCGAGGATCACCGCGCCGGCTTCGCGCAGCAGCTTGAGGAGCGTCGCATCGTCCCGGGCGCGCGCGCCTTCCAGCGCCAGCGAGCCCGCCGTGGTCGGCTGAGCGTCGCCGGTCGCGATGTTGTCCTTCACAAGGATCGGGATGCCGGCCAGCGGCCGCTTGGCCGACGGCTTGACGCCGTCGAGCCTGCCCGCGATCGTGAGCGCGTTGGGATTGAGCGCGCGGACCGCGTTGAGCTTGGGCCCGTCGCGGTCGTAGGCTTCAATGCGCGCGAGATAGGCTTTGACCAGCGCCGTGGCAGTGACACGCCCATCGGCCAAAGCATAAGCGATATCGCTCATCGACGCATGATCGAGCCTTGCATGATCAAGCTTTGGGGAGGTCGGCGCCTCGGCGCTGACGGCCGCCGCGGCAATGCCGGCATTGCGGCGGGATGATTTCTGCACGGCTGCCTCGACCGACGGCGCGCGTCTCCACCACGAGACTTGAGCATGCCATCATGCCAGTGTTTTGCCCGACGGGTCAACTTTCGGGCGCATCGCGTCGATCACACAGGCGCAACGTGCAAGCCATTGAAATGACTGACCCCGGCTACTGTGCATGGGGTTGTTTTTCAGGTTTTGTTTGGAGCTGCCCTCTCCAACGCGTTGGAGAGGGCACAGCAATGGACGCCGCCTATTCCCAATACCAGGCGGAGAAGTCGTTCTCGAATTGCGGGACTTCCTTCCAGACGCCCTTCAGCTTCTTGTTGATGACGGTGGGCCATTGTGGCTGGAACAGGTAAGCCGAGACTGCATCGGTCGCCAGCATGCGCTGGGCGTCACCGAGCAGCTTGGCACGGCCGGCTTCGTCCGGCGTCGAGACGATCTGCTTGTAGAGCGCGTTGAACTTCTCGTTGTTGTAACCGAGGTAGTAGTCCGGCTCCGTGATCTTGACGAGGTCGAACGGCTCGACATGGCTGACGATGGTGAGATCAAAATTGTGCGGACCATTGCCGGCGAAAACCTGCGACAGCCACTGCGCCCATTCGACGTTTTCGATCTTGGCGGTGACGCCGACCTTGGCGAGCTGGGCCGCGACGATCTCGCCGCCTTGCCGCGCATAGGGCGGCGGCGGCAGCTTCAATGACAGTTCGAGCGGCGTGGTGACGCCGGCTTCAGTCAGCAGCTTCTTGGCCTTCTCGGGATCGTACGGGTTGATGCCGGTGGTGTCGACATAGCCAAGCGATCCCGGCGTGTAGAAGCTGCCGATCGGCGTGCCGTAACCCTCGACCGCGCCGTCGATCAAGGCCTTGCGGTCGATCGCGGCGAGGATGGCGCGGCGAACGCGGACGTCGTCGAGCGGCTTCTTGCGATGGTTGATGGCCACGATGGTCTTGGCCCTGGAGCCGCCGATCAGCACCGTGAAGCGCGGATCAGACTTGAACTGAGCGACGACGCGGGTCGCGATGCGCGGGAATGCGTCGACGTCGTTCGAGAGCAACGCCGCGGCCTGCGCCGCCGGATCGGAGATGAAGCGGATCGTCACCTTCGACAGCTTGATCGCAGAGGCGTTGCGGTAGTCGGCCCATTTGCTCAGCGTGATCGAGGAGCCCTTGGCCCAGGCCCCTAACTGATAAGGTCCGGTACCGACCGGCTGCGTGACATTGGTGGCAGCGCTCTTCGGCTCGACGATCGAGCCGCCCGCCTGCCCGAGCAGGAACGGCAGGTTCGGCTCGGAATATTTCACCGTGATCACGACGGTTTCGGCGTCGGGCGTCTCGACCTTCTCGAAGGCCTGGTACAGGCTCTTGTCCTTGTTGGTGCTGGTGGGCGCCGCGTTGCGCTCGAACGAGAACTTCACCGCGGCGGCATCGAACGGCTCGCCGTTGTGGAATTTGACGCCCTTGCGCAGCTTGAACGTATAGGTCTTCAGATCGGGCGAAGCGGTCCAGCTCTCGGCGAGCAACGGCGAGGTGGAGCCGTCCTCGTTGATCTTGGTCAGCGTCTCATAGATGTTGTAGAGCGTGACCTCTGCGATCGCGGCCGCGGCGGCGTTGGTGGGGTCGAGCCCCGGCGGCTCAAGCGTCATCCCCATGACGACGCTGTCCTTCTTGCTCTGCGCCAGCACCGGCAAAGGCGCCGCGACGAGCGCAGCGGCAAAGGCGACGATCGACAATTTCCTGAACATGCGCAAACTCCCCTGCCAATCCTGTTTCCAGCTTAACGCCAATCCTGCCCCGGACACTAACCTTCCATGGCCGCCTGCGGCAACGCCATCACAGCCTCGGCCTTGTGGCAGGCGGCAAGGTGCCCCTCGCCCACCTTGCGTAACTCAGGCGGAACCTCGCGGCAATGCTGGTCGGCAAGCGGGCAGCGCGATGCATAGGGGCATCCGGCCGTCGCCGCCGATTGCGAGGCGATCGCCTGGGCCCCGCGCCGGCGCCGGCCACCCCCGGCGCGAGCCCGCGGCACCGCCTCCAGCAGCGCCCGCGTATAGGGATGGGCGCAGCGCTCGAACAAATCCTCTGGCCGCCCCTGCTCGACGATGCGGCCGAGATACATCACCGCGACCTCGTCGCAGAGATAGTCGACCACGGCGAGGTCATGGCTGATCAGGATGTAGCTCAGGCCGAACTGCTCCTGGAGGTCCTGCATCAGGTTCAGCACCTGGGCCTGCACGGAGACGTCGAGCGCCGAGACCGGCTCGTCGGCAACGATCAGCTTCGGCTGGGTGATCAGCGCGCGCGCAATGGCGATGCGCTGGCGCTGGCCGCCGGAGAATTCGTGCGGATATTTTTCCATGTCCGCATCGCGCAAGCCGACCTGGCGCAGCACGGCGGCGACGCGGTCGCGGAACGTGGTGCGGTCGGCGCCTTCCAGCACGGTCAGCGGCTCGGCGACGATCCGCGCGATGGTCTGGCGCGGATCGAGCGAGCCATAAGGGTCCTGGAACACCATCTGGAAATCGCGCCGGGCCCGGCGCAGCTCGTCGGCCGGCAAGCGGTTGAGATCGCGCCCGAGCAGCGCGACCTGTCCTGCGCTCGGCCGCTCCAGCGCCATCACGACGCGCGCGAAGGTGGACTTGCCGGAGCCGGACTCGCCGACGACGCCGAGGCTCTTGCCGGCCTGGACCTGCACGCTGACGCCGTTGAGCGCGCGCACCTGCCCCGGCGGACGGAACAGGCTCTCGCGCGGCAGCGTGTAGCGCTGTTCGAGATCCCTGACGTCGAGAAGCGGCGCGGTGCTCATGCGGTCAGCGCTCCGACGCGTTCGGCCATCGACACGTCCGTTCGGATGCAGCGCGCAAAATGGCCGGGGCCGACGTCCACCATCGGCGGCAGCGCGGCACGACACTGGTCGATCACGAGCGGACAGCGATCGGAGAAGGTGCAGCCGGACGGCAGATCGGCAAGCTCCGGCACCGTGCCGGAGATCGTCTTCAGCCGCGTCCTCTTGCGCGCGCCGAGCTTGGGCCGGGCACGGAACAGGCCCTGCGTGTAGGGATGGCCCATGCGACGGAAGACCTCGTCGGTCGGGCCGCTCTCGACAACGGTGCCGCCATACATCACCATCATGCGCTGCACGTTCTCGGCGATGACGCCGAGATCGTGGGAGATCAGGATCATGGACATGCCGCGCTCCTCGACGAGGTCGGCGATGAGGTCGAGGATCTGGCCCTGGATGGTGACGTCGAGCGCGGTGGTCGGCTCGTCCGCGATCAACAGGTCCGGCTCGCAGGCGAGCGCCATCGCGATGGTGATGCGCTGACGCTGCCCGCCGGAGAACTGGTGCGGATAGGCATCGACACGACGCGCGGGGTCGGGCAGCCCGACGCGGTCGAGCAAGGCGATCGCCTCTTTGCGCGCCTGCGCCGCCGAATAATTCTTGTGACGCCGCAGCGGCTCGGCGACCTGGTTGCCGATCGTGTGCATCGGATTGAGCGCAGTCATCGGCTCCTGGAAGATCATGCTGATGCGGTTGCCGCGCAGGCGGCAATAGCCGGCATCCGCAAGTCCGACGAGCTCGTCGGCATCCAGCTTGATGCTGCCGGTAACGACGGCACTGTCCGGCAGCAGCCCCATCAACGACAACGCCGTGACCGACTTGCCGCAGCCGGACTCGCCGACGAGCCCGAGCGTCTCGCCGCGCTTCAACGCAAAGCTGACCCCGCGCACGGCCTGCGCCGGCCCACGGCTGGTGTTGAGGCGAACGCCGAGATTTTCGACTTCAATCAGCGGCGTGTCGGAGCGCTCGGCCATCGTCATCGCTCCCGCGCCAGCCGGGGATCGAGCAGGTCGCGCAATCCGTCACCGAGCAGGTTGAGGCCGAGCACCGAGATTGCGATCGCAACGCCCGGATAGACCGCGAGCATCGGCGACTGGAACAGCAGCGTCTGCGCATCGTTCAGCATCCGTCCCCAGGACGGCTGCGGCGGCTGCGTGCCGAGGCCGAGATAGGACAGCGCGGCCTCGGCGAGAATGGCGAGCGCGAACTGGATGGTAACCTGCACGATCAGGATCGACAGGATGTTCGGCAGCACATGCTCGATGGTGATGCGGAAGCGCCCCTTGCCCGCCGCCCGTGCCGCGAGCACGAATTCGCGGGCCCAGATCGCGTTGGCCGAGCCGCGCGTCAGCCGGGTCAAGGTCGGGATCTGGAAGATGCCGATGGCGACGATGGAGGTCACCATGCCAGGGCCGACGACCGCCGCGAGCATGATCGCGGACAGCACGGCCGGAAAGGCGAAGGTGAAATCGGCAAAGCGCATGATGATCTCCTCCGTCCAGCCGCGCCGGGCCGAGGCGATCAGGCCCAGCGTGACGCCGAAGGTAAGACCGATGCTGACAGCGATCACACCGACCATGATGGTGGACCGGGCGCCCGCAAGCAGCAGCGAGACGATGTCGCGGCCGAAGGAATCGGTGCCGAGCCAATGCGCCGCCGAGGGCGGGCGGAGCTTTGCGGCGATGTCGATTTCGTAAGGCGACCACGGCGTCCATACCAGCGACAACAGTGCCGAAGCCAGCACCAGAAGGCTCAGCGTGCCACCGAGGACGAAGCTGCGGTGGCGCAGCGCGCGGGGCCAGAACGTGCGCGCCGGCAGCGGACGCGTTGCGACGGGTGCGTCGATGGCGATGGGCGCGCTCACAGGTCGTGCACCTTGATGCGAGGATCGATGAAGGCATAGAGCACATCGACCACGAAATTGACGATCACCACCATCGCGGCGAGCAGCATCACGCAATTGCGCACCACGATCAGGTCGCGGTTGGCGATCGACTGGAAGATCAGGCGGCCGAGGCCCGGCAGGTAGAACACGTTCTCGATCACGATGGTGCCGGCGAGCAGATTGGCGAATTGCAGGCCCATCACGGTCATCACGGGGATCATGGCATTCCGCAGCACGTGGCTCCACAGCACCTCGCGCTTGCCGAGGCCCTTTGCGCGGGCGGTGCGGACGAAATCCTCGCGCAGCACTTCGAGCACGGCCGAACGCGTGACGCGCGCGAGGATCGCGGCCTGCACCACCGCGAGCGAGATCGCGGGCAACAGCAGCGACCTGATCCCCGGCCAGATGCCGTCCTCCCAGCCGGCAAAGCCACCGGCCGAGAGCCATTGCAGCCGCACCGAGAACAGCAGCACCAGGAGGATCGCGAACCAGAAATTCGGCAGCGCGATGCCCACTTGCGTCAACGACATCACGCCGACATCGCCGAGCTTGTTGTGGTTGGCGGCGGTGTAGATGCCGGCCGAGAGCGCCAGCGTCACCGTGATCGTCATGGCCATGATCGCAAGCGGAATGGTCAGCACCAGCCGCTCGGCGATCAGGCTGCCGACCGGGGTGCCGTAGACGTAGGAATTGCCGAGATCGCCGACGAGGAGGCCCTTGATCCACTGCAAATAGCGAACCGCCAGCGGCTGGTCGAGCCCGAGCTTGACGGTGAGCGCGCGCACCGCGTCGGGCGAAGCATCGGCGCCCATTAGCATCTGCGCTGCGTTGCCGGGCAGCGCGTCCAGCACCAGGAAGATGATCAGCGATGCGCCGACCAGCGTCGCCAGCAGAGTTAACAGACGTCGGAGGACAAAGACGCTCATGCGCGCTCGGCTTCAGGGCTCACCCAGGCCACGATCAACATGTCCGGACGCCTTAAGCAAGCTCTTTGCTGCATCTCCATCTCCTCAAGACGGCCAGCGGGACAGAAGGTCGCTTGACGCCTCGAACAGAGCGCTCACGCGCAGCAATTCCGCGTCGGCCCGGAAACGGCCGACCAGCTGAAGTCCGATCGGCAAGCCGTCGCGGGCAAAGCCCGAGGGAAGGCTGATCGCGGGGTGACCGGTCATGTTGAACGGCATGGTCCAGGGGAACCAGTGCGGCCGGACGCTGTCGTGATGCCTGCCGTCGATCTCGATGCTGCCGAACAGGTCCTGCTTGATCGGCAGCGCGGTGCGCGTCAGCGTCGGCATCGCCAGGAGGTGACCGCGCGCAAGCAACGATTGCACGCGGCGGAACAACGCGGTGCGCGCGAACATCGCCTCCTGATAGTCGACGCCGCTGACTTCACTGGCGAGCGCGAGCTGCTTGAGGAAGGCCTCGCTCAGTTCATCCCGATGCTCAGCCGCGAGCTTGGCAAAGCGCGTGCGCCAGACGGTGTGGTTGATGGCGCGCCAGATCGGCTCGATGTCGAACCCCTCGCCGGAGAATTCCTCGAGCTCGGCCCCTAACCCGGCCAGCCGGTCGAGGCTCACCTTGAAATTGGCGGCGACTTCGGCCGATACCGGACGGCCCGGCGGCGTCAGGCAGTACAGGATTCTCAGCCCGCGCAAATCACCATGCGGGGCGGCGGTGCCGATGAAGTCCGGCACGGGCACGCCGATCGACCAGGGATCGATAGGATCTTCGCCCGCCATCGCCTGCATCATCAGCGCAGTATCGGCGACGGTGCGGGTGGTCGGCGTGACATAGGTCTGGTTGCCGAACACGTCGAGCGCCTGGCTGTGCGGGATCACGCCGTTGCTCTGCTTCAGGCCCACCACGCCGTTGCAGGCGGCCGGAATTCGTGTCGAGCCGCCGCCGTCGGTCGCAATAGCGAGCGGCGCGATGCCGCTCGCCACAGCGACCGCCGCGCCGCCGCTGGAGCCGCCGGAGGATCGGCAGGCGTCCCACGCATTGCGGGTCCGACCGAACAAAGGTGAATCGGTGAGGCACTTGCTGCCGAACTCCGGCGTCGTGGTCTTGCCGATCAGGATCGCGCCTTCGCTGCGCAACCGCGCGACGGCGACGGCATCGTCGGCCGGCACATTATCCTTGTAGGGAACGGCGCCGAAGGTGGTCTTGACCCCCTTGGTATTGACGATGTCCTTGACGGTTACGGGGATGCCGTGCAGCAGGCCGAGCGGTTCGCCCGCCATCACCTTGCGCTCGGCTTCGCGCGCCGCTGCGATCGCCTCGTCGCCGCACAACGTGATGAAGCAGTTCAATTCGGGCTGGAGGGCCTCGGCGCGGGCAAGCACAGCGCGGGTGAGCTCGACTGGCGAAATCCGCTTTGCCGCGACGAGACCGCGCAGCTCGGTCGCGGACAACAGACAGGGATCGCCGTTCATCGTCACATCACGCTCCGAAGCGGGCCGCCATTGGCCCGAAGACATTGACAGCGAGAATGACAGTTTTGTTAACTCGCCGTCCAATACGATTTTTATCGCCAACCCATACGCTCTCGGTATGCCAATGGATCTTCGCCGGCTCCGCTATTTCGTCGCCGTCGCCGAGGCGCGCAGCATCGGCAAGGCGGCCGAGCAGCTCCGGATGGCGCAGCCGCCGCTCTCGGTCCAGATCCGCAAGCTCGAGGCCGAGATCGGCGCGCCGCTGTTCCGCCGCGGCACCCGTGGCATGGATCTGACCGAGGCAGGCCAGGCGTTGCTGGCGCGCGCCGGCGAAGCGCTGGCGCTGGCAGCCGACGGCGCCGAAGCCGCGCGCGCGGTTGCTTCGGGACGGCGCGGCCTTCTGTCGGTGGGTTACATGTTCGTGCTGGCGAATGCCATGCTGCCGCGGCTCATCCCCGAACTGCGCCGCGCGGTTCCAGGCGTCGACCTCAGCTTCGTTGAGCTCAGCGCCTCGACGCGCGAGGCCCGCGTGCTCGACCGCAGCGTCACGGTCGCGCTGTGTATGCCCGCAATCAATCATCCCGAGATACAGGTGGCAAAGATCGGTGCACAGCCTTTCATGCTGGCCATGCCGATCCGCTCGCCACTCGCCCGCTTGAGCTCGGTGCCGATGGCCCGGCTGCAGGGCCGCCCGCTGATCGCACTCCCGCATCCGGACCATGGGCCCGCCTCCTCCGCGGTCGTCCCTTTATTGCGGCGGCACCAGGTGGTGATGCCGATCGCCAGCCGGGTCGAGACGGTGCATTCGGCGATGAGCCTGGTCCTGGCCGGCGAAGGCCTCGCCATCCTGCCGGCCTGCGCACAACTCGGCGCGCCACGCGGAGTCGTATTCAGATCCCTGCGTGACGTTGCTGACTCCCTCGACATCGCAGTCTGCTGGCGGCGGGACTCCCACAGTCCGTTGATCGGAACCTTCCTCAAATGTGCCGAGAAGGCCGTCGCGCGGATGTGACGTGGACTACCAGTCCCTATTGATCTCGTGGCTCCAAGGCGGATCGGCGCCCGGACGGGTGCAGGTCAGGCCGGCACAATTGGCGGCGAAGGAAAGCGCACGGCGGAGCTCGTCCGCGCCGATGTCCTTCAATCTCGGCCGGGCGATGCGATCCTGCTTGTAAAGTGCCAACAGCAGCGCCGCCTGAAAGCTGTCGCCGGCGCCAATAGTGTCCGCCACCTCGACCTTCGGTGCTTGCACTTCGATCTGCCCTGCTTGCGCATGCCAGGCTATGGCACCGTTGTTGCCGCGGGTGATGACGACGAGGCTCGTCCCCTGCCCCAGCAATGTGCTCGCGCGCTGCTGATAGGGCTCCTCGCCGAAGAGATAGGCGAAATCGACGTCCGACATCTTGATGAGATCGGCGTTTCCGGCGAACTCGGCCATGCGGGCGAGATAGGTTGGCTTGTCCTTGACGAGGTTCGATCGGCAATTCGGATCGAAGGAGATCGTGGACGACGCCCGCGCGTCTGCGATCAGCGCCTTGGTCTCGGCCGCACCCTGGTCGTTGACCAGCGTGGTCGAGCCGACATGGACGGCCTCGACAGTATCGAACGGAATGGACCCATGCCGGTAAGTCCAGCTCCGCGTCGCGGTCTCGGCATCGTAGAAGGCGTAGTGCGACTCGCCCTCGACAATGCGGACAAACGCGAGCGTGGTCTGGTGGTCGCTGCGGGTGGCGAGATCGAGTGCAACCTTCGATGCGGAGGCATGATCGGCGATCATGCGCCCGAACAGGTCGGTCGAGATGCCGCCGACGAAACCAGTTGGCGCGCCCAGCCGCGCCATGCCGATCGCGACGTTGAGGCAGGAGCCGCCCACCGCGGGCATCACCGCTTCGCGCCCTTCGACGTTTCGCGTCGGCACGAAATCGATCAGCGCATCGCCGCAGGCAATCAGCATGTCCTTCAACCTCTCGCGACGCTGCGCATCGCGGCACGGCTGCCGCGATCGAGCTCGCGCAGCAGCTTGTAGACCTCGCGCTTGCGGGCGTGAAACGCGGCCATATCAGGCGCGGTCGGCTCGCTCTTGCGTCCCAGCGCCGACATCTTGGCCATGGTCTCACCGATCGAGGCATAGGCGCCACCGGCGACCGCCCCTAACATCGCGGCGCCCAGCAGCACCGGCTCCTTCGTCTGCGGCAACGCGACGGTGAGACCGGTGGTATCCGCCATGATCTGCCGCACCAAAGGACTGCGGCTGGCACCGCCACCCATGATCATGATGCTGGAGCGGACCCCATGCGCGGCAAAAGTTTCGATGACCTCCGCAAGCCCGTAGGCAAGACCGCAGAGGCCGGCGACGAACAGCCGTTCCATCGCGGCGATGTCGGTGTCGAGATCAAGGCCCGCGATCACCGCGCGCGTGTCGGGATCGGCATAGGGCGAGCGGTTGCCAATGAATTCCGGGAGCACGTGGACGTCGCGCGCCAGCAGCGCGGCGCGGCTGGCACCGCCGGCGCGCGCGATGATGCGGCGCTCGAGGAAATCGATGAGATCGAGGCCTTCGCTGCGTGCCGCCGCGCTCGCCTCGCCATGGCCGGGATGCGACTTGAGGAGATGATCGATCGCAGCGCCCGCGGCGGACTGCCCGCCTTCGTTGAGCCAGAACTCCGGCACCATGCCGGAATAATAGGGACCCCACACGCCCGGCACGAAGCACGGCTCCTTCGTCGTCGCCATGATGCAGGCCGACGTTCCCATGATGTAGGCGAGACGATCGCCGACATCGCTCGGGCCGCCTGCCCCGTCACGGCCGCCAATCGCACCGATGCCGCCGGCATGGGCGTCGATCAGGGAGGCGCCGACCGGGGTGCCGGGAGGAAGGCCGAGCTCGACTGCTGCTGCCGGCGTGAGCCCGACGCCGAGGCGCGTACCGGGCGCAACGATTTCGGTGCCGATGCGCGCGTATTTTTCGGCGACGAAGTCGGACAGGCCGATGCGCTTGAAGAACGGCGCGCTCCAGCCGCCGCCGTCATGGGCGAGATAGTTCCACTTGCAGGTGACGGTGCAGGTCGAGCGCTGCAGCGCGCCGGTCGCCCGCCAGGTCAGATAATCGGCCAGGTCGAAGAAGTGACCGGCGGCATCGAAACTCGCGCGCAGATGCCGCTTCAGCCATAGCAGCTTCGGCATCTCCATCTCCGGCGAGATCGAGCCGCCGACATAGCGCAGCACGGCATCCTCGGTCTCGTTGATCAGCCGCGCTTCGGCCGTGGCGCGATGGTCCATCCAGACGATGACGTTGCGCTGCGCCTCGCCGGAGGTGCTGGCTGTGAGCGGCTCGCCTTGCGGATCGAGCACCACGAGGGAACAGGTGGCGTCGAAACCGATGCCGCCGATGCTGCCCGGCGCAATCGCTGCTTCCGCCATCGCCGCGCGCACCGATTTGGCGCAGGCCTGCCAGATGTCCTCCGACGACTGCTCGACGATGTCGCCGGCCTCGTGCCAGATCCTGATCGGATGCCGGGCCGTCGCGAGCAGCGTGCCGGCCTCGTCAAACACCCCTGCCCGCGTGCTCGTGGTCCCCACGTCGACGCCGATATACGCTCGCGGCATGGTCTCTCCCGGTCCGTCCGTTTTGACGGTGAGCCTACCAGCAAGTGTAGCCGCCATCCACCAGCACGATGCTGCCAGTCATCAGGCTCGCGGCCTCGGACGAGAGGAACAGCACGACGGAGGCGATCTCCTCGACCTGCCCCATGCGCGCCATCGGAGTTCCACCGATCCAGGCGTCATACATTTTCGGATTGCTCTTCACGAAGGCGTTGAGCGGCGTCTCGATATAGGTCGGCGCCACCGCGTTGACGCGGATGCCGCGCGCGCCCCATTCGGCGGCCAGCGACTTGGTCAGATGGTGCACGGCGGCCTTGGAGGCGTTGTAGAAGCACTGCTCCTGCGGCTTGTTGACGATGAAGCCGCTCATCGAGCCGACATTGACGATGGCGCCGCTTCCAGCCTTCAACATGTGCTTGCCGAACTCGCGGCAGCACCAGAAGGTGCCGTTGAGATTGACGTCGATGACGTTGAGCCAGTGCTCGTCGGTAACGGTCTCGGCCGGCGTCTCGCTCCGCGCGATGCCGGCATTGTTGACGAGGATGTCGACCTTGCCATGGCGGGCGACGAGATCATTTGCCACCTCCGCCACGCGTGTGGTGTTGGTGACGTCCATGATTGCGGTCTCGATGTCGTAGCCCTTCGCCCTCAGGCTGGCTTTGGCGCCGTCGGCGACCTTGCCGTCGCGGTCGCCGATGATGACCTTCGCGCCGGCCTCGGCCAGCGCCTCCGCGCAGGCGAGGCCGATGCCCTGGCCGCCGCCGGTGATGAACGCGGTCTTGCCGCTCAGCCTGAATTTTTCCAGATACATGGTCGTCTTTCCGTCTTCTTGCCGTTTCTTGTCAGCCCCGAAGAGCGTTGCCGCTCTCGTCGAAGCGGTGAATGCGTGCAGGGTCGGGCATCAGCGACACCCGGTCGCCGGCATGCAGGCTCAATTCGCCGATGTAGCGCGCCGTCAGCATGCCGAGCGCACCGGCGTCGACGTAGAGGAAGGTGTCACTGCCGAGATGCTCGGCCACCGCAATGGTGCCCTGCCAGCCGCCACCGCCGTCGCGCTCGATCTTCAGATGCTCCGGCCGGACGCCGATCGTCGCTGCCCCCTTCTGCAAAGCGGGCTCGCCGGTGACGAAATTCATCTTGGGCGAGCCGATGAAGCCGGCGACGAAGAGATTGGCGGGTCGCTCGTAAAGTTCCAGCGGCGAGCCATATTGCTCGATCTTGCCGCCGTTGAGCACGACGATCTTGTCGGCCATGGTCATGGCCTCGACCTGGTCGTGGGTGACGTAGATCGCGGTGGTGCCGAGCTGCTTCTGAAGTCGCGTCACCTCGATGCGCATCTGCACGCGCAGCGCGGCGTCGAGGTTGGAGAGCGGCTCGTCGAACAGGAATGCCTTGGGCTCGCGGACGATGGCGCGGCCGATCGCGACGCGCTGGCGCTGGCCGCCGGAGAGCTCGCGCGGCTTGCGGTCGAGGTAGGGCGTGAGATTCAGCGTCGCGGCGGCCGCCTCGACCTTGCGGTTGATCTCGTCCTTCGGCAAGCCCGCCATCTTGAGGCCGAAGCCGATATTGCCGCGCACGCTCATATGCGGATAGAGCGCGTAGGACTGGAACACCATCGACAGCCCGCGCTTGGCGGGCGGCGTATCGACGACGTTCTTGCCGTCGATCAGGATCTTGCCGCCGCTGACGTCCTCGAGCCCCGCGATCAGCCGCAGCAGCGTGGTCTTGCCGCAGCCGGAGGGACCGACGAACACCACGAAGGAGCCATCGGCGATCTCGAGGTCGGCGCCCTTGATGATGTGCACGGGGCCGAAGGATTTCTGCACGCCCTGAAGTGTGATCTGACCCATGATCCGGCAGTCCCCTATTTCACCGCGCCAAAGGTGAGCCCGCGCACGAGCTGCTTCTGGCTGAACCAACCCAGGACGAGAATGGGCGCGATCGCCAGCGTGGACGCCGCCGACAGTTTTGCCCAGAACAGCCCTTCGGGGCTCGAATAGGAGGCGATGAACGTGGTGAGCGGCGCAGCGCTCGAGGTGGACAGGTTCAGCGTCCAGAACGCCTCGTTCCAGGCCAGGATCAGGTTGAGCAGCAGCGTGGAGGCCAGCCCCGGGATCGCCATCGGCGTCAGCACGTAGACGAGCTCGCGGCCGATCGTGGCGCCATCCATGCGCGCCGCCTCTAAGATGTCGCGCGGGATCTCCTTGAAATAGGTGAAGAGCATCCAGATGACGATCGGCAAGTTTCCGAGGCAGAGGATGAAGACGAGGCCGATGCGGGAATCGAGCAGCCCGAGGCTCTTGTAGATCAGGTAGATCGGCACCAACACGCCGACCGGCGGCATCATCTTGGTCGAGAGCATCCAGAGCAGGATGTCCTTGGTGCGCTTGGTCGGCGAGAACGCCATCGACCAGGCCGCCGGAATTGCGATCAACAGCGCAATGAGCGTCGAGCCGCCGGCGATGATGATCGAGTTCATCGCGTGGTGCAGGTAGTCGCTGCGCTCCTGCACGGTCGCGTAATTTTCCGTGGTCCAGTGGAAGAACAGGAAGGATGGCGGGATCGCGAAGGCCTCGAGCTCGGTCTTGAAGCTCGCCAGCACCATCCACAGGATCGGAAAGAAGATCAGGAAGCCGAATAGCCAGGCCGCCGCCGTCGATATCATCACCCGCCGCGTCGTCGCCGTCCGTGCCATGTCAGGCCTCCAGGTTGCGGCCGACGATGCGGACCAGGAAGAAGGCGACGATGTTGGCAATGACCACCGCGACGAGCCCGCCCGCGGAGGCGCTGCCGACATCGAACTGGATCAGCGCTTGCGAATAGATCAGGAAGGCGATGTTGGTGGTCTGCAGGCCCGGACCGCCGCCCGTGGTGACGAAGATCTCGGCGAACACCGTCAGCAGGAAGATGGTCTCGATCAGGATCACCACCGTGATGGGACGCGCGAGGTGCGGCAGCGTGATGTAGATGAAGGTCGAGACGGCGCTCGCACCGTCCATCTCGGCGGCTTCCTTCTGCTCTTCGTCGAGCGATTGCAGCGCGGTGAGCAGGATCAGGGTCGCGAACGGCAGCCATTGCCAGGTCACGATCAAAATCACCGCAAACAGCGGCACGTCGTTGAACCAATCGATCGGCGTCAGGCCGAACAGCGAAGCGAGCCAGGCGAACAATCCCGACACCGGATGCATCAACAGGTTCTTCCAGACCAGCGCGCTCACCGTCGGCATCACGAAGAACGGGGCGATCACCATCAACCGCACGATATTGCGGCCGATCACGGGTTGGTCCATCAGCAGCGCCAGGGGGATGCCGAGCAGGATGGTCAGCGCCAGCACCGAGCCGACCAGCACCAGCGTGTTCTGAAGCGAGGCGAGGAAGGCAGGATCGGTGAGGAAGTAGCGGAAGTTTTCAAGGCCGACGAACGATTCCGAGCCGGGATCGAGCAGGCTGTAATGCAGCGTCGAGAAGTAGATCGTCAGCGCCAGCGGGACGATCATCCAGATGAACAGCAGTCCGACGGCCGGGGTCAGGAGCGACCGCGCAAGAAGCTGCGTCTGCCGGGTTGCCATTCTTGGCGCTCCGCTCGGAGGAAGAAGGGCGGCCATCCAGCAAGGATGGATGGCCGCAAGTTTGAGCTCAGGGAGAGCCCGGGTTCACTTGATGTAGCCGGCGCGCTTCATCTCGCGCTCGGTAGCGGACTGCGCAGCCGTGAGCGCCGCATCGACCGTCATCGATCCCGCAAGCGCCGCCGAGAACTGCTGGCCCACCTGCGTGCCGATGCCCTGGAATTCAGGGATGGCGGCGTATTGCACGCCGACGTAGGGAACGGGCTTCACCGTCGGCTTGTTGGGATCGGCGGCGTCGATCGAGGCCAGCGTCAGTTTCGCAAACGGCGCGACCTTCAGGTACTCATCGTTCTGGTAGAGCGAGGTACGCGTGCCCGGCGGCACGTTGGCCCAGCCCTCCTTCGAGGCCACCAGCTTGGTGTAGTCCTTGCTGGTGGCCCAGGCGATGAACTTCTCGGCGGCTTCCGTCTTCTTGGAGCCGGCAGGGATTGCGAGATTCCAGGCCCACAGCCAGTTGGCGTTCTTGCCGAGCCCGGTGTTGGGCGCGAGCGCGAAGCCGACCTTGTCGGCGACCTTAGACTCCTTAGGGTTGGTGACGAAGGACGCCGCGACCGTGGCGTCGATCCACATCGCGCATTTGCCGGCGTTGAACAGCGCCAGATTCTCGTTGAAGCCGTTGGAGCTGGCGCCGGGAGGCCCGGCTTCCTTCATCAGGTTGACGTAGGTCGTGAGTGTCGTCTTCCATTCCGGCGTGTTGAACTGCGGCTGCCACTTTTCGTCGAACCAGCGCGCGCCATAGGAATTGGCCATCGCCGAGAGGAACGCCATGTTCTCGCCCCAGCCTGCCTTGCCGCGCAGGCAGATGCCGTAGGTGCCGGCGCTCTTGTCGGTCAGCTTCTTGGCCGCATCGATCACGAAATCCCAGCTCGGCTTTTCCGGCATCTTCAGGCCGGCCTTCTCGAACAGATCGGTGCGGTACATCACCATCGAACTCTCGCCGTAGAACGGCGCGGCGTAGAGCTTGCCGTCGGCGGAGACCGCGTCCTTGATCTTGGGCAGGAGGTCGGCGACGTCGTAATCGGCGCCGAGGTTGGCGAGCGGTACCAGCCAGCCCTTCTTGGCCCAGATCGGCACCTCGTACGTGCCGATGGTGAGGACGTCGAACTGGCCACCCTTGGTGGCGATATCGGTGGTGACGCGCTGGCGCAGCACGTTCTCCTCCAGCGTCACCCATTTGACCGAGATATCAGGGTTCTTCTTGGTGAACTCACCCGTCAGCCCCTGCATGCGGATCATGTCGCCATTGTTGACGGTGGCGATCGTCAGGGTCGTTTCGGCCGTCGCCGGGACGGCCAGCAGCAGGCAAGACGCGCCGCAGACGGCGCCCAGGACATGTTTCACGGTGACCTCCCCTTAATTCGCGTTTTGGGCATATGCCCACGCGTTGGGCGTATGTTCAGCGCAAGGGCGGCACGTTGTCAAGCAGCCGCGTGGGCATTCCAGCAACTTGTGAGTGCTGCGGTGCGGGAAGGATGGGGAGGTTTTGCTTCACCCACGGCTGTCGTGCTCCGCGAACGCGGAGCATCCAGTGTGGTAGGCACGCGAAGCGTGAGCGCTTTACCGCTCCAGAATCGCCCTTGCCGTCGCTTCGTCGGTGATCAGGCCGTTGATCAGGCCCCCGCTCAAGGCCGCAGAGATCGCCGCCACCTTGGCCGCGCCCACCGCCGCACCGATCGTGGTGGTCTTCGCCGGCACTTCCGGCGGAATGCTGGTGAGGCGCTTGTTGGTGCCGGCCTTGAGCAGGCGGCCCTTGGCGTCATAGGCCCAGCCGGTGATCTCGCCGATGGCGCCCAGCCGCATCATCTCGAACAATTCGTCGCGGGTGACGAAGCCGTCGACGTGCACCTGCGCCTTCTGATCCATCTGGCCGATGCCGACGAGGCGCAAGTCAGCCCTTGCCGCGACCGCCTTCACCTTCGCGATCGGCTCGATGCGCACCATCCTGTTGCGCTCGTCCTCCGACGACATCAGGAACGGCAGCGGCATCGGATAGTGCCGCGCGCCGGTGCGGTCGGCGAGCCGGCCGACGGTGTCGTAGAAGCTCGCCGAGCCGTCGGCGGAGATGTTGCCGACCAGCGAGACGATCTGGTGATTGGGCCGCTCGATCGGCGTGACGCGCTCGACGGCGGCACGCACCGCCCGGCCCGTGCCGAGCGCGACGATCACGGGCGTCTCCGAACGCAGCGTGGAATCGAGCAAATTGGCGCAGCGCTCGGCGATTCCAGCCACCGCCTGCGGCGCGGCCGGATCGGCCGGCACCACCTCGCAATGAACGAGGTCGAACCGTTGCTTCAAGCGCGCCGCCAGCTCCATGCAGGCTGCGATGGGGTGCTCGAGCCGGAAGGTGATGAGCCGCTCGGCGAGGCACAACGAGACCAGCCGCTGCGCCGAAGCCCGCGACACCTGAAGCATCTTTGCGATCTCGTCCTGTGTGTGACCGGCAATGAAATAGAGCCAGCCGGCGCGCGCGGCGTCGTCGAGTCTCGACTTGTCGTTCTCGGCGGCCATGCGCGCTCACACCTCCCAGAGATCGCTCATATGTGTAAAGACCCGATCGGCCCCGGCCGCCGATAATATAGCCCGGCCATCGCGGCTGCGATAATGGCCGCCGCCGACAAATCCCCAGACGGTCATGCCGGCCGCCTTACCCGCCTGCACGCCGCTGACGCTATCCTCGATCACCAGCGTGCGCGATGGCGGCGTGCGCATGCTCCCGGCCGCATGAAGAAAGAGATCAGGCGCCGGCTTGCCGTGCCTGACCATCTGCGCGGTGTAGATCCGATCGCCGAAATATGCCCGAAGACTGGTGACGTCGAGCGAGAGCGAGACGCGGTCGAGGTCGCTCGACGAGGCCACGCAGAATGGCACGGTCAGTCCGGAGATCGCCGCCTCCACTCCGGGAATCGGCGCGAGCGAGGCGGCAAAATTCTCCAGCACACGCGACTTCAGTCGGGGCGGGAAGGCGTCCGTCAGCGAGTGCCCGAGATCGCGATAATGCTGCTCGACGGCCTTGGTGCTGCGTCCGAGAAACAGCTCGAGCGCCTGCTCCTCGCTGAGCACGAGGCCGAATTCCGCCAGGACCTCAGACAGGCAGCGGCAGCTCAAGAGCTCGCTGTCGACGAGCACGCCGTCGCAGTCGAAGATGATCAGATCGGGATTTGGCCGGCTCTGGTCCATCCGGACATTCGATCATATACCCAAGCCGTGAGCAATAGCCCAACGTCGAGTCGCATGAACCGCCTCAGTGGGCCACCTGCCGGTAGATCGCCGGCAGTGCCGCGGGCAGTCGCTTGATGTTGCCGACGATCGCATAGCCGCTGCGCCCGAACAGGGCCGGAAAATAGGATTGCGCCGCCGCGTCGATGGTTACGCCGAACACCGTGATCCCGAGCCGGCGCGCTTCCTGCATGGACTTCCTGGTGTCTTCGACCGCAAAGCGGCCTTCATAGTGGTCGACGTCGTTCGGTTTTCCGTCGGTGAGGACGAGCAGCAGCTTCTTGCGCTGCGGCTGGCGTGCAAGCTCGGCGCCGGCATGCCGTACCGCCGCACCGATCCGCGTGTAATAGCCGGGCTTGAGCGCGCTGATGCGGCGCTCGACCACGCCACTCATCGGCTCGCCAAACGCCTTAACCGTCTCGAGCCGCACCCAGGAGCGCCGGCGCGAGGTGAAGGTCAGGATGCTGTGGTGATCGCCGCAGGCGGATAGGCCGTGGGCAAGCACGAGCAGCGCCTCCTTCTCGACATCGAGCACGCGGTAGCCATTGGCCCAGGCGTCCGTGGAGAGCGAGACGTCGACCAGCAGCGTGACGGCGAGATCGTGCCCTTGTGGGCGCATCGCCAAATGGACGCGATCAAGACCGCTGCCGCTGCCGGCGCGGAGATCGCACCGCGCACGCACCAGCGCGTCAAGATCCAGATCATGCCCGTCGGCCTGAGCCCGCATCAACTCGTGGCGCGGCCGCAGGACCTCGAAGCGGCGGCGCACCTGGCGGATGTGCCGGCGCATGGTCTCGTCGGGCGTCCAGCTTTCCCCATTCTCGGGGGCGGCAGATGCGAGTACTCGGCAATGATCCGGCAAATAGGAGCCGCTGCGATAATCCCATTCCGGATAGGTCAGGTCCGCAGTCAAGCGCGAGGCATCGAGGGCCTCCGGCGGGAGGTCGAGATCAAACTTGAACCGGCCCGCCGGCTTGCCGCTGCGGCGGCTGAGCGTTATCTCCTCGAGATCGTCCGCCGCCTTCTGCGCATCCTCCTCCTCACTGTCATCGGTGGGGCGGTCGACATTGACCATCTCGGCCATCGAGAGAATTTTCTCGAAGCGGTTGAGTACGAAGGGATCGCGGCGATTGGCGCCGTCCTCGCGCTCGCGCACGGCAAAGTGCTTGCGATTGTCCTCGCTCGCCGCCTCCGCACCATCGGCGCATTCATCCACGCCCGCATGCGCAGGCGACAGCTCGCGGGTCCAGCAATCGCCCCACAGCGGGCACGGAAGCATCGAGCGATAGCCAGGCGGCGCCTTGACCGGCAGCGGCTCCGTTCCCATCATCGCGGGCCACAGCTTGCCCGCAGGCGCCTTTCCGGTTCCGAGTAGCGCCAGCACGATCTGCTCGACCTCCTGCTCGATGCGCGGCAAGGGGCGACGCGGCCTAGCTTCGGCAGTTGCTGCGGCGAGTTGCGCATAGTCGTCGACGAGGCCGGGAAATTGCGTGAGCACGAAGACCGCTGTCTCGCTGGCCCGGCGCAACACCAGAAGATCTCGCCGCAGCGGATCGGATTCGGTGATGGTTTCGATCGGCGCGGCTGCGAACCATGCCGCGAGCGAGCGATAGAGCGCTGCATTCAGCGCGTTGTCGGGAAAGATCGCGATGCTTTCAGGAAGGAAGATGGAGGTGGCATCGCGGCCCGACTGCTCCAGACGCTCGTCACCGAGACCGATGCGTTGCCGCCAGCCGAGCCGATGCCCGGACTTGCGCGCGCCGGCGCCGGCGATCTGCACACCCGCCTCACCGCCCAGCGCGCGGAACATCACCGCGAGCCTGTTTCTCATTTCCGCAAGCGAGACCGCATGCTCGGCATGAACCGGATAGCTGGCGGTGCCACCGACCATGCGGTGCCAGGCGCGGCCGACGGTCTCTTCCAGTTCGAGGAAATCGAGCATCGGAGCCGCCTCAGCCGATCACGGCACGCGCGACGTCCAGCAGCGCCGCCTTGACATCGGCTTCGTCGGTCAGCGGCTCGATCATGCCAGCGAGCACGGCATCGGCCGTCGGCATGCCGGCCGCAATCAGGGTCGCGCAATAGACGACGAGCCGGGTCGAGACACCCTCCTCCAGGTCGTGGCCCTTCAGCGCGCGCAGCCGGCCAGCCAGCCCGACCAGGGGCCGCACGCGCTCCAGCGATAGTCCGCTCTCGGCGGCGACCACCGCAATCTCCTGCTCCGGCGGCAGGAAGCCGAACTCGATCGCGACAAAGCGCTGCCGCGTCGACGGCTTGAGCGCCTTGAGCAGCGTCTGATAGCCTGGATTGTAGGAGACGACGAGCATGAAGCTGTTCGGCGCGGCAAGCTGCTCGCCGGTACGCTCCAGAGGCAGGATGCGGCGGTCGTCGGTCAGGGGATGCAGCACCACCGTTACGTCCTTGCGCGCCTCCACGACCTCGTCGAGATAGCAGATGCCGCCCTCGCGCACCGCCCGCGTCAACGGGCCGTCGCTCCACACGGTATCGCCGCCCCTGAGCAGATAGCGGCCGGTGAGATCGGCCGCGGTGAGATCGTCGTGGCAGGCGACGGTGTGCAGCGGCAATCCCAGCCGCGCCGCCATATGCGCGACGAAGCGCGTCTTGCCGCAGCCGGTCGGCCCCTTCAGCAGCACCGGCAGCTGATTGCGCCAAGCGTGCTCGAACAGCGCGCATTCGTTGCCACTGGCAATATAGGCGGGCGGCTGAGGTTCGGGCTTCGCCACGGCGAGAATTGCTGCATTCATGGTTGTTCTCCGGAATTCACATGTGACGGCGGCCGCAGCGAGCCACGGCCGCCCTTTGCGCGCTCACTCGGCCGGCTGCAACGCGCCGGGGATGACCGGCTGACGGGCGCGACCGGGCACAAGCACGGCCCACACGAACATCAGCGCGGAGATCGCGACGAACACGCCGGACCCTAGCCGGACCCAGTAAAACATCGCGAGCTGGTCCTGCACGTCCATGTAGCCCTGGCCGAGCACGCGCTGGAGATGGACCTGGACCACGCCGGCGAAGGTCAGCGCGAAGGTCATCACCATCATGGCGGTGCACATGATCCAGAAGCTCGCCATGGAGAGCCATTGATTGTAGGGCGCACGCCCTCTGATCTGTGGGATCGCATAGGCCATCACGGACAGGTTCAGCATCACATAGGCGCCGAAGAAGGCGAGATGGCCGTGCGCGGCGGTGACCTGGGTGCCGTGGGTGTAGTAGTTGACCGAGGACAGGGTGTGCAGGAAACCCCAGACACCGGCGCCGAGGAACGCCATGACCGAGCAGCCGACCGACCACAACAATGCAGCGCGGTTCGGGTGCTTGCGGCCGGCCTTCCAGGTCATCTGCACCGTGAAGATCACCATGGTGAAGAACGGCGCGACCTCGAGCGTGGAGAACAGCGAGCCGATCCACTGCCAGTAACCGGGCGCGCCGATCCAGTAGAAATGATGGCCGGTGCCGAGGATGCCGGAGAAGAGCGCCAGCCCGATGATGACGTAGAGCCACTTCTCGACCACTTCGCGGTCGATGCCGTTGAGCTTGATCATGAGATAAGCGAGCACGGAGGCCATGATCAGCTCCCAGACGCCCTCGACCCAGAGATGAACAACATACCACCAGTACATCTTGTCGACCGCGAGATTTACCGGATTGTAAAAGGCGAACAGGAAGAAGATCGCAACACCCCACAGCCCGAACAGCAGGATGTTGGTGATCGTGGTCTTACGGCCCTTCAGCGCCGTCATGGTGACGTTGAACAGGAACATCAGGCAGACGACGACGATGCCGACCTTGATGATGAAGGGCTGTTCGAGGAATTCGCGCCCCTCGTGGTATTGGAAGAGATAACCGACCACAGCCACACCCGCAGCACCGAAAAACATCCAGAACTGGATCTTGGCCAGCAGCGGGCTGTAGAGCTCTGTCTCGGTTTCCTCGGGCAGCAGGAAGTAGGTCGCGCCCATGAAGCCGATCAACGACCACACGATCAGCGCGTTGGTGTGGATCATCCTGACGACGTTGAACGGCAGCAGGGTCGACAGCGTGTTGGGCAGGACGTAGATCGTTCCAGCGACGAGGCCGAATAGGACCTGCGCCACGAACAGGGTCAGCGCGCCGTAGAAATACAGCATCGCGACTTTCTGGGTCTGATATTTCATCTCAGGCTCTCTGTCTTGAGGGATTTCAGGAAGCGATGCGCTCAGCCCGCCTTGTTCGGCGGCCACTCCTGGCGCTTGATCTTGCTGGTCCATTGCAGGAAGTCGGCGAGATCATCGAGCTCCTGGTCGGTGAGGTTGAATTGCGGCATCTGCCGCCGGCCCGGTGCGCCCGAAGGCTGCGACTGCATCCAGGCCTTCAATGTCTCGCGCGCGGCGGCCGGATCCTCGTTGCCACCCCAGCGATCCCAGACATTGCCGACTTCAGGCGCAAAGTAGGCGCCCTCGCCCAGCAGGGTATGACAGTTGATGCAAGAATTCTTCTCCCAGACGTGCTTGCCGCGGGCAACCGAAGACGTCAGCGTGGCTGCGTCGGTCGATGTCGTGGCCATGTAGTAATGGCTGTGCGCCGTTAGCCCTATGAAGATGGCGAAGAAAAAGGCCGAGCCGCCGTAGAAGACGTTTCGAGCGGCCGACTTGGTCAGGCGTTCAGCCATTGCCAATCCTTTCCGGTTGATTCCTGCGAAATTGCGATGGTGTGATTTATTGCCGCTTTGCCCGGCCCGTTCTTTGTCAGGGCGCAATGAGCGCGTCAGATCAGGGCGACGAGCGCCGAGGCGAGCCAGGCAAGCAGCAGCACGATGAGGATCCAGCTCGCGACGAGACCGCGCCAGAGTGCGGGGACGGCGCGAAGATCCATGAAGTCGAGCGCGATGCGATGCCCCTTGAGCGCGGCGAAGGCAAGCAGCAGAGCGTTGCCGAGCAGCGCCCGTGGTATTAGCGGCGGCAGCAGGACGGTCGCAAGCGCAAGGCCGATCAAGGCGATCCAGGTGACGTCGACACGATCTGGCATCGTCATTTCACCAGATACAGGATCGGGAACATCACGATCCAGACCAGATCGACCATGTGCCAGAAGGCCGTTCCCGTCTCGACGCCTGATATCCCGGCACGGCGGCAGACCACGGCGAGAATGATGATGCCGAGGCCAACGTGCAGGAGATGAAAGCCGGTCAGCAGGAAGTAGAGCGTGAAGAAGGGATTGGTCTCAAGCCCGACCCCGCGCCCGGCTTCTTCGGCGTACTCTGCGAGCTTGATCGCGATGAAAAGGCAGCCGAGCACCATGGCGCCGAGAAGCCAGTATCGTGTCGTTGCCCGTTGTCCATTCCGCACGGCCTTGGTCGCCCGGGCCGCCGCCCAGCCGCTGGTCACCAGCACGACGGTGTTGAGGCCGGCGAGATGCGAATCGAGCGTGGCCTGCCCGGCCGCGAACACCGCGGGGTGAATCGCGCGGGCGACAGAGAAGGCGCCGAGGAGCAGGCCGAAGGCGACGAGTTCGCTGAAGATCAGCACCCAGATCATGGGATCGCCGGGGAGATCCTGCAGGATTCCCCAGCCTGTTTCCTGCTGTTCGCACTCGGCCGTCGACATCGTCTTTCCGGATCAGGACACCGGTCAGACTTAGCTCGGCCACCCGGTTCCGAATTTGTTGCCGGACAAACTGGAGGACTGCAGGGCTCCTGTTTGCGCCGACACAACGTTCAGCCAGCCGTTTCGCGGTACGAATCGGCTCAGAGCTTCACGGAGCGCCGGACGATCCCATGAGCGATGCACAGATCGGGCTGATGACCGCAACACCCATCATCATTGCCTTCGCCATCGCGCTCAGGCGCATGGGCGTGCTGTCGACGGTGGGAACCGTATCGGCGGTGGGGCTCTCGATCGGGATCGCGACCGTGCTGTTCACGACGCAATCACCGCTGCCGTAGTGCTTAGGACCGTAGCCCGGATGCAGCGCAGCGCAATCCGGGAAATCTCACCAAGCGCAGAGACCCGGATTACGCTGCGCTGCATCCGGGCTACGAAGCGCTACCGCCGCTGATTGTACACGTCGATGCACACCGCGCCCAGCAGCACCAGGCCCTTGATGACCTGCTGATAGTCGATGCCGATGCCCAGGATGGACATGCCGTTGTTCATCACGCCCATGATCATGGCGCCGACCACGGCACCGCCGACTCGCCCGACACCGCCATAGGCCGAGGCGCCGCCGATGAAGCAGGCGGCAATGACGTCGAGCTCGAAGCCGAGGCCGGCCTTCGGAGTCGCCGTGTTGAGCCGCGCGGCGAAGACGAGGCCGGCAAGCGCGGCAAGCACGCCCATGTTGACGAAGGTGAGGAAGGTCAGGCGCTCCGTCTTGATGCCCGACAGGCTCGCCGCCTTGGCGTTGCCGCCGACGGCGTAGATCTGCCGGCCGATCACGGTGCGGCGAGTGACGAAGCCGTAGAGCGCGATCAGCGCGGTCATGATCACCAGCACGTTCGGCAGGCCGCGATGCGAGGCGATCAGATAGGTGAAATACAGCACGGCGCAGGCGAGCAAGATGCTCTTGCCGAGGAAGAACGCATAGGGTTCGACCTCGATGCCGTGCGACTGCTCGCGCGACCTTCCCTTGGCGCTGGCATAGACGAGCCCGAGCGCGAGAACGGCGCCGATCAGCATCGAGGTCGGATGCAGCGTGCCGGCCTCGGGCAGCAGTTCCGGAATGAAACCCGAGGACAGCTTCTGGAAGGTCGCCGGGAACGGCCCGAGCGACTGGCCCTGCAACACCGCGAGCGCCAGGCCCTTGAACACCAGCATGCCCGCCAACGTCACGATGAAGGAGGGGATCTTGAAATAGGCCACCCAATAGCCCTGCGCCGCACCGATCGCGCCACCGAGCGCGAGGCAAGCGATGAAGGCGAGCGTATAGTCGACCTTGTAGGTCACCATCAGCAAGGCCGCCACGGCGCCGATGAAGCCCGCGACCGAGCCGACCGAAAGGTCGATATGGCCGGTGACGATGACCAGCAGCATGCCCAGCGCCATGATGACGATGTAGCTGTTCTGCAGCACCAGGTTGGTGAGGTTGAGCGGCTGCAGCAGCGTGCCGCCGGTCACGACCTGGAAGAACAACATGATCGCAACCAGCGACATCAACATGCCGTAATTGCGCAAATTGTTCTTGATGAAGCTGCCGTGCCGGCGCTCCTCGGGCAGCGAAACCGTCTTGTCGGTCATGGCTGCAATCCTCCCATCTCCGCGGCCGCGGGCGCGGCGTTCCCAATGCTTCGTTCGTTGCGCATGATGGCGCGCATGATCTTTTCCTGTGTCGCCTCTGAGCCCTTGAACTCGCCGACGAAGGCGCCGTCGTTCATGACGCAGATGCGGTCGCAGATGCCGAGCAGCTCGGGCATCTCGGAGGAGATCACCACGACGCCGCGGCCGGCTTCCGCAAGCTCGTTGATGATACAGTAAATCTCATATTTGGCACCGACGTCGATACCCCTGGTCGGCTCGTCCAGGATCAGGACCTTCGGGTCGGTCATCAGCCATTTCGACAGCACGACCTTCTGCTGGTTGCCGCCGGAGAGCTGGCCGGTCTCCTGGTAGACGTCGGAGCAGCGGATGCGCATGCGGTTGCGGTAGTCGCTGGCGACCTTGAGCTCGGCGATGTCGTCGATCACCCTGCCAGGTGCGACCTGGTCGAGGCTCGCCAGCGTAATGTTCTTGCGGACGTCGTCGGCGAGGATCAGGCCGAGCTGCTTGCGGTCCTCGGTGACGTAGGCAAGGCCGGCGTCGATCGCGGCGGCGACGCTCGGCAGCGCGATCTCACGGCCTTCGAGCCGGATAGTGCCGCTGATATTGGTGCCCCAGGAGCGGCCGAACAGGCTCATGGCGAACTCGGTGCGCCCTGCCCCCATCAGCCCGGCAATGCCCACGACCTCGCCGCGCTTGACGCCGAAACTGACGCTCTTGATCACCTGCCGCTCGGGATGGATGGGGTGATAGACCGACCAGTTCGCGACGTCGAGCACGGGCTCGCCGATCTTCACGTTGCGCTCCGGGAAGCGGTGCGCCATATCGCGGTTGACCATGCTACGGATGATGCGGTCTTCCTGGATTTGCTCGGCATGGCAATCGATGCTGTCCACCGTACGGCCATCGCGCAGCACGGTGATGTGGTCGGCAACCTTGGCGACCTCGTTCAGCTTGTGCGAGATCAGGATCGAGCCGATGCCCTGCTCGCGGAACGCCATCAGGCGTTCGAGCAGCGCGGCGCTGTCGGCCTCGTTGAGGCTCGCGGTCGGCTCGTCCAGGATCAGCATCCGCACCCGCTTGGACAGCGCCTTCGCAATCTCGACGAGCTGCTGCTTGCCGACGCCGAGATCGGTGATCAGCGTATCCGGCGATTCCTTCAGGCCGACCTGCGCCAGCAGCTCGCGCGTGCGTCGGTAGACCTCGTCGCGGTCGATCACTCCCAACTTCGACGGCGGATGCGACAGGAAGATGTTCTCCGCAATCGACATCAGCGGGATCAGCGCCAGCTCCTGGTGGATGATGATGATGCCGAGCGCCTCGGAATCATTGATGTCGCGGAAGCGGCGCTCCTCGCCCTCGAAGATGATGGTGCCCTCGTAGCTGCCGTGCGGATAGACCCCGCTCAGAACCTTCATCAGCGTCGACTTGCCGGCGCCGTTCTCGCCGACGAGCGCATGGATCTGCCCGGCGCGAACCGAGAAGTTGACGTCGCGCAATGCCTGCACGCCGGCAAAGCTCTTGCTGACGTTGCGCATCTCCAGCATGGCGGTCATGGCTTTGGTGTCCCTTGCGTTACTTCGTCTCTCCCCGCGTGCGGGGAGAGGTTGACTGATATCGCTGCATCCACATCGTCATTGCGAGCGCAGCGAAGCAATCCAGACAATTTCCGCGGTGGCAGACTGGATTGCTTCGCTGCGCTCGCAATGACGGAGTGCATACCAACCACTGCCCGTATGGAAAGAGGCCCCTCACCCTAACCCTCTCCCCGCAAGCGGGGAGAGGGGAAAAAGAGAGAGTCTTACTGGAACTGCGACTTCTTGTAGTAGCCGCTGTCGACCAGGGTCTTCTCCCAATTGTCCTTGTAGACCACAACCGGCTTCAGCAGATAGGACGGCACGGTCTTGACACCGTTCTCGTAGGTCTTGGTGTCGTTGACGGTGACCTGCTTGCCGGCGAGCGCGGCGTCGACCATGTCAGCGGTCACCTTGGCGAGGTCGCGGGTGTCCTTGAAGATGGTCGAGTACTGGTCGCCGCGCAGCATGGCCTTGATCGAGGGCACTTCGGCATCCTGGCCCGAGATGATGGGCATCGGCTGGCCGGCACTCCCGTAGCCGACGCCCTTCAGCGAGGAGATGATGCCGATCGAGAGGCCGTCATAGGGCGACAGCACGGCGTTGACCTTCTTGTTGCCGTAGTAGGCGCTGAGCAGGTTGTCCATGCGGGCCTGCGCCGTGGCGCCGTCCCAGCGCAGGGTCGCGACCTTATCCATGCCCATCTGGCCGGACACGACGACGAGCTTGCCGCTGTCGATATACGGCTTCAGCACGCTCATGGCGCCGTTGTAGAAGAAGTAGGCATTGTTGTCGTCGGGCGAGCCGCCGAACAGCTCGATGTTGAAGGGGCCCTTGCCGTCCTTCAGGCCGAGACCTTGCACGATCGACTCCGCCTGGAGCACGCCGACCTGGAAGTTGTCGAAGGTCGCGTAATAGTCGACGTTCGGCGTGCCGCGGATCAGGCGGTCATAGGCGATCACGGTGATGCCTTTTGCTTTCGCCTGCTTGAGCACGTCGGACAAGGTGGTACCGTCGATCGCGGCGATCACCAGCGCCTTGGCGCCCTTGGTCACCATGTTCTCGACCTGGGAGAGCTGGTTCGGGATGTCGTCCTCGGCATATTGCAGGTCGGTGTTGTAGCCGCGCTCCTTCAGCACCTTGACCATGTTGTTGCCGTCGTCGATCCAGCGCGCCGAGGACTTCGTCGGCATGGCGATGCCGACCGTCGCCTTCTGGGCGAAGGCAGCGACGCCTGTGGCCATCGTGGCGGCACTGGCCAACGCCAGCGCGAGAAATGTTGTCTTCAGTTTCAGCATGTTTCACTCCCTTTGGGTGTCAGACTTTCTTCGTGGTGTCGAGAACGACGGTCGTGTACGGCTTGGGCCTCCTATGCGAGCTTGACGTCGGGTTCCGCGCGTCCGCGCGCGGCTGCTTCGAGCAGAAAGGTGCAGCCGGCTTGCGGATCGGCAGCGCGTGCCGCCGTGTCCATATCCTGCCAGGCCGACGTGACGAGCAGGCGCGACAGGTCGGGGCCGACGAAGGCGGGGCAGCTCGCCTGCTTCGCCGGCACGCTAAGCGAACGCAGGCGCTCGCCTTGCGGCGAGTAGACGTCGACCCGGCTCGCGCCCCAGCACGCATTCCAGATCTGCCCGTCGGCGTCGCATACCGAACCGTCGAGACCGCCGATGCCGCTGTGGCGCAACAGCACCTCCGGCTCGCCGCGCGGCAGGCCGGTCGCGGGGTTGAGCGGCACGGCATAGAGCACCGCACGCGGCGTGTCGGTGAAGTAGCCGGTGGCGCCGTCGGGCGAGAAGCAGATCGAATTGGGAATGCTGATGCCGGGAAACAGCGTCGAGATCTTGCCGCGATGAAGCGCGTAGATCGCGCCCGCCTTCGGCTCGGCTTTCTTGCCCATAGTGCCGATCCAGAACGTACCCGATTGATGCACGCGGCAATCGTTCGAGCGCGTCATCGGATTGTCCGCTTCGAGCGGACAGAACAGCGTCATCGCACCATCAGCGAGCTTGCGGATATAGAGGCCGTCCTCGGCGACGATCAGCTGCCGCTCGGCGTCGATGCGCCCCAGCGCGCTCGCCATCCGACCGAGCGCGTGGGTGCGGACAGCGCCGCTGCCGAGTTGCGCCTCGAACAGCTTGCCTTCGCGGATGTCGAACCACCAGGCCGTATTCGTGGTCACGTCATAGGTCGGACCTTCGCCGAGATGGCAAGGATGGTTCGAGAGGACAGCCGTCGGCACCTGCTCCATCATGGCGACCTCACTGAAAAGCGATAGGCCGTGTGATGGCGATAGACCCCTCCGGGATCGAGGCGCGGGCTCGGGAAATCCGGCCGGTTCGGCGCGTCGGGCCAGATGTGCGGCTCCAGGCACATGGCGTCCGATTGCCGGATCAGCTTGCCGCCCTTGCCCGACATCGTACCGTCGAGATAATTGCCGGAATAGACCTGAAGTCCGGGCTGATCGGTGAGCAGCTCCATGATGCGCCCGGAGCGCGGCGCCTCCAGCCGCGCCGCGAGCGCAAGCTTGCCGTCGCGCCCGAGGCAATAGGTGTGGTCGTAGCCCCTGCCGTTTTGCAATTGCGGGTCGCCTTCGCGGATGCGCTCGCCCACCGGCCACGGTTTTCGGAAATCGAACGGCGTGCCGGCCACGCTGCGCGGCGGCTCCGGCAGCGGAATGGCGGTGGCATCGATCGGGAGGAACTGCTCGGCGGCGACCATTAGATGATGATCGAGAATGGACGTCCCCGACGTCGCACCCTCGAGGTTGAAGAAGCTGTGGTTGGTCAAATTGACGATGGTCGGCCGGTCGGTCCTCGCTTCCATCAGCAGCGACAGCTCGGTCGGGCCTGTGATGCGATAGGTCAGGCGGACGTCGAGCCTGCCCGGATAATTCTCCTCGCCGTGTGGGCTGACATAAGTGAGCGTCACGGCGGGCTCGGCGCCCTCGTCGATGTCCGCGATCTCCCAGAGCTTGCGATCAAAACCCTCGAGCCCGCCGTGCAGCGCATTCGGACCGTTGTTGACGGCAAGCTGCACCGTCTCGCCTTGAAGCGAAAACTGTCCCTTGGCAATGCGGTTGGCATAGCGGCCGACGGTGGCGCCCAGAAACTTTCGTTCGGCGAGATAGCCGGCGAAGGCATCATGGCCAAGCACGACGTCGTCATATCCGCCGTTGGCATCCGGCGCGATCAACGCCTGCAGCACCGCGCCGTAGCTGATGATGCGCGCCTCGAAGCCGCCCTCCCCGCGCAGCACGACGCGCTCGACCTCGCGGCCGTCGGGCAGCGTCCCGAACACGTCTCTTGTGATTGTTGATGCGGCCATGCTCAATCCACAAACGGTTCGACGATCGTGCGCTTGCCGAGCAGGAAGGCGTCGGCGACGAGACGGAGCGGCGTCAGATCGACGTCACTTGCGCCGGTCGCTGCGAGCGCGACGAAGCGTCGGTAGAGCCCGCGATATTCCTCATCGGGCCCTTCGGCAAGCACCTTGCCGTCGACGGCCAGGCGCGCGCCACCGCTGGACAGCGTCAGCCGGCCCTGATCGGTGTCGACGAGGATATCCCAGCTCTGCGGCCCGGTCTGGCGGAAGTCGAACTCGGCGGTCACGGGCAGGCCGCTGATATCCGTCAGGTTCACGTTCGCCGCGATCGGCGCCTGGCAATTGGCTGGAAAGGCCAGCTCGGCCGCGGTGACGAACACGGGCTTCGGCAGAATCCTGGTCAGGATCGACAGCGCATTGATGCCCGGATCGAACACGCCGAGGCCGCCGGGCTCCCAGATCCAGCCCTGCCCGGGATGCCAGACACGCACGTCCTCCTTCCAGCTGATGTGAACGGATTTGATGTGCCGGTCAGTGAGCCATTGCCGGGCCGGCTCCACCGCCGGCGCATAGCGAGAATGCCAGGTCGCAAACAATGTCCGCTTCGCACCCGCCGCCATCGCGATCAACGGATCAAGCTCGGCAACGCCGGTGCCCGGCGGCTTCTCCAGCATGACGTGCTTGCCGGCGGCGAGCGCCGCCGCGGCCTGGGCCCGCCGCACCTGCGGCGGCGTGCAGAGCGAGACCGCGTTGATCGGCGGCGCCTTCTGAAGCAATTCCTCGATGGTCGCAAAATGCGGCACCCCCTGCAGCGAGGCGTTGCGGCTCGCCACGGCGGCAAGCGTTGCGCCCGGTGTGGCGGCGATCGCCGCCACATGCTGGTCCCGCGCGATCTTGCCGAAGCCGACGATGGCGATGCGAAGGTCTGTCACGCTTGTTCTCCAGTGTCGGCCGACGGTGGCGGCTCGGCCGGGGCGGTCTCGATCGCCGTACTGTCATGGCGGCGCATGCCGTTGTGAATGACATAGACCATGGCCTCGGATGCGGCATGGGCATCGCCCGCGACGATGGCATCGACGATCTTCTGATGCCAGAGCAGCACGGTATCGCGATCCTCCGGCTCGACCGGAGCGCTGAGCAGGAAAGAGGCGCGCAGCGCTGCTTCAATGACATGCCCAATCGAGCGCATGAACAGATTGCCCGAGGCACGCGCCACGGCAACATGAAGCGCGAGATCTGCATCTGCAAATCCGACCGAGTCGGACGCTTCATGCCGCATCCGCTCCATGCTGCGGCGCAGCTCGCTGATGTCTTGCTCGGATCGCTGCGTTGCCGCCAGCATCGCTGCGCGCGGCTCCACGGCGAGACGGATCTCGGCGAGGTCGTCAAGGAAGCGCTTGTCGATGCCGGCGTCGAGGTGCCAGGCCAGCACGTCCGCGTCGAACATGTTCCAGGCACCTCGCTCGCGCACGACGGTGCCGACCCGCGCCTTGGTGGTGAGCAGGCCCTTGGCGACCAGCGTCTTGACGCTCTCGCGCAGCACCGGCCGCGACACGCCGAACATTGCGATCATCTCGGCATCCCCCGGCAGGCGCGTGCCTTCCGCATAGCGGCCGGCGATGATGTCGACGCCGATCGAACGCGCCACCTCCGCATGGTTGGAATGGGCCCGCCGCGTCGGGATGACGACGATCCGCGAGGTCATGACGCTGCTCCCGAATGCTTCGCCGCCGGCCGGCGCGCAAGCGCGACCAGCCCGTGCAGCAGGGCGATGAAGGCGAATAGAAGCACGCCCGAGGTGTGGGGGATCAGCAAGAGCTTTGGCGCGGTGCAGGAGGTCGACTTCATGCTGAGACGGACGTCTCGGCCGGGCGCCAGCCGAATTCCGATCCAATCTGCGAGAAGCCGATCGTGAGCTGGGCGCTGGCCGGCGTCGCGAGCAACAAGGCGGCGATGGCGCTGGCCGCACAGAGAGCTTTAGGGGGCATCAGGCGCGTCTCCCAAGATCTTTTATCCGGGGCGCCGATTGGTAGCATGGCACCCACAGGCCGGCCTTCGCGCCAGCGGCGGGCACTATTTCACGGAAGTTGAGTTCCGACTAGTCATATTATTTGACTATTTGGAGCAAATGCAGGTGAGGTGGGGCGAGCTGAGTTATGTCACGTTCAGCGCGATTTTGTTCCCCTCATGCAACGGAGGGATGAAAAAATTTGCCGGCGCGATGGAGCTGTCAGCGGGGCGAAGGTGCGCCGCCGCTTGCGGGAGGCGAAGGGTAGCAGCGCTAGATCAGCTTCCGCTGCGCCAGGTTCTTCATCAGCGCGCCGATGCCGAAGGTCCAGGGTTCGCACTCGTCGCTGGTGCGCATGCGGTTGACGAGCTTGCCGAGTTGAGGCGCTGCGATAGTGACAATGTCGTCGCGCTTGTGGGTGAATCCCTGCCCCGGCGCATCGCGATCCTTCACGGGTGCGAACATGGTGCCGAGGAACAGCACGAAGCCGTCAGGATATTGATGCACCTTGCCGATGGTCTGGGCGACGAGATCGGTCGGATCGCGGCTGATCTTGCTGATCGAGGAATGGCCGTCGAGAACGAAGCCGTCCGTCCCCGTGACGTTCAGGCTGATGTCCAGCCTGCGCGCGTCGTCGAGCGTGAAGGTGTCGTCGAACAGGCGCAGCAGCGGGCCGATCGAGCAGGACGCGTTGTTGTCCTTGGCCTTCGACAACAGCAGCGCCGAGCGGCCCTCGAAGTCGCGCAGGTTCACGTCGTTGCCGAGCGCGCCCCCGACGATCTTGCCGCGGCTCGACACGAACAGCACGAGCTCGGGCTCGGGATTGTTCCAGGTCGATTTCGGGTGCAGGCCGGCATCCATGCCGGTGCCGACCGACGACAGGGTGGGCGCCTTGGTGAAGACCTCGGCATCCGGTCCGATGCCGACCTCAAGATATTGGCTCCAGGCATTCTGATCGATCAGCACCTGCTTCAGGTGCATCGCCTGATCCGAGCCCGGCTTGAGCTTCGACAGATCGTCGCCGATCAGGCGCGTCACTTCTTTCCGGATCGCTTCGGCCGAGGCCGGATTGCCCTTGGCGCGCTCTTCGATGACACGTTCGAGCATCGAGATCGCAAAGGTGACCCCGGCGGCTTTCAGCGTCTGGAGATCGACGGGCGCGAGCAGCCAGGGCTTTTGGGGATCGCGCCCGTCCGGCGGGGTGTTGGCCACGATCGCCTCGAGATCACCGATGCGCTCGCCCTTGGTGGCGGCAAGCGCCTGGGCGGGATCGTCCGTCTCGCAGAGCGCGCTGATGGTCGGAAATTTTGCTGTGACGTCATACACGCCGTCACCGCGCACGGCGACGACGGCCGGACCGTTGACCTGCGGCAGCCAGACGCGGCCGACCAGCGTCCCCTTCGTGCCGTCCTCGGGGAGAAGGTCCTTTACAGTCAATGTCGTCATGGCCGCGTCCTCGCTGTTCTAAGGAACGGCCGCATTCGCAGCGGCCGTTCCCGTTAGCGAAGACCAATAAACGTCTGGCGCTGGAAGTCCAGAGCGGCGGTGCGCCGTGCAACTATGCCCCTGCCCGCGCCTTTCGCGCTGCAATCTGGTGCAGTGCCCAGCGCGCATTCTTGCGGACATCAGGATCAGGATCGTCGGCGATCACGGCCAGGAATGCCTCGCCGTCAGGATGGCCGATCTCGCCGAGCGCGGCGGCGGCCTCTTTGCGCAAATTCGCCTGGTCGTGATTGACGCAATTGCCGATCGGCCGCACCGCGCGTTCGATCTTCATCTTGCCAAGGCTGCGGATCGCCTTCAGCCGCACCTGCCAGAACTCATCCGCGAGGCAAGCGACGAGCTGATCAGCCGCGATTGCACCATTCACGTTGAGACCCAGCGTCTCCGCGGCCATCTCGCGGACCATCCAGTCGGCGTCCTTCAGCGCGCGGGTGATGGTCTCCGCCGCCGGCTTCATCTGCGAAAAGGCCAATGCGCTCACGGCGGCGCGGCGCACATGGGCATCGGGATCGTTGATCAGCGCGGTTAGCGCCGGAATGGATTCTTCCAGCTTGAGGAAGCCGATCACGCCGATCGCCTGCACACGCACGGCGGCGTCAGGGTCCTGGAACGCTTCCAGCGCGGGCTTGAGTGTATCCCTGCGGCGCAGTTCCTTGAGCGCGCGCAGAGCGCCCATGCGGACGAAAGCGTGGGTATGCCTGACCAGCGGCAGGATCGCGTCGGCGCAGGCGGGATCCTTGAATTCAGCCATGCTGTCGGCCGCAGCCGCCGCGACGATCCTCTCGGGATCGACCAACAGCTTCACCAACGCGCTTGCTGCCTCCGGTCCGTCGAACTCGCCGAGCGCCATCGCGACCTGCTGGCGCACACCGGCATCGGGATCGGCGACCATTTTGGCGAGATGTGCGACCGCGGCGGGATCGCCGGAATGGCCGAGTGCAATGATGGCGACGCGGCGTTCGGCAGGATCGGCCGCCTGCAGCCGCTCGTCGGCGTCCTCGAGATCGTCGTAGGATTCGAATGGGCTCGACATGATCACCTCAACAGATAGGGAATGTTGACGGTGACGGCGCCGGTCGGACAATCCGCTTCGCAGGGCATGCAATACCAGCACTCGTCATAGGCCATGTAGGCCTTGTTGGTCATGTCGCTGATGCGCAGCACGTCGAGCGGGCAAACATCGACGCACACCGTGCAGCCCTTGTCCGCGATGCATTTGGCGTCGTCGACCACCACCGGAACCGATGTCTGATAGGACGCGAGAGGCATGTGATGTCTCCTGTTGGCTATGTTCTGGTGGATCAGGCCGAGGCGCGAATGCGCTGCTTGTCGTAGAGGTCCTTCTCGTCGTCCGCGATCGGCACGACATAGGGCTCGACTGCGCGTTTCACGCTGGTCATCCTGCCGTCCTGCTTGGACAGCAGCGTGTGGCAGAACCAGTTCTCGTTGTCCTTCTCCGGGAAGTCCGTCCGCCAGTGATAGAGACCCCAACGGCTCTCTTCGCGGTAGAGCGAAGCGTGTGCGGCCATATCGGCACAGTCCATGATCGACTGCACTTCGAGCGCGCGCAGCAATTCGTGCGCGTTGCGCGCGATCATGCGCTCCTGCATATCCTCACGCGTTTCGGCGAGCCGCCGCATGCCGAGCTCATATTTGCGCGTGACCTTCGGCGGCTGGAGGTAGTCGTTGACCAGGCGGCGGGTCTTGTACTCGATCTGGTTCGGCGGAATGCCGTCCTCGCGCTTGGTCGGCGCCATCACGCGCTCGCGTTCCATGGCGACGTCGGCCGCGTCGAATTCCGCGAAATCATGGTTGTCGGCGAACTCCATCGCGTCGATGCCGGCGACCGAGCCGTTGGTGAAGGCGCCGAGCATGTAATTGTGCGGGACGCTCGCCATGTCGCCGGCGGCATAGAGGCCGGGTATGGTGGTGCGGGCATTGTCGTCGACGAACACGCCTGACGCGCTGTGGCCGGAGCAGAAGCCGATCTCGGAGATATGCATCTCGATGGACTCGCTGCGGTAGTCGACCCCGCGCCCCTGCTGGAACAGGCCGCGCGTCGGACGCTCGACCTTGTGCAGCGTGGATTCGATCTCGGAAATGGTGTCGGGGTGGAGATGCTTGAGCTGGAGGAACACCGGACCCTTGCCGGAGAGGAGCTCGTTGTAGAACTCCAGCATCATCTGGCCGGACCAGTAGTCGCATTCGATGAAGCGCGAGCCTTCGTTGTTTGCCGTATATGCGCCGAACGGGCCGGCGACATAGGCGCAGGCCGGGCCGTTATAGTCCTTGATCAGCGGGTTGATCTGGAAGCATTCGAGGTTCGCGAGCGCAGCGCCGGCGTGATAGGCCATGGCGTAGCCGTCGCCGGAATTGGCGGCGTTCTCGTAGGTGCCGAACATGTAGCCGGACGTCGGCAGACCGAGGCGACCGGCGGCGCCCATGCAGAGGATCACGGCCTTGGCCTTGATCACCAGCATCTCGGCCGTGCGGGTGTTGACGGAGATTGCACCGGCGATGCGGCCGTCAGTCGACTTGAGCAGCCGCGTCGCCATGTAGCGGTTGGAGATCAGGATGCGGGCGCGGCGGAGCTGGCGGTAGAGCGCCTTCTTCACGGTCTCGCCGTTCGGCATGGGCAGAACGTAGGTGCCGATGTGGTGCACCTTCTTCACGGCATAGTCGCCGTTCTCGTTCTTCAGGAATCGGATGCCGAAACTGTCGAGCTCCTCGATGATGCTGTAGCAGTTCTGCGCGTATTTATAGACCGCCTTCTGGTCGACGATGCCGTCATTGGCGATGGTGATTTCCTTGGTGTACTGCTCCGGCGTGGCGTAGCCGGGAATGACGGCATTGTTCAGCCCGTCCATGCCCATCGAGATCGCACCGGAGCGCTTGACGTTGGCCTTCTCGAGCAGGACGACATTGGCCTTCGGGTTCTTCAGCTTCGCCTTCAGTGCCGCCATCGGGCCGGCTGTGCCGCCGCCGATCACCAGCACATCGCAGGAAACCTCCGAAAGTCCGTCGACGATCTGATCTAGTGCCATCGCTTGCTCCTGGTTCGCCGATCCCGGCGCCTTTGCGTCAGATTTGTTCAGGGGGCGTCGCCGCGATAGCAATTAGTTGTCGCTGGGACGCGATTTGTAGCTCAGCGCTCGACGAAGGCTTTTTCGATGACGAAATGGCCAGGCTGGCTATGGTTGCCCTCGACAAAGCCGCGCGCCGCGAACATCGCGTGGAGTTCCTCGAGCATCGCCGGGCTGCCGCACAGCATGATGCGGTCCGTTTCGATGTCGAGGCTCGCTTGTCCGATATCCTCGAAGAGCTGGTTCGAGGCGATCAGGTCGGTGATGCGGCCGCGATTCCGGAACGGCTCACGGGTGACGGTCGGGTAGTAGACGAGCTTGTCGCGGATCAAGGGGCCGAAGAATTCGTGATTGCGCAGGTCCTCGACGAGGTGCTCGCCATAGGCGAGTTCCGAGACCTGGCGGCAGCCATGGGCGAGCACGATGGTCTCGTAATTCTCATAGACGTCGGGGTCCTTGATCAGGCTGGCGAAGGGCGCCAGGCCCGTTCCGGTTGAAAGCAGCAGCAGGCGTTTTCCCGGAATGAGGTTGCCGGTGATCAGCGTGCCCGTCGCCTTGCGACCGACCAGGATGATGTCGCCTTCCCTTATCTTCTGCAGGCGAGAGGTGAGCGGGCCGTCCTGCACCTTGATCGAGAAGAATTCGAGCGCCTCCTCGTGATTGGCGCTGGCCATGCTGTAGGCCCGCATCAACGGTTTGCCCCCGACGTCCAGACCAATCATTGCGAACTGGCCGTTCTGGAAGCGGAAGCCGGGATCGCGCGTCGCGGTGAAGCTGAACAGGGAATCGGTCCAGTGCCTGACCGACAGAACCGTCTCCTTCTGAAATGCACTCATCGTCTCTCCTTGGTCATCGATGACGCGCAAGGTTTCGGAGAGAGGAGAGTCCGGCAATTCGGAAGTGAAATTCCCGGTCGATTAGTTTCACATTTCGCGTGGGTTGCTCGAAGAGCAGGCTCGCGATCGCGCCCGCACCGGCAATTAGTTGCTATTCGTGCGTTCCAGCCTCGACGTAGAATGAAGTCAGAGGTTCGTCATGACAATGACATTGGTGGCACCGACCGTGGCCGGCTACGAAGCCAGCGCCGATCTCGCTTCGCTCCTGGTCCGCACCGCGCAGGACGACGCGCTCAGCGTTTCTGCCGAAACACTCCGCCTCTCCTGCAAATGCGCCCATTGCACCCGCGCCCGCTTCGACGGGCGCTTCCCCAAGGCGTTTCCGGAGATTGCGATCACCGACATCGGCGATCTCGGCTATGGGCTGAACATCTCGTTTTCGGATGGGCACAACCGGGGGATATATCCGAAGTCGTATCTGATCAGCTTGGCTGAGCGGTAGCGACTACAGGCCGCGCCACAAACTCCGCTGTCATTCCCCGCGAAGGCGGGGAATCCAGTACGCCGCGGCCTCTCGGTTTCAAACGCTGACGCCACGGAGTACTGGATCGCCCCGCCCCTGTGCGCAATTGCGCACCAGGCGGGCATGACACCGGAGTAAACCTGGCACGGACATTGCTCCTCTTTAGAACGATTTGAACGTTCGGGAGGCAGGCGATGTTGCAGGCGGCGAATGCGGTGCGCGGGGCTGTTCCCGCAGCGATACGGCCTGCCGGCAGCTCCTCGCTACTGCTCACCGAGAACCAGCAATGGATCGGCGGTCCACCACCGTTGATGGACAAGCTTTCACCGCGCGAGCGGGAGTTGGTGCTGAAGCAGGGCCGCCGCAAGGTGCTGAACCGCGGCCAGACGCTGTTCAGCCAGGGCGGCAAGCATGACGGCATCTGGCTGATCGAGAGCGGCCGCATCCGCGTGTTCTACACCTCGCCACTTGGACGCGAAATCACGCTGGCCTATTGGCATGTTGGCAATTTCGTCGGCGGTCCCGAAGTGTTCGAAGGCACCGTGCATCAATGGTCCGGCGTTGCCTCCAGTAATTGCAGCGTCGTGCACCTGCCCGGAAAGGAACTGCGGTCCCTTGCTACAGAGATCCCGAACCTCGCGATTGGCCTGATCGAAGGCCTGACGTTCAAGGGCAAATGCTATTCGGCGCTGGCCCAGATGCTGGGGACGCGGTCGATCACGCAGCGTCTCGCCCATCTCTTGCTGCATCTCGTCGAGCTCTACGGCGTCGAGGATGCCGACGGCACGGTGATCGCCGCGGCCTTCACCCACGCCGACATCGCCCACATGGTCGGCGCCACCAGGCAATGGGTCACGATCAGCCTGAAGCGGATGCAGGAGAGGGGAATCGTGCTGACCAAACGGTCGCAGATCGTGGTCTGCCGGACCGACATTCTGGAGGAGATGCGCGGCCAGGCGGGGGATTGAAGGGGGCCCGCGACCATGGCCGGTGCACAGGCAAGCGGCTTTATAGTGCAGGACTGCCCAAGGAGTATGCAATCAGCTTTTCCCGGCAACTAATCGACTGCGGCGGCTACTCCGGATTTGCCCTGCCTGCGCCCTCCCCCAATCATGGCACCCACAGCACATCCAACCGAATGAGGATGAGAATGGTCCGCCATCTTCCCACGCTCTCGATCGCGATGTCGGTGACGTCGCTGGCGCTGCTCGTCACCCAGCCGGCTTCTGCGGAAACCGTCAAGCTCGGCATCGGAACGCAGGATACCACGACCAACACGGTGACCGCAGGCGTCGTCATCCGCCAATTGCAACTGCTCGAGAAGTACCTGCCGAAGGACGGCAAATACGCCAACATCAAGTTCGAGCTCGAATGGCAGAACTTCACCTCCGGTCCGCCCGTCACCAACGCGATGATGGCGAACAAGCTGCAGATCGGGATGATGGGCGACTATCCGCTCATCGTGAACGGGTTCACCTTCGAGAGCAATCCGGAGAGCAAGAGCCGCCTCGTCGGCATCGCCGCCTACAGCCTGTCCGGCTCGGGCAACGGCCTCGTCGTCCACAAGGACTCACCCTATTACGACCTCGCCGATCTCAAGGGTAAGCTCGTCAGCGTGCCTTTCGGCTCCGCCGCGCACGGCATGGTGCTGAAAGCGATGCAGGATCGCGGCTATGCGTCCGATTTCTTCCAGCTCGTCAGCCAGAGCCCGGAGGTCGGCTCGACCAATCTGCAGGAGAAGAAGATCGACGGGCACGCCGATTTCGTCCCCTTCGCCGAGCTGTTACCGTTCCGCGGCTTCGCGCGGAAGATCTTCGACGGCGTCGAAACGAACTTGCCGACCTTCCACGGCATCGTGGTTCGCACCGACTTCGCCGAAAAATATCCCGAGGTCGTCGTCGCCTATTTCAAGGCGCTAATCGCCGCCAATCAGTGGCTGCGCGCGGATCCCAAGCTGGCCGCCGAGAAGATCCAAGAATGGACCGGCATCAACAAGGAGGTCGTCTACATCTTCTTAGGGCCCAGCGGCAATATGACGACCGATCCGACGATCAAGCCGGCGCTGATCGATGCGGCCACGACCGACGTCAAGGTGCTGCAGAATCTCGGCCGCATGAAGGAGTTCGATCCGAAGAAATGGGTCGACGACAAATACATCCGCAAGGCCTATGCTGAAATGAAGCTCGACTACGACGCCCAGCTCGCGAGCACCAACAACTATGAGATCTCGGGCGAGGACAGCTTCTGCAAGAAGCCCATCACCGATCCGCGCAAGGCGGGCGAGGTCTGGGTCGACGGTGCCGGCATCATGCCCTTCTCGTCCGCCAGCTGCACGCTCGGCGCCTATGCCGACTACAAGGCCAAGGGCAAGAAGATCAACGTCGCCTATGTCTTCGATACCACGCGCGGCATCAAGCTGTTCGCCGATCAGGCCTTCTTCGCGGTCGGCAATAGCGAGATCGCCCCGTTCCTGCTGAAGAAGGACGCCGAAGCCTACGCCGCCAAGATCAGCGGCAAGGTGCTCGGCTTCGATGATGCGATGAAGGCCGCCGTCGGCGGAGGCAAGACGTGAGCAGCCCCGCCCTCGTCAGACAGCCCGAGGACAGCATGCCGGCAACAGCACTTGCTGAGGCGGGTTCCGCGCCCGCCGCCATCATCCCGCCTACGACGCCGCCTTCCTTCGGCACACTCGCCTTGCGCTGGTACCGGCTCAATCGGGCAGGTCTGCGGGCGACCGCGATCGGCATCGTCTCGCTGCTCGCGTTCCTGCTGGTCTGGCATCTGCTCACGACCTATCGGGTCGTGTTCTTCGTGCGCTTCACCAACGTGCCCTCGCCGCTCGCGGTCTATGACAGCTTCATCAAGGCGATTCACGATCCTAAATTCCTGATGCACATCCTGCTCAGTTGCCGGCGCATCTTCATCGGATTCTCGCTCGCGGCGATCGTCGGCGTGCCGCTCGGCCTAATAATGGGGCGCTTCAAGCTGGTGCATGAGGTGATTTTCCCGGTGGCCGAAGTGCTGCGGCCGATCCCAGCGATCGCCTGGGTGCCGATGGCGATCATGCTGTGGCCGACCAACGAGCAGAGCATCGTCTACATCACCTTCCTCGGTTCGTTCTTCCCGATTCTCGTCAACACCCTGCACGGCATGTCGCTGGTCGACCCCGTGCTGGTACGCGCCGCGCAATGTCTCGGCGCGCGCGAACGCTCGATCTTCCGGGAGGTCTATTTCCCAGCCTCGCTGCCGCACATCTTCACCGGCCTCACCGTCGGCATGGGCGTCGCCTGGGTGTCGCTGATCGCGGCCGAGATGATCTCCGGTCAGTACGGCATCGGTTACTTCACCTGGGAGGCTTATTCGCTGGTCCAATATGCCGACATCGCGCTCGGCATGATCGCGATCGGGGTGCTCGGCCTCGGATCGAGCCTGCTGATCCGGGGCGCGGGGCAATTGGTGATGCCGTGGAGATCGACATGAGCGAGGTGCTAGCGAACAGCCCAAAAGGCCACATCGAAGTCAAGAACTTCTCCCTCGCCTACGAGACCATCGAGGGCGCGGTGCAGGCTGTCACCGACACGCAGATCCATGTGCGGCCCGGCGAGTTCGTGTCGATCGTCGGCCCGTCCGGCTGCGGAAAGTCGACGCTGCTCAATGCCGTCGCAGGCTTCCTCAAGCCGACGACCGGTGTAGTTACCGTCGACGGCGAGCGGGTAAACGGTCCGAGCGCCGAACGCGGCATGGTGTTTCAGCAATATTCTCTTTTTCCGTGGAAGACCGTGCGCGAGAACGTCGAGTTCGGCCTAAAGATGCGCGGCATGCCGCGCTCGCAGCGCGAACGCGCCGCGCGCACGCTATTGGGGCTTGCGGGACTCGAAGCGTTCGAAAAGCATTATCCGGAAAAGCTCTCCGGCGGCATGAAGCAGCGCGTCGGCATCGTCCGCGCGCTCGCGACGGGACCGAAAGTGCTGTTGCTGGACGAGCCCTTCGGCGCGCTCGACGCGCAGACGCGTGTCATCATGCAGCAGATCCTCACCAATATGTGGCAGCGGCTGAAGATCTCGGTGCTGTTCGTCACCCACGACATTGACGAAGCCATCTTCCTGTCCGACCGCGTCTATTGCATGACCGCGCGGCCGGGCTCGATCAAGGCGGAGATCCCGATCCCGCTGGAGCGGCCGCGGCAGCAATCGATGATGATGTCGTCGGAATTTTTGGCGCTCCGCCGCGGGCTGATGTCGCTGATCCGCGAAGAGAGCCTGAAGGCGATGGGCGGCGAGATCAACGACTTGGGCATGCAGGGGCTGAACATCGAGCTGCACGGCCACTCGCTCGCGGACGTACTTTAGCTCACTCCGCCCACCTGCGGGGAGAGGAGTGCGAGAGCTTCGCGCCCGGAACTTGAGCCAGTCTCGTGGGGTGGGCCAAGCGAAGCGTGCCCGCCATTCTTCCTCTCATACAGAACTCGTGGGCACCGGGGCTTAGCGCCTTCGGCCACCCTACGGCAGCTTCGCATCCATCACTTGAACCAGTGCACCAGCGCGATGCTGATCCCAAGCAGCAGCATCAGCGACAGCGTCACGGCCGCTGTCACCCGGCCGCCGACATTGGCGAGCACGCGCACGTCGACGCCAAGGCCGAGGGCGGCCATCGAGACCACCGTGAGAAAGCTCGTGATCGTCGTCACGGGGCCAACCACCGTTGCCGGCACGATCTCCAGCGAGCGTAGGGTCGCAAGCGCAAGGAAGCCGAGGATGAACCAGGGGACCAGGCGGAAGAAGCCGACGCTGGTTTTCCTGGCATCGCTCTGCCAGCGCGAAGCGACCAGCGACAGGCCGACGACGACCGGGCCGAGCATCAGGACACGCATCAGCTTCACCAGCGTGCCGATCTGGGTCGAGACGAGACCTGCCGGCACCGTCGCGGCGAGCACCTGCGGCACTGCGTAAACGGTGAGCCCGGCGAGAATGCCGTACTGCGTTGCGGACAATTGCAGCAGCGGGATCAGCAGCGGCAGGCCCAGCACCATCATCACGCCAAGGATCGCCGTAAAGGAGATCGACGATGCAATCTCGTCGTTGCTGGCGCCGATGATCGGCGCCACCGCGGCGATGGCGGAATTGCCGCAGATCGAGTTGCCGCAGGCGATCAGGATCGACAGCCGCGTCGACAGGCCGAGCAGCCGGCTGAGGCCGAAGGAGACGCAGAGCGCGACCACGACGACCGCGGCGATGGAGGCGAGCAGCGCAATGCCGGAAGCCGCGATCGCGGCAAAGCTGATGGAGGCTCCAAGCAGCATCACCGCGACTTCCAGCAGTTGCTTGGCGCTGAAGGCGATGCCGGCCTGCCACCGCGGGGCCGGCTTCCAGAAGCTGCGCACCGCCATGCCGAGCAGGATCGCCATGACCAGCGCCTCCACATAGGGGTGCTCGAACATGCCCAGTTCGGCCCGCTCGAGCAGGGCCGACACACCGGCCACGAGAACGCAGAGGAGGATGCCCGGAATCAGCGCCGCAATGCGGCCCGCGGCGGTGACCGGCTTGGTATCGGCCGGGCTGGATGCTTGATTCTGCGACACAAATCTCTCCCGAAGGAGAAAGATTTATACGCACCGCGACCCGATTGGGAAATATGTTTTCGACATATCAGGGCCGAGAGAAGTTCTGTCCTCGGACCGAAATAAACGGACTCAGAAGATCAGGTTCTTGGCCAGCGAGGCGACGCGGCCGAAACCGTCATAGATGCCGGGCTCGAAGAAGGCTGCACGGGCCAGCACGATGCCCGCGACCAGCGACCAGAACAGGGTGGTGCCGGCCCGCAGCAGGAGCTTCGAGGCGCGCGACTTCGGCTGTGTGTCCGTTGCGGACACCAGTTGCTCGCCGAAGGGCTCAAATCCAGTGCGTTCCATGGCTGCCGATCCACCAATTTCTGGCGGAAATGTCGTCGTTTCGGCTGCAAACAGCAATGGAAGCGATTGGCGTTTTTGTCCTCGGAAGGGGAAACTCCTTCCTCCTGACAAGACCGCGGCAATAGTTTTCTTCTTTCCGCCTATTTGGACACCGCCGCTCCGGTCACAACGCCTTCACTGCGTCGGGATTCCCCGGGGACTCGGGAGCGCGGCGGCAGCGCCATCTTCCAGTCGGTTGATGGCGCCGCACCGACGATGGCCCATCTCGCTACGCCGCCAGTCCGCTCTCTACTGGCGCAAACTCCAGCCCCAGACTCTCCGCCACCGCCTTGTTCGTCACCCGGCCGCGATGCACGTTGAGCCCGTTGCGCAGATGCGGATTCTCCAAGACCGCGGCAAAGCCCTTGTTCGCCAGCATCAGGCCGAACGGCAGCGTCGCGTTATTCAGGGCTTGGCTCGAGGTCACCGGCACGGCTCCCGGCATGTTGGCGACGCAATAGTGAACGACGCCCTCGACCTCGTAGGTCGGCTCCGCGTGCGTGGTCGGGTGCGAAGTCTCAAAGCAGCCGCCCTGGTCGATCGCGACATCGACCAGCACGGCTCCCGGCCGCATCGATTTCAGCATCGCGCGCGTGACGAGTTTCGGCGCGCTGGCGCCGGGCACCAGCACTGCACCGATCACGACGTCGGCGGCGAACACCTCGTCCTCGACCGCCTCGATGGTGGAGAAACGGGTGCGTACGCGTCCAACAAACAGATCGTCTAGTTCGCGCAGGCGCGGGATCGAGCGGTCGATCACGGTGACTTCAGCACCTAAGCCGGCGGCCATGCGTGCCGCCTGCGTTCCGACCACGCCGCCGCCGAGCACGACGACGCGTGCCGGCTGCACGCCGGGCACGCCGCCGAGCAGCAGGCCGCGGCCGCCGCTGGAGCGCTTGAGCGCGGCGCCGGCGGCCTCGATGGCGAGGCGGCCGGCGACTTCGCTCATCGGGGCGAGCAGCGGGAGGTGACCGCGCGCGTCCGTGACGGTTTCATAGGCGATTGCGGTGCAGCCGGAAGCAAGCAGGCCCTTGGCCTGCTCGGGATCCGGTGCAAGATGCAGGTAAGTAAAAAGGATCTGGCCTTCGCGAAGCTGAGCCCATTCGCTCTTCTGCGGCTCCTTCACCTTCACGATCATGTCGGACTTTGCAAAGATCTCGCGAGCGGTCTCGGCAATGGACGCCCCTGCCCGCCGGTACACCTCGTCGGACGCACCGATGCCGCTGCCGGCGCCGCTCTCGACCGTCACCTGGTGCCCGGCGGCAACGTATTCGCGGACCGCACCTGGGGTGAGCCCGACCCGATATTCCTGCACCTTGATCTCCTTCGGGACTCCGACGCGCATCTTGATCTCCCTCGCCAATGCTTTGATTCCATTGTTGATCGTAGCGAGAGGGTCGGTTTGGTTTCGTGCAAATATCCGCTACCTTGGCAGCGCCCGCGCCGGTTTCCGGCGCGAAATGGTCCTTTGACGCTGGAAACTAAACCTTGGCCCTCGACCGGAAAGACCTCGCCATCCTCGCGGAACTCACGACCAATGCGCGAGCCAGCCACACCGAGCTTGCCAACAAGATCGGCTTGTCGAGCACGGCGCTGGCGCGGCGGCAGAAGGCGCTGGAGGATGACGGCTACATCCAGGCCTACCAGGCCGCGCTCGACCTCGGCCAGTTCGGCCTTACCACCACGGTGCTGGTTCGCATCGCGCTGGAGAGCCAGAGCGACGAGGCACTGAAGGCGTTCGAGGCAGAGGTGACGAAATGCCCCTCTGTCGTGCGCTGCTTCCTGATGTCGGGGACGGACGACTACATCCTGATCGTGCTCGCCCGCGACATCCAGGATTTCGAGCGCATCCATCGCACCGAGCTGTCCCGCCTGCCCCGCGTCGCGCGGGTGCAATCGAGCTTCGCGCTGCGCGAGATCGTCAACCGCGCGGTGCCGACCGTGGTGTTCGGCGAGACGAAGCGCTGATCTCGTAAATCCAATCGGGAGAACCGGTCGGGAACCAAGCAACCCGTCATCCGTTGGGCGCTATCGGCCAGCGGCGGCAACGCAGTATCGCGTCATTTGCACAATTTGCCCGGCTCGGCCTTTCCGCAGGGAAATACACCATGGCCGACCTCACGATCCCCGAACGCATTTCGATCAACCTCGTCGTCAATGGCGAAAGCCGCGCGCTCGAGGTCGCGCCATGGACCACGCTTCTGGATGCGCTGCGTGACCGTCTGGAGCTGACCGGCACCAAGAAAGGCTGCGATCACGGCCAATGCGGCGCCTGTACCGTGCTGATCGACGGAAGACGGGTCAATTCCTGCCTGACCCTGGCCGTCATGAAGGATGGCGCCGAGATCACGACCATCGAAGGCTTGGCAAAGGACGGCACGTTGCATCCGCTGCAACAGGCCTTCATCGACCACGATGCCTTTCAGTGCGGTTATTGCACGCCGGGACAGATTTGCTCTGCCGCTGGCCTGTTGGCCGAAGGCCGTGCGCGCGATGCGGATGAGATCCGCGAACTGATGAGCGGAAACCTCTGTCGCTGCGGTGCCTACCCCAACATCGTGGCTGCGATCGAGCAGGCAATGAGCCGGTCATGAACAACTTCCAATATTCCCGCGCAAGCGATGTTGCCGACGCCATCCGCCTGCTCGCCGCCGATCCCGGTGCGAAGTTGATCGCCGGCGGCACCAACCTGATCGATCTGATGAAGGAGAACGTCGAACGGCCCTCGCGCCTGATCGACATCTCCCGCCTGCCGCTCCGCGACGTCGAGGAGACAGCGGACGGCGGTCTGCGCATCGGCGCATTGGTGCCGAATTCGGACCTCGCCTACCACCCGTTGATCGAGCAGCGCTATCCCCTCCTTGCCAGCGCCATCCTGGCCGGCGCCTCCGCGCAACTGCGCAACATGGCCTCGGTCGGCGGCAATCTGATGCAACGTACGCGCTGCCCCTACTTCTATGACACCACGACACCCTGCAACAAGCGAAGCCCCGGCACGGGCTGCTCGGCCCTCGATGGCCTCAACCGCAACCATGCCATCCTCGGCACCAGCAACTCCTGCATCGCGACCAATCCATCCGACATGAGCGTGGCGCTGGCCGCGCTCGGCGCGCTTGTGCATATCGCACGCCCCTCGGGGCAGCGCACCATCGCGTTGACGGATTTCCATCGGCTTCCCGAGGACAAGCCTCACCTCGATACCAATCTCGGCAGCGGCGAGATCATTATCGCCATCGAGCTGCCGCCGAACGGCTTTGCCCGGAACTACAGCTATCTGAAGATCCGCGACCGGCTGTCCTACGCCTTTGCCCTGGTCTCGGTCGCGGCCGCGCTCGACCTGGAGGGCAACGCGATCGGCGAAGCGCGCCTTGCGCTCGGTGGCGTGGCCCACAAGCCCTGGCGAAGCCTCGAGGCGGAAGCCGCATTGCGCGGTCAGGCGGCAACACCGGATCATTTCGGGCGCGCCGCCGACCTGCTGCTGCAGGGAGCGATGGCACGCTCCCACAACGGGTTCAAGATCGACCTGGCGCGCCGAGCCGTCGTGCGTGCGCTGATGCAGGCCGCAAGCGCCACGCCGCAATCACAAGCTCACAAGAAGATCGCATGAGGACCCGATGAACGGCTATGTCGGAACACCAACGTCGCGCGTCGACGGCCGCGCCAAGGTCACCGGGGCCGCCAAATATGCCGGCGAATTCGCAGCAGACGGTCTGCTTCACGGCTTCGTCGTCGAGGCCAGCATCGCGCGTGGGCGCATCGCTCGTCTCGATACCAGCGAGGCGCTGAAGGTGAAGGGCGTGGTCGACGTGCTCACGCATGAACATCGGCCGCCCCTCGCCGACAAGGACGAAGCCTGGAAGGATGAGGTGGCGCCGGAGAAGGGCTCGCCGTTCCGGCCGCTCTATGACGACAGGATCAAGTTCAACGGCCAGCCGATCGCACTAGTGGTCGCGGAAGACTGGGAGACCGCAAAGTTCGCCGCGACCCGCGTTCGCGTCGAATATGAGCAGGAGGCGTTTTCGACCGATCTCGAATCCGAACGCGGCAAGGCCGAGAAAGTGGATCAACCGCACAAGCCGCGTGGTGATGCCGCAGCAGCCCTGACGCGCGCGGCCGTGCGCCACGAGGCGGATTACGTCATTCCGACCGAGCACCACAACCCCATGGAGCTCTTCGCGACGACAGCCGTCTGGAACGGCAGTGGCGGGCTCACGGTCTACGACAAGACGCAGGGCGTCCAGAACGTCCAGAAGTTTCTCTGCAGTGTTTTCGGCAAGAAACCGGACGACATCCGCGTGATCTCGCCCTATGTCGGCGGCGCCTTCGGCTCGGGCCTGCGGCCGCAGCACCAGGTGGTGCTGGCAACCCTTGCCGCGCTCGCACTGAAGCAGTCCGTCCGCGTCGTGCTGACGCGGCAACAGATGTATGGCCTCGGCTATCGTCCCATGACCATCGAGCGCGTTGCGCTCGGTGCAAAGCCGGACGGCACGCTCGATGCGATCACCCACGAAGCCGTTGCCGTGACCTCACGTTATGAGGATTTTTCGCGCAACGATACGGGCTGGGCCGAGCAGCTTTACAAGAGTCCCCACAGCAACTTTTCGCATAAGCTGGTCGAACTCGACGTTTCGACGCCCTGCGACATGCGCGCGCCGGGTGCGGCAACGGGCGTCTGCGCGCTCGAATGCGCCATGGACGAACTGGCCGTCGCGCTGAAGCTCGATCCGGTCGAGCTGCGCCTGAGGTGCTACTCGGATCGCGACCAGAGCGAAGGCCTGCCCTACACCAGCAAGCAGCTGCGCGAATGCTACGCCCGCGGCGCGGAAGCTTTCGGCTGGAGCCGGCGCAATCCGGCACCGCGCTCGATGCGCGACGGCAAGGAACTGGTCGGCTGGGGCATGGCGACTGGGATGTGGGAAGCGCTGCAGATGCCGGTCGCCGTCCGCATCGTGCTGACGGCCAACGGCCATGCCGAGGTCTCCTGCGCCGCGTCCGATATCGGCACCGGCACCTACACGATCGTTGCGCAGGTCGCGGCCGATGCCCTCGGGCTGCCGATCGAGAATATCAGCGTCCGGCTCGCCGATTCGACCTTGCCGCAAGCCCCCGTCGAGGGCGGCTCCTGGATGGCGGCATCAAGCGCGCATGCGGTCTTGGGAGCGGCCGAAGAGATTCGCTGGGAGCTCGCACGTCTTGCCAAGGCCATGCCGGGCTCACCGCTCGCTGACCTCGACGCCGCCAACGTCACCCTGACTGACGGCATGATCGCCAGCAGCGACGGTCGCGGGGCCGCTGTCTCGATTGCGGATGTTATGCGCCACAGCAAGCTCGAGCGGATCGAAAAGGAGAAGCTCAACCAATTCGCGGAGGATAAATCGCATGCCCGCAACACACATTCGGCGGTCTTCGCGGAGGTGAAGATCGACGAGGAGCTGGGAATTATCCGCGTCACCCGGATCGTGAATGCGGTCGCGGCCGGGCGCATCCTGAACACCAAGACCGGCCGCAGCCAGATCATGGGCGGGGTGGTCTGGGGTATTGGAATGGCGCTGCACGAGGAAACGGTGATGGATCACCGCTTCGGCCGCATCATGAACGCGAATATTGCCGAATACCACATTCCCGTGAACGCCGATGTCCACGACATCAACGTGATTTTCGTCGACGAGCCCGACGACCACATCAACCGGTTGGGCATCAAGGGTCTCGGCGAAATCGGCATCGTCGGCGTCCCGGCCGCAATTGCGAACGCCGTCTATCATGCCACGGGCAAACGCATCCGGCGTTTCCCGATCACGCTGGACAAACTGCTGGATTGAGGCCACAGGCCCTCGACCCTTCCTTGGCTCCCGGCTCTTGTCATCCAACTGTCATCGAATGTGTCGAGAGCTGTATCGCCTGCACATTCGGGATCCGACATGGACTATTTCAAGCGCTTCAACTTCCTGTTCGCCGCACCTGTGTTCGACGCCGACGATCTCGAAGGCGTCCGCTTCAACCAGATCATCGAGGAGATCCAGCGCTCCGGCTTCGAAGTGGTCCGGGCCCGCAAGCTGGAGGATGCCGAGATGGCGGTGCAGACCGACGCCGCGATCGGCTGCATGGTGGTGGACTGGGGCAAGAAGGGCCTGGAGGGCAAGACCTCGGCGCTGATCAACCTGATGCGCCGCCGCGGCCTCGACTTCCCGATCATCCTCCTGATCCGCCGCAAGCGGTTCGAGGATTTGCCGGTCGAGGTGCTCGATTTCATCGACGGCTATGTCTTCCTGTCCGAGGAGACTCCAACCTTCATCGCCAAGAACCTGATCAGCCGTCTGAAGCAATATGCCGAGACGCTGAAGACGCCGTTCTTCGGCGCGCTGGTCGACTATGCCGAGGAAGGCAACCAGCTCTGGACCTGCCCGGGCCACAATGGCGGCGTGTTCTACAATCGCAGCCCGATCGGGCGCGTGTTCGTCGAGCATCTCGGCGAATCCGTGTTCCGCGACGACCTCGACAATTCCGTGCTCGACCTCGGCGACCTCCTCACCCATGAGGGCCCGGCGCTGAGGGCGCAGAAGGAAGCGGCGGCGATCTTCGGTGCGGAAAAGACCTATTTCGTGCTCAACGGCACCTCGACCTCGAACAAGGTCGCGCTGGGCGCCCTCGTCACCGACGGCGATCTCGTGCTGTTCGACCGCAACAACCACAAGGCCGCCCATCACGGCGCGCTGATGATCAATGGCGGCATCCCGGTCTATGTGCCGACCGTTCGCAACGCCTGGGGACTGATCGGCCCGATGCGCTGGGACCGGCTCGAAGAGAAGAGCTTGCGCGAGGCGATCCGCAACCATCCCCTGGTGAACGATCGCGACGCTTGGCGCAAGGAGCGACCGTTCCGTGTCGCCGTGGTCGAGCAGTGCACCTATGACGGCTCGATCCACAGCGCCGAGATGATCATCAAGCGTATCGGCCACCTCTGCGACTACATCCTGTTCGACGAGGCCTGGGCCGGCTTCATGAAATTCCACCCGCTTTATGCCGGCCGCTTCGCCATGGGGCTGGTAAATCTCTCGCCCGACGCCCCCGGCATCATCGCGACGCAGTCGACCCACAAGCAGCTGGCAAGCTTCTCGCAGGCCTCGCAGATCCACATCAAGGACCGCCATATCCGCGGCCAGAAGCGTCGCGTCGAGCACCGCCGCTTCAACGAGAGCTTCATGCAGCACGCCTCGACCTCGCCGTTCTACCCGCTGTTCGCCTCGCTCGACGTCGGCGCACAGATGATGAAGGGCCGCTCCGGCGAAGTGCTGTGGGACGACACGATCCGGCTCGGCATCGAGCTGCGCAAGAAGATCCGCGCGATGCGCCAGGAGTTCGAGGAGAAGGAGCAGAACCCGGATCGCCGCTGGTTCTTCGAGCCCTTCGTTCCCGATCGCGTCGCCATTGCCGATGTCAGCCGTCCCGGCGCGGCGCATAACGTCGCCTGGGAGACTCTCTCGACCGACGAGCTCGCCACCAACCCCGCGCTGTGGCAGCTCTCCCCGGATACCAACTGGCACGGCTTTCCCGATCTCGCGGAAGGCTTTGCCATGACCGATCCGAACAAGCTGACGCTGCTCACGCCCGGGTTCGATCGTGCGACGGGAGCTTATGCCGAGCACGGCATTCCCGCGCCGGTCGTCGCGCAATATCTGCGCGAGAACCGCATCGTCCCCGAGAAGAACGACCTCAACTCCCTGCTCTTCCTGCTCACGCCCGGCGTCGAGGCGAGCAAGGCGGGCACGCTGATCTCCGGCCTCGTCGCGTTCAAGCGACTGCACGACGACAATGCGCTGCTCGCCGACGTCATCCCCGAATTCTATCAGAGGCGGCAGGCGCGCTACGCCGGTGCACGGCTGCGTGACCTCTGCGGCGAGATGCACCGTTTCTTCCGCACCGCCGATGTCAGCGCGCTCCAGGCGCGGCAGTTCATGCCCGAGCATATGCCCGAGATCGCGATGTCGCCCCGCGATGCCGCGCGATATCTGTTCAAGAACGACGTCGACTACCTCCCGATCGAGGCGATCGCCGGCCGAATCGCGACCACGCCGTTCGTGGTCTACCCGCCCGGCATCGCCACCATCGTGCCCGGCGAGCGGCTGACGGAACGAGCCAAGCCCATGATCGATTATCTCAAGATGTTCGAGACCTGCTTCAACACATTTCCGGGCTTCGACGTCGAGATCCAGGGCGTCTACAAGGAGGTCGATGCGAATGGGCGCATCGGGCTCTACACTTATGTCGTGACCGAGTAGGTGCCGATGAACGAAGCAGCTGCGCGCGCGAGCGATGAACCCGTCCTGGTTCGGCCATCACGCGAAAGCGACATCGAGGCGATGCTGTCGATCTACCGCCATCACGTCCGCAACGGCGTGCCGCGCGATGTCGCAGGTACCGGTGCGCCAGAGCCGGACGATCTGCGCGACCGGCGCAAGAACCTGAAGCAGACCCGCCTGCCGCATCTGGTGGCGACCTGGCGCGGCGAGGTCGTCGGCTATGCCTATGCCGTGCTGTTCCGCAAAAGGCCGGCCTATCGATACACCGCCAAGCACTCGATCTACGTCCATCACGCCCATCTCGGCCGCGGGGTCGGACGGCTGTTGCTGCAGGAATTGATCGACGCCTGCGCGGCGGCCGGCTTCCGCCAGATGATCGGCTATATCGATGCAGATAACGCGGCCTCGCTGGCGCTGCACGAGCGGTTCGGTTTCGCACGCGCCGGCCTGCTCAGCGGCGTTGCCTATCGCCACGGCCGCTGGTCCGACACCGTCATGGTGCAACGCTCGCTCGGCGCGGGGACGACGACGCCCCCGCCCGTCACGGCACCCGGGCGCTAGTCGCTACGACGGAAAGTCGGCGGGTCTGACATGGATGCGGTCGGCATGCAGTGACCAGTGATGCAACGCCTGGTCCTTGCAGAACCTCGCTTTCGCCCGTTCCCTGGCCTCGTCCTCGTCGGCGGCGTCGATCTCGAGCGTGCCCTGGCAGACCTCGCATTGCCGGCCGTATTCGCCGAGCACGTCCTTCATGAACCTGACGACATAAGTTGACATGGGACCTCCCTGCCTGCCCGCCGGCACTCTAGTCCCATTTAGGCCGGACGGGGAAAGGAGATTTTGACGCGGATCAAGGCTTGTCCAGTCCCGGCGGAAGATTCGTTGCGGAACCTGCCGCGCGGGTTTATGGGCAAATGCCGGTCGCCAATGAGGAACTTACCTTGCACTTTGCCTCCGATACCGAAGTCACGAAGGCTCTGACCTTTCCGATCCTGATTGCGGCCCTCGAAGAAGCGCATCGCCGGCCGAAGATGGAGGTGCTGGACGCCTTCCTTGGAGACGAGAGGGGGCAATACGTCATCCGCAGCGCCGTCGATCCCGGCCGATACATGGCCAGCAAGATGTTCACCAGCTTTCCAGCCAATCTGGCCGAAGGCAGGATGCCGGCGGTGCAGGCCGTGTGCGTGCTGTTCGACGGCACCAACGGCCGGCCGCTGGCGGCGATGGACGGGACCGAGATCACGCATTGGCGCACCGCAGCCGACTCCGCGTTGGCCACGAAACTGCTCGCCCCGCCCAATCCCGAGACGCTGCTCTGCGTCGGGGCCGGCGAGATGTCCGAATGGCTGATCCGGGGTCATCGCACCGTGCGGCCGTCACTGGAGCGCGTGCTGATCTGGAATCGCAGCCCGGACCGGGGCGTGGATCTCGCTCAACGCTTGGCGAAGGCCGGCATCAAGGCGGAAGCAATCACGGATCTCGACGCCGCGACGCGCGAGGCCGATGTCATTACCACCTGCACCCGCGCGCATCAGCCGCTGATCAAGGGCCGCAATCTGCGGCCGGGCACGCATCTGGACCTCGTCGGCGGCTACACACCGCAAACCCGGGAGGCTGATGACGAGGCGGCCAAGCGCTCCCGCGTCTTCGTGGACCGGCGGGAATCCGCCTTCCACGGCGTCGGCGACATCCTGCAGCCGATCGCGAGCGGCGCGATCAGCGAGGCGGACGTCCTCGGCGACCTCTACGACCTCGTCGGCGGCCTTGTGCAGGGGCGAACGTCACCGTCCGACATCACGTTCTTCAAGAACGCGGGCGGCGGCCATCTCGACCTCATGACCTGCGAGGCCGTGTTCCAGCAGCTCGGCGCAAAGCTGGGGTAGTGGCCCAGGCTGGCGAGACACGGCCGACGTCAGCCCTCACGCCTTGATGTCGAGGAGCGTGTCTTGCGTCTCGGCGTAGGCCTGAATGACCTTCGCATTGGCAACGAAGCTGTATTTTGCGGTCACCAGCTGAGCGAATTCGCTAGCAAGATCGACATTCGGCGCTGCCACCAGGCCGTCCTGGTTTGCGAAGGGAGCGCTCGGGTCGGATTGCGCGGTATAGCTCGGCGATACCGTCGATACGGTCGCAACCGTACCGCCCGGCGTCGAACCGCTCGACTGGGAGACCTGATCGACCCGCAAGGGCACGTAGGCTGCAGGAAACGTTGGAGCAATGCCCGCACCGGCCGATGCGCTCGACCCGCCTGACGCGGGTAGTGGGCCGGTCGTGCTGATGTTGGCGATATTGCTCGCCGCCACGTTCACGCGCAAACTCGCCGCAGAAAGTCCGGATGTCGCAATCGAAAGTATGCTCATGCTCCCTGATCTACAGGAGAGGTCATACGCGTTCATTCACGCCATCAGTAAAATCCACGGCTCTCCGTTTTCATCCTGATAACCAAGGATCGGCGCGCGACTGGGCTTCGCGCGCCCTACCCCGGCGTCACGCCAAAAGCCTGCTTGAAGCGCTCGGCATAGCGCGGCCAGGCTTCGGGATTGATGATGCGCGGCGGGCGCTTGCCGTCGAGCACATCCAGCACCTGCTCGGCGGCGATCCGGCCCATGTTCTGGCGCGCCTCGATGGTGACGCCTGCCGTGTGCGGGCTCGCCAGCACGTTGTCGAACTGGAGCAGCGGATGCTCCGGCGGCGGCGGCTCCTTGGACCAGACGTCGAGGCCGGCACCGGCGATGCGCTTGTCGCGCAGCGCCTGCAGCAGCGCGTCCTCGTCGTGGATGAAGCCGCGTGCGGTGGTGATGAAATAGGCATGCGGCTGCATCAGCGCGAATTCGCGTGTGCTGATCAAGTTGCGGCTGCCCTTGTTGAGCGGGCATGAGATCGAGACGAAATCGGCGCGGCGCAACAGCTCGTCGAGCTCGACCTTCTCCCCGCCCCGCTCGGCCATCACCTCGGCCGACAAATACGGATCGTAGGCAAGCACTGTCATGCCGAGCAGGCCCTTGCACAAGGCGGCGATGCGCCGGCCGACATTGCCGAGGCCGATGATGCCGACGGTCTTGCCCTCGACCTCGTTGCCGACGAGATCGTTGCGGTTCACGTCGCGCTCGCGGCGCAGCCGGCGATCCGACTGGATGATGCGCTTGGACAGCGTCAGCATCATCGCCAGCGCGTGCTCGGCGACCGAATGGGCGTTGCCGCCGGACTGGTTGACGACTACGACGCCTGCCTCCGTGCAGGCCTCGACGTCGACGGGATCGAAGCCGGCACCGTTGCTGGAGACCAGCAGCAAATTCGGCGTCCGCTTCAGGAAGGCGGCATCGACATGGAAATGCGGGGCGAGCTCATCGCGGGCGGCGCCGACCTGGTAGACGTGGGCAGCGCCGAGGAGCGGGCCATAAACATCCTCAGGGCTTCCATTTTCGATGCGATCGACCCGCACGTCGGACCGCGCCTTCAGGATGTCGATATAGATCGGATTGGCCAAATAATTGGAGTAGACGACGCGCTTGTTGTTGACGGACATCAGGACCCTTCCGGCTCGTTCGCGGGAGATCCGCACGGTCAGCGCGATGCGCGCCCTCCTATGCCCCCTCCCGTGTTCTGGTTGTCGCCGCTTATGCCATGGCGGTGCCGGCCACGGCAGGCCTGCTGGCGCAGATCAAGGTGACGGCGCGGACATGTTGACAATCCCGCTGCCCGCGTCAAGTTCGGCAGACCGCCGCGACGGCAAGAACCAAGAAGCATGCGCGGCCCCAGGGAGAGCGCGATGGCGATTGCGGAACAGCAGCCGCAGGGGAGCAGCGACGGAAGCTGGCACGGCATCGTCCTGCAAACCTTGAAGCGGAACGAGATCAACCTGATCCCTTACGTGCCGGACCGCGTGCTGACGCCGCTGATCAAGAACCTGCACGCCGATCCCTTCTTCACCACTTTCGCGACCGCCCGTGAGGAAGAGGCCGTCGGCATCGTCGCCGGCGCCTGGATGGGCGGTCGGCGCGGCGCAGTGCTGATGCAGACCTCCGGCTTTGCGACGCTCGCAAACGTGCTGGCCTCGCTCGCAGTGCCCTACCAGATTCCGCTGATCATGCTCGTCTCTGAGCGCGGCACGCTCGGCGAATTCAACTACGGCCAGTCCCTGGTCTGCCGCACCATGCGACCGGTGCTGGATTCGCTGGCGCTGGAGCATCACACCATCACCCGGCTCGACGAGCTCGAATTCATCGCCGACCGCTCGATCAAGCAGGCCGTCACCACGCAGGCGCCGGTGGCGTTGATCCTCAACCCGCTGCTGACGGGCGGCAAGGTCTTCGACAAGTGAGGCCGACGGTGAACACTGGCAACACCAAGGTGATGAACCGCTTCGACGTCACCTCGCGGCTGATCGCGAAGCTGAAGCACGAGGAAGCCGTGATCGGCGGCATCGGCAACACCAATTTCGATCTGTGGGCCGCCGGCCACCGCCCGCAGAACTTCTACATGCTGGGCAGCATGGGACTCGCCTTTCCGATCGCGCTCGGCGTGGCGCTGGCGCAGCCCGACCGCCGCGTCTTCGCGCTCGAAGGCGACGGCTCGCTCCTGATGCAGCTCGGTGCGCTCTCGACGATTGCAGCCTTGAAGCCGAAGAACCTCACGATGATCGTGATGGACAACGGCATCTACCAAATCACCGGGGCGCAGCCGACGCCGGCAGCGAACGTTGCCGACATCGTCGCCATTGCCATTGGCTCTGGTCTTGCGAGCAGCGCCTGGGCCGCGGACGAGGAAGATTTCGAGCGGTTGGTCGACGACGCCATGGCCGCTTCCGAGCCGAGCCTGATCGCGGTCAGGATCGACGACAAGCCCGGCGTGGGCACCACCCGGCGCGACCCCGTGCAGATCCGGGAACGGTTCATGCATGGCCTCGGCGTGCGCGATCCGCTTTAACATTTTTGTCATTAACTACACGGCGATCTGATACGAGCCTCGCGACAACCCGACCAAATTCGTGCTAAGCGACCCGGATGTTCATTCGTACCTTTGCCTGGCTGCTCGCCGCTGCCGTTACGTTCGCCACCCTCGGTCCTCCCGGCCTTCGCCCCCATTCCGACCTCGGTCAGGACGGCGAACATGCGCTTGCCTTCGTCATGGTGGGATTGGCCTTCGGCCTCGCCTATCCACGCCGGCGCCTGCTGAGCGCAGCGGCCGCGGTCGTCCTGATCGGCGTTCTCGAGCTGATGCAATTTTGGGCACCCGGCCGTCACGCGCGGCTGGTGGATTTTTTGGTCGATGCTGCCACCGCGTGCCTCGGCTTTGCACTCGCCGCCGCCGCAGACCGGCTACTCTCGCGCTTTCGCACCAGCTCCGCCATGACAAGCGAAGGCCCCGCGGAGTGATGCTCCGCAGGGCCCTGCTCAGCACAAAGAATTGCGTCGATCAGTCGATGATCTTGACCACGCGGCGTGTGCGCGGCTCGACGATCACACGGCGATCGTTCACGACCGCATAGCGATATTCGGTGTAGTTCGGCACCGGCCGCAGCACCACGGTCGGAGGCAGCGGCTCGCCGACCACGACGCGCTCCTGGACCACGACGGAGTCGCTGCGAGGAATTCCGCCGAGGACCGCATTCGGAATTTCGAGACCGGCGCCGACGGCTGCACCCACGGTGCCGCCAACCATTGCACCGATCGGGCCGCCGATGTCGCCACCTGCACGCGCGCCGTCCCTGGCGCCCTGTTCGGTCGTCGACTGAGCAAAGGCTGCGCTCGACGCCAGCAGCGACGCTGCAGCCAACGTAATCGCAAGACGGGTTTTCATGGTGTTTTGTCTCCAGTGATTGTCCTGCGCCTTCAACCCGCGGGGCCGGAGCATTGTTCCGGTTCCCCTGCGACGAAAGATGCATCACTGGACAGTGTTACCGCGTAACAGTTCAGGCCCTGGCGATCTCATGCCCCGCCATCAGTTCCAGCGCCCGCACCATGGCGGAGTGATCCCAGGCCTTGCCGCCATGTGCGGTGCAGGACGAGAACAATTGCTGCGCCACCGCCGTGCTCGGCAGCGACAGGCCGAGTGCACGCGCACCTTCGAGCGCGAGATTGAGATCCTTCTGGTGCAGCTCGATGCGGAAGCCAGGATCGAAATTGCGCTTCACCATGCGCTCGCCATGCACCTCCAGAATTCGCGAGGACGCGAAGCCGCCCATCAGCGCCTTGCGCACCAGCGCGGGATTCGCACCGGCCTTGGATGCGAACAACAGGGCCTCGCTCACGGCTTCGATGGTGAGCGCGACGATGATCTGGTTGGCAACCTTTGTCGTCTGCCCGTCGCCGTTGGCGCCGACATGCGTGACGTTCTTGCCCATCTTGTCGAAGATCGGCTTCATGGTGCCAAAAGCCCGCTCCGGCCCGCCGACCATGATGGTGAGGCTCGCCGCCTTGGCGCCGACCTCCCCGCCCGACACCGGCGCATCGAGATAATCAGCGCCGAGCGCCTCGATCTTTTTTGCAAACTCCTTCGTCGCCAGCGGCGAGATCGAGCTCATGTCGACGACGATCTTGCCCTTGGAGATGCCGCTGGCGACACCCTCCTTGCCGAACAGCACGGCCTCCACATGCGGCGTATCCGGCACCATGATGATGACCGCGTCCGCCTGCTCCGCGACCTTGCTGGCGGATGTGCAGGCGATGCCGCCCGCGGACATCAGCTCTGGCGCGATCGGCGCAACGTCATGCAGGAGAACGCGATGGCCCGCGGCCAGGAGATGGCCGGCCATCGGCCGTCCCATGGTGCCAAGTCCGATGAAGCCGATGTTGGTCATGTTTGATTTCTCACAGTTGAAGTAGCAAAATTCATCCGCGCACTCGGTGCACCTCTCCCGCTAGCGGGAGAGGGAGCGCACCGCCGACGTGGCAATATTCTCAGGTCTCAAACGTCTGTGCCGCATGCCACGACAGGCCCTCCAGCGTCGTGGTGCGCGGCTTGTATTCGCAGCCGATCCAGCCGCGATAGCCGATCGCGTCGAGGTGGCGGAACAGGAAGGGATAGTTGATCTCGCCGGTGCCGGGCTCGTGACGGCCGGGATTGTCGGCAAGTTGGACGTGAGCAATCTGAGGCAGATATTCCTGCATGGTGCGGGCGAGATCGCCTTCCATGATCTGCATGTGGTAGATGTCGTACTGGATGAAGAGGTTGTTCGACCTCACCTCGGAGATCAGCTGCACCGCCTGCTCGGTGCCGTTGAGGAAGAAACCGGGAATGTCGAGCGTGTTGATGGGCTCGACCAATAGCTTGATGTTCTCTCGCGCCAGCGTCGAAGCTGCAAAACGCAGATTCCCGACCAGCGTCTCCCGAAGCTCGTGCGGATCGGCGTCGACAGGGGCGATGCCGACGAGGCAGTTGAGCTGCTCGCAATCGAGCGCCCTGGCATAATCGATCGCGCGGAACACGCCGTCGCGGAATTCGGCGATGCGGTCGGGCAGGATCGCAATGCCGCGCTCGCCCCCCGCCCAGTTGCCGGCGGGGAGATTGTGCAGCACCTGCGTCAAGCCATGCGCCTCGAGCTGCTCGCGCAGCTGCGCCTTGTCGAAATCATAGGGGAAGAGATATTCGACCCCGGCAAAGCCCGCCGCCTTCGCCGCCGCAAAGCGGTCGAGGAACGGCATCTCGTTGAAGAGCATGGTGAGATTGGCGGCAAATTTCGGCATGGTGCTTCTTCCCCTATTCCGCCGGCTGCAGCACGCGCGTGGTCTCGACTTCGTCGAGCGGAAGGTCCAGCACCTCCTCGAACTCGACGATGTTGTCGATCTCCGTGCCCATCGCGATGTTGGTGACCCGTTCGAGGATGAACTCGACCACCACAGGCACGCGGTGCTTGGCCATCAATTCGCGGGCGGTCGCAAACGCTGCCTGCGTGTCCTTCGGGTCGGTGACGCGGATGGCCTTGCAGCCGAGGCCTTCGGCGACCGCGACATGGTCGACGCCGTAGACGCCGATCTCGGGCGCGTTGATGTTCTCGAAGGAGAGCTGGACATGATAGTCCATGTCGAAGCCGCGCTGGGCCTGTCGGATCAGGCCGAGATAGGAATTGTTCACGACGACGTGGATGTAGGGCAGATTGAACTGCGCGCCGACCGCGAGCTCCTCGATCAGGAACTGGAAATCGTAGTCGCCGGAGAGCGCGACGATCTCGCGCTCCGGGCACGCCGCGCGCACGCCGAGCGCGGCCGGCAGCGTCCAGCCGAGCGGCCCCGCCTGCCCGGCATTGATCCAGTTGCGGGGCTTGTAGACGCCGAGGAACTGCGCGCCGGCGATCTGCGACAGGCCGATCACGGTGACATAGGTGGTGTCGCGGCCGAACGCCTTGTTCATTTCCTCGTAGACGCGCTGCGGCTTGATCGGGACGTTGTCGAAATGGCTCTTGCGCAGCATCGTCTTCTTGCGGTCGCGGCAGGCCGCAGGCCACGCCTGGCGCTCGCGGAGCCTGCCTGACCGCCGCCACTCCCTGGCGACGGCGACGAACAGTTCGAGCGCGGCCTTTGCGTCCGAGACGATGCCGAGATCGGGATTGAACACGCGCCCGATCTGCGTCGGCTCGATGTCCACGTGAACGAATTTGCGACCCTTGGTGTAGGTCTCGACCGAGCCGGTGTGGCGGTTGGCCCAGCGATTGCCGATGCCGAGCACGAAGTCGGACTCCAGCAGCGTGGCATTACCATAGCGGTGGCTGGTCTGGAGACCCACCATGCCGGCCATCAGCACGTGATCATCGGGGATCGCGCCCCATCCCATCAGCGTCGGCACGACGGGTATGTTGGCGATTTCGGCGAACTCGACCAGCAGGTCCGAGGCGTCGGCGTTGATGATGCCGCCGCCCGCGACGATCAGCGGCCGTTCGGCGGCGTTGAGCATCTCCAGCGCCTTCTCGACCTGCTTGCGCGTCGCGGCGGGCTTATAGACCGGCAGCGGCTCGTAGGTCTCGTCATCGAATTCGATCTCGGCGAGCTGTACGTCGAGGGGCATGTCGATCAGCACCGGCCCCGGCCTGCCTGAGCGCATTACGTGAAAGGCTTGGCTGAACACACGCGGCACCAGCGCCGGCTCACGTACCGTCAGTGCCCACTTCGTGACAGGCTTTGCAATCGACTCGATGTCGACCGCCTGGAAATCCGCCTTGTAGAGCCGCGCGCGCGGCGCCTGCCCCGTAATGCAGAGGATCGGGATGGAATCGGCGATCGCGGAGTAAAGACCGGTGATCATGTCGGTGCCAGCCGGCCCGGAGGTGCCGATACAGACCCCGATATTGCCGGCCTTGGCGCGTGTATAGCCTTCGGCCATGTGCGAAGCGCCCTCGACATGGCGCGCCAGGATGTGGCGGATCGAGCCGCGCTTCTTCAGCGCCGAGTAAAGCGGATTGATTGCAGCGCCGGGAACACCGAAGGCCGTCGATATACCTTCCTTCTCCAGGATACGCACGGCCGCATCGACAGCTCGCATCTTCGCCATATCGGACCTCGCTCAAATTGCGTCAGCGAGCGAGATCATCAGATACGCAGAAGCCGATCTCAACGAGACCGATTTTATTTTCCACGATGCGGCAACCACGAGAAAATCGTGGACGTGTCAATCGGTTAGATCAACAGATGCGTGAAAGCAGCTCACTCGAACAGCGGCACCAGCTGCATCTGCGGCACCAGCACGAGTCCCTTATCGGTGATGCGAATTTCCGGAATGACCGATAGCGGAATCAAATTGAAGCCCATGTACGGGATGGTGCAGCCGGCCTCGGCCCATTCCTTCTTCAGCACCTTCACCTCTTCCGCCACTTCGGTGACACGCTTGTCAGACAGGAGTCCTGCGATCGGCAGCGGAACCAGCGCCCTCACCTCGCCGTCGGCGACGACGCAGACGCCGCCCTGCCGCTCCTTAATGGCGGCGATGGCGACCTGCATGTCGCCCTCGTTGGTGCCGGCGACGATGAGATTGTGGCTGTCGTGCCCGACGCTGGACGCGACCGCGCCGCGCTTCAGGCCGAAATCCTTCAAGAGGCCATGGGCGACGTTGCCCGCGGATTGGCCATGACGCTCGACCACCGCGACGAAGCAGAGGCCATAGCGCGCGAACAGCGACGGCCAGTCTTGCGCGGGTTCGATCGCGACCTTCTCGTGGATCAGCGTGATGCCAGGCAGCGCGGTCTTGATGGCGTTGACGGTGCAGGCCTTCGCGGGCAATTCGGGCGTCAGCTTCATCGTCTGCGGCAGCTTGACGGTCGCATAGGCTCCCTTGGGATATTGGTAGCGATGCGACAGCGCCTGATCGAGACGCGGGGTGATCTTGCCGTGCTCGACCACGAGCTCGCCACCATACCAGGTGCATTGTGGCTCGAGCTGATCGTCCATCAGCACGAGATCGGCGCGGCGGCCGCCGCCAAGCCCGCCGATATCGCCTTCCATCCCGAAGCGGGTCGCTCCATGCAGAGAGCCCATTGACCAGGCCTGCTCGGGCGACATCCCCGCCTTCACGGCCTCGCGCACCACCCAGTCGAGACCGAACAGCAGGAGATCGTCGGCATCGCGATCGTCGGTGCAAACGGTGGTGCGCTTGTGCGAGGCCCCGAGCTCGGTGATCGTTCGGATCGCTTGCGGCAGCGAATGCCAGGGCGTGGTCGGCGGTCCCCCGCGCAAAAACACCCAAACGCCGGCATCGAGCAGGTCATCGGCGATGTCGCGGTCGATCGCCTCATGGGTGTCGGTGACGCCGGATGCTGCATAGGCCGCAACGAATTCGCGGCCGTAGACATGCCCGGAAACGGGACGCCCCCGCTTTAAGGCTGCGGAGAGGATGGCATGGCTGCGCTCGTCGCCCATCGTGACAGGCACGAAATCCATCTTCTCGCCAAGCGCCACCGCTTCGGGCCAGCGATCGAAGAGACCGGCGATCTTGTCCGGCGTGAGGTCGCCGCCCGCCGTCTCCAGTTCAGCCGAGGTCGCGGGAACCGTGCTCGGCACGGTCAAGAAGATCGACAGCGGCGCCTCGCGCGCATCTTCCAGCATCGCCTCCACACCGGCGACGTCCATGACGTTGCCGATCTCGTGGCTGTCGCAGAAGATCGTGGTGGTGCCGTTCAGCAACGCAGCCTCGGCATAGGCGCAGGCCGTCACCATCGAGGATTCGATGTGGATGTGCGGATCGACGAGGCCGGGCGCGATGATGCCACCGGCGGCGTCATACAGCGGAACATCGCTCCAGGCTTTCTTGGCTGTGCCTGCCGGTTTCACCGCCGCGATGCGGCCGCCTGTGATCCAGACTTCCCGCCCCTGATGAATGCGCTCCGAATAGGTCGAGAGCACCCGCGCCCCGGTGACGACGAGATCCGGCGCGACGCGGGCCGACGCAACATCGGCCAAGCGCCGCGTCATGCTGTGCAGGGGAGCAACGGTGAAACGCGTGAGTTTGGTCATCGGGGCTCTCGCAATACAGGGACAGCCTAGCGATGGTTGCCCCCGACGGCGGCAGGGGCAACTCAAATAATGTGGCACCCGTGCTTACGCATTGGGCAAGCACCACGCGGCGAGGTTCCTAATCCTCATTCGCCTTGAACCGGCCGAGTCCCTTCAGCACGAAGGGCGCCACCAGCGCGATCAGCGCGATGCCGAGCAGCGTCGCCGAGATCGGGCTCTGCAGCAGCGTCATGGGATCGCCGAGGCTGATCGCAAGTGCGCGGCGGAGCTGGCTTTCGGCGATAGGGCCGAGGATCAGGCCGACGACGACGGGCGCGATCGGGAAATCGAACCGGCGCATCAGGAAGCCAAGCACGCCGAAACCGGCGAGCATCGACAATTCCACCACCGACGGCTTTGCCGCGATGGTGCCCATGGTCGCGAACACGAGGATGCCGGCATAGAGCCAGGGCTGCGGGATCGCAAGCAGCCGCACCCAGAGGCCGACCAGCGGCAGGTTGAGCACCAGCAGCATCATGTTGGCGATGAACAGGCTGGCGATCAGGCCCCACACGAGGTCGGGCCGCTCGGCAAACAGCAGCGGGCCCGGATTGAGGCCATATTGCTGAAAGCCTGCCAGCATCATCGCGGCGGTCGCCGAAGTTGGCAGGCCCAGTGTCAGCAGCGGCACCAGCGTGCCGGCGGCGGAGGCGTTGTTGGCGGCTTCGGGGCCGGCGACCCCTTCGATCGCGCCCTTGCCGAATTCTTCGGGATGGTTCGTCAGCCGCTTCTCGGTCGAATAGGACAGGAAGGTCGGGATCTCCGCGCCGCCGGCCGGGAGCGCACCGATCGGGAAACCGAACATGGTCCCGCGCAGCCATGGCTTCCAAGACCGCTTCCAGTCCTCCTTGGTCATCCACAGCGAGCCGCGCACCGGCTCCAGCTTCTCCTCGGTGTGGTGGCGGCGCGATGCGACGTAGAGTGCCTCGCCCACCGCGAACAGGCCGACCGCGAGCGTTGTGACTTCAACGCCGTCGAGCAATTCAGGAACGCCGAACGCAAGCCGCGCCTGACCGGTCAACTTGTCGATGCCGACGAGACCGAGCGTCAGACCGATGAACAGGCTGGTCAGGCCGCGAATTGGGGAATCGCCGAAGGTCGCCGACACCGTGACGAAGGCAACGCACATCAGCGCGAAATAATCCTCCGGACCGAAGCGCACGGCGACATCGACCAGCCATGGCGCAAGGAAAGCCAAGCCAATGGTGGCGATGGTGCCGGCGACGAAGGAACCGATTGCGGAGGTCGCAAGCGCCGGCCCGCCGCGGCCGGCCTTGGCCATCTTGTTGCCTTCGAGCGCGGTCGCCATCGAGGCGCTTTCACCCGGCGTGTTGATGAGGATCGCTGTGGTCGATCCGCCGTACATGCCGCCATAATAGATGCCGGCGAACATGATCAGCGAACCGCCGGGGTCGAGCTTGTAGGTCACTGGCAGCAGCAGCGCGACCGTCAATGCCGGGCCGATGCCGGGCAGAACGCCCACGGCCGTGCCGAGGAACACGCCGATCAGCGCGTAAAGCAGGTTCATCGGCTGGACGGCGACCGCCATGCCGTGAGCCAGCGCGGCAAAGGTATCCATCACAGCAGTCGCTCCAGCGGGCCGGCAGGCAGGCTCAGCGTCAACAACCGGTCGAACGCGAGATAGATGAGGGTCGACATCACGAGGGCGATGATGGCGTCGATGAGGATGGCACGGCGCCCGAAGGCCGCCGAGGTCGTCACGAACAGGGCCGAGGTCGCCAGGATGAAGCCGCCGCCAAAGCCGATGATGGCGATCAGCAGCGCCAGACCGACGAGGATCAGAACCACAGGCACGGGATCGGCGCTTTCGCGTGCCGGCAGATTGCCGCGCAGAGCGTCGACGAAATTGCCGATCGCAAGCAGCGCAAGGCCGCAGGCGACCACGACCGGCATCGCCTCCGGCCCCATCCCGTACATCGCGGCAGATTGCAGGCCGCGCGCGTCCCAGACCAGCACGACCGCGAGCACCGCAAGCGATGCCGCGATGACGAGACCGGCGCGGTCGACGCGCCGCGGCGGCTGGACGGGATCGCCCGAGATCATGATTTGACCAAGCCGACCGATTTCAGCACGTCGGTGACACGGGCCGTTTCCTTCTTCAGGAAGTCGGCAAAAGCATCGCCGCCGAGATAGGCATCCTCCCAGCCCTTCCGCTTGAGGATCTCTTTCCAGGCGTCAGACTTCACCATCTTCTCGACCGCATCGCTCAAGGTCTTGCGCTGCTCCGGCGTGATGCCGGGAGGCGCGACCACCGAACGCCAATTGGCGATCACGAGGTCGATGCCCTGCTCCTTGAACGTGGGGATGTCGCTGCCCGCGATGCGCTTCTCCGAGGTCACGCCGATCGCGCGCAGCTTGCCGGACTTGATCTGCCCTTCATATTCGCTGAGCCCCGAAATGCCCGCGGTGACCTTGCCGCCGAGGATCGCCGCCAGCGACTCGCCGCCGCCGGAGAACGGGATGTAATTGATCTTCTTGGCGTCGGCACCGACGGCGCCGGCGAACAAGGCCGCCATCACATGGTCGACGCCGCCGGCCGAACCGCCGGCAAAGGTGACCTTCGCGATATCGGCCTTCACCGCGGCGGCCAGATCCTGCGCAGTCTTGATCGGCGAGTTCGCGGGAACCACGATCACCTGGATTTCCTCGGTGAGGCGCGCGATCGGCGTCACCTGCTCCAGCGTCACCGGCGACTTGTTCATGGCGAGCGCGCCGACCATGACGAAGCCGTTGACCATCATCTGGTTGCCGTCGCCCTTGGCGCCGTTGACGAACTGCGCGATGCCGACGCTGCCACCTGCACCGGGAACATTGGTAACCTGCACGCTGCGGGCGACGCCCGCAGCCACCAGCGCCTGCTGCATCGAGCGCGCGGTCTGGTCCCAGCCTCCGCCCGGAGCCGCCGGCGCCATCAGCTTGAGCTCGAGCTGCTGGGCAAAGCCCGGATTGGCTGCCGCCAGAGTCAACGCGACGGCTGCGCCGACAAGGCGCGCGGGAAATCGGAACATGAGGGCATCTCCAGGCTCATGCGGACGTTTGCCGCATTGTGTCGTTTGGTCGCATATCAACCAAAACGGCCGATGCTGTCCAGTGACATGGCTCAGGGCTTTGGGTCAGCAGGACGCCGGGATCACCCGCCAAGCGCGGCCGTCAATTCGGCCGCAACTTCCCGGACGATCTGCCCGATCTCCGGCAACCGTTCGTCGGTAACGCGGCTGGTCATGCCGGATACGGAGATCGCGGCAAGCGGTTCAGCCAGCGCGTTGTATACCACCGCGGCGACGCAGCGCAGGCCGATCTGCGCCTCCTCATCGTCGACGGCAAAGCCCTGCTTGCGGATTTTCTCAAGCTCCCTGAACAGGTCGCTCGGGCGCACGATCGACTTCTCGGTCAGGCGGGGCATGCCGTGATGACGGATGACGGCGCCGACATCCTCGTCTGAATAGGTTGCGAGCACCGCTTTGCCGACGCCGGAGGTCACCATGGGGACGCGGCCGCCAACCTTGGTCAGCGAGCGCATGATCTCGCGGCTTTCCATACGGGTCAACACGATGATGAACTCATCGTCGACCACGGCGAGATTGGCCGTCTCGCGGGTGAGATCGCGCAGCTTACGCAAATATGGAATTGCCTGTGCGGAGAAATTGCGTCGCCGCGCAAAGCTGGCGCCGACCGTGAAGCTGCGCACGCCGACGTGCCATTTGGATTCGCCACGGTCGAACTGCACGAAACGGCGGCTTTCGAGCGTTGCGAGCAGCCGGTGCACGGTGGACGCCGACAGGCCGGTGCGGATCGCGAGATCGCTCAGACGATAGCCTTCGTCGTCCTCGGCCAGCGTCTCGATGATCGACAGCGCGCGGTCGACCGATTGCACGCCACCGTCGCGGCTCTCGTGATCGCCCTCCGAGGCCGATTTGGGCTCGAGCGATTTGCGCCGGATCACGTTCTTGCTCATCGCGACCTGCCGCTTTGGAATTCGTCATTCCGGGATGGTCCGAAGGACCAGACCTCAGGTGCGCAATTGCGCACCGGGGAATCTCGAGGTTCTTAGGTGCGCAATTGCGCACCATAGTTCGATGCTGCGCATCGCCGCGGAACGACTTACCCCGCAAGGCGCCGCTTCGGACTGCCGAAGCGGCGTCAACGCCTCAGAGCAGCCCTGCCCCGCGCGCCCACTTGTACTTGGCGCCAAGCACCTCGACCGGTAGCTCGGTCGAGTAGGCGTAAGCCGGGATGCCGTTCTGATAGAGATATTCGGCGGCCTCCTCGACCTCGACGTCGCCAGCCAGCGAGGCAACCATCGGCTTCACAAAACCCTTGGCCTCCATCTCCTTCTTCACCTCGACCATGTTGCGAGCGAACACCATCGGCGGCGTGACGATGGTGTGCCAATAGCCGAGGATCAGCGCGTGGATGCGCTCATCCGACAGGCCGAGCTTCACGGTGTTGACGTAGGTGATCGGCGGCTCGCCGCCGGTGATATCCACGGGATTGCCGGCCGCTCCAAACGGCGGGATGAACTTGCGGAAGGCCGCATCGAGATCCGGCGGCATCGACATCAGCGACAGGCCGTTATCGACGCAGGAGTCCGACAGCAGCACGCCCGAGCCGCCGGCACCGGTGATGATGAGAACGTTCTCACCCTTCGGCGTCGGCAGCACCGGTACGCCGCGGGCGAATTCGAGCAACTGGCGAAGTGAGCGGGCACGGATCACGCCGGACTGCTTGAACACGTCCTCATAGATGCGATCGTTGCCGGCGAGCGCGCCGGTGTGGGACGACGCCGCCTTCGCGCCGGCCGAGGTCCGGCCGGCCTTGAGCACCACCACCGGCTTCTTCTTGGACACGCGCTTTGCGGCTTCCGCGAAGGCGCGGCCGTCCTTGAGGTCTTCGCAGTGCTGGGCGATCAGATTGGTGTTCGGGTCCTGCTCGAAGAAGGCGAGCAGATCATCCTCGTCGATATCGGACTTGTTGCCGAGGCCGACGATCGCGGACACGCCCATCTTGGCCGAGCGCGAGAAGCCGATGATGGCCATGCCGATGCCGCCCGATTGCGACGACAGCGCCGCATGGCCCTTGACGTCATAGGCGGTGCAGAAGGTCGCGCAGAGATTGGCGGGCGTATAATAGAAGCCGTAGATGTTTGGCCCCATCAGGCGGATGTCGTACTTCTTGCCGACCTCGACGATCTCGGCCTGCAGCTCCGGCGCGCCAGCTTCAGCGAAGCCCGACGGAATCAGCACCGCGCCCGGGATCTTCTTCTCGCCGCATTCGGTCAGCGCGGCCGCGACGAATTTCGCGGGGATTGCGAACACCGCGACGTCGATCACACCAGGCACGTCCTTGACGCTCTTGTAGGCCTTGTAGCCGAGGATCTCGGCGGCCTTGGGATGGATCGGATAGATCTCACCCTTGTAGCCGCCGTTGATGAGGTTCTTCATCACGGAATTGCCGATCTTGCCGTCCTCCGCGGAGGCGCCGACCACGGCGACCGCCTTCGGCTGCATGATGCGGTTCATCGCCGCGACGATCTCATCGGTCGGACGCGGCTTCGGCTTGGGCTTGTAGGCGAAGTCGACCACGATGCGGACGTCTGCCGCCGTGGCATCCTTCGGCGTCGCGAACACCGGGTTGAGGTCGAGCTCGACGATCTCGGGGAAATCGGTGACGAGCTGCGAGACCTTGACGATGACGTCGGCGAGCGCGTTGCGGTTCACCGGCTCGCCGCCACGCACGCCTTTCAGGATCTCGTGCGCCTGGATGCCGTCGAGCATCGAGAGCGCGTCTTCCTTGGTCGCCGGCGCGAGGCGGAAGGTGATGTCCTTGAGCACCTCGACGAGCACGCCGCCGAGGCCGAAGGCAACCAGCTTGCCGAACGAGCCGTCGGTGATCGAGCCGACGATGACCTCGGTTCCGCCGGCCAGCATCTGCTGCACCTGCACACCTTCGATCTTGGCATCGGACTTATATTTCTTTGCGTTGCCGAGGATGGTCTCGTAGGCCTTCTCGGCCTCCTCGGTCGTCTTGAGGCCGACGATGACGCCGCCGGCTTCGGTTTTGTGGAGAATGTCCGGCGAGACGATCTTCATCACGACGGGGAAGCCCATGGACGAAGCCATCTTGCCGGCCTCGCCCGCCGACTTGGCCACACCCTCCTTCGGCACCGGAATGCCGTAGGCGTCGCAGACCAGCTTGCCTTCCGGGGCCGTCAGGCTGGTGCGGTTGTCCGCCTTGACCTGGTCAAGCACCTTGCGGACGGCATCTTTGGAATTGGACATGTGGCTTCTCCCTTGACTTCAGTTCGTTCTTTTCAAAGCGCGCGCGCGTTTGCGGCTGCCCATGATGCTTGCCATTCGCCGCGCTCTGTTCCATGCGGCGGTACGGAGTGGCATAAGCCTCAGGACTACTCCGCCGGCGTGGATCAAAAATGGCTGGCGATGGCATTTGGTATGCCAGAAGCCAACTTGTCAAGCTGATGCATGGCCTAGAAGGCCGCAAAAAATAGGCAGCTTGACATTCTGGCATGTGGTATGCCAAAAACTTTCCCGTTAGTATTCCTGTAAAAGACGACTCCCCAGTGGAGGAGATTCGTCGTGTCACTACGGAAACCAACCAAGGCGTTGCCGAACATGGCCGAGGCAGACATCGCAATCGTTCGTATTGCCCCGGAGAGCAGCTTCAAGAACAAGGCGTATGACGCCTTGAAGGAAGCCATCCTCAAGATGGACATCTACTCGACGCCCGAGCCGGTGATGCTCGACGAGCGCGCGCTGTCCGAACGGCTCGGCGTCAGCCGCACGCCGATCCGCGAGGCCATCGCGATGCTGGAGCAGGACGGTTTCGTGAAGACCGTGCCCCGCCGCGGCATCATGGTGGTGCGCAGGACCAAGAGCGAGATCGTCGACATGATCCGCGCCTGGGCGGCGCTGGAGAGCATGGCCGCCCGCCTCATCACCACCACCGCGCGCAAGAAGGACATCACGGCGCTGCGCGACTATTTCAAGGATTTCGGCAAGGACCGACTGCCCGAGGATCACGTCGAGGAATATTCGCGCGCCAACATCGCCTTCCACCAGGCGCTGATCTCGCTGTCGGAATCCCCCGTGCTGGTCGATCTCACCAACGACCTGCTCTTGCACGTGCGCGGCTATCGCCAGTTGACCATCGGACGCAAGGACCGCACCGCGACGTCACTGCCCGAGCATCTCGGCATCATCGAAGCGCTGGAAGCGCGCGACACTGAGCTTGCCGAGAAGCGCGCCCGCGATCACACCCTCGGCCTTGCCGCTTACGTCGAAGCGCACGGCCAAGAACTGTTTACGTAACTGTTCACTTAAGCAACGTTCACCAGAAGGGCGAACAATTCGCCCCAACGACCTTGAGACCAGGGAGACAAGGCCCATGCTGAATACCGCGACCAAGTCCGAAGCACCGGGCACCGAGCAGGAACTGACGGATGGCTTCCATCTCGTCATCGACGCGCTCAAGCTGAACGGCATCAACACCATCTATAATGTGCCGGGCATCCCGATCACGGATTTGGGCCGCATGGCGCAGGCCGCGGGTATCCGCGTGATCTCGTTCCGTCACGAGCAGAACGCCGGCTACGCCGCCGGCATCGCCGGCTACCTCACCAAGAAGCCCGGCGTCTGCCTCACGGTGTCGGCGCCCGGCTTCCTCAACGGTCTCACCGCCCTCGCCCACGCCACCACCAATTGCTATCCGATGATCCTGGTCTCCGGCTCTTCCGAGCGCGAGATCGTCGACCTCCAGCAGGGCGACTATGAGGAGATGGACCAGCTCGCGATCGCAAAGCCGCTGTGCAAGGCGGCCTATCGCGTGCTGCACGCCCAGGACATCGGCATCGGCTTCGCCCGCGCCATCCGCGCTGCGGTCTCAGGCCGTCCGGGCGGCGTCTATCTCGACCTGCCGGCAAAACTGTTCGGCCAAGTCATGAACGCCGAGGCCGGCCAGAAGTCGCTGGTCAAGGTGATCGACGCGGCGCCCGCGCAGATCCCCTCGCCCGCATCCGTGAAGCGCGCGCTCGACGTGCTCAAGAGCGCCAAGCGCCCCCTCATCATCCTCGGCAAGGGCGCGGCCTACGCGCAGGCCGACGAGGAGATCAAGAGCTTCGTCGAGAAGAGCGGCGTTCCGTTCCTGCCCATGAGCATGGCCAAGGGCCTGCTCCCCGACACCCATCCGCAGTGCGCCGGCGCCGCCCGCTCGACGGTGCTGAAGGAGTCCGACGTCGTCATGCTGATCGGCGCGCGGCTGAACTGGCTGCTGTCGCACGGCAAGGGCAAGAGCTGGGGCGAGGCGCCGAAGAAGTTCATCCAGGTCGACATCGAGCCGAAGGAGATGGATTCCAACGTCGAGATCGTCGCGCCCGTCGTCGGCGACATCGGCTCGGTGGTCTCCGCCTTCAACCAGGCGATGGGCTCAGGCTGGACCGCCCCGCCGGCCGAATGGACCAACGCCGTTTCGTCCAAGCGCGAAGAGAACGTCGCCAAGATGGCGCCGAAGCTCATGAACAACAAATCGCCGATGGATTATCACGGCGCGCTCGGCGTCCTGAAGAACGTCATCAAGGACTATCCCGAGGCGATCCTCGTCAACGAAGGCGCCAACACGCTCGACCTCGCCCGCGGCGTCATCGACATGTACAAGCCCCGCAAGCGTCTCGACGTCGGCACCTGGGGCGTGATGGGCATCGGCATGGGCCAGGCGATCGCGGCTACGCTCGAGACCGGCCACCCCGTGCTGGCGGTGGAAGGCGACTCGGCGTTCGGCTTCTCCGGCATGGAGGTCGAGACCATCTGCCGCTACAACCTTCCGATCTGCGTCGTCATCTTCAACAATGACGGCATCTATCGCGGCACCGACGTCAACGGCGCGAACTCCGATCCGGCGACCACCGTGTTCGTCAAGGGCGCGCGCTACGACAAGATGATGGAAGCCTTTGGCGGCGTCGGCGTGAACGCGACCTCGCCCGACGAGCTCAAGCGCGCCGTCAACGACGCCATGAAGTCCGGCAAGCCGACGCTCATCAACGCGGTAATCGATCCGGCCGCGGGCTCGGAGAGCGGCCGCATCGGCAACCTCAATCCACAGAGCGTTCTGCAGAAGAAGAAGTAAGTCCACCCCTCAACCCTTATTCCCTGCTGGGTGCAGGGGCAGACAGAGTACGGAGCAATACGATGACCAAAGCGCTCGAGGGCGTTCGCATTCTCGACTTCACCCACGTTCAATCAGGACCGACCTGCACGCAGCTGCTGGCATGGTTCGGCGCCGACGTGATCAAGGTGGAACGCCCGGGCGTGGGTGACATCACCCGCGGCCAGCTGCAGGACATCCCGAACGTGGACAGCCTGTATTTCACCATGCTCAACCACAACAAGCGCTCGATCACGCTCGACACCAAAAACCCCAAGGGCAAGGAAGTCCTGACCGAGTTGATCAAGAAGTGCGACGTGCTGGTCGAGAATTTCGGCCCCGGCGTGCTCGACCGCATGGGCTTTCCCTGGGAGAAGATCCAGGCCATCAACCCGAAGATGATCGTCGCCTCGATCAAGGGCTTTGGCCCCGGGCCCTACGAAGATTGCAAGGTCTATGAGAACGTCGCGCAGTGCACCGGCGGCGCCGCCTCCACCACCGGCTTCCGCGACGGCGTGCCGCTCGTCACCGGCGCGCAGATCGGCGATAGCGGCACCGGCCTGCACCTCGCGCTCGGCATCGTCACCGCGCTCTTCCAACGCACCCACACCGGCAAGGGCCAGCGCGTCACCGCCGCGATGCAGGACGGCGTGCTCAACCTCTGCCGCGTGAAGCTGCGCGACCAGCAGCGCCTCGCCCATGGCCCGCTCAAAGAGTACAGCCAGTTCGGCGAAGGCGTGCCATTCGGCGATGCCGTGCCGCGCGCCGGCAACGATTCCGGCGGCGGCCAGCCCGGCCGCATCCTGAAGTGCAAGGGCTGGGAGACGGATCCCAACGCCTACATCTACTTCATCACCCAGGCCCCGGTCTGGGAGAAGATCTGCGACGTGATCGGCGAGCCCACCTGGAAGACCGATCCGAACTACGCCAAGCCGGCGGCGCGCCTGCCGCGCCTCAACGAGATCTTCGCCCGCATCGAGCAGTGGACGATGACGAAGACAAAGTTCGAGGCGATGGAGATCCTCAACAAGGACGACATCCCGTGCGGCCCGATCCTGTCGATGAAGGAGATCGCGGAAGACCAGTCGCTGCGCGCGACCGGCACCGTGGTCGAGGTCGACCACCCCACCCGCGGCAAGTACGTCTCGGTCGGCAACCCGATCAAGCTGTCGGATTCTCCGGCCGAAGTGACCCGTTCGCCGCTGCTCGGCGAGCACACCGACGAGGTCCTGCGCTCGGTGCTCGGCTTCAGCGATCACCAGGTCGCCGAGATCCACAAGTCCGGCGCGCTCGACCCGCCGCAGAAGCAGGCCGCGGAGTAAGCGGGCTCGCATTGACGAGACGAAAGGGCCGCCCGAAGGTGCGGCCCTTTTTGCTTGTGAAGACGCGCCGTCGCAGGGCTCGAGCCAAAAAATCGAAAAAACAACCCCATGCACAGTAGCCATCCCATTGGCCCGCAACGATATTTCTGATTCGACGAAAAACTTCTGACCCGTCGGGCAAAACAGGGGTATTATGCCATTGTGGATGTCATGCCGGGAGCGCACATCAGGCGCTGGCTGCTGCACATCTGAGCGCATCCCCGACCACACGCTGTTCGCGGAAGGGGCTGCAGAGATCTGGAGTCAAGGGCGCTTATCGGACGTCAGCGCGAGGGACGTCAGCATGGGCCACAACCGGACAGATTGGCGGCGCAATCCAACGTCCCCGCCCAGCCGGAGCCAGTCGGTGCTAGCGAAGACCGGGAAGATCACCCTTCAGCCGCGCTTGCCGACCGTCGCAGACCCGGCGGTAACCTCGTCTTTGTGCGCGGCAAACGCAGCCAGCACCTCGGCTTTCTCGCGCTTAGGGACCTTGGCAAAGTCGAGGCTCCGCCCGAGTTCCGCCGCGACCTCATCGAACTCTGCCGGAGATATTCTGAGATTGCGGTGCGCTTCCTCAAGTCCGAGCGGCGTCGCGCCAGGCTTGGTGGCGGCGAACTTAAGGGGCCCGCCCGAAACGTCGCAGACCCACAGCGTCCGCATGAACTTGAGGCCCGGCAACCTTGTCAGGTTCTTGGTGTGCCATTCTCGTAGTTGCGGATTCTTGGACTTCTGACCCACGACGGGATTCTTCACGACAGCGTCGCTGAAGTGATCCACCACGGCCGCAATAGCAAAAACGCCGCCCAGCCGCTCATACAGACTTTTCTCAGGCGAGGTTTGCTGGGCCTGCGCGTATGCCTTACTCGCTCCCTGCAATACAGTCGTCGGGGCGGCGGTCAGCGCCATTCCTGCGACCATGCTTCGTCGTGTGATGGAAGTCGGAATAAATTGTACCATGGTCACCTCCTCTGGTGAGGCAACAGGATAATCCGTTGGGAGCATGCCGCCGGTCAGAATTCGTCACTTTGTCCGGGCATTAAATTTTAGGTCGATGGATTAAGATGGAAACGTCGGGGTTACACGCTAAGAACGATTCACCGCACATTGGCGTGTGTGGCCGCTCGGGACGTCAGCGATGGGCCAACAGTGGCCATCCGCCGATCAATCAGTGAAAAAAAAGCGACGACCGTCGCGATAGTCGATCTCTCTGCCATCGAAATGCAACGCCTGCTTCGGCGAAACGGCAAAAACCAGCGTTATTCCGTCAATGACTTGTAGTAGCCTCGTAGGTACCTCGTCGCGGTAGTAGCACCCCAAGGCGATGCCGCGCACAACCATCTCCTTCCTTATCTCGTCATATTCCTCGTTCCAGAAGAAAGCAGGCACCATAGGGCGGCCCGTCTCCCTTGACGCCATATCGGTCAGTTCATTCAGCATCGTTTGCGCTTGCTGACTGATGCGAAAGTTTGCAGGGACGAGTGTCGCGTTTTCCATTTGAGGTGTGTCCAGCGACAAAAATGCGAACGGCAACGTCGTAATCTATCATAGCCGCAAGCACGCCCACGACGTATGCCCGTCCGCACCTCACGGTTAACGTCGGCTTCGGGTCAAAAGCTCCTGTCGAACACGAAGCCGCGATAGGTCTGCCAAGGGCCAGAAGCGGAAGAAGTACAGCCGAACCTAATCAGGTATTCCCCAGGTGGCACGCACAAATAAACGGGCCGGCGGCAGCACGGAGGCGAGGTCAACTGGGGCGCGGTCCAGCTTAATTGCAATCAGATCGTAGCTCGCACCATGGTCGCTCGTCGTGTCCCTTAGCATTACACCGTCCGCGGTGTTGCATCGACTCGAATGTCCTTCGCGGAAGCGCTTCTCCGAGACCAAGCATGTCTCACCAAGGATCGTTTCAGTTCGGCTGCTTTCCGGCGAAATCTGATCGGCGAACGCCCTAAGCGCCTTCTGGACGCTCAATCGTACCGGCTCGCCAGCCGCGTCGCTTTGAAAAAGAATGCTGAGCCGCTCTACCTCATTTTTGAACGTGATCTTACGACGTGGATGTCACGCTTGCCCGGCAAGCCTTCCGCGACGCGGGCGTTGCCGGAGCCATCGCCGACGCCGGGTCCGCCGAACTGCGATCGCCAGAACTGGAAAGGCACTTTGACGAGGGCGAGGTTCTCCCGCGTCAGCGTTATCGGCGCAGGATCAACGATGACGGCAGCACGGATACGCGCATCCCGTATCGGCTCAGGCGGCGTCTCGCCGCCTTGAAGCTGTGCGCACACGCCGGTCGTCTCCTTGCAGAGACTGGCGACCCTGGCAAAATCCGGCGTGATCCCCATCAGCACGAGGCCAGTCGACCCTCCGAGCGAGAAGCCGAAGTAGCCGACATTGGCAGGATCGATTGCCGCCCGGTCCTTCCAGTCGTTCAGCACAAAATCGAGCAGGCGTACAATGTCCGCCGGGCGCGATGCCCAAATCGACAGAGTATCGCGCCTCGAGGAGTCGTTGACCGTATCGCCGGGATGATTGATGGCGGCGACGATGAAGCCGGCATCGGCCAGCGCCTCCGCCGTATCATGATGTTGGCCGAAAAACCCGCCTCGGCCGTGCGAGAAGATCACCAGGGGCATCTTCGCGCCCGTGACGGGACAATCCTTCGCGCCCCTCAAGCCGAAATCAGCGCCGACCGACAAACTGCCCAGCGCCACATGGGTCGGCTCGCTCGCGCACGGATACCAGACTGCACCCGACAGCGCCGGGTCGGACTGGAGAAGCTGAATGCCTGCAGCCTGCACAGGCGAGCCAGGACAGCAGAGGATGACGGCCAAAGCCCAAAGCGTGCTGCGCAACGTTGCCCCCGATTTCGCGCTGCAGTTGAGCGGGGAACGATAGCGAAATTGTGGCTTCGATTGATCAGGCGCGCATCCCGAAGCAATCTGTCGGAAACCAAACAGGGAGGTCAACATGTCACTGCTCGGCAAGGCCGCCATCGCGATGTGGTGGAGCGTTCGTCCCGAACAGCTCACCGAGTTCGGCGACTGCATTCGCACGAGCACTTTCCCCAGCGGATGAGCATTCCCGGCTTCCAGCGCGGGTCACGCTGGACCAGCACGACGGATGCCGAGGGCTTCTTCGTCTACGAGCTCGAGCATTACGACGTCCTCACGTCGAAGGGCTATCTCGACCGGCTCACTGCGCCGACACCGTGGTCGACGAAGATGATGCCGCATCATCTCTGCATGGTGCGCGGCCAGTGCCGGATCGCCGCGAGCTTTGGCGGCGGCATCGCAGGCTCGCGAGGCGCAAGGACGTCAGCGACGGGCCAATACGCGACTGTCACTCGCCGTCACTCCTCTCAGGGGAGCTGATGCATTCCCGTTCACTGCTCTCCGGCTCCGCGGCGCTCCCCCTCGGTGACGTCCCGTTTCGAATTTCGGAAATGATCTATGCCATAGGCGATCATCACTCCGACAATCCACCCGATAAAGATGCCCAGGTTGGTCCAGTGGCCGAACAGCTTCTTCTCAATCCAGCCGACACCCCAGACTGCGATGAGCCCTAACATCACCTTCAACAGCGTAGTACTCGTCTTTTCCTCTGAGAGCACTTCTCGCCTCCCTTGCAGCGCTCAGTGCTAAGCATATTGACGCCGACGGACCAACTCCGAGCGAAACCGATCTTCTAGCGTCGCCCGGCAGCTGCGCCCATCAGCTTTCGCGCCCCTTAAGCAGCGCAGATCAATTTCAGATCAGCTTCGAACCTGATGCTGCGCTTGCCCGCAAGCGCCGTGCCCTCGAGGAAACCGCCCTCGGCATCGCACGTCCCGGAAAAACCAATTCCAATCTCGTGTCCGCCGAATACCGGGTCTTCCCCTCGCGCCGGCGTATGCTCTTGATTGACCATCTGCCCTCTCCATCGACCGCTGGAGGAGGAATATGACCCCAGATAGTAGAAGAAGGCATCGCCACCCAGGATACGGCCGTTGTTCAATAGCATCACTCCAGTCAGGCCGCCGGGGACGCCGTCCAAGATTTTGAGATGGATGGAGTACAATCCGTTGGAAATGCCACCTTCACCAATCATCCCGGGCGCCGGAAGGTCGCTTTCATCCAGCGGGGTCATGATGGATCGAAAGACGGCACCGGGCACCTGCGGGGAGCTGCCCTCGAAGTGAAAGGCCTTACCAACCGCCCTTCCGACGACGGAAATTGACGAGACGTCTGAACCGAGCAAAGACCGATGATCGGCGCCAAAATTGTGTCGTCGGCTGGTCACTTCGACACGGATTGAGTCCCCCTCGACCTGGTAATTCCCAATATGAGCAAACCCTGAATTGCCGCCCAGCAACTTGCCCCGGCGCACATACGTGACGCTCCGTCCAACCGCTTGGTTGATCGAAAATTCGCTCTTGAAGAGGCCGTCGAAAGCGCTTGATAACTCGTTCATCCGGCACCACCGATTGACTCGGACTCCTCTTTTGCTCAGCGGCTAGTCTCGGAAGACCGAGAGTACCGTTCGATTATTTCGACATCGGGGTCGATGACGCCCTCGCGATAGCCGAACAAGTTGACGTCTGAGTTCGGGGCAGAGCAGACTTGCTCTGCCCTGCCCGTGGTTCGCTACTGGCCGCGCCTGCGTTACCACCACTAAGCACCACAAAATCCATTCAGTCAAAACCGATAATTGATGCCGCCCTTGGCCGTATGAAGCTGAACCTCGGTGTCCGTGAAGGACGCGCCGGGGAATGCAAGAGCATTGCCGTTCGACTTTCCGAGATTGATGTAGATGTACTCGGCCTTGAACGTCCAGCGCGGATCGAATGCCCATTCAAGACCGCCACCCGCGGAGAAACCCACCTGGACCTCCGACGAGGAAGCGCTTCGCGTCAGGGCCGGGAAGAAGCCGTTGAAATTGGCGATATTCGGCGTGGCGAGGTTGGAGGTGAAGATGCTGTTCTTGACGTGGCCCCAGGCGAAGCCACCGGTACCGTAGATCAGCACATTGTTCGCCGCGTATCCGAGACGTCCGCGGACCGTGCCGAAGACGTCGATTTCCTGCTTGAGATTGAATACGCCGGTGAAGGCGCCATTGTCGCCGCCGATCGTTCCGGTGACGCTGAAGGGGCGGCTCGCCGTCTCCTTAATGGCAGCGCCGCTGACATCCGCTTCCAGGCCGTACACGAACGTGCCGGACTGCCAGTTATAGCCGATCTGGCCGCCGCCAAACCCGCCCTTGGGGCTCACATCCAGGGTGAACGGCCCGGTGCCACCCGTGACGACATAGCCGGGGACCGTCCCGGTTGCGAGCGCGCCCGGATCGAAGGTCGCGGTCGGATCGCTCCAGCCATAACCGCCATGCACGCCGGCGTAAAAACCGGTCCAGCTGAATGCGACCGGCGCGGGCGGCGCCTTGGTGTAGGCCCTGCCGAGATCGGCCGCGAAGGCGGCGTGGGAGAGACAGAGAGCCGAGAGCAGGAGAGTACCAGAGACAATCGATTTCATGACTTCCCTCAAATTGCGCCGAGAGGCGGCGCACCCATGGAACGATTCAGTAGCGGCTTTTCGCCTGCCTATTTCACAGAGGTGATCGCAACCACCATCTGCATGCGCGTTTGCCACCGTGCACCTAGTCGCAATAGCAGAAGCCATAGACGGCACCGATCTTCGCAATGTGAATATCCGCACTGGTCTTTCGCGACGTGGTGTCTGCGTTCGACCTGAAAATGGTCGTGGTGCCCAGGGTCTGCGTGCTCGAGCTGGTCCGTGTCTCGTTGCGGTCGATGTCGAAGTGCATGTAGCGATATTCGCCGCGCAATGACCATCGCTGCGTCAGCTTGAACTCGCCGCCCGCGCCGGCCGTATAACCCGCCACCCACTTGCCGTTGGGCCCTTCGAAATTGCCGGGATCGGGAAAAGTGAAATGGCCCAGCGCCAGGCCGCCGAGACCGTAAAGCATCAAGTTCGGGGTCATGAGATAGCCGGCCCGGCCGATCACGCCGACGTTCGAGCGCAATTGCTCGCTGGCCTGCATCGCCACCTGATTGACACCTGTCGTCACGACACCGTTGGAAACTTGCCGGGTATTCCTCGTTTGCTCGCCGACCGTCTTGAACGCGACATCGGAGAACAGCGTGCCTTCGATCTGACCGCCGGCCACGACATTGCCGGCTCGCCAATTGTAGCCTGCGAACAGGTCGACCATCGAGCCCATCGTGTCGCCGACGGCATTGCCGCGGGTCGTCGTGCTGACGACGCCATTCGTCGTTAGCACAGCGCCATTGAAATTCTGCTGGGCGGAGTCGGCCGTCGAGGCGAGGTTCTGTCGGGCGCGGCCTGCGCCGGCAGCGAAATAGGCGCCGAGATAGGGGCCCGCCCAGTGGTCGCTGGGCGCGCCAGGCATCGCGGCCATGGCCGAACGCGGTCCGCCTTCACCGAACCGGTAGACCATGCCGATCTTCCCGGTGTGGAAATCGGCATTGATCTGACGATGGGTGCTGTCGGTGGACACAGAGGTCCTGGAGGATCCGGTCGATTGCGAGTTCGATGCGAATTTGCTGGTTTCGTTGCGGTCGAAGCCGTAATGCGCATAGCGATACTCGCCACGCAGCGACCAATTGCCTGTCAGCTTCACTTCGCCGCCGGCGCCCAATGTGTAGCCGGCCACCCACTTGCCGCTGGAATCGCCGCGGCTGAAGTCCCCGTCTGCGTTAGTGAAATGCCCCAGCGCCAGACCCCCGAGGCCGTAGAGCAGCACGTTCGGTGTCACCAGATAACCGGCCCGGCCGATCACGCCGACATTCGAACGCAGCTGCTGCGGAGCCTGGCTCGCGGCGGTTTGCGAGCCCGAGAACCGCGAGGTGACAGCTCCGTTCGAGGTGTCGACTGAGGTGAATGTCTGAGGACCGATGGTGTTGAACGTAACGTCGGAGAACACCGAGCCTTCGATCTGCCCGCCGGCCACGACATTGCCGGCGCGCCAATTGTAGCCCGCGAAAAGATCGACCATCGAGCCCGTCACGTCCCCGACGGGACGGCCGCGCGCCGATTCAGTGCTGGTGGAGGTCGTGGTCCCGACGCTGGTGATCGTGCTGGTCCTGCTGTTGTTCGTTGCGATGGTTTCCGCCGCACGTCCGGCACCGGCACCAAAATAGGCACCGATATAGGGTCCCGCCCAGCCGTCGCTCCAGGCCGGGCCCGGCGGTGCCGCCATCGCCGACCGCGCGCCTGACGCGCCGAATTGGTAAACCAGTCCAACCTTGCCGACGTGGAAATCGGCATCGATATGCCGCCGGTGGACGGTGCTGTTGGTGGACGTGTTGGTGCCGCCGCCCGATACGGACGTCGACGAGTTGCCTGACGGCTCGTTACGGTCATATCCGAAATGCATGTAGCGGTATTCGCCGCGCAGCGACCAGCTGTCCGTCAGCTTGACCTCGCCGCCCGCGCCCGCGACATAACCGGCCACCCATTTGCCGTTCTTGTCGCTGACCTGCGCTTCCGGGTCGGGATAATTGTCGGGATAGGTCAGGTGCCCCAGCGCCAGTCCTCCGAGGCCGTACAGCAGCACATTCGGTGTCACCAGATAACCGGCCCGGCCGATCACGCCGACGTTCGAGCGCAATTGCTGCCGGTCCTCGATGCTGTTCGTCCCCGATTCTGTCGAGGTGACGACGCCGTTGTCGCTCGACACCGAGCTGTATGCCTCGTTGCCGACCATCCTTGTGGTGACGTCGCTGAACAGGGTGCCTTCGATCTGCCCGCCGACCACGACATTGCCGGTTCGCCAATTGTAGCCCGCGAACAGATCGACCATCGAACCGGTCATATTGCCGGCGAGATTGCCGAATCCTGATTGCGTGAATGCCGACGACCCGCCGGGGACGCTGACACCGCCTTCGTCGTCGATTCTCGTGGAGGTCTGCCTTGCCCGCCCGGCGCCGGCGCCGACGTAAGCACCGATATAGGGGCCGGCCCAGCTGTCACCCCAGGCGCTTGCGAATGAAGACCCGCGTGCTGCCGAAGGTATCGCCGCCATTGCGGACAGCGGCCCGGAATCACCGAATTGGTAGACCAGACCGATCTTGGCCAGGTGGAAATCAGCATTTATGCGTGACGAAAAGGATTGACTGCTAGTCGAGACGGACGTGGTTGCGCCCGTCGCCGAGTTGGCCGTTGAGCTGGCGGCTGCGCTCCGGTTGAAGCCAAAGTTCAGATACCGATACTCGCCGCGCAGCGACCAATTGCCGGTCAGCTTCAGCTCGCCGCCGGCGCCGACCGTGTAGCCGGCCACCCATTTGTTGTTGTCACCGCCGAAAGGATCGGCGCCGTCGGCAAAGGTAAAGTGACCGAGCTCGAGGCCGCCGAGGCCATACAGCAGCAGATCCGGACGCGCGAGAAAACCGACCCGGCCGATCAGCCCGACCCGCGAGCGCAGCTGCTGGTTGCTCTGCACGATCGCCGTGCGGGCACCCGTCGAGGTCACCGCCCCGAGCAGCACGTTGGTGCTGACGCTGTTGAGCGTCTCGTTGCCGAACGGCTTCAACGCGACATCGGAAAAGACCGTGCCTTCGACCTGCCCGCCCGCCACGATACTCCCGGCCTGCCAATTATACCCCGCGAACAGATCGACCATCGAACCGGTCACATCGCCCGCAAGATTGCTCGCGGTCGTTCCGACCAAGGTCGAGCTCGACGTCACAACACCGGCGTTTGTCGAGACAGAACTGTTACCGAAACGGCCCGTCGAGGATTCCGTCACACGTCCGGCACCCGCGCCGAAATAGGCGCCGATATAAGGCCCCGCCCAGCTATCCACCCAAGCGGGTCGGGGTGGCGCCTTCACAGAGAGGTCGGCGGCCAGAGCTCCTGCAGAAACCATGATCGAGGCGCCAGCCAATGAAGCGCCCGTCAGTGATGTCAGCTTTTTCACTCCACCCCCCAATTCCAATTCCAAAGCAGGCGCTCCAAAACCACAGGAACGCGCCCCGTCAAAAGGCGTAGCGCACCACGCCCTTGCCGCCGTCGTTTGATGGCTAAGTTACTGACACGTCATGGCCATCGGCTTCTTGTCCTGGCCTGCACCCGAGTTGAACGATTCCGCATCGTCTGCCCTTTTCGGAATCCATGTTGCTCGGTGGATACATTCGCCCGTTCAAAGCATGACGAAGTTTGACAGCGACGCGCTCGACTTAGACTGGCGCGCGCAGCCAATTGGTTCTCGCAGAGAATGCGGCGCTTTACCGCACACGTAGCGCTTGCGCCGCGATAAACTCTGCGGCGGTATCAAGTTACACCTGAACTTTGCCGTGCAACGATGTCCAAGGTCGTATTCGCTTCGGATCAGCTTCCCGCGCATCTTGACGAAGGTGCGCGCCAGCGGCTGTGGCTCGACCTGTTCACCGACCATTTGTGCGCGGCGGACATTTCGTTCTTTCCCGATGCGCCGTTTTACTCGCGGTCCGAATTCCTGAAACTCGGCGATATCGCAGTCACCCAGCTTGAGGCTAATATTCAGACGGCAGTTCGTACCCAGCGTCACGTCGAAGCCGATACCCGCGGCGACTACATCATCGGCACCACGTTCAACGGTGTGAGTACGCTGATCAGGCAGGAAGGCCGCGAAGCCATTCGCGGCGCGGGGGAGGCGATGCTCTATACCAACGCCGCGCCGATCGCGTCGCAACTTGATGGGCCGATCGCCTTTCGCGGCATCACGGTGCCGCGCGCGCTGCTGGCCGAGCGGCTGCCGAATTTCGAGGACCTTGCCGTGAAGCCGTTGGCTGCATCGCCGGCCTTGCGTCACCTGGAGCGCTATCTCGCCATCGTCATCGACTCCGACATCGATGCCGACCTCGTGCTGAAGGAGAACATCGGCACGCATCTCATCGATCTGGTCGCGCTGGCCCTCGGCGCCCGCGGCGATTCAGCCGAGCTTGCGACGCGGCGCGGGTTGCGTGCCGCGCGGCTGCAGGACGTGATCGCAGATATCAGGGGGCGTTTCGCTGATCCGTCGTTTTCGCCGAGCGAACTTGCACGCAAGTTAGGGCTTTCGCCGCGTTACGTCCAGGAACTGCTGCAGGAGACCGGATCGAGCTTTACCGAACGTGTCACCGAGCTGCGGTTGCAGAAGGCACGGAAGATGCTGCTCGATTCCCGCTACAACCGATCGAAGATCAGCGATATCGCCTATGCCTGCGGATTCAACGAGGTGTCCTACTTCAACCGCTGTTTCCGCCGCCGCTTCGGAACTTCGCCGAGGCATTATCGGCGCGATGTCGGCGAGCCGATGTGATCGGACGCGCAGTCCGGCGCTCCGCTGGGCTCGCGTCCACCACGCACCATGATAGCCTCCGATCGCGTCGTGGCTGCGGCTTGCCAGGCGGAGACACCTTGCCGCCCCTGTTGGTGTTGAGGCAAAATGTCCGCAAGAAAGTCAGGGCTATCGCATATGACTAGTGGCGGCCTGCGCGCACTCCGCCCTCATCCTGAGAGCCCGCCTAAAGCGGGCGTCTCGAAGGATGGCAGCAAGGAGAAGCTTTCAAATGCGGTAGCCCCGCGCAAGGCAGGGAGGTCAGCATGTCACTGCTCGGCAAGGCCGCCGTCGCGATGTGGTGGAGCGTCCGCCCGGAGCAGCGCAGCGAGTTCGGCGACTGGCATTCGCACGAGCACTTTCCCGAGCGGCTGAGCATTCCCGGTTTTCGGCGCGGGTCACGCTGGACCAGCACGACTGACGCCGAGGGTTTCTTCGTGCTCTACGAGCTCGAGCACTACGGCGTTCTCACGTCGAAGGGATATCTCGACCGGCTGAATACACCGACACCGTGGTCGACAAAGATGATGCCGCATCATCTCGGCATGGTGCGCAGTCAGTGCCGGATCGCCGCGAGCTTTGGCGGCGGCATCGCAGGCGCGCTCGCCACCATCAGGCTGTCGCCGCTCAACGGACGGGCCGCCGAGCTGCAGGCGCGCCTTCTCGATACGCTTGGCGCTCTCGCCTCCAAGCCGGGGCTGACGGGCGCCCACCTCCTCCTGACCGATACGCCCAAGACGAGTTCGCCCACCACTGAACAGCAAATCCGCGGCAATGACGGTGCCGCCGATTGGATCATTCTGGTGTCAGGTTACGATATCGATGCGGTTGACGCTGTCATCGCCGGACAGCTCTCGCCGCCATCGCTTCAAAGAGCGGGCGCTCAGGATGGTCCGACGCTCGGTCGTTACAGGTTGGCGTTCACAATGACACCGAATGACGTTGGGGCCTAGGCCGAGCCGATCAAAGAGCGCGCCGCTGCTCCGCAAAGAACTTCCTTGCCGCGGCTTGAAGTTTGCGCCCATCGTTTGGCCGTAGACCAAACAATGAGCGCCTCCTGAACTCATTTGGGCGTCGAGCTCTTCTTGGAGGATTGTCCGCCAGGGGTGCTGCTGCCCGAGCCGTCCGTGGTGCCGGTCGACGAGGTCCCGGTCGTCATGCCGCCTTTGGTTTTGTCATTGTTCTTCGTGGTGTCGCTCGTTCCGCCCACCCCGGATTGCGCGCCTCCCTGTTGCTGACTGGGTTGCGCCATTGCGGTGGATCCCATCATCGAGGCGATCGCTGCGCCCAGCATGAGCTTCTTGATCATCTGACTTGTCTCCTGTTCTGACTGCCAACAACAAGCCGATACGCTCCGTGTTCCTCACCTGCAGCGGTTAAACCTGAAGTCTCCACATCGTCATGGCCGGGCTTGCCGGGCTCGCGACGTCGGCCGCCCCTGCGACAAATAATCTGCAATACGCATGTCGGATCGGCGCCTTCCCCGTCGTCCTCGTGACATGAATGGGCCATAGAGGCCAGCTCGGGCCCATCAACACTGAGGATAACAAACCATGCCCAATACTGTCCGCCTGCACCGCGTTCTCGCCACCAGCCCGGAGAAGGTCTATCGCGCCTTTCTGGAAGCCGACGCGATGGCGAAATGGCTTCCGCCGAACGGCTTTACCTGCACGGTGCATCATTTCGAGCCCAAGGTCGGCGGCACGTTCAAGATGTCATTCCGGAACTTCACGACGGGCAACAGCCATTCGTTCGGCGGCGAATATCTCGAGCTCGTGCCGGGCGAACGTCTCCGCTACACCGACAGATTCGACGACCCCAATCTGCCCGGCGAAATCCAGGTGACCGTGATCCTGAAGAAAGTCTCGGTCGGCACCGAGATCGACATCACGCAGGCCGGTATCCCCGACGTCATTCCACCGGAGGCGTGCTATCTTGGCTGGCAGGAATCGCTGCGTAATCTGGCCAAGCTCGTCGAGCCGGAGATCAATGAATAGCGTTCAGTATCGTAGGGTTGGCAAAGCGACTTGTCCGCCGTAGCTCGAAGAGCGAAGGCGGAAGCGTGCCCACCAACGGTCTCTCAACCTCGCAAAGATGGTGGGCACGGCGTGCGAAGAGCGCGCCTTTGCCCACCCTACGGCACTTGCCAGATGGCGCGCACGGCGGAGCGCGCCTTTGCCTACGCGGCGGCACTGGTGTGCGGTCTTGATTTGTATCAAGCCGTCAAGACGGCGAAGCGGCTAGGAGCAGAAGTCTTCCCTGCGCGCGTCGGAGGCGAAATGATGCGATCTGCTGTCGAATGGTTGATCATTGCCGGTGTTGCCGCCGGTTTCGCCACCGCGGCCAAGGGCGAAGACGTCGATATCGGCAAGGCGGAATTTCAGTCTTCGTGCGCGAGCTGTCATGGCGCCGATGCAAGGGGCAGCGGACCCGTCAGCAGTCAGCTCAAGATCCGGCCTTCCGACTTGACCATGTTGACCAAGAACAACAACGGGGTGTTTCCCACCAACGCCGTTTACGAAACCATATACGGGTCGAAATCGGTTCCGGCGCACGGCACCCGTGAAATGCCGATCTGGGGCGAGCGGTTCAACCCCATCGTCAACCTGCCTCACGCCGTCGATTCCTATTATTGGCAAAAGGCAGGGCCGCAGCAGAACCCGGAGGTCGTCGTGCGGACTCGCATTCTCGCGGTGATCGACTACCTGAACCGAATTCAGCAGAAATAGCGATCAAACAGCGTCGCCGCACAGACGCCGAACGCCGCCTGCTATGCCTTCGCGGCAGGCCCTCCGCCTGCCGTCCAGCGCTCGGGATCCGCGCTGTGCCCGATCAGCGCCAGGCCATAGGCGATCGACTCGAACTGGTCGCCGGACATCAGGCGCTCGTTGCCGAAGCGGTCGGCGAACAATTTTCGGACCGCAGGCACAAACGAGGTGCCGCCGGTCAGGAACACCTTCTCCACCTCGCGTGAGGCGATGCGGGCCTCGGCCAGCACCTTGTCGACGGTGGCACCTAACCGGGCGATGTCGTCGGCAATCCAGGCTTCGAATTTCTTCCGCGTGATGGCCGCGCCGATGTCGACGCCGCCGCCCCTAAAGCGGAAGTCCACCTCGTCCTGCGCCGAGAGGCCGACCTTGGCGTCGGACACCGCGCGGTAAAGCGCAAAGCCGAGGTCGAGATCGACGATGGTGATGAAATCCTCGAGCAGCTCGGGCTTCAGCGCGGTGCGCGCGAGCTCGCGGAGCTCGCGCAGATCGCCGTTGCTCTTCATCATCGCGAGCTGATGCCAGCGCGCCAGGTTGGTGTAATGGCCGGTCGGAACCGGTAGCACCTTGTCGAACGAGCGGAAGCTGGAGCCCTTGCCGAGCCGCGGCGACACGATGTGGTCGACGATGCGATAGTCGAAGGTGTCGCCGGCAACGCCGATGCCGGCATGGCCGAGCGGCTCGGCGCGAAGGACGCCGCCCGCACGCGAGAAACGCATCACGGAGAAATCGCTGGTGCCGCCGCCGAAATCGGCCACCAGCACGGTGGCATCGCGCTCCAGCCTGCGGGCAAACGAGAACGCCGCGCCCACGGGCTCGTAGACATAGCGCGCGTGGCCGGCGCCCAAGCGCTCGAACGCGGCGCGGTAGCGCTGCATCGCCAGCGCCTCGTCGGGATTGCCGCCGGCAAAGCGCACAGGGCGGCCGACCGTGATGTTCGCCGCCTCGAAGCCGAACTTGTCCCCGCCATGGCGCGCCAGCGTGCGCAGGAACGCCGCCAGGATGTCCTCGAATTTGTAGCGCTGCCGGAAGACTTGCGTGGTGTTGAAGCTCGAGCTCGCTGCGAAGGTCTTGAACGATTGCAGGAAACGGTAGACGTGGCGTCCTTCGAGAAACTGCTCGATCGCCCATGGCCCGCCCTCCGCCTGGGCACCGGCGCCCGGCCGGTCCTCCCAGAAGCACAGGGCCGACACGTAGACGCTGTGGCGCTGCCCGCCATGGTCGAAGCGAATGGCTTCGACCCGGCGGTCGTCCGCCGCCAGCGCAACGACCGTGTTGCTCGTGCCAAAATCGATGCCGATCGAGACGGCGGGCGAGGCGCTCGACATGAACCACTCTGAATGATGCTTGGAAAGGGGGCAGAGCACTAACGGCTTTGCCGTCCCCTTGCAAGACCTGGTCCGAGATGGTCGAGCCGGACCTCACGTCGCGTGGCTGGCAGGCACGTGATCAGTTGGACTGATCGCCTCGACGCCAGGCCGGAAACGGATCGGCGAGAGCGGACCATGCGGCGATGTCCATGGTGGACGTATCAGGGACAAGGCATGCGTCCAGCCTGCCACGGATCTCGGCCTCGTCCATGCCGGTGCCGATGAACACGATCTCCTGGCGACGATCGCCGTACAGCTTGTCCCAATACTGGCCGAGCCGCTTGCGCCAGGCCTCATCGTTCGGCCACCGCTCCTTTGGAACGCTCGCCCACCAGAACCCCAGCGCTTCGGTCCTCACGATCGCTCCCGCCTGGCTGATCTCGCCGAGCCATTGCGGCCTCGTCGCCAGCCAGAAATGACCCTTCGCCCGGATCACGCCTGGCCAGGATGCCTTGACGAACTTGTCGAACTTCGCCGGATCGAACGGCCGGCGGGCGCGGTAGACGAAGTTCTTGACGCCATATTCCTGCGTTTCAGGCACGTGGTCGGCGAAACCATAGAGCTCCTTGTACCAGAGCGGATGCTGCTGGGCCTTCTCGAAGTCGAACCGGCCGGTGTTGAGCACGCGGTCGAACGGCACGCGGCTGTGATTGGCCTCGATGATGTCGGCTTCGGGATTCAACGAGCGGATGATCTGCCGTGCCGCCTCGCGCTGTTGCGGCGAGGCATCGTCCACCTTGTTGAGGACGATCACGTCGGCGAACTCGATCTGCTCCACGAGGAGATCGACCAGCGTCCGCTTGTCGCCGTCCAGCGCCTCGCCGCGCTCGCCGAGGAACTCGGTCGAGGAATAGTCCTTCAGCAGGTTGGCGGCGTCGACCACCGTCACCATCGTGTCCAGGTGGGCGATGTCGGAGAGGCTTTCGCCCTCTTCCGAGCGGAAATCGAACGTCGCTGCGACCGGGAGCGGCTCCGAAATGCCGGTCGATTCGATCAGCAGATAATCGAAGCGCCCGCTTTCGGCGAGCGCACGCACCTCCCTCAGGAGATCGTCGCGCAGGGTGCAGCAGATGCATCCGTTGGTCATCTCCACCAGTTTCTCGTCAGTCCGCGAGAGGTTGGCACCACCATCGCGGACGAGGTCCGCATCGATGTTCACCTCGCTCATGTCGTTCACGATCACCGCCACTTTCAGGCCGTGCCGGTTGTTCAGGACGTGATTCAGCAAAGTGGTCTTTCCAGCCCCGAGGAAGCCGGACAAGACGGTGACGGGGAGTTTGGGCATGGAGATCGAACAGCCTCTTGAGGGGGTTGGGCCGAGGACGACGAGACACGGCACCTCACTATGTAATGTTATAACATTACATTCTCTGTTCGACCTGACCCTGTCAAGGCGCTCGGCCCGCCCAGGGTTCACCGCCTATGCCGCAATGCGGAAGAAAGAATGCTGCTATGCAAACAAGAGCATAGACGCTGGCATCTGGCATACATAGATTGTTCCCAGAAATGAGACAGCAAGACTGACTGTTCTCAAGAAAGGGATTTTCGATGTCCAAGACCGCTTCCGTCGCTCTTGCGCCCTCCTCCTCGCTGTTCGCCCGCCTGATGGCCGCGATCGACGGCTTGCTGCTGGCGAGCGCCGAAATCTCCAATCGCAACGGGGACTTGCCGCGTTTCGGCCTGTAAGAAGGCCTTCGCTGCCTCACCGAACGGGCGACGGCACAGAAGCCAAAAACACGTTGTTTGACCAAATGGCCCCGCCTGTCGGGGCCATTTCTGTTTGGCAGCGCGCCCTCCCACGCAGGCGAGCGCAACTGCGACGATTAGTCCGCCGATGCCAACCGACGATTCCGGTTGTTTGTCTACTGGCATTTCGCATACCATCCATTCAAACAAGAATGGTTGCACGATTCAAAAGTGTAAGGACGGGGAAGCGTAACGCAGGACGGAAGGCCGAGGGGCATGTTTGCCGCGCCCTTGGCGAAGCCTTAGCCGAAAGATGCGGATGCCGCGCGTTATCCCTGCTCATACAGTTTCTATCGGGACTGCCATGGGTGCTAGACCGCAAGGGTAAACCCGGGGCATGTGACTCGGGATGGGCTGACGCAAGCCGACAAAGAGCGGCTGCGTTGAGGGTTCGACAGGGAGTGAACAAGATGAAGCCATTCGTTCTGAATGTCGCCTTGGCGGCAATGGTGATGTCGTGCGCGAGCAGCACCGCAAGCCGTGCCGCCTGGGAGCCGGTCCGTCCGGTCGAGTTCATCGTGCCCGCGGGTACCGGAGGCGGCGCCGATCAGATGGCGCGCACCATCCAGGGCATCGTCACCAAGCACAATCTGATGAAGCAGCCGCTGGTCGTCATCAACAAGGCCGGCGGCGCAGGTGGTGAAGGCTTCCTCGATGTGAAGACGTCGGCGAACAATCCGCACAAGATCATCATCACGCTGTCGAACCTGTTCACGACGCCGCTGGCGACGGGCATCCCCTTCAACTGGAAGGATTTGACTCCGGTTGCGATGCTGGCGCTCGACGAATTCGTGCTCTGGGTCAATGCCGAGAAGCCGTACAACTCCGTCAAAGACTATGTCGAGGCCGCGAAGAAGGCACCAAGCGGCACGTTCAAGATGGGCGGCACCGGGTCCAAGCAGGAAGACCAGATCATCACGGTCGGCATCGAGAAGGCCATAGACACCAAGTTCACCTACATTCCCTACAAGGGCGGCGGCGAAGTCGCGGTGCAGCTGGTCGGCAACCACGTCGATTCGACCGTCAACAACCCGATCGAGGCGGTCGCGCAATGGCGCGGCGGCAAGCTCCGTCCGCTCTGCGTGTTCGACGCCCAGCCGATGGCCTATGACGAGCCGATCGCCGACGGCAAGGCCTGGAAGGATATTCCGACCTGCAAGTCGCAGGGCCTTGCAATGGAATATCTCATGCTGCGCGGCATCTTCATGTCGCCCAAGGCCACGAAGGACCAGGTCGAATATTACGTCGAGCTGTTCAAGAAGGTCCGCGCCACGCCGGAGTGGCAGGAGTTCATGAAGAGCGGCGCCTTCAACACGACCTTCCTGACCGGCGCCGATTACGCCAAGTGGATCGAGGCGGAGGAGAAGCGGCACGAAAGCCTGATGAAGGAAGCCGGCTTCCTCGCATCGGCGAATTGAGCTGCGACATCGGCGGCGGCTGAGGACGTCGTCCTCACGCCTGCCGCGCCCCGCGAAAGATTGCGTTCCCGCCTGGAGGTCCCATGACTGAACGATCCAGATCCGACGCAGGCCCGGCGCACAAGACGCTGGAAATCGGCATGGCGCTGCTGATCGGCGTGTTCGGCCTCATCGTGATCTTCGGCAGCCTGAAGGCCGGCATCAACTGGGGCGCAGAGGGGCCGCGCGCCGGCTTCTTTCCCTTTTACGTCGGCGCCGCAATCGTCGGTGCGAGCGCCCTCAATCTCTGGCATGCGCAGCGCGACGACGATGGCCGGCTGTTCGCAGAATGGGGGCAGCTGCGCCAGGTCTTGAGCGTCGTGGTGCCGACCGCGATCTACGTCGGTTCGATGCCGTTCATCGGACTCTACGTCGCCTCGATGGTCTTCATCGCCTGGTTCATGCGCTGGCTCGGCGGCTATCGCTGGCTGACGGTGGCCGCGATCGCGATCGGCATGCCGGTCGTCACCTATCTGGTTTTCGAACGCTGGTTCCTGGTGCCGCTGCCCAAGGGTCCGCTCGAGGAATGGCTCGGTCTGTGAGAGCCACGCGTTCGTTCAATTGCAGCTGCAGGACGTTTTGACATGGAAGAGTTGGCCAATCTGTTTCACGGCTTCGCGGTCGCCCTGCAGCCCTACAACATCATGCTGATGGTGATCGGCATCACGCTCGGCGTCATCATCGGCGTGCTGCCGGGGCTCGGGGGCGCCAACGGCGTCGCGATCCTGCTTCCGCTGACCTTCAGCATGCCGCCGACATCGGCAATCATCATGCTGTCCTGCATCTATTGGGGCGCATTGTTCGGCGGCGCCATCACCTCGATCCTGTTCAACATTCCCGGCGAGCCATGGTCGGTGGCGACCACCTTCGACGGCTATCCGATGGCGCAGCAGGGCAAGCCCGGCGAAGCGCTGACGGCGGCCTTCACCTCCTCCTTCATCGGCGCGCTGTTTGCCGTCATCATGATCACGCTGGTCGCGCCGCTCGTCGCGGGCTTTGCGCTGCGATTTGGTCCGGCGGAGAAGTTCGCGGTGTATTTCCTCGCCTTCTGCTCCTTCGTCGGCCTCAGCAAGGAGCCGCCATTCAAGACCATCGCCGCGATGATGATCGGCTTTGCGCTCGCGGCCGTCGGACTGGACTCGATCACCGGGCAATTGCGGCTGACCTTCGGCGTAACCGAACTGCTCAACGGATTCGACTTCCTGATTGCCGTGATCGGCCTGTTCGGCATCGGCGAAATCCTGCTGACCATGGAGGAAGGGCTCGCCTTCCGCGGCGGCAATGCCAGCATCAACCTTCGTGTCGTGCTCCAGACCTGGCGCGAGCTGCCCGCCTACTGGATGACCTCGCTGCGGTCCTGCCTGATCGGCTGCTGGATGGGCGTCACGCCAGCCGGCGCCACGCCCGCCTCCTTCATGAGCTACGGCATCGCCAAGCGCCTGGCGCGACGCGGCAACAATTTCGGCAAGGGCGAGATCGAGGGCGTGATCGCGCCGGAGACGGCCGCACATGCCGCCGGCACCTCGGCGCTGCTGCCGATGCTGTCGCTCGGCGTGCCCGGCTCGCCGACCGCCGCCGTGCTGCTCGGCGGATTGCTGATCTGGGGCCTGCAGCCCGGGCCCATGTTGTTCGTCGAGCAGAAGGAATTCGTCTGGGGCCTGATCGCCTCGATGTATCTCGGCAATCTCGCCGGCCTCATTGTCGTGCTCACCTGCGTGCCGATCTTCGCCGCGATCCTGCGCGTGCCGTTCGGCATCATCGCGCCGCTGATCCTGGTGCTCTGCGCGATCGGCGCCTACTCGGTGCACAACAGCACCTTCGACGTGATGCTGATGCTGGTGTTCGGGGTGCTCGGCTATCTCCTCAAGAAGTGCAATTACCCGCTCGCGCCCTTGGTGCTCGCCATCGTGCTCGGCGACAAGGCCGAGGAAGCCTTCCGCCAATCGCTGCTGGGCTCGCAAGGCTCGCTCGGGGTGTTCTTCTCCAACGGCCTCGTCAGCACCATCATGGCGCTCGGCTTGGTCGCCCTGTTCTGGTCCGCGATCCAGGAAGGCTACAGCCGGCTGCGCACGTCGATGGCGTGAGGCGGGACCTGCGCAATCCGCATCGGTACCAACGCCAAATTGCCGCACTCCAGACTTCTGGAATATAGAATTCCAGGAATTGCGCCGTCCCCCGCCGACGGCGTCTCGGCGCACGCGACCAATGCAGGCGTGCAAGAACGCCAAGTGCATTGGCTTTCAACAATGCCCCGCGACGTTGCCCAAGGTAAGATAAAGTGCTGCAAAAGCAGTCACTTAGGTTGAATCAACTGCAATCGCCGCCATCACGCCGACAGCGATCGGGCTTTACATTTCCGCGCTCATAGCGCATGTGAACAAGCCCGCGCTATTTCGCCGCACCTTCCCGTCCTCGCTTGAATCTTGGCATATTGCATACCAGAGTGCGCACCAGCGCATGCATAAAAATGATGGGCGCGTTTGGGAGGGTTTTTGATGACGGACATGGTGCAGTCGGCAGCAGCGGCCCCGAGTGCCGCGCGCGTAAGCGATGCCTATCGCTGGGCGCAATTGGCGATCGGTGTGGCGGCGATGGTGATGATCGCCAACTACCAATATGGCTGGACGTTCTTCGTCCCCGACATCCAGAAGACGTTCGGCTGGGATCGCGCCTCGATCCAATGGGCCTTCACGCTCTTCGTGTTGTTCGAGACCTGGCTGGTGCCGGTTGAAGGATGGTTCGTCGACAAATACGGTCCGCGCATCGTGGTGCTGGTCGGCGGCGTGCTCTGCGCTATCGGCTGGGCGATCAACGCGCAGGCGACCTCGCTGAACGGCTACTATCTCGGCATGATCATCGCAGGCATCGGCGCCGGCGGCGTCTACGGCACCTGCGTCGGCAACGCGTTGAAATGGTTTCCGGACAAGCGCGGTCTTGCGGCCGGCATCACGGCCGCGGGCTTCGGTGCAGGCTCCGCGCTGACCGTCGCGCCGATCCAGGCCATGATCAAGGACAGCGGATTCCAGACCACCTTCCTCTATTTCGGCCTCGGGCAAGGCATCATCATCTGCCTCCTCGCCTTCTTCCTGCTCGCGCCGAAAGCGGGTCAGGTGCCGAACGTGGTGGCGAATGCCAATATCATCCAGACCCGGCGCAACTATCAGCCGACCGAAGTGCTGCGCCAGCCGATCTTCTGGCTGATGTACTTCATGTTCGTGATCGTCGGCGCGGGTGGACTGATGGTCACCGCGAACCTGAAGCCGATTGCGGTTGACTGGAAGGTCGACAGCGTCCCGGTGACGCTGATGGCGGTGACGATGACGGCGGTGACCTTCGCGGCCACGATCGACCGCGTGCTCAACGGCCTGACGCGTCCGTTCTTCGGCTGGATCTCCGACATGATCGGCCGCGAGAACACGATGTTCATCGCCTTCGGCATGGAAGGGTTCGGCATCTGGATGCTCTACCTCTGGGGCCACGATCCGGTCTGGTTCGTGCTGCTCTCGGGCTTCGTGTTCTTCGCCTGGGGTGAGATCTACTCGCTATTCCCCTCGACCTGCACCGACACGTTCGGCACCAAGTTCGCAACCACCAATGCCGGCCTGCTCTACACCGCGAAGGGCACCGCCGCGCTGCTGGTGCCGATCGCCAACTACATGCAGCAATCGTCGGGCACCTGGGACAGCGTGTTCATCATCGCGGCCGGCGCCAACATCCTGGCTTCGCTGCTGGCGATCGCGGTGCTCAAGCCCTGGCGCAAGATCGTGGTCGCGAAGTCGACGATCTGACCGGCGGTACAATTCAGCAAGCACGACGCCCGGCCTCACGGCCGGGCGTTTTTCTTTGGCCATCGCCGCATCGCATCGCCGGGGCGCGGGCGGAGCCACCAAGAAGTGACAAGTTTGGGCTTGCAATCTGGAATATCGTATACCAATCTCCGCGCCGCGTCTGCGACGATAAGCCACAATACTCGCGACATCAGGTCGTCTTGCGATCCTGTGTCACAGACAATCAGGCGCATTGGGAGGTTCTCGATGATTTCCAGCCCGGACGGCGCCGTCACCGCCGCGCCGCTTCGCTCCGGTTTCCGCTGGCTCCAGCTCGGCATGGGTATCGTCTGCATGGCGATGATCGCCAATCTGCAATATGGCTGGACGCTGTTCGTCGATCCGATCGATGCCGCCCACCACTGGGGGCGCGCCGCAATCCAGCTCGCCTTCACCATCTTCGTCGTCACCGAGACCTGGCTGGTGCCAGTCGAGGCCTGGTTCGTCGACAAATACGGCCCGCGCATCGTCATCATGTTCGGCGGCGTGATGATCGCACTGTCCTGGATCCTCGACGCCTCCGCCGACAGCCTCACCCTGCTCTATGCGGCGGCGATCGTCGGCGGCATGGGCGCGGGTGCCGTGTACGGCACCTGCGTCGGCAACGCGCTGAAATGGTTTCCCGACCGCCGCGGCCTCGCGGCGGGCGCGACCGCTGCCGGCTTCGGCGCAGGGGCCGCGATCACCATCGTGCCGATCGCGAGCATGATCGCCTCGAGCGGCTATCAGCACGCCTTCCTCACCTTCGGCATCGCCCAGGGCCTCGTCGTGTTCGTGCTCGCCTTCTTCATCCAGTCGCCGCGCCTCTCCATTCCGCCGAAGAAGAAGCAGCTCAACCTGCCGCAGACCAGGATCGATTTCACCCCGCCGCAAGTGCTGCGCAGCCCTGTTTTCTGGGCGATGTATCTCGTCTTCGTCATGGTCGCTTCCGGCGGGCTGATCACTGCGGCGCAGATCGCCCCGATCGCACACGACTTCGGGATTGCCGACACGCCGGTGACGCTCGCCGGCTTCCAGATGGCGGCGCTGACCTTCGCGATCTCGCTCGACCGCATCTTCGACGGATTCGGGCGACCCTTCTTCGGCTGGGTCTCCGACACGATCGGCCGCGAGCCCACCATGTTCATCGCCTTCGGCACCGCCGCCTTGATGCTGCTGACGCTCTCGGCCTATGGCCGGGTGCCTGTCGTCTTCGTGCTGGCGACCGCGGTGTATTTCGGCGTGTTCGGCGAGATCTATTCGCTGTTCCCCGCGACCTGCGGCGACACCTTCGGCGCGAAGTTCGCAACCACCAACAACGGCATGCTCTACACTGCGAAGGGCACGGCTTCCCTGCTCGTCCCGCTCGCGAGCGTGATCTCGACCGCCTATGGCTGGAAGACCGTGTTCGTGCTGGCGGTGGCACTTAACGCCATGGCGGCGCTGATGGCGCTGCTCGTGATCAAGCCGCTGCGCCGCGCCTTCATCCACGGCCAGGAAGCCGAGCGCACGGACAAAGCGACCGGCACTGCCAAGACCGAGACGGCGTGAGCGGCTGAACCTTGCCGGCTTGCGAAGGGGCGCACCGATGCGCCCCTTTCTTTTTGGGGCGCGGCGATAATGTCAGTACGCCTGTCGCAAGATTTTTCGGATCCGCCAAATCCAGCGCTTGACGATTGGCATTATGTATACCACACTTCCTCACCACTCACCCAGGGAGGTTGCAATGCTGGTCGGAGACATTCTGCGCAAGAAGACGCCGCGCGTTGTCACGGTGCGTATGAACGAAATGGTGGGGATCGCGGCCAAGCTGATGCGCGCCAACAATATCAGCGCGCTGGTGGTCAAGGATGTGGTCCGCTCCGAGGGCAACACCGCGGTCGGCATGTTCACCGAGCGCGACGTGGTGCGCGCCGTCGCCGAACACGGCGGGGGCGCCGTCAACGTCAAGGTCTCCCAGCTGGTCTCGGTGCAGCAGCTGGTGTCCTGCACCTCCACCGACACGATCGAGCACGTCCGGCATCTGATGAACCGTCATCACATCCGCCATCTGCCCGTGATCGACGATTACAGCCTCGTCTCGGTCATCAGCATGCGCGACATCGCTGCGGCGATGGACGAGGCGCTCAACGGCGCGCCGCAAGCGGCGGCTTAAAGCATGATCCGGAAAAGTACGCAGCGGTTTTCCGACAAGATCATGCTCAAACAATAGACTAAAGCGCATCACGCTTTAGAGCGGCAAAACTTCCCCCTGCGACTGCCGGCCCCGGCTCGGATCCTTCCGAGCCGGACCGGATCTTTCGTCCCAAAATCCGTCTCTGCTCGCGAGGATTTCATGAAGATCTGCATCTACGGCGCCGGCGCGATCGGCGGATATCTCGGGGTTCAGCTCGCGCGCGCGGGCGCCGACGTCAGCCTGATCGCACGCGGCGCGCACCTTGCCGCCATGCGCGAGCGCGGCCTGACACTGCTCGCGGGCGAGGAGAAGCACACCGTTCATCCGCGCTGCACCGATGACCCCACTGAACTCGGCGTGCAGGACTTCATCATCATCACGCTGAAGGCCCATTCGATCACCGGCGTGATCGAGAAGATGCAGCCGCTGCTCGGGCCTCACACCCGCATCGTCACCGCCGTCAACGGCATTCCCTATTGGTACTTCTACAAGCACGGCGGCCAATACGAGAGCTCGACGCTGGAGAGCATCGATCCCGGCGGCCGGCAATGGCGTGAGCTGGGGGCCGAGCGCGCCATCGGCTGCATCGTCTATCCCGCCACCGAGATCGAGGCGCCTGGCGTGATCCGCCACGTCTACGGCAACAACTTTCCGCTCGGCGAGCCCTCGGGCGAAATCACCTCCGACGTGCAGCACCTCGCCGATCTCTTCGTCGCCGCCGGCCTGAAGGCCCCCGTGCTCGACCGCATCCGCGACGAGATCTGGCTGAAGCTCTGGGGCAATGTCTGCTTCAACCCGATCAGTGCGCTGACCCACGCCACGCTCGACGTGATCTGCACCGATCCCGCCACGCGCGCACTGTCGCGCGCGATCATGATGGAGACGCAAACCATCGCCGAGAGCTTCGGCGTCAAGTTCCGCGTCGACGTCGAGCGCCGCATCGAGGGGGCGCGCAAGGTTGGCGCGCACAAGACCTCGATGCTGCAGGATCTCGAGCGCGGTCGCCCGATGGAGATCGATCCGCTCGTCACCGTGGTGCAGGAGATGGGCCGGCTCACCGGCATCGCCACGCCCGCGCTCGATTCGGTGCTGGCCATGGTGACGCAGCGCGCCCGCATCGCCGGCCTCTATGACGGCGTCTCGACACCGGCTGATCCGCGCGCACTGGCGGTGGCGTGATGACGAGCGTGACCAAATGGCTGCGCTTCCGCCATGCCGAAACGACGGGCTTCGGCACGCTGACGTCCTCCGGCATCACCGTGCACGAGGGCGACATGTTCGGTCGCAACGCCGCAACGGGCAAGATTTTGGCGCTCTCGGAGGTCGAGCTGCTTGCGCCCTGCGTGCCCAGCAAGATCGTCGCGCTCTGGAATAATTTCCACGCGCTCGCGGCCAAACTGAACCAGCCCAAACCGCCGGAGCCGCTGTACCTGCTCAAGGCCACCACCAGCATCGCCGCAGCCGGCGCCGTGATCCGCCGCCCCTCTTACTATGACGGCAAGACGACCTATGAAGGCGAGCTCGGCATCGTCATCGGCAGGACCTGTGCCCGCGTGTCGCCGGGCGAAGCGGACACCTTCATCTTCGGCTACACCTGCGTCAACGACATTACCGCCAACGACATCCTGACGCGCGACCCCACCTTCGCCCAATGGGCCCGCGCCAAGGGCATCGACGATTACGGTCCGTTCGGCCCTGTGATCGCGACCGGTCTCGATCCCGTAAAACTCACGGTTCGCACCATCCTCAACGGCGTGGAGCGGCAGAACTACCCGATCTCGGACATGATCTTCAGCGCGCAGGAGCTCGTGAGCAGGATCTCGCACGACATGACCCTCTTGCCCGGCGACCTCATCGCGGTTGGCACCTCGGTCGGCGTCGGCGTGATGAAGGAGCCCGTCAACACGGTGACGGTCGCGATCGACGGCATCGGCGAGCTCACCAACGAATTTCGGCTGTAGACTTTTTCGCCGCCGCAGAGCAGCAAAATTGATCTGGCGCAAACCCGCCGTCGCGGCCAAGGCTACCCTCCCCGGCAAAAGATTGATTTCTGATGCAAGGGAGGACGCACATGTCGAATGCCGGCAACGCACTGCTGTGGACCGTGCTGTACTTCGCTCTCTCGTTCGCCGCGATCTTCGTGGTCTGGTTCGCCGACAGGATTCGGTCGAACTTGCTCGGGAAGCGATAGCCCCAGGGCACGTTGCTTCGTCCTAGCGCTGGCGACTGGCCTGGGTGCAAGCAGGCCGGCAAAGGGACGTGGGCGCCACCTCGCATCTTCCCGCAGCGCCTGGCGTTGACGGAATCCCGGTGCTGCGCTCTGCCGGCAAGCCAGCGGGCCCCTGTCGGCACCAAGGTTGGTCGCGCTCCGAAACATCCAGACACATCACATCTCCGCGCGCCCGAGCAATGCCGCCAACATGTCCCGTGCGCGCCGCAACTTGGACGCATTCGGCCGCCCTTTTGGGAGGCGTGTCTGGGGGCACGGCATGACCGTGTTTGGACCAAACCTTCTAGGGGTATCGCTGTGAAGAAGATTGTATTTGCTCTGGGTGCCACGCTTGCTTTTGCGACGGCCGCGAACGCTGCGGATCTGCCGCGCCGGCAGCCCGTGCCGGTTTATCCGGGCGAGCAGGCGCCGATCGGCAAGATGCCGATCGGCAAGAGCCCGATTGGAAAGGCCCCGATCGGCAAGGCGCCGGGCCCGGTCGCCGCGCGCTACTGACGCGCGGCAAAGGACGCGCCACATTTGCGGCCCATGGTCGAGGGGGAATAGCGTGACGAACAAAGCTGGTCGATCGGGATCCTGCATCCTCGCGGGCTTCGCTCTTGCGGCTATGCTCTCATGCACGACGCCCTCGGCCTCGGCCCATGAGACCGACAAGCAGACCGACAGGCGCGTTGCCGATGCGAACGCGCTTGCTACGACCGACACTGCCCCGCGGCCACAGCCGCAATCGACGCGGCGCTCGGTCGCGCGTGCGGAGAAAGGCCCCTATTACGTCGATTTCCGCGCCCGCACGGCTGCGAGCTGGGGCCATGCCTTCGTCTGGTACGGCAAGACCAGCGAGAAGGCCGTCGAGGTTGCGGGCTTGACACCGGCCGGCGACACGCTCGCTTACGTGCTCGGTCACATCACCTTTGTGCCATCCGAGACCGGCGCCAGCTACGGCGATCTCGATCCGGAATATCTGACCGCGAGCTATCGGGTCTACCTCAACGAAGCCGACGCCAAGCGCGTGTTCGCCTACATCAAGGAGTTGCAGGCCAGCTCTCCGGTCTGGAATGCCGAGACCATAAACTGTACCGGCTTCATCGGCGACATCGCGGAGTTCATGGGATTGAAGGTCCCACATCGCTGGCAGCGCCCGGAAAATTTCGTCAACAGCCTCAAGGAAATGAACGGCGGACGCCAGATGGTGCGGCTGTCGGCGAAGTAGCTCTTCGCCCCATACTCGGTGTCATTGCCCGCGGAGGCGGGCAATCCAGTATTCCAGAGACTGCGCGGGTAGAGCCGAGAGGTCGCGGCGTACTGGATACCCCGCCTTCGCGGGGTATGACGGCGGAGTTTGAGGAAAGAGCTTGCCCTCATCAGGCAGCAGCGCACCCCAATTATCCGCCCCGCGGAATCTCCTCGCCTTCCGCATGGTCGCCCCGCCGGGCGGCGCAATAGACTTTTCCCACCCCCAGCGGCATCCTGCCGCCATCAACCGAGAACAAAGCGCCACGCGGGGCGCGGGGGAAACAGATCATGTTGCAGACACGGTTCACTAAGCTCGTCGGCGTCCAGCACCCGATCGTTCAGGGCGGCATGCAGTGGGTCGGCCGGGCCGAGCTGGTCGCCGCCGTCGCCAATGCCGGCGCGCTCGGCTTCATCACGGCGCTGACCCAGCCGACGCCGGAGGACCTCACCAAGGAGATCGCGCGCTGCCGCGACCTCACCGACAAGCCCTTCGGCGTCAATCTCACCATCCTGCCCGCGATCAAGCCGCCGCCCTATGCCGAGTACCGCGCCGCCATCATCGAGAGCGGCATCAAGGTGGTCGAGACCGCCGGCAACAAGCCGCAGGAGCATGTCGACGAGTTCAGGAAGCACGGCGTCAAGGTCGTGCACAAATGCACCAGCGTGCGCCACGCGCTCTCGGCCGAGCGCATGGGCGTCGATGCGATCTCGATCGACGGCTTCGAATGCGCCGGCCATCCCGGTGAGGACGACACGCCCGGGCTGATCCTGATTCCGGCTGCCGCCAACAAGATCAAGATCCCGATGATCGCCTCGGGCGGTTTCGCCGACGCGCGCGGCCTGGTCGCGGCGCTGGCGCTGGGCGCCGACGGCATCAACATGGGCACGCGCTTCATGGCGACCAAGGAGAGCCCGATCCACCAGCTCATCAAGGAGAAGATCGTCGCCAATGACGAGCGCGAGACCGAGCTGATCTTCCGCACCATGCGCAACACCTCGCGCGTGGCCAAGAACGCGGTCTCGACCAAGGTCGTCGCGATGGAGAAGGAAGGCGCCAAGTTCGAGGACATCCGCGAGCTCGTCGCCGGTGCCCGCGGCAAGATGGTCTATGCCACCGGCAATTCCGACGAAGGCATCTGGTCGGCCGGCCAGGTGCAGGGCCTGATCCAGGACATCCCGAGCTGTGCCGAGCTCGTCTCCCGCATCGTGCGCGAGGCGGAGGCGATCATTCGCAGCCGGCTCGAGGGGATGATCGTTCAGTCACAACGCGAAGCGGCGGAATAATCACTGCAAGACGTGAGAGTATTGCATGAAAGCCTACGTCTACGGCCCTGAAGGCGCGGGGATTTCCGACGTCGCTCAACCAAAGCCCAAAGGCACGCAGGTGCTCGTCCGCGTTCGCGCCTGCGGCCTCAATCGCGCCGACACCGGCATGCGCAAGGGCCACGCCCATGGCGCGGCCGGCGGCGTCGGCACCGTGCTGGGCATGGAATGGGCCGGTGAGGTCGCCGAGCTCGGGCCCGATGCGAAGGGCGTGAAGATCGGCGACCGCATCATGGGATCGGGCGGCGCGGCGTTCGCCGAATATACGCTGGCCGATCACGGCCGGCTGTTTCACGCGCCCTCGAACATGAATTTCGAGGAGGCCGCCACCCTCCCCGTCGCGCTCGCGACCATGCACAACGCCGTCGTCACGATCGGCGGGGTGCAGGCTGGCCAGAGCGTGCTGGTCCAGGGTGCGAGCTCCGGCGTCGGGCTGATGGCAATGCAGATCGCCCGGCTCAAGGGCGCGAAGCTGGTGATCGGCTCGTCCACCGACGCGTATCGCCGCGGCCGGCTGAAGGAGTATGGCGCCGACCTCGCCGTCGACAGCTCCGATCCGAAATGGGTCGACGAGGCGCTGAAGGCGACGAACGGCGAAGGCGTCGACCTCGTCGTCGACCAGGTCTCGGGCAAGGTCGCCAACCAGAACCTCGCCGCGACGAAGATCAAGGGCCGCATCGTCAATGTCGGCCGCCTCGGCGGCACCCATGCCGACTTCAATTTCGACCTGCACGCGGCCCGCCGCATCGACTATGTCGGCGTCACCTTCCGCAGCCGTACCATCGAGGAGGTCCGCGAGATCTTTGCCGAGGTCCGCAGGGACATCTGGGGCGCGGTGGAATCGCGCAAGCTGCAACTGCCGATCGACAAGGTGTTCGCGTTCGACGACATCGACCAGGCGTTCGAGCACATGGAAGCGAACAGGCATCTGGGGAAGATCGTGGTGACGGTGTAGGCGACGGCGACCCGCGAAGAGTGACGGAGCTCCTGCTCCACCCGTCATGGCCGGGCTTGTCCCGGCCATCCACGTCTTTTCCGCTCGGAACGAAGAACGTGGATGCCTGGGACAAGCCCGGGCATGAAGGCGCTGATGGTCCCGCTCCTGCAACTCACTGGCGACTACTTCTGTGGATCGGCGCTTGATGTCCCACACGGGGCTGCTAAATCCCCCGCCATGACCTCCCAGCACGACAAAACCTCGGTCGCGGCCATCTCGATCTTCGCCAGCGGCGGCATGGCGGCGGCCAAGTTCGCGGTCGGGATCGCGATCGGCTCGCTGGCGCTGATCTCGGAAGCCCTGCATTCCCTGATCGACCTGGTTGCGACCATCATCACCTGGGCGGTGGTGCGGGTGTCCGACAAGCCCGCCGACGAGGAGCACCATTACGGCCACGGCAAGCTGGAAAGCATCTCCGCGCTCGGCGTCACCGCCCTGCTCTACGTGCTGGCCGGGGGCATCCTGGTTGAGGCCTATAGCCGGCTGCGCGAGGGAACCCCGCCGCCGACCATCTCGGCCGTGCCGTTCGTGGTGCTGGTGATCGATATCGCCGTCAATCTCTGGCGCGCCCGCGCCCTGCACCGTGCCGCGCGGGAGACCAGAAGCCAGGCCTTGGCGGCCGACGCGCTGCATTTCGCCTCCGACGTGATGGGCTCCTGCGCCGTGATCGTGGGCCTGATCCTGGCCGGGCTCGGCTTCTGGTGGGGTGACACCGCGGCGGCCGCAGCGGTTGCCGTGATGATCGCAGCGCTCGGCCTGCGCATGGCCGGCTCGACCGTGCAGACGCTGGTCGATCGCGCTCCCGAAGGCGCGCAGGAGAAGGCCAAAGCGGCGATCCGCAGCGTGCCCGGCGTGATCGACGTCGAACGCTTGCGCGTGCGCATGGTCGGAGCGACCACGTTCATCGACACTATCGCGAAGGTGCCGCGGACCTATCCGATCGACCGGGTCGAGGACATCAAGCGCAACGCGCAGGCCGCCGTCGCCAAGGCTTTCGGCGATGCCGACCTTACCTTCGCCGCAGTGCCCGTCGCGCGCGACAACGAGACCGTGCGCGACCGCATCATGGTGATCGCGCGCAATTCCGCCCTCGCCGTCCACCACGTCACGGTACACGATCTCGGCGTCAAGCTGATCGTCAGCATCGACCTCGAGGTCGATGCCAACATGCAGCTTGAGGCCGCGCACGACATCGCCAACACGCTGGAGCGCAACATCCAGGAGGAGTTCGGCGAGGACGTCGAGGTCGACGTTCACATCGAGCCGCTGGAACCGGAACTTCCGTTCGGGGTCGATGCCACGCCGGACCGGGTGCGGACCATCGCCGCCGCGCTGACGGAATATGCCGCCGGCAGCGAGATCCACGACATCCACAATGTGCGGGTCCGCAACACCGACGCCGGCGAGATCGTCAACTTCCACTGCCGCGCAACACCGTCGATGAGCGTGATCAAGGTGCACGAGCAGGTCGACGCGATCGAGCGTGCGTTGCGGCGCGCGTTCCCGAGCGTGAAGCGCGTCATCAGCCACGCCGAGCCGCCGCGGGCGTGATGAAGAATGCGCGACGAGTCACACGTTCTCGTTTCGGACTCGTTCCACCCGTGCCTTTGCGGACGCGCGATGCACAAACTGCGTGTTGGATAAGAATAATTTCGCGTTAACGATTCGTTGACTCTCGACAGCCCGCGAAAACTGGATTCAAATCGGTGTGATTCGGAAGTGACGTGGGGCTGCTTCCGGACTTCAGTTGCAAGCTGGTTTTCAGGGGGCCGAAGGCATGTCGCGTGCAGACGCCGCGAGCGCGTGCGTCCAATCCGATTCGATCAAGGGATTGGCGCAATCGATCGCGAAACCTGCCTATCATCGGCTCTTGATCGCGGAGCCGGCGCTGCGTCGCGCCGTGCCGACGCTCATCATCGCCTTCCTGATCACGATCTGCCTCGGTGCCTTCGTGCAGGTGGTCGATCAAACGCGCCAGAAGCGGCTGGTGATCCGACACGACATTTCGGCGCTTGCCGACCTGCTCGCCGAGCGCATCGACCGCCTCACTTCGGTTCGCCAGGAGCGGCTCAAGACCATCGAGGGCCTGCCGACGCTGCTGCCCGATCTCATTCCGTCCTGGGCCACGGCCTCGGGCCGGCACGTCATCGTCACCTCCGCCGGCATCGACCGCCGCATCCTCGCGCGCATCCCGGCCGACAGCGACGCGGTCGGCAACGACCGCCTGCTCGATGCGATCACGACCGCGCAGCTGGTCGCGGCACCGCCGCGCGACGCCAACGTCTCCGACATGACGCTGCCGAGCGGCAACGCGGCGATGGCGACCTCGCGGCAGATCAAGTCACTGCCCGGCTTCGTCACCGTGATCCAGGAGCGCAACGAGCCGATCTGGGGCTCTGACGCCGCGCTTTCGGTGACGCTGTCGGCGACGACCGGCTTCGTCGTCCTGATCCTGGGCTTCGCCTTCCACTGGCAGTCGACCCGCGCCCGCGAAGGCGACCTCATCAACGACGCGGTGCGCGGCCGCATCGACACCGCGCTCAACCGCGGCCGCTGCGGGCTGTGGGACTGGGACCTGTCGCGCGGCCGGATCTTCTGGTCGCAGTCGATGTTCTCGATGCTCGGTCTCGACGGCCGTCACGAACTCCTCACCTTCGGAGAGGTCAACGCGCTGGTGAAGTCCGACGACATCGACCTGTTCGCGATCGCCGACCAGCTCATCTCCGAGAAGATCGACCACATCGACCAGACCTTCCGCATGCAGCATGTCGACGGCCACTGGATCTGGCTCCGCGTCCGCTGCGAGAAGACGCGCGGGGCGACCGATTCCAGCGTGCACCTGATCGGGATCGCCGTCGACATCACCGAGCAGAAGAGCCTCGCCGAAAAGACCGTGGAAGCCGACCTCCGCCTGCGCGACGCGATCGAGACCATTCCGGAAGCCTTCGTGCTGTGGGATGCGAGCGACCGCCTGGTGCTCTGCAACTCGCACTTCCAGCGCCTGCACAAGCTGCCCGACACCGCCGTCATCCCCGGCACCTCCTACGAGACCGTGCTCGAAGTCGGCCGCATGCCGGAGGTGCGCACCCGCCACAACGAGACAGCGGCCCAAGGCCCGGGCGCGCGCACCTTCGAGGCGCAGCTCGACGACGGCAGCTGGCTGCACATCAGCGAGCGCCGCACCAAGGACGGCGGCTACGTCTCGGTCGGCACCGACATCACCCGCATCAAGGAGCACGAGCAGAAGCTGGTCGACAACGATCTGCGCCTGCGCGCCACCGTCATCGACCTCAAGCGCTCGCAGGCCGCGCTGGAGCGCCAGGCGGTCGAGCTCGCCGACCTCGCCGAAAAGTACCAGCGCGAGAAGACCCGCGCCGAGGAAGCCAACCAGACCAAGTCGAAATTCCTCGCCAATATGAGCCACGAGCTGCGCACGCCGCTCAATGCCATCATCGGCTTCTCCGAGATCATGGGGTCGGGCATGTTCGGCGAGCTCGGCAGCGAGAAGTACCAGGAATATTGCCAGGACATCCTGACCAGCGGCCATTATCTGCTCGAGGTCATCAACGACATCCTCGACATGTCCAAGATCGAGGCCGGCCGCATGAAGCTCGACATGGAAGAGCTCGACCTCGCGCAGACGCTCGCCGAATCCTTGAGGGTCGTCACCGGCCGTGCGCAGGACAAGCACCTGACGCTCGATGCCGACATCGCAAAATCCATCTCGGTCGTCGCCGACCGCCGCGCCACCAAGCAGATCATCGTCAACCTGCTCTCCAACGCCGTGAAGTTCACGCCCGACGGCGGACGCGTCGTGGTGCGCAGCCGGCAGCTCGACGACAGGATCGTGCTGATGATCGCCGACACCGGCATCGGCATCGCACCGCATTCGCTGGCGCGGCTCGGGCGCCCCTTCGAGCAGGTCGAGAGCCAGCTCACCAAGACCTATCACGGCTCCGGCCTCGGACTTGCCATCGCCCGCTCACTGGCGCAGCTCCACGGCGGCTCGATGCGCCTGCGCTCGAAGATCGAGGTCGGCACCGTCGTCCGCGTGACCCTGCCGCGGGATGCGGTGAAGGCGGGATCGGGGATATCGGCTGCGGCTTAGCACACGGCGGGAAGCTCGCTTGCGGCCATCCTTCGAGACGCCCGCCTCCGGCGGGCCCTCAGGATGAGGGCGGAATGCGGGGCAGCAGTTTCAACGAAACACCGATGCAACGGAGCCTCATCCTGAGGAGCCCGCGAAGCGGGGCGTCTCGAAGGACGAGGCGCTTGCTCAGGCCCCTAGAGCTGCAACGTCGGCGCGACTTCGCGCGCGACGTTGACTAGCGCTGCGATCAGCGGCGTCATGGGATCGCGCTGCGGGATCACCAGGCCGATGCTGTAAGTGACCTCGGGATCGACGATCGGAATCGACCGCACGGTGTCGGACAGGCCGAGCGTCTCGGCGAGCTTGGCCGGCATCACACTGGCCCAGCGCCCGGTCTTGACGTGCGTGAACAGCACCAGCAGCGAGTTCGAGGTCAGCGTCGGCGTCACCTCCGCGCCGACCGATCGCAATGCGCGGTCGATGATGCGGCGGTTCTGCATGTCTGGCGTCAAGAGGCACAGCGGCACCTGGCCGACCTCGGTCCAGGTCACCGTCTCGCGATCGCCGAACATCGCGTCCGGCGCGGTGAGCAGGCGATAGCTCTCGTTGTAGAGCGGGATGGTGCGCACCTTGCCGATCGGCTCGTTCTCGATATAGGTCAGCCCCGCATCGACCTCGAGATTTTCGAGCAGCCCCAGCACCTCGGACGAGGTGGTGGACTGGATGCGGAAGCGCACCTCCGGATGCTTGGCACGGAACGGCGTCGTCAGCGCGGCGACCATGCCGAGCACGGTCGGGACCGCCGCGATCCGGATCTCGCCGGAGAGCTGATGCTTCAGCCCGTTGATCTCGTCGCGCATCGCCCGGGCATCGCCCACGATCCGCCGCGCCCAGTCCAGCGCCCGCTCGCCTTCCGGCGTAAATCCCTGAAAGCGCGAGCCGCGCTGGACCAGCATCACGCCGAGAATTTCCTCGAGCTGCTTGAGCCCGGTCGACATCGTCGGTTGCGTCACGCCGCAGGCTTCCGCGGCGCGGCCGAAATGCCGCTCCTTCGCCAACGCCAGCAATAGTTCAAGCTTGTCGATCAACCGATCGTCCCCTCGAATTCCATCGTGGCATGCAAGCTAGCACGCCGGGCCCACACCAACACGCAAAAACCCGCAGCCGACCCAACTTTCATGACCAATCCGTATCGCTCGATTGCGGTTGCAAATCGGTCCGAATCCGCAATCGCAGCTTCTGAGCGATGAGCTCGGTCACCGCGCTGAAGCAGGCTATGACCCTTCCAGCAGCGCCCTGAACACGCGCCGCACCTCGCTCTGGGTCTCCTTCACCCGCGCCTCCAGTGAGGAGAAGTCCGGCGCGTCGCCGGCGCGCGCCATGACGCGCTGCAGGTCGGTGCCGGCGGTATCAGGCTTGAAGCGCTCGCTGACGCAGAGACGCAGGATCTGCGTGAGGTCGTGATAGAGCCGCGCCGCGGCCCGCAAAATCTCCGTCTCGGATTGCGCGAGCACGCCGATCCTGCAGGCATTCTCCAGCACCTGCATGGTGCTGACGTCGAGAATCTCGGGCTTGTCGTGCGCGTGCACGAGCTGGAGATACTGCGCGATGAAGTCGATGTCGACCATGCCGCCGGCGGCATGCTTGAGATCCCAGCAATCCGCCTCGCCCTTCTCCTGCGCGATCGCACGCCGCATGTCGGCGACGTCGTTGGCGGTGATGGCGGGATCGCGGCGGCGGGTCAGGACATCGCGGATGACGCGCTCGATCCGTTCCCGGAATTCGGACGAAGCCGAGACTACGCGCGCACGCGTCAATGCCATGTGCTCCCAGGTCCAGGCTTCGTTCGCCTGGTAGTCCGCGAACGAGACGAGGCTCGAAGCCACCGGACCTGCGCGTCCCGAGGGCCGCAGCCGCATGTCGATCTCGTAGAGCACGCCGTAATTGGTGCGGGTCGTGAAGGCGCTGATCAGGCGCTGGGTGAAACGGGCGAAATAGTGTGCGCCGTGAAGCGATTTCACCCCGTCGGAGTCCGGATGGTCGCCGTCGAAATCATAGAGCAGGATCAGGTCGAGATCGGACGAGGCCGTCATCTCGCGGCTGCCGAGCCGGCCCATCGCGACGATCGCGGTCTCCTGACCCTTGATGCGGCCGTGCTGGGCGGCGAAGCGATCGGCGACGAGACCGTGCACGGTGTGGACGATTCCCTCCGCGACGTCGGCGAAGGCCGTGCTCGCCTGCTGCGCCGAGACGGTGCCGGAGAGGATGCGCGTGCCGATCAGGAACAGGCTCTCCTGCCCGAACAGACGCAGGCGATCGAGGAACTCCTCGTATGAGCCGGCGTCCTGCACGGTGGCAGCTAACCGCCCCGACAATTCCTGCCTGTCGGGCATGGCGCCGAAGAAGCGCGGATCGATCAGGCCGTCCATCAGCTGGGGCTGCCGCGCCAGCATGTCGCCGAGCCGCGGCGCGGCTCCCAGCACCAGCGCCACCAGCGCGACGAGATCGCGGTTCTGGCCGAGCAGCGTGATCAGCCGGCCACCGCGCTGCAGCGCGCCGAGGAAATGATCGAACGAAACGACGGCGCGATCCGGCTCTTCGGCATGGGCAAGGCCGTCGATCAAGGCCGGCACAAACTCGACGAAGGCGCTTCGCGTCGCCTCAATGCGGAAGACGCGATAGTCGCCGGTGATCCAGTCGCGCACCGTCTGCGCGACCGCGGCGGGCTTCTTGAAGCCGAGCGTCGCGAGGTGCTGCAGCAGGCGCGGATCATCGGGGCCCGCACCGTAGTCGAGCGCCGGCAGCCTCGCCGTGCCGGTGGGATCATCGCCCTCGAACAGTTTTTCGTAATGGCCCTGGACGATCTGGAGCTGGCGCAAGAGGTCGCGCGCAAAGGCCTCCCGAGTCCGATAGCCGAAGAACCACGCAAAGCGCTCGACCGCCTGCTTGTCCTCCGGCAGCGTGTGGGTTTGCTCGTCGGCGATCATCTGCAGGCGATGCTCGACACGGCGCAGGAATTCGTAGGCGGTCGCCAGCTCGTCACGCGCCGCCACAGTGATCCAGTTGCTGGCGGCGAGCACGTCAAGCGCCCGCAGTGTCGGCCGCACCCGCAATTCCGGATGGCGGCCGCCGGCAATCAATTGCTGGGTCTGCGCGAAGAATTCGATCTCGCGAATGCCGCCGCGTCCGACCTTGACGTTGTGGCCCTCGACCGCAACCTCGCTCTGGCCGCGATAGGTCTGCATCTGCCGCTTCATGTCGTGCACGTCGGCAAGTGCGGCAAAGTCGAGATGCTTGCGCCAGACGAACGGCCCGATCTCGGCGAGCAATGCCTCGCCCGCTTTTGAATCGCCGGCACAGGTCCGCGCCTTGATCATCGCGGCGCGCTCCCAGGTGCGCCCTTCCCGCTCGTAATAGTTCAGCGCGGCGTCCCGCGAGATCGCCACCTGCGTCGAGGACGGATCGGGCCGCAGTCGCAAATCGACGCGGAAGACGTAACCATCATAGGTGCGCTGCTGCAGGATGCGCGCCATGCCTTGCGTCACGCGGACGAAGAACGGCTGCGGCTCGATATCGGGCGCGAGGGTCGTCGCATCGGGATCGAAGAACACGATGAGATCGATATCGCTGGAATAGTTCAGCTCGCCCGCACCCATCTTGCCCATCGCGAGCACGATCAGCCCGCAGCCCTCTTCGGGTGCCTCGGGATTGGGCGGTGAGAGCTTGCCGCGTGCGGCTTCCTGCCGCAGCAGATATTGCAGTGCCGCCTGCACCGAGGACACCGCGACATCGGTCAGCGCCGCCGTCACCCGCATCACCGGCCAGACACCGCCGATATCGCACAGCGCGATCAGGAGCGCAGCCTCAGCCTTCATGCGGCGGAGCAGCCGCATCACCTCGGCCTCCTCCGAAGCCGCGAGCACCGCGCTGCGCGCCTCCGCGATCAGCGCCGTCAGATGCGCATCCGGATCGCATTCGAGCAGCCGGATCAGGCGCAAGGCATCGGCGCGCACCAGTTCGAACAGATAGGGCGAGAATTCCGCAATCCCGGTCAGGATCTCGCGGGCGAAGGGATGGCCGAGATGCGTTTCGAGACGGGCCGATTGTGCCGGCTCGAGCTCGGCCAGCCAGCTTTCGAAACGGGGTTCGTCGGTTGCGGAAGCGGCAATATGGGGAGCATCCGCGAAGCGTGCGGCCAGCCTCTCACCATGCTTGTCCGCGTTTCCCGGCGCGGAGTGGTTCATGCCACCTTCTGTGGCACATCCGGCATTGGCGGAGCAACCCTGTCGCCGGCACCCGCGCGCGCCGGCAGCACGAGCGTGGCGACGAGGCCGGGATGGGCATCGCCCAAGCGCAATTCGCCGCCGTGCAACGTCGCCACCGCAGAGGCGAGGCTGAGGCCGAGGCCCGAGCCCGGCAGCGTGCGGCTGGCCTCCAGCCGCACGAATCGCTCGATGACGTGCTTGCGGTCGGCTTCGGGGATGCCCGGGCCGCGATCGGTGACGCTGAGCAGCACCTGGTCGCCCTCGCGCCTCGCCTCGATCGTGATTTGCCTCGCGTCCATGCTGACCACGGTTCCCGCCGGCTGTGCCGCGGGCTGGCCGTATTTGATCGCGTTCTCGACAAGATTGGCGAGCGCCTGGCTGATCAGCTCACGATTGGCATGAACCGGCGTCGGCTCGCACTTGACCTTCAGGGTCATGCCGTCGTCCTCGGCGAGCGGCTCGTAGAGCTCGTGGATGCCCTCCGCGACCTCCGCGGCATCGAAGTCGTCCATGTTGCCGCGCGCCTGTCCGGATTCCGCGCGCGCGATCATCAGAAGCGCGTTGAAGGTCCGGATCAGCCCGTCGGACTCCTCGATGGTCCGCTCCAGCGCGGCGCGATAATCCGCCTCGCAGCCCGATCTCGCCAGCGCCTCCTCGGCGCGATTGCGCAGCCGTGTCAGCGGCGTCTTGAGGTCGTGGGCGATGTTGTCGGAAACCTCCTTCAGTCCCGCCATCAGCGCCTCGATCCGCTCCAGCATGGCGTTGAGGTTCTCGGCGAGGCGATCGATCTCGTCGCCGCTGCGCCCCACGGGCAGGCGCTCGCTGAGATCGCCGGTCATGATGCGCTGCGCCGTGCCGGTCATCGCGTCGATGCGCCTCAGCACCCGCCGCGCGACGAAGATGCCGCCGCCGAGGCCGAGCACGACGACGATCAGGACCGAAAATTGCGCCGCCTTGGCGACGATGCCGAACAGGCGCCGCCGCTCGGCCAAGTCGCGGCCGATCAGAAGCCGGAAGCCGTTCTCCAATTCGGTGACACGAACCAGCGCGCGATGATCGCGATCATCGCTGTCCTCGATCCGCCGGTAGGCCGTCTCTGACCAGCCGCGCGTCGCCAATACGCCGGGCGCCAGCGAGCCGACATTGCCGGCAATCGCCTGACCCGTCGGCGTGGTCACGAGGTAGAGGTTGGCGCCCGGCCGCAGTGCGCGGTACTCGATCGTGCGCACCAGGCGAACCATGCCGCCGCGGCCGTAGATCTCGTTGATCTCCGAGGTCTCGGCATTGACGGTCTGCGTGATCTCCTCGGTGATCAGCCGCCGCGTGTTCCAGGCGAAATAGGCCAGCAGCGAGGCCGCGAACATCGCGAACAGCAGCAGATAGACCAGCGTCAGCCGGAACGCCGTGGTGCGGACGAGTTTACCGAATGCCGTCACGGATCATGTATCCGGCGCCGCGGATCGTGTGCAGCAGCGGGCGCTCGAAGCCCTTGTCGATCTTGGAGCGCAGTCGCGAGATGTGCACGTCAATCACATTGGTCTGCGGATCGAAATGATAATCCCAGACGTTCTCCAGCAGCATGGTGCGCGTCACCACCTGGCCGGCGTGCTTCATGAGGTATTCGAGCAGGCGAAATTCGCGCGGCTGCAGCGTCAGCTCGTCCTTGCCGCGAGCGACGCGATGCGAGAGCCGGTCGAGCTCGAGATCGCCGACGCGATAAAGCGTCTCCTCGGCGGGACCGCCGCGGCGGCGCGACAGCACTTCGACGCGGGCCAGCAGCTCGGCGAAGGAATAGGGTTTCGGCAGATAATCGTCGCCGCCCGCGCGCAGACCCTTGATGCGGTCATCGACCTGCCCGAGCGCGGAGAGAATCAGCACCGGCGTCGTATTGCCCTTGTCGCGCAATGCGCCGATCAGCGACAGGCCGTCACGCTTGGGCAGCATGCGGTCGACCACCAGCACGTCGTATTCGCCGTTCTCGGCCATGGCGAGGCCTTCCTCGCCGTCGGCGGCGTGGTCGGCGATGTGTCCGACTTCGCGAAACGCCTTGGCGAGGTAGTCGGCGGATTCGCGGTCGTCTTCGATGATGAGGAGGCGCATCGTGCGTTCGGCGGCGGTCAAGGAGGTCAACCTTCTCTAAACATGGCGCGAGCGGCAACCGCATGCAAGCCGAGCAGGAGAGGCTCGAAGCGGGAAAAAGGCGGGCGGTGAGGCTGGGGGGACCTCACCGCCCTAGGCCTTCCGACGGAGGGGGGCGTAATTCCACCGGAAGGTAGATGAGGGAAGCCAGCGTTGCGCTGCTTCCCCGAAGGGCACCGGCGGCGGGGGCGACTGATGCCGGCGGTACCCTTCATCTCGTAGGCCTCCTGAAGGCCTCAGCCCTTGGCGATGGGCACCGCAACGAAGCGCGACTGGCCGCCGCTCTTCACGCGCATCAGGACGCTGTTCTTGTTGTCGGTCCGCGCCGCGTTGATCGCGTCGCGGACTTCGCCGGCGGTCGCCACGCTCTTGCCACCGACCTCGAGGATCACGTCGCCTTCCTTGAAGCCGCGTTCGGCCGCCGCGCTCTTCGGATCGACCTCGGTGACCACGACGCCTTCCTTGCCGGCACCGGCCACGGAATTGGCCGGCGCAACGGTCATGCCGAGCTTCGGCACGTCGGTGCCCTTGCTGGCGCCCTTGCCGCTGTCCTTGTCGGTATCTGCCTTGGCCTCGACCGTATTCGGCAACTGGCCGAGGGTGAGGTTGACGATCTTGTCCTGGCCCTTGTGCAGCACGTTGAGCTTCACGGACGCGCCGGGTGCCATGCCGCCGATCGTGCGGGCGAGCTCGCGGGCATCCTTGACGGGGTCGCCGTTGACCGCGGTGATCACGTCGCCGGACTCGATACCGGCCTTTGCCGCCGGACCGTTGGCCTGCGGTTCCGCCACCAGCGCGCCTTCGGCCTTCTTCATGCCGAGGCTGTCGGCGATGTCGGAGGTGACGGGCTGGATCTGGACGCCGATCCAGCCGCGGCTGACCGAGCCCTTGTCCTTGAGCTGCGCAACCACGCTCTTGACGGTGTTGGCCGGGATCGAGAACGCGATGCCGACGCTGCCGCCGGAGGGCGAGTAGATCGCGGTGTTGACGCCCATCACCTCGCCGTTGGTGTCGAAGGCCGGACCGCCGGAATTGCCCTTGTTCACGGGCGCGTCGATCTGGATGAAATCGTCATACGGGCCGTTGCCGATGTCGCGGCCGCTCGCCGAGACAATGCCCGCGGTCACGGTGCCGCCGAGACCGAAGGGATTGCCGACCGCGAGCACCCAGTCGCCGATCCGCGGCTTGCTGTCGGCGAGCTTGGCGAACGGGAAGTTCGTGCTGCCTTCGACCTTGATCAGCGCGAGGTCGGTGCGCTGGTCGGTGCCGATCACCTTGGCGGTGTAGGTCTTGCCGTCGTCGGTGGTGACCTCGACCTTGTCGGCGCCATCGACCACGTGGTTGTTGGTCACGGCATAGCCGTCAGCCGAGATGAAGAAGCCGGAGCCCTGCCCCTGCACGACGCGGCCACGGCCGCCCTTCAGGCCGGGGGGCAAACCATCCGGACCACCGAAGCGGCGGAAGAAGCGCTCCATCGGCGAGCCCGGCTGGAACGGCGAGGAGGAATCGTCGCCGTCGTCGTTGCTCGCGGTCTTCTCCTTCATGTTGACCTTGACCGAGATCACCGAAGGCTTCACGCGCTCGACCACGTCGGCGAAGCCGACCGGGCGCTCGACCTTGCGGACCTCGTTGTTGACCTGCGCATGCGCCGGGCTGGAGAACAGGTCGGCCGGCGAGGACGACGGGCTGAAGCCATAGACGGCCGCGCCGAGACCGGCGACGACGGAAGCCATCAACGCGAGCTTGCGCGCGGAAAACACCGACCGGCGCGGCTGCCGGTAGGACGGGAGGTTCGAAAGGTCGATGCGATCGTTCATGCGGAAATCTCCAGAGCCCTGAATTCCTGTTGGTGCCGGATGCCGGCACCTTGCGGACCTGAAGATGGGGACTCCCGCCTTACCGCGCGCTGGCGGCGGGGTTAAACTTTCGTAATGATGTGTCGAGGCGGATGCGGCAGTTTAGCACAGGCCAAAAATCGTGGCCTTACAGGAACTTAATCGAGTTCCCCGACAAAGCGGCAGGCGCGAACTCTGGCCCTTCAGCTCGCCCTGACACTGACGATGAACTCGTCGACTTCGCGCTTCAAGGTCTCGGCCTGCCGCGACAGATCGACGGCCGAATCCCTGGCTTCGGCCGCCATGCGGCCGGTCTCGGCCGAGGTGGAGGTGATCTGGACGATATGGTTGGAGACGTCGAGGGTTCCGCGCGCGGCGTCCTGGGCGCTGCGCGTGATCTCCTGTGTGGCGTTGCGCTGCTGGGCGGTGTCGACCTCGATGCCCGACATGATCGACGAGATCTCCGACAGCGTCCTGGAAATGCCGTCGATCGCGCCGCGGGTCTCCGCGGTGATGCCCTGAATGCTGGCGACCTGCGAGGTTATCTCCTCCGTCGCCTTGCTGGTCTGATGCGCCAGGTTCTTCACTTCCGAGGCGACCACCGCAAACCCCTTGCCCGCTTCGCCGGCCCGTGCCGCCTCGATGGTGGCGTTGAGCGCCAGGAGATTGGTCTGCGATGCGATCGCCTGGACGAGCTGGACGACCTCGCCGATCTTTTCGGCGGCATCCGACAGCGTGTGAATGGTATCGCGGCTCTTCTCCGCCTGGCTTGCAGCGCCTTCGGCGCGCTGGGTCGCGTCCGTGACGCGGCGGCTGATCGTGCCGATCGAGTTCGTCATCGCCTCGGCAGACCCTGCAACCGTCTGCACGCTGGCGCTGGCCTGGCTCGCCGCGCTCGCGACCGCATTGGCCTTGGTGCTGGTGTCGTTGGCGGTCCGCGACAGCGTCTCCGCGTTGGTCTTTAGATGCACGGCCGATGAGGCCACGCTGGCGACGACACTGGCGACGAGATCGTTGAAGCGCTTGATCCTGTTATCGAGGAATTTCGACCGCTCGGCCTGATGCTGCGCTTCATGCAGCTGCTGCTCGGAGAGGCGGCGCCGCTCGATGCCATTGGTCTTGAACACCTCCAGCGCACCGGCGAGCAGGCCGATCTCGTTGGTGCGGCCGAGCCCCGGAACTGATGTCTCGAACTTCTGGTCGGCAACCTCGCGCATGGCATGCACGATGGCCGCGAGGGGACTGAGAATGCCGTTGCGCACGGCGAACCAGGTGGTGAAGCAGATCGCGAAAGCGACGACGGCGATCACGCCGCAGGCGACCAGGAAATAAGAAAACGCGGTCTGCGCCTGCTGGTAGATCTGCATGGCATGGTCGCGCGCCGGGCCGCTCAGCGCGGCGAAGTTCGAGGACAGGCTGGTGATCTCGTTGTTGAGATAGAGGACCGCGATGAAGCCGGTGCCGCCGCCGATGCCAAGCAGGAACAATAACGCAGCGACGACGGCGCCGACCAGGAAGCGGATCGTCAGATTGCTGTTCGCGAACATCGGGGGACTCAGGAGCTGGAATCAAATCTCGCGACAAGCTTCCAGACAAAGGTCAATTTAGCATGAACCACGCAGCCGTTGCCGCGCACTGCGTGGCACGACGTAGACGGCTTCAGGGCGATTTGGGTTCGTCCGACATCAAGGCCGCGAGCCGTGCCTTCTCGTCGGGCGTGAGCGGCGGTGCCGGTACGTCCACACCACTTCGCGAGCGGCGGCGGATTTGCAGCCACAGCGCCAGACCGCCGCCGATCAGCAGCACCGGCCCGAGCAGCCACAGCAGCAGGGTCTGCAGCTCGAAGCGCGGCTTGAGCAGCACGAACTCGCCGTACCGCGCCACCAGGAAATCGAGCACCTGCGAATTGCTGTCGCCGGCCGCGATGCGCTCGCGCACCAGCAGCCTGAGATCGCGTGCCAGCGGCGCATCGGAATCGTCGATCGACTGATTCTGGCAGACCATGCAGCGAAGCTCGCGCGACAATTCGCGCGCGCGCGATTCCTTCACCGGATCCGGCATGATCTCGCCGGGCTGCACGGCGTGGGCCGCCGGCAAAGCCAGCAGCACCAACGCGATGAACGCGGCCATCATCCGGCGCATCGGGTCATTCCGCGGGCTGGAGGCGCTGCTTGGCCCGCGCCGGCTTCGGCGCGCCGACCCGCAGGCGGCGGTCGGAGAGCGAGAGCACGCCGCCGAACGCCATCAGCACCGGCCCCCACCAGATCAGGAGAACCAGCGGCTTGTGATAGATGCGCACGGCGATGGCGCCTTCGGCGGTGGCGTCGCCGAGCGAGACGTAGAGCTGGCTCGCGCCGCTGGTCAACAGCGCAGCCTCCGTCGTCGAGGAGCCGCGGGTGGTGAAGCTGCGCTTGGACGGCGTCATCACCGTGACCGCCTCGCCATCGCGGCTGATCTTGAACTCTGCGATCATCTCTCGGTAGTTCGGGCCCTGGCGTTGAAATAGCCCGTCGAGCTTCAGATCGTAGCCGGCGACATGGGCAACCTCGTTCGGCTTCATCGTCGCGATGTATTCGCTGTTCCAGGTGGTCTCGCAGACGATCCCGATCAGCGCAACGCCGAGGCCGGCATGCGCGAACGCGGTGCCCCAGGCCGAGCGCGGCAGGCCGCGCGCCCGGTGCAGCACCGTTGCGAACGGCAGGCGCACCAGGCCCGTCCGTTCGACCAGATCGGTGACCGCGCCGACGATGACGAAGACGCCGAGCCCGATCGCGAGCGGCGCCAGCGCGCTGCCGCCCCGCACCCAGGCCCAGACGATGGCGACCACGACCAGCCCGGCAACCCCGGCCGCGAGCAGGCGCTGCATCACGCCGAGCAGGTCGCCGCGCTTCCACGCCAGCATCGGCCCGAACGGCACCGCGAGCAGCAGCAGCGCGAACAGCGGCGCGAAGCTCAGATTGTAGAAGGGTGCGCCGACCGACATCTTGAAATCGGCGAGCATCTCCATCGCGAGCGGATAGAGCGTGCCGAACAGCACCACCGCGCAGGCCACCGTGAGCAGCAGATTGTTAAGCACCAGCGCGCCCTCGCGCGAGATCGGTGCGAACAGGCCGCCCTGCTTCAGCGAGGTGGCGCGGCCCGCGAACAGCGACAGGCTGCCGCCGATGAACAGGCACAGGATCAAGAGGATGAATACGCCGCGGGTCGGATCGGTGGCGAAGGCGTGCACCGAGGTGATGACGCCCGAGCGCACCAGAAAGGTGCCGAGCAGCGACAGCGAGAAGGTCAGGATCGAGAGCAGGATAGTCCAGACCTTCAGCGCGTTGCGCTTCTCCATCACCAGCGCCGAATGCAAGAGCGCGGTGCCGGCGAGCCACGGCATCAGCGAAGCGTTCTCCACCGGATCCCAGAACCACCAGCCGCCCCAGCCGAGCTCGTAATAGGCCCAATACGAGCCCATGGCGATGCCGAGGGTCAGGAAGATCCAGGCGACCAGCGTCCAGGGCCGCACCCAGCGCGCCCAGGCCGCATCGATCCGTCCCTCCATCAGGGCCGCGATCGCGAATGAGAACGAGATCGAAAAGCCGACATAGCCGAGATAGAGCATCGGCGGATGCACGGCGAGACCGATGTCCTGAAGCACGGGATTGAGATCGCGTCCCTCGATCGGCGGGCTGGCGATGCGCAGGAACGGGTTCGATGTCATCAGGATGAAGAGGTAGAACGCGCTCGCGACCCAGGCCTGCACAGCCAGCACATGCGCGCGCAGCGAGAGCGGCAGATTATTGCCGAAGCTGGCGACCAAGCCGCCGAACAGCGCGAGGATCAACACCCACAGCAGCATCGAGCCTTCATGGTTTCCCCACACGCCGGTAATCTTGTAGAGCAGCGGCTTCATCGAGTGGGAATTCTCGTAGACGTTGGCGACGGAGAAATCCGAGTTAACGTGCAGCATCACCAGCGCGGTGAATGAGGCGCCGACGAACAGCAGCTGCGCCAGCGCGGTGGAGCGCGCCACGTTCATCAGGGCGGTGTCGCCAAGGCGCGCACCGACCAGCGGCACGACGGACTGGATCAGTGCGAGGGCGAGCGCCAGCACCAGCGCGTAATGTCCTGATTCCGCGATCACCGCACCGCTCCCTGCGGATTGCCTTGCGCGGTCGTCGCCGCGGGTTTGGCAGCGCCAGAAGCTTGGGCGCCGTAATCGTCCTTCCAGTGCCCCTGCTTCTTCAGGGCATCGGCGACGTCCTTGGGCATGTAGGTCTCGTCGTGCTTGGCAAGGACGGTATCGGCCTTGAACACGCCGTTGGCATCGAGTGCGCCTTCCGCGACGACGCCCTGCCCTTCGCGAAATAGGTCGGGCAGAATGCCTTTGAAGGCGACCGGCAGCTTGGCGTTGCCGTCGGCGACCTCGAACGTCACCGCGAGATTGTCGCCGCGCTGGAGCGAGCCGGGCTGCACCAAGCCGCCGAGGCGAAACCGCTTGCCGGGCTCGACATGCTTCTCGGCGACCATGGTCGGGGTCGAGAAGAACACGATGGAGTCGCGCAGCGCGTTGAGCACCAGCGCGGCCGCGAGCGCGAGCACGGCGAGCGATCCGCCGATGATGGTCATACGTCGCTGCTTGCGCGTCATGGCGTATCCGTTCTCCGCATCTCTCGTCCCGAAATCATCATCCGCCGATCCCGAGAGTCTTCAGGCCTTCGTTGAGCTGGCGCAGCCGCTCGGCGTTGCTGGCAACCGCCTGCCGGGCATCGGCCGAAGCGCCCATTGCCTTGTCCCGCTCGCCCATCACCAGATAGGCGCGCACCAGACGCAGCCAGCCCTCGACATCGTCGCCGTTCTGCTTCAGCCGCGTCGCCAGACGGTCGACCATACCGCGCACCATCGCGTTGCGATCGGTTTCGGCCATGTCCTTGGAGGCAGCAATCGTCTCGTCGGACAGCGCCGGCAGCGTGCCGCCCCCACCGACCCGCGCCAGCGAGGACTGCACCAGGGCACGCCACGGAGCATCCGCCGGCGCTTTCGCAAGCAGTGCACGCCAGATATTGGCCGCGTCGTCCTTGCGACCGTCCTGCTCGGCGGCCAGGCCCAGAAAGTAATTCGCCTTGGGATCGTCGGCGTTCAAGGCGTGTGCGCGCTCGAATTCCGCCTTGGCCTCGGCGGTCACGACGCCGCCGGCGGCGGCCGAGATCGCTTCGCCGAGATCGGACCGGCGCTCCGCGCTCTCACCGTTGTAAGTGAGCGAGTTGCGATAGGCGCGCACCGCGTCGTCGAAGCGGCCGAGCCGCTCCAGAACCGGCGCGAGCACGTTCCAGCCGCGCCCGTCCGTCGGATTCTTCTCCAGGTGCTGCTCGACCTGCACGACGAGGTTCTCGAGCGACTGCGCCATGCCACCCCCGCGCTCCCGCTGCGCAAGGGGAAAGTCCTGCAGCCGGGGCGAGCCGAGTGGCATGTAGACGCCGGCCGCGATGAGCGGCAGTCCGGCAAGCGCCAGCACGGCCGCCGCACGGCGCCATTTGAGGTTCGACTTCGGCGCCGTTGCCGGCTCGCTGGCCGCCGCCGCGAGCAGCCTGCGGCTGACCTCGACGCGCGCAGCCTCCGCCTCCGGCGCCAAGATCAACCCGGCGGCGAGATCACGCTCGATCTCGGCCAGCTGGTCCTTGTAGACCGCGACCTCGCTGCCCTGATCTTGTGCGCGGCTGGTGCGGCCAAGCGGCAAGAGCACGGCGAAAATCGCCGCGACCGTCATCAGCGCGAACACGAACCATAGCGTCATCTGGCAAGCTTCCGGCGGCGCACGAACCGCGCCTGTAGGTGCCTTTACACCACGGCCGGACGATGCGGCAATTGACAATTGTCAAGGCGGCGCAACCCACAGGTCGTCCCGAAAAGGTGAAAATCCAACGGCTTAGCCGATCTCGAAGTCGATACTTTGCGCGGCCTGCTCGCCGTGCCCGTCGAAGGCCTTCAGGAAGTATGTTCCCGGCTTGATTGCATCCGGCAATCTGATGCGCAGCGCTCCGACGGGAACCCGAGATGCAACCCTGGTGGCGGTCTCGGGCAGCTGCCGATCGCTGGCTTTCTCGACCAGCACCACCTTGGCTCCAACCATCAGCCGTTGATACTTGGCAACGATGACGCGGTTCTCAATTTCAATCGAGCTGATGACCGGTTTCATGCGCCTACAGATGGAAATTTCCAGACTTGCACCGCGAAAGTACGGTGCGCCATGGGCATCGTCAACTTCAAATTGTGATCAGGAAAAATGCGCGCCGATCAGCCTGCGCGCGACGATTTGCGCTCGCCGGTGAGTGCATTTTCGGCGGCCCGGCTCATCAATGAGGCGTAATCGTCGCCGAACAGCACCTGGCAGAAGCGTATCGCGGCCTGCACCTGCTGCTGCCGATAGGTGCGGACCTTGTGATCGGCGGCGCGCAGCGACTGCACCAGCTGCTCGGTCGACCGTTCCACATATTGCTGGAGATCGGAAAAGGTACGCAGCGTCACCTCGTTGATCGCAAGCTCGCTCGCATAGTTGCGGCACGTCGCGACGAAGTCGATCAGAGCCACCGTTTCCTCGACGTCGGTGCTGTCGATCCGCGCGCCCGGCGGAATGTCCTTTTCGGGGCGCTGGCGCAGGATGCGGCGGACGCGGCCGGGAACGCTGTCGATCTCGGACTGCAGCGCATTGGAGATGTCGGCCCGGATCGAGGTCAGTTGCTTGCCCCAGGCCGAATCGTTGCGCAGGTCGAGTTCGGTGCGCAGTCCGCGCACGCCGTCGTGTAACGTCTTGAGGTTGCCGGCGACATTGTCGAAATGGCCGCGCTTGATGTCCATGCGCAGGACCGCGGCGACGCAGGACAAATCGTGCAGGGCCATCGTGACGGCCATACCGTAGGGCGTCGCCGCGACGCGGATCTCGTCATCGGACGCCGCTATCTTGACCGCAAGGCGGATGATCTGCCAGGGCGCGGTCATCCGCTGCACGACGATCGACAAGGCGAAAGGCAGCATCTGCGGCGTCTGAAGCGCCGGAATGTTGAGCGCCGACGTCACCGAGGCGATCTGGGAATCCCCGAAGGCCCGCAAGGTGCGCGGCAATTTCTCGTTCAATGTCGCAATGGCGTCCCGGACCTGGAGCACCGCACCGATCGAATAGAGATCCTCGATGACGTTGGGCGGTCCGACCCGGGCCAGCGCCCGCGACTTGTCGCCGCCGCCCGGTCCCGTCAGCTCGAAGATGGCATCCGCGGCCACCGCCTGAAGCTTCTGGGCCAGGGCTTCGACCTGCCCAGCACTGTCCGCCGGCATGCGCGCCAGCGCCGCCTCGAATTCGTTCACCTTGTCCGGTGCGCCGTCACGGCCAAGCCACTGCCAGATCGGCTGCAGCGAGGAGCGGCGAATCTGGCCGGCCCTGACAGGAGTGCCCGCTTCGACGAGGAACGGTTCCAACACCTGGAATAGGAGCCGCGACAGATCGTCCGTGCGCGGCGGCAAAGCCTCGTCGGCCTCGCTCTTGCGGACGATCTTGCGCAGCTGCTCGAGCACGAGGGTGGCCACCGCCGTGTCCTGGCCGCGCTCCAGCGCACGCTCGAACTCCCGCATCAGCAGTGCCTGCGACTGCGGCGGGAGCTGCGCGAGATATTCCCTCAGCCGCTCGATCGATGTCTGGCTCATGCGCCCGGGTAATGCACGGTAAAATGGCGGACATGGGATGGGTCCGGCGCGATCATAGGGGGTCCCCACTTAAGAAGCCGTTTAGGAAGCTGCCTCGAATGCCTCCCATGCTTCGCTGGAGGAGCCTCGGCCGCGCCGGAAATTGTCGTCGAAACAAGGGATTATAGTCCGGGAAGAACCAGCTCGGCACGCAGACCCCCAGTCGGAGCGCTGCCGAGCGAAAGGCTGCCGCCATAGAGGGCCGCGAGGTCGGTCACGATCGACAGCCCCAGTCCCGACCCGGGCTTGGACTCGTCGAGGCGCTTGCCGCGCCGGGCGACCTGGGCGCGCTCGGCTTCCGACAGGCCACGGCCGTCGTCGTCGACGATGACCCGCAAACGCGGGCCGGCGCCGGCCCGCTGTTGCGGCTCGACCAGGACCTCAATGAGGACGCGGGAGGCCGCCCATTTGCAGGCATTGTCGACGAGATTGCCGACCATCTCCTCAAGATCCTGCCGCTCGCCCCGGAACTTGGCGGATGGATAGGCCTTGGCCTCGACCACGATGCCGCGGTCGCGATGGATCTTCTCCATGGTCCGCCGCAGCCCCTCGATGGCAGGCGCCACCTCCGTCACAGTCGCGACCACCGAGACCCGTGCCGCGATGCGGGCTCGCTCCAGATGATGGGCGACCTGATCGCGCATCACATCCGCCTGCTCCATCACCTTCTCCGCGAACGGATCGGCGGCATGCGCGCTGGCTTCGTTGACGATGACCGAAAGCGGCGTCTTGATCGCATGAGCGAGATTGCCGACATGGGTGCGCGCCCGCTCGACGATCTCGCGATTGGCATCGATCAGCGCGTTGGTCTCGCGCGCCAGCGGCGCGATCTCGACCGGGAATTCACCCTCGAGCCGTTCGGCCCGCCCGGAGCGGATGTCGGCGATCGCGTCCGAGATGCGCTTGAGCGGTGCAAGGCCGAAACGGACCTGGAACACGGTCGTCAGCAGCAGCACGATGCCGAGCGCCGTGAAGGTGCCGCCGAGATAGTAGTCGAAGCTGCGTGTCTCGTCGAAAATCTCGGTATCGTCCCCGGCGACGCTGACCAGAAATTTGCCGTCGGCACCGAGATCGACCGGCCGTTCCACCATGCGCAGATTCTGCCCTTCCGGCCCGTCGACATAGGCGAGGCGGATGCCGGCGGCGGTGAGCTCGGCACCCTGCTCTTCGAGCTTCGGTAGCTTCTTGTCCCAAAGCGAGCGCGAGGAGCGCACTTCCGGCTTTTCGGTGTCGGTCCGCGTGATCTGCCAGTACCAGCCGGACAGCGGCAGGTCGAACAGGGGCTCGCCAAGCGACTGGAACTGGCGATCCGGCGGCTCGTCGGGCGTTGCGACCTCGGCGATGAGGGTGCGCAGATAGAGATTGAGCCGGCGGTCGAAGGCGCGCTCGGTGGCGTTCTTGTAGACCGACGACAGCACCACGCCTGTGATGGCCAGGATCACCACGAGCCAGGCGGTCGCCGACAGGAACAGTCGGTTCGCAAGCGAGCTAGCAGCCATCGGAATGATCCCGGGCGGCGCAGGATGGCAGGTGGTCGGACGTCATGACCGGACCAAGGGCCCTGTTCGGCCTCCCGTCAAGCCAAGATACTTCAAAGGCCGGAACGCCTCAGGCGCCCGGGGCCGGCGGCGGGGTCAGGAGATAGCCCAGACCGCGGACGGTCTGGATGATGTCGACGTCGAGCTTCTTGCGGATGCGGCCGACGAAGACCTCGATGGTGTTGGAGTCGCGGTCAAAATCCTGGTCGTAGAGATGCTCGACCAGCTCGGTGCGCGAGACCACCCGCCCCGAATGATGCATCAAGTAGGCCAGAAGCCGATATTCGTGCGAGGTCATCTTGACGGGATTGCCCGACACGCTGACCCGGCCGGTTCGGGTGTCGAGCGTCACCGGGCCGCATGTCAATTCGCTCTGGGCGTGGCCGGTGGAGCGGCGCAGCAGGGCGCGGATGCGCGCCAGCACCTCCTCCAGATGGAACGGCTTTGCGACGTAGTCGTCGGCGCCGGCATCGAAGCCCTGCACCTTGTCGCTCCAGCGGTCGCGTGCAGTGAGGATCAGAACCGGCATGGTGCGGCCGTTGCGGCGCCAGGCTTCCAGCACCGAGATGCCGTCCTTCTTCGGCAGGCCGATATCGAGCACCACGGCGTCATACGGCTCGTTGTCGCCGAGATAGTGCCCCTCCTCCCCGTCGAAAGCCCGATCGACGACATAGCCGGCGTCGGTCAGCGCCTTGGTGAGCTGGCGATTGAGATCGGGGTCGTCCTCAACAACGAGCAGGCGCACGCTTCTCTCCAAGGATAGGCTGCAAGAACAGGCGACATGAACACCGCCACAGATGAGCAATTCCGGCGTGAACTGAATATGAACGCAGGGAACCGGGCTACGTTACTTTTTGGTCATATACGACCTGGCGCACGCAAATGCGACTGCGCCCACCATGCCGCCGGAGGAGCCGGCGGCATGGTGGGCGCAACGTGCCGCATCGCGCGGCGAGCCGGAAGGTGCCGGCGTGCTGATCCGGCCGTCAGGTCCGGAAGAACACGAACCAGACGACGGCGAGGATCAGGATCGCAAGCCCGGTCGAGATGGCGAGCAGCGCCGCCACCGAAGGCCCGGGCTCGCCCTGGCGCGCCTCGGTCGGAGTTTCGACGATCCGGTTCTGCTCTCGCCTGGTTGCCATGGTAACCTCGATCTGTGGCTGTCGCGTCGGATGGCCGCGACCTCCTCGGCGATGAATTGCCGGGGCAACGCGTCATCTCGGGCGATGTTCCGGTCCATGGGCTCGCCCGGCAAACACAGCGCAGGCGACGATTAACGCCGTTGCAAGATTCCGCGCCGGCGGTTGCTATGATTCGCAACTGGGCGATGGTATCCTCAGGGCTTGTCCTCTGTTGCGTCTGGAGTAACCCATGGCCCCCCGCGCCAATTGGAAGGGTTTTCTGCGTCTGTCGCTCGTGACCTGCCCGGTCGCGCTCTATCCGGCCACTTCGGATACGGAGAAGGTTTCGTTCAACCAGATCAACCGAAAGACCGGCCACCGCATCAAGTATCTCAAGGTCGATGCCGGGACCGGCGACGAGGTGACCTCCGAGGACATCGTCAAGGGCTACAAGGTCGACACCGACACTTATATCGAGGTCACCAAGGACGAACTGGACGACATCGCGCTCGATTCCACCCACACGATCGAGATCGACGAGTTCGTGCCCAAGGCCGACATCGACAACCGCTATCTGATCCGTCCCTACTACCTCGTGCCGGACGGCAAGGTCGGCCACGACGCCTATGCGGTGATCCGCGAGACCATCCGCAGCATGGACAAGGTCGCGATCGGCCGCGTGGTGCTGACCAACCGCGAGCACATTATCGCGCTGGAGCCGCTCGAGAACGGGCTGATGGGCACGCTGCTGCGCTACCCCTACGAGGTCCGCAGCGAAAAGGAATATTTCGACGACATCCAGGACGTGAAGCTGACGAGGGACATGCTCGACCTCGCCAAGCACATCGTCGAGAAGAAGTCCGGCGCGTTCGAGCCCGAGCTGTTCGAGGATCATTACGAGACCGCTCTGATCGATCTCATCAACAAGAAGCGCAGCGGCATGCCGATAACCGCCAAGGCCGCACCGAAGACCGGCGGCAACGTCATCAGCTTGATGGACGCGCTGAAGAAGAGCATCGCGAACGAGAAGGACGCGGCGCCCGCGGCGAAGGTCGCCAGGGAGACGGCCAAGGACACCGCCAAGGACACAGCCAAGGCCAAGAAACCGAAGAAGCGCGTCGAGGGCCAGCGCGAGATGCTGCTGCCGATATCAGGCAAGGGCGGCAAGGAAGCTGCGGCGAAGGCTGCGACCACGCCGAAGAAGACCGCCGACAAGCCGGTGCGCGCGCCGGCGCGGGCAAAGAAGGCCGGCTGACAGCACCACGCCCCGCGATCACGCCGTGATGTCTCTCCTCGCCGATCGGCCGGCCTGACATGCCCTGGTCGACGACGTTCGACGATCCCGTGCGCGTGAGCAACAAGCGCAAGTTGTTCACGCTTCAAGAAGCCGCCGACTACATCATGGAGCTGCCCGAGGACGCCCAGCACGAGGCGCATTGGCAGACGGCGATCGAGACCTTGATCAATGCGGCCGAGACCGGCGGCGGCTGGGTGATGTTCGCTCGCATCGCGATGTTGCGGGCGCTGAATGCGGACGGCCGGCGCGGATGAGCGCGATCGAGACATCCTTGCCTATTCGTTGACGAACAGGCTCAACAATCGGTTAAGCGGCCAAGCCAATGGGGGGCAATGCACCGGGCTGTCGGTTTGACTTCATTTGAACGGATCGACGGAACCCTAACTTAATGAATGCCGTCGTACGAGGTAAGGTGCGATCGCCGTGTTTTGGCGCGCTCGAAGATTTTTTCGATCGATTTGCAAGTCCGATAACGACGCGACCATCCATCGGATCGGATGAACAGGAGTTGGCAATGCGTCTGCTTAGGTCCTTCCTTGCCGATGATAATGGCGCAACCGCAATCGAGTACGGCCTGATCGCCGCAGGGATCGCTCTGGCAATCGTGACCATCGTCAACAGCACGGGCGCTGCGCTGCTCAACAACAAGTTCAACTCGGTCAGCACGGCGATGAAGTAACCGCCGGCCAACGGCCTGCGCAGCGGCTGCCCGCCGGAGCGGCGGGCCATGATCTGGGTCAACAGCATCGGGACGGCGACGTCTAAGCATGGAGGTCCGACTCCCTGCTGCCGGTCCGTCCATGCATCCAGACCTTCCGCATTCCCAACTGAAGATCCGCCGCGTCCGCCTCGACACCGGCCGTGAGAACGTCGTCGTCGTCTCGAGGCGCTCCAAGGCGCTGCGCGCGGAGATCTTCCGCGGCTTCAGCCGCGTCGAGCTTCGTCAGGGCGGCAAGGTTCTGCTGGCGACCCTGCTGATCACGGACGACGATACGCTGGCGGCTCCCGACGAGATCGGCCTCTCCGAGCCTGCGTTCCGGCGCTTCGCCGAAGCGGTCGGAACGGAGGTCACGGTCAGGCCCGCCTCGCCTCCGGAGAGCCTGGAAGCGGTGCGTGCGAAGATCCGCGGACGAACTCTGAGCCAGGCCGAGATCGGCGCGATCATCAGCGACCTTGCCCATTATCGCTACTCCGACATGGAGATCGCCGCCTTCCTGATCGGGTCGGCGAGCTTCATCACCAGCGACGAGCTGCTCGCCCTCACGGGGGCCATGGCGCAGGCCGGCACGCAATTGGTCTGGCCGACCCCTGTCGTCGTCGACAAGCATTGCATCGGCGGCATCCCCGGCAACCGCACCTCGATGGTGGTGGTGCCGATCGTCGCCGCGCATGGCCTGCCGATCCCGAAGACCTCCTCGCGCGCGATCACCTCGCCGGCGGGCACCGCCGACACGATGGAGGTGCTGGCGCGGGTGAATATCGCCGTCGAGGAGATGAAGGCGATCGTCTCCTCCTGCAACGGCTGCCTGATCTGGGGCGGCCACGTGAACCTGTCGCCGGCCGACGACGTCCTGATCTCGGTCGAGCGCCCGCTGAGCCTGGATACTCGCGAGCAGATGGTCGCCTCCATCATGTCCAAGAAGATCGCGGCTGGCTCGACCCATCTGCTGATCGACATTCCGGTCGGCCCGACCGCGAAGGTCACCGGCGGCGTCGAGGCCATGCGGCTGCGAAAGCTGTTCGAATTCGTCGGCGACCGCTTCGGCCGGACGGTCGAGGTGATCACGACCGACGGCAGCCAGCCGATCGGCAACGGCATCGGGCCGGTGCTGGAGGCCAACGACGTCATGGCGGTGCTCGGCAACAACAAGGATGCGCCGCGCGATCTGCGCGAGAAGTCGCTCCGGCTCGCCGCCCATCTGCTGGAATACGATCCCAAGCTGCGCGGCGGGGCCGGCTATGCCCGGGCGCGCGAACTGCTGGATAGCGGCGCGGCACTGAAGCAGATGCAGAAGATCATCGACGCACAGGGCCCCTCGACATGCAGCAACGAGCTCGGACCGCTCAGCTTCGACGTCGAGGCGAGGCATGATGGCATCGTGTCCGCAATCGACTGCCTGCGTCTGAACCGCCTCGCCCGCACCGCCGGCGCGCCGCTCGACAAGGGCGCAGGCATCCGCCTGTTCAAGAAGATCGGCGACCGCGTCGAGCAGGGCGAGCCACTTTATCGCGTCTACACGTTCGGCCGGTCGGAGCACGATTTGGCGGCCAGCGCGACTGCGGGCGACAACGGCTATGCGATCAACGGCACGCCCCTCGGAGAATGACAGATGAGCATCACCGTTCGATTCTGCGGCGCCACCCGCACCGTGACCGGCTCGAGCTATCTGTTCCAGACCGCAAGCGGCTGTTTCCTGGTCGATTGCGGATTGTTCCAGGGCCAGAAGACGCTGAAGGAGCTCAATTATCGCGCCTTTCCGTTTCGCCCCGCCGACATCGATGCGGTGCTGCTCACGCACGCTCACATCGACCATAGCGGTCTCTTGCCGAAGCTCGTGCGCGCGGGCTTCGAGGGGCCGATCCTGGCGACGCGCGGCACAATCGATCTCTGCTCCTACATGCTGCCCGATGCCGGCAACATCCAGGAATCGGAGGTCAAGCAGCTCAACCGGCGCAATGCTTCGCGCGGGCGCAAGGAGGTCGAGCCGATCTACACGCAGGCCGACGCGATCGCATCGCTGCGATCGTTCCGCGCCGTCGACTACGAACGATGGACCGACGTGATTCCCGGCGTCCGCGCACGCTACTGGAACGCCGGCCATTTGCTCGGCTCCGCCTCGATCGAACTGGAAATCGCCGAGCAAGGCGCGGCGCGGCCGCTGCGCGTGCTCGTCTCCGGCGACGTCGGGCCGGAGGCCAAGCTGCTCCAGCCCGATCCCGAAGCGCCGAGCGATTTCGACTACGTCATCTCGGAATCGACCTATGGCGACCGCGTGCGCGAGGCCACGACACCTGCGCTTCGCCGCAAGCACCTCGCGGCCGAGGTGCGCGATGCCGCGGCGGCCGGCGGCGCGCTGCTGCTGCCCGCCTTCGCGGTCGAGCGCACCCAGGAGCTGATCGTCGATCTCGTCGACCTGATGGAGCACCGCGAGATTCCGACGGCGCCGATTTTCCTCGATTCACCGCTCGCGATCCGCGCGACTGAAGTGTTCCGCCGCCATTCCGAGAGCCTCGATCCGTCGGTCGACGCCACGCGCCTGCTCAACTCGCCGCATCTGAAGTTCACCGAGACCGCGGACGAGAGCAAGGCGATCATGCGTCTGTCCGGATTTCACATCATCATCGCCGCGAGCGGCATGTGCGATGCGGGCCGGATCCGCCATCATCTGAAGCGCTGGCTATGGAACGAGCGCGCGACCGTGCTTCTGGCCGGCTTCCAGGCCAACGGCACGCTCGGCCGCTTCCTTCAGAACGGGGCCAAGGCCGTCCGCATCCAGGGCGACGAGATCAAGGTCGCTGCCCGCATCCGCATGATCGACGAATATTCGGGCCATGCCGACGGCGCCGGCATGGCCAGCTGGATCGCGGCGCGTCGTCCCATCGCGCGCGGGCTGTTCCTGGTCCACGGCGAGGAAGCGGCGGTTGCGGGCCTGGCCGAGCGCGTCGCCGAGCGCATCATTCCCGCGGCCAGGATCTACCAGCCGATGCTGGACGACACTTTCGAGCTCGCCGTACCCGAACCGCGCGTGCTCGACGCCGATCGTCGCCGACGGCTCGCACCGGAGGCCGTGACGCGTCTCGACTGGCATAACGAGATGTCCGAGCTGATGCTCGACATGAACGATCGCGTCGCAGCCGCCGCCGACGACCGCGCCCGCGGCGTCATCATCCGAAGGCTGCGGCGCGCGCTGCAGGAAACGGCGTAGCGCCGGCGGAAACAATAATCCGGATTGCGCCTCGCTTCATCCAGGCTACGGCGCTTTGACGGCTCTCTGGGTGCTGATATTCTCCGGCGGAACGGGCTCGACGAGCCATGCCGTCAATCGATCAACCAGCGCTGCCGAGAGGATGCGGATGAGACGCGTGATGCTCCTGACGATCGGCCTCATGTCTGTCGTCGCCTGGCCGCACGACAGCGCCAGAGGCCAAACTTCGGCCGCGCCGCCGGTTTCGCTTGCTCCGCCCGATGCATCGCCGCCACGCCCCAGTGCCACCAAGCCCGCGCGGGTGACGACGAACAGAACTCCGCCGGCGCCGTCCGGCAGGGAGCCTTCCGTGACTGGCGGGCCTCAACCGAATCCGGCCGCCGACTACGATGGCTTCAGCGTCGGCACCGTCGACGACGTTGACACCCCGAGCCGCGTGACGCCGCCTGCGCGTTCACGCGCAGCAAGGGACGTCAATTCCAATCCAGATGCAAATGGCCTCGATCAGGAAGATGGGGCGTTGAAGCGAAAGCTGATGATCTGCCAGAACTGCAAATAGGGATGCGGTTACTTCGGAGGTTCGCTGACGCCGTTCACCTGTTCCCAACCTCGACCGCTTCCAAGACCACGGCCGTCCGATCAGCCAGCTCGGGAATTTTGGCGAGGTAAGCCTGGTAATGCGGCGAGGCTCGGTGAGCTTCGACGGCCGCAACGTCGCGGTACAGTTCGTCGAGAACGTAGCGATCTTCGTTCGATACGTCGCGCCAGACATCCCAATGCAGGTTGCCAGGCTCAGCTCTGGAATGCGGTGCCATGCCGACGAGCAATGCGCCGAGTTCAGCGGACTTGCCCGGGCGAGCAATCAGGATAGCGGTAATCTTGGCTGGCGATTGCGTCATTCGATAGCTCCCCATGCGAGGGTAAGCGCGGCTTCAGATGCCGAGCCATCCCTCTCGAATATTGCGAACCCTCAGATCTTCGCGGCACTGCTCCTGTCCTTGAGGGCGGCCAGCAATTCTTTTCCCAGCGCTCCGGCCGATGCGGGGTTCTGCCCCGTGATGAGCCGGCCATCGACCACGACGTGAGGCTGCCAATTGGCCGCGGACGAGTACTCGGCGCCCTCTGCCCTCAACGCATCCTCGAGCTCGTAGGGCACATCATCGCGGGCGTAGTCGTACTCTTCCTTCTTCGAGAAGGACGTGAGCTTCTTGCCGCGCACAAACGGGACGCCATCGCCAAGGTCAACGCCAAGCAGCGCGCACGGCCCGTGACAGACAGCGGCAACGAGCTTGCCGGTGGTCCAGGCGCGCACGACGGCACTCTGGACCGTTGCATTGCGCTGGATGTCCACCATGGGCCCAAGACCGCCGGGCACCAGGATGGCGTCGTAGTCGGCGGCGTCCACCTCTGACAATTTGCGACTGTGATTCAAGCGGCGAAAGGCCTTGCTCGCGAGAAAATCCCTCTGAGCGGGATCTTTCTCGTCGTACGCATCGTAAGGCGTCCACCCCCCGGCCGGGGACGCGAACTCCACCGCCACCCCAGCCTTGTCGAGCACCTCGAAAGGATGGGCGACCTCGGCGAAGAAGAAGCCGGTCTTGCGACTATGCGGACCGATCACAGCTGCGTTGGTGACAATGAAGAGGACATGTTGGGTCATGGTTTTCTCCGTTCGATAACGCTGTTGCATTCAGACGGCCGGAACACCACGAGTGGCCGACCGATATTGTTCGTTGTCGGGATCCCGGCTCTACGATTGGGATCGCCTTGGCGCGACGTAAGAGAACGCATCAGTTCGGACAGGGCTGCCCGGCTGCGCCCCACATCGCCATGTCCTTGACGTGATCCTCGAAGGTGCCCGGCGGCGTCGAGCGGCCGGCTCCAGGCGCCCAGCCGCGCGGGATAAAGCCGCTCAGCGAGGCATCGTGCCGTAAGTGCCCGACGAGACCGGCGGCGTCACGGCCGCCATTGCGCTTGGGATCTTTCATCTGCGCGCAGATCTCGGCCCCGCTCTTGCCGAACCAGATGAAGGCCACCGGTGCGAGCTGCCAGTCGATCCCGGCGCGCGGCGGCGCCGGCGCCGGCTCGTTCGCCTGGGTCGAGGTCATGTGACAGGTCGAGCACGGGATCGCTTCCGCGCCGATGCGGCTCTCGCCACCGTGGATGTTCATGCCGTGCGGGCGAGACTTGGTTTCGCCGGCCGGCGTCCAGATCGGTATGGCCTTGGCATCGACGTGGCAGTTGGCACACCGTGGATGGGTCACGACGGCCTCGATCCGCTTCCAGGCAGCGAGGCCCTCGGTGCGGCTGACGCTGCCCGGCGGCAGCAAATCCTTGGCGGCCTCATCCTTGGCCGCAACGATCCCGGTCAAGGCTGCAATGGCCGATGTCGCGAGGACCAGCGCCATCAGAGATGTCTTCATGGCTTCCCTCACACGAAATCGATGAACTTGTTGAACGGCATTTCGCGGATGCGTTTTCCGGTCGCGGCGAAGATCGCATTGGCGAGCGCAGGCGCGGCGGGTGGCACCGGTGGCTCGCCGACCCCCCTCACCTTCGGATCGTTCTCCAGCCCGCGCACTTCGATGACCGGGCATTGGTAGATCCGCATCGCCTCATGGTGATTGTAATTGGTCTGCTGCGCTGCGCCTTTTGAGTAGGTGAGCTCGCAGTTCATGGCGTGGCCAAGCCCCCAGACCACGCCGCCCTGGACCTGGTTCTCGAAATTGACGGGATCGACGACCTTGCCGACGTCGGCCGCGACCCAGACCTTGTCGATCCGGATGCCGCGCTCCGTCGCCGTCACCTCGACGACTTCAGCGACCGGCGTTCCGAAGGACTCCACGAAGGCGACGCCGCGGCCACGGCCGTTGCCGAGCGGTCCCTTCCAGTCCGACATCTCCGCGACGGTTTCCAGCACTTTCCGATAATGCGGCACGGTGCACATCGCGATGCGCGCCTTCATCGGATCGAGACCGGCCGCATGAATCAATTCGTCGATGAAGCTCTCGGTGAAGAAGCCGGATGTCGAGGCGCCGACCGAACGCCATGTGGTACTTGGCGACAATCCTTGCGCCTCGTAGCTGGTGGCCCGGAAATTGGGGATGTCGTAATAGACGTTCCACAGGCCGGCGGCCAATTGCCCGTCGGGATCTTTCGACGGCGTGCCCGAACGCTCGAGCAGTCCCTTGAGCGGCGTGGTCGAAGCCAGTTGCAGATCGGCGGCGACGATCTTGCTTTTGTCGACGCTGCCGCGGTGCCGTGCGATCGCAATCTGCCGCGGAATGTCCTGGAGGAAATCTTCCTCGCGCGAGAACACGAGCTTGATCGGCGTGCCCTTTATCTGATTGGCGATCTCGGCGAGCACGCGAACGTTCTCGTATTCCAGACGATGGCCGAAACTTCCGCCGGTCCATTGGTTGTGAAACGTGACCTGCTCCGGCTTGAGGCCGATTGCGGTCGCCGCGACCCATTGCACGAAGCGGGGGCTCTGATGGCCGACCCAGATCTCCATGCCCTTGTCGGTGACGAGACCGATGCCGTTTAGCGGCTCCAGCGGTTGATGGGCCAGATAGGGCGCGCGATACTCGGCTTCTACGAGCCTGCCCGTCTTCAGGCCGGCGTCGATGTCGCCGATCTTCTTCCACTCCTTGCCCAAGAACTCGGGCTTGAACGAGGATTCCAGAACTTTCCAATGGTCGGCCTGCTCGGCGGGATAGGCCGAGGGCGCCCACTCGCAGGCGATGGTTTCGACAGCCTTCATCGCGTACCAGCTGTTCGTCGCGATCACCGCGACGCCGTTCTTGATCTCAAGGACCTTCTTGACGCCCGGCATCGTCTGCGCCTTGCGGGCGTCGTACGATTTCAACGGTTGCCCCTTGTTCGGGTTCAGCTTGACGGACGCGTAGAGTATGCCGTCCATCTTCATATCGATGCCGAACTTCAGCTCGCCCATCACTTTCGAGCGGACGTCGAGCCGCATCATCGGCTTGCCGAGCATGCGCCATTTGGAGGGGTCGCGCGGCTGCGCATCGAGCACCGGCGGAATTCTGGACGCCTCGGCCGCGAGCGCGACATAGGCGATCCTGCTTCCGTTCGGCAGGATCACATGGCCCGATTGCGTGCGCAGGTCGGCCACCGCGACGCCCGAACGCTTGGCCGCGGCGGCCTTGAGCGTCTCGCGTGCGACCGCGCCGGCAACACGCAGCTTCTGGTAGGTGTCCGGGATCGTGCTCGATCCACCCGTCATCTGCAGGCCGGACTTGCGCAGCCATTCGAGCGTGGCGGCGCGCGCTTCCTCTGCGGCAGGACTCTGGTCCGCAGCCACGAACGGCGCGAACTCGTCGGCGAAGCCTGTGTTGAAGTAAGCGGGGCTCGGGCCGGCGAACCGGATCTCGAACTGGCCGGGGTCGAGATCCATTTCTTCGGCGATCATGATCGGCTGCACCGATCCGACGCCCTGGCCGATGTCGGCATGTTGCGCGATCAGCGTGATCTTGTCCGGGCTGATCTCGACCCAGGGATTGAAGGTCACCGAATTCGCGCCGAGGCCGGCGGCCAGCGGATTGCCGTCGGCGCTCGGCGCGGCCGCTTCGGCACAACCATAGGCACCGAAGGCGATGCCACCGGCGACGGCGGCGGAGCCGAAAACGAAAGCCCGACGGGAAAGGGTCTGCATGTGGCCCATCTCACTTCTCCGCCGTCTTGTTCGCCGCCGCAGCCGCGTGGATCGCAGCACGGATGCGCGGATAGGTGCCGCAGCGGCAGAGATTGCCGGACATCACCTGATCGATCTGCTCGTCGGTGGGCCTCGGGATCAATCCAAGAAGCGAGATCGCCTGCATGATCTGTCCGGTCTGGCAGTAGCCGCATTGCGGCACCTGATGCTCGATCCAGGCCTGCAAGACCGGGTGCTGATCCCTGTTGTCCAGGCCTTCGAGCGTCACGACCGATTTGCCCGCGACCTCGCCGATATGCGACTGGCAGGACCGCACGGCCAGGCCGTCGATGTGAACGGTGCAAGCGCCGCATTGCGCGACGCCGCAACCGTATTTGGCGCTCGTGATGCCGAGTTCGTCGCGCAGCACCCACAACAGCGGCATCTCGGGAACGACGTCCACCTGGCGCTTGATCCCGTTCACCGTGAGCTCGATCATATCGATATGTCTCCTAGCGGATATGGTCCGCACAACAGCACTGCCTGATAGACGCTGAGCCGTATTCCCGATTCCTGCGGAATCATGCGCAATCCCTGCGGAGTGCCGTATCCGAACGATCGCTCTTCACCTCGGCCTGGCCGCAGCACAATTCGCGAAACTGCCCCGGCGTGAGATTTGCGGCCTTGCGGAATACGCGCGTGAAATTGGCCTGCGAGCCGAAGCCGAACTCCAGGGCAATCTCGACCAGCGACAGGTGGTCGCGCGCGAGCTCCTGTCGCGCGGCGTGGACGCGGCGATCGGTGACGTAACGGTGCGGTGACAGTCCGGTCGCCTCGCGAAACAGCCGGGAAAAATGATAGGGGCTGAGGCAGGCCTGGGCCGCCAGATCCTCGAGCCTGATATCGCTGCCGAGAGACGCCTCGATATAGTCCAGCACGCGCTGGAGGCGCCGCGGATCGAGCGCCGGCGACCTGTCGGGCGCGCGCCAGCGGTCGATCGTGTAATTGCCCAGAAGATGCGCCGCGAGCGCAACCTGGATCCCCTCCACGAACAGCGCGTCGGTCGGCTGGTGCGGGCGATGGAGCAGATCCCGAAGCGGCGAGCAGATATGGAAGAGCACCTGGTCCGCCAGACCGTGAGCGTAGGCGATCTCGACCTTGGCCGGATCGATGCCGAAATCCGCAAGTGCGCTGTGGTCCAGCAGCGCCGGCGGCAGGTAGAGATGAAGACATTCCATGCGGTCGGAGAGCTCGAGATGGCTCTCCTGCGTCCCCACCGGCACGAGATAACTCATGCCCGGACGCGCGAGGCTTTTCTGGACTTCGCCGTTGCCGGCGCGGCACACCATCCCCCCGCCCGACAGCAGCATGACGAGCTCGGTGCAGATGGGAACGGGCGTTGCCTGACGGCCCGCCTCGAATTTGCGATGCTCGATGCTCAGCCCGGGCCAATCATTGGCCTCCGCGAGCTTCTCGCTGTTCTTGTACTTCTGATCTCCATGCGTCACGAGCGCCATCACGACCTCCGCTTCGTTGCGGCGATTCCCGGCCCCGTATCGCGCGAGCGATCATTCCATCCGGTGGTGAGTTGCAGCCCGGTCACTGCCACGCCGATCGCGAATTACTCACAAGCGGTGACGGCGAAGTCCAGAGGTTGCGCGGTTAAAAGAGGTAAAAGACAGACGAAGCAACGACTTGGAGCGGTGCACGATCGGCTTCGGAAGCCGGCTTCATCGCGGGATGAGCAAGATGCGTGCGTCATCGCGCAGGAATCGGAAATACCGCAATGCGGGCGTGCGCTATTGAATGGCGCATCAACGGCAATGTGGCCGTGTCGAGGACAGGAGCCTGATATGAAGTCGCTTACCTCCGCGCTTGCCGCGTTGTCGATCGCAACCGCCCTCCCCGCGGCCGCGGCCGACAGGAATGTGTCGATTGTTCTTGTGCACGGCGCCTTCGTCGATGGCTCGGGCTGGAAGGACACCTACAGCATCCTCTCGGAGGCGGGCTATGAGGTGCTCGTCGTTCAGCAGCCGACCATCACGCTTCGAGACGATGTCGCGGAGACCGAACGCGTGATCGCCAAGGCGCGGCATCCGGTCATTCTGGTCGGGCATTCCTATGGTGGAATGGTCATCACCGAAGCCGGCGACAACCCGAAGGTTCGCAGCCTCGTCTATCTCGCCGCCTTTGCGCCCGACGCCGGGGAGTCCGTCAGCACACTGGCGGAAGCACCCGTACCGCCGGGCGAGCACAAGGCTCCGCTGGTCACCGAGGGCAATTATCTCCTCGTCGACCGCGCAAAATTCCCCACCTCTTTCGCGGCTGATGTCGACCCGGCCACGACCCGCTTCATGGGCGCGGCGCAACTGCCCTGGGGACTGCAGGCGGTGCAGACCAAGGTCGATCGCGTGGCGTGGAAGACGAAGCCGACCTATTACATGGTGACGAGCGAGGATCACATGATCCCGCCGACGGCACAGCGCACCATGGCCAAGCGCTCGGGCGCGAAGGTGACGGAGATGAAGAGCAGCCACGCGGTGATGCTGTCGCATCCGCGCGAAGTCGCGGCGTTCATCAGAAGCGCAGATGCGTCCGCGACCGACTGAGATCGGCTGCGCCGCACACCGACGGACTTTCCTGCCGCAGACAAGGACTCGCAACATGGCCCTCAAGGATATTCTGCCGGGAGAACTTGGGTTCGGCGCGGCGCCGCTCGGCAACATGTTCCGCGACATCCCGGAGCAGGAAGCGCTCGCGACGGTGAACGCAGCCTGGGAGGACGGCATCCGCTATTTCGACACCGCACCGTTCTACGGCGCGGGGCTTGCCGAGATCCGCATCGGCGCCGCGCTCGCCGGCCGCAAGCGGAGCGACCACGTGCTCAGCACCAAGGTGGGCCGCCTGATCCTGGACGAGATCGAGGATGTCGATGCCCGCGACCTCGGCGAGAAGGGCGGCGTCTTCAGGCACGGACGCCCGAACCGGATCGTGAACGACTATTCCCGGGACGGAACGTTGCGCTCGATCGAGGACAGCCTGAAGCGGCTCGCCACTTCCCACATCGACATCGCTTTCGTGCACGACGTGGCGCAGGACTTCTACGGCGACGAGTGGCTCTCGGTGTTCGAGAGCGCCCGCAAGGGCGCCTTCAGAGCGCTCGACCGGCTGCGCGACGAGGGCGTGATCAAGGCGTGGGGACTCGGGGTCAACCGGGTCGAGCCGATCGAGCTGCTGCTCGCGCTCGAAGAGCCGCGCCCCGACGGCTTCCTGCTCGCAGGCCGATACACGCTCCTCGACCATGCAAGGGCGCTGCAGCGGGTGATGCCTGTGGTCGCCGAGCACGAGCTCGCGATCATCGTCGGCGGCCCCTACAGTTCTGGCGCGCTCGTCGGCGGCCCGAACTTTGAATATGCGCCGGCGCCTCCCGAAATCCTCAAGAAAGTGGCACGGATCAAGGCGATCGCGGACCGCTATGGCATCAGCATGAAAGCGGCCGGCCTGCAGTTCGCGCTCACCAATCCGGTGGTCGCGGCCGTCATTCCCGGTGCGAGCCGCCCGGGCCGCATCGCCGAGGATCGCGCTGCGCTCCAGGAAGCCATCCCCGCGGACTTCTGGCGCGAGCTCCGCTCCGAGGGGCTGGTCAGCCCCGCAGCTCCACTTCCCGCCGTTGATTGACCAATCCACCGAACGACCAAGGAGAACGACATGACAGATGCAGCCGACAACGCCACCGGCATGGACCGCCGGGCCTTGCTTCAGACCGCCGGCGCAGCCGTCGTCACCGGCCTCGTAGCCGGCACGGCAACCGACGCACGGGCCGCGACACAGGATGCCGAGCGCGACGAGGCGCCGCTCGGCGCGCGGCTCCAGGGCATCCAGCATTTCGGGCTGACGGTCCAGAACATGGAGCGGGCCTACCAGTTCTACACGGAGGTCCTTGGCGGCACCGAGGTGTTCCGGCACGGCGACTTCCAGGGCGACGGGGTGCAGAACACGCTGCTGGCCGACCAGGAGATCGAGGCGAACGCACGCGGGGTCAATCCGCGAACCATTGGCGTGCCCGACTTGCGAAGCGGCGCGCAGCGGCTCGATGTCCGCTTCATCCAGTTCGACAACATGGTGCTGGAGCTGCTGCAATATCGCGAGGCTGATCAGCCCATGGGCAGCGCCAAGAGCTTCGCCGAACCGGTGGAGCATATGAGCCCTGCTTTCCCGCGCATGATGCACATCTGCTTCTATGTTCGCGACGATGTCGACTTCAACAAGTTCATTGCCGATCTCGAGGCGGAATCGGCGCGCCGCGGCATGACGCAGGTGAGAGCGAACCGCACCATCCGCGTCATGACGGAAGCGGATCGCAAGGCCGCGCCTCGCAGCACCAACACGAACCGGGTGACCGCTGAACCCTCGAACGGCTGGGAGCTGATCTATTGCAAAGGACCGGAGGGCGAGCAGCTCGAGTTCGTCAAGGCGCTCGGCCCGGTCAAGAAGCGCTTCAGCGAAGCCTTGGCAAAACGGCAACAGAAGATCGTGCGCTAGACTGTCATGCGGCGGGGCGGCTGTCAGTGCCAGCTGCTCACTCTGCGATACATCACATGAAGGACTTCACCATGCAAACTCTCGTTCGCAACTCGCTCGCCGCCCTGCTGATCGCCGCCGCTACGGCACCAGCGACGCTTCCGGCCGTGGCTCAGGAAGCGCCGCGCGTGCACTATCGGGAGATCCCGGAGGGTGCATATTCCGTGGTGGCCCAGGTGCGCGCCAAGCCTGGAAAAGAAGACATGCTGCGCGCCGCCACCTTGCCGCTGATCGACCTGGTCCGCAGCGATCCCAAAAACCTAGTCTATTTCCTTCAGGAAGACCGCGCCAAGCCCGGCCACTTCATCTTTTACGAGGTGTTCGCCAGCCAGGCCGATTTCGACGCACACAACGCGATGCCTTATGTGAAGGATTGGTTCGCCAAGCTTCCGGAACTTGCCGATGGCGGCGTCGAAGTCATGCGCATGGCCATTCTCGGCAAGCCCAAAAAATAGCCGAACCGTCCCGCGCGCGCTTTGTCACAATTGCCCTGCGGCAAATCGTACGAACCGGAACGGTTCCCTTCAAAAATATTGCAGTGCATGATAATACCACTCGATCGGTTTGATCGATTGGCAATGATTTATGCGGGCTGCCACGGAGACACGACAACGGGGCGCAGGCCGGCGGGAGCTCACCTACTGCTTCGGCCCATTTCGACTGATACCCAGCCGCCAGTTGCTCCTTCTCAAAGGGCGCCCCGTCAAGCTCGGTGGACGCGCATTCGAGCTTTTGCAGCTGCTGGTGCAGCGCTGCGGTGAGCTGGTCAGCAAGACTGAGCTGATGGCGGCCGCCTGGCCGGGCACCTTCCTCCACGACAGCAATCTCAAGGTCAACATGTGGAGCTTGCGGCGTTCGCTGGGAGATACCCAGATCGAGCCCGTATACATCGCGACCCTGGCGCGCCGCGGATACAAGTTCATCGCGCAGGTGCAGATCAGCATCGGCGAGGTCGAAGACGATCTTGCGCTCGCCGAACCGCTCCCCCCGCCCAGCCCGCCATTGCTGCGCGGCATCGTTGGTCGCGAACCGGAAATCGACGAGATCACGGGTCTGTTGACGGGCAACAGGCACGTGACTCTGGCCGGCGCGGGAGGAATCGGCAAGACGACGGTTGCCTTGGCCGTCGCCCAGGCATTTGCGCCACAGTGCCGCGACGGCGTGTGCTTCGTCGATCTCGCAACGATCTCCGACCCGACGCTGTTCGGCGCCGCACTGGTGACGGCATTGGGCATCAGGGGCAATCCGGACAACAGCCTGGCTGCGGCCATCGACTATTTGAGACCGCGGCAGATGCTGGTCATTCTGGACAATTGCGAGCACGTCCTGCCGGCCGCAACGATCTTCGCCGGCAGGTTCATGGCGGACGCATCGCCGTGCAGGCTGCTTGCGACCAGCCGCGAGCCGCTCGGCACCGCCACCGAGCATGTCGTCCGGCTCGGCTCTCTGGCCTCACCCAAACCCGGTCACGCCCTGACCGCCGATCAAGCCGTCAGGTTTCCGGCAGTGCAATTGTTCGTCAGCCGCGCCGCCGAATGGGCCGACTACCAATTCGTCGACGATGATTGCGAGGCCGTCGCCGCGATCTGCCACTCGCTCGACGGACTCCCGCTGGCGATCGAATTGGCGGCAGCCCAGATCGGCAGGTTCAATCCTCGCCAATTGGTGGAGTTACTCGACCAGAATCTGGGTTTTCGGGCCCCCGCCGCCGATGGTGCGCCGCCGCGCCATGAAACGCTGATGGCGACGATCGACTGGAGCTTCAGGCTGCTGTCGCAGCGGGAAGCCAGACTGTTCGGCCTGCTCTCGGTGTTCAGCGAAGCGTTCGAGGTTGAGGACGCGGTCTTCGTCGCCGAAGCGGCTGGGCTCACGCCGGTCGACGTCGTCACTGGCCTCGGCAGTCTCGTTGCCAAATCGCTTTTGAGCGCGCAGGCACATGGCGCGAACCTCCGCTATCGCCTGCTCGACAGCACATGCCGCTACGCAGGCGAGCGGCGCCGGGCCGATCCTGCCTGCGACCAGGCGCTGCGCCGTCACGCGCAACGTGTGCTCACGCTGTTCGAACAGTCCGAGGAGGAGTGGAAATGGCGCGAGCCGGCCGATTGGACACAGCGTTACCTCGGCCGTATCGCCGATTTGCGCGCCGCTCTTTCATGGGCGTTCGGCGAGCACGGCGATCCCGTGCTCGGGATCAGGCTCACGGTTGCGGCGATCACCTTGTGGTCGGAAACGTCGATCCTGTCGGAAGCGCAGGCGCGGCTGGCGGCTGCGCTCGCATTGGCCAAGACCGTGCCTTGCGATGATCTATCGAAGACAAAACTCGCCTGCGCCCTTGGGTGGAGCCTGTTCTACGCCCGCAAGATGTCGAACGAGAACGAGATTGCCTGGCTCGATGCCATCCACTTTGCAAGGCGGGCCGGCAACATCGAATATCAGCAGCGAGCGCTGGTCGGGTTCGGCTTCTACCTGTTGCAGATCGGCGAGGTCCCGCGCGCAACGACCTATCTCGAGGAAGCGACGGAGCTTGCCGACCGCGACCGCGACCGCGACCTCACGGCAACGTCTGAAGCCGATCGCGCACTCGCCTGGGCGCGCGCGTTTGCCGGCGAGTTGAGCAAGAGCCGCCCGGTTCTCGATCGCCTTGCGGCGACTTATTCACTGGCAGAGAGCCGTTCGCGCAAGGACGCGAACGAAGTCTACCGGTTCATCACCGTCCGCTTCAACCTGCCCTTCGTCGCGTGGATGCAAGGGCAAGCCGAATATGCGGCAAGACTGGCCAGCGACGCCGTCGATGCCGCGGACCGCAGCGGCCATTGGGTGTCACAGTCGAACGCATTTGGGCTCGCCGCCCTTCCCGTTGCGCTCGAAACCGGCAATCTTGACGCGCTCGCGAGCTACACTGAGCGATTGCGTCGCAACCTTGAACGCGAGCGCATCTCACGCTGGGTTCCGGTCGAGCGCTATTTCTCCGCATGCCTTCGCGACCTGCGGGGCGATCCACGCGCGGTGGAGGATATTCGAGCCGCGATCGACGAACTGACAGAATGCCGGTTCTTGATGCGGATCGGCAGCTATCTCGCGGTCCTCGCCCGCGCCTATCTGAGGCAAGGGCGGATCGCGGAGGCGCAAGAAGCCATCACGCGGGCGATCGAGCATCAGGAACGCCAAGGCGAGCGCTGGTGCCGTCCGGAGCTCCAGAGAGTTGACGCCGCGATCCTTCTCCACACCGGCGAGCCGCTGCGCGCCGAAAAGCGGTTTCAGCAAGCGCTCGCGGAAGCGCGCAGGATAGGCGCGCTGACGTTCCAATTGCGGATCGCGACCGATCTCGCGGCACATTGGATCGCCACCGACCGCAGATCCAAGGCTGTCCGGCTGCTCTCGCCGATCTATAACGAGTTCACCGAGGGGTTCGGGACACCGGATCTGCTTGCGGCCCAGCGCCTGCTGCAGCCGACCGCGAGCGGCTGCAGCGACCATCGCAGGATGGAGCCGGTGCACGCTCGCGACGCATAGCTGGCCTACCGCCGCGCTCGCTGCCCGCGCTTTACGCTCCCGGAAATTCCTGATCCTCTCCTCCCAACAAGCCGGATCAACCGGCCTTGCCAGGGAGAGAGACGCCATGAAGCTCGGCACCGCCATTGCGGAAATCATGAGGCGCGAGGGGATCGAGATCCTCTGCGGCTATCCGGTCAACCATCTCATCGAACACGCGGCCAAGGCCGAGATCCGCCCGGTGATGGTGCGGCAGGAGCGCGTCGGCATCCACATGGCGGACGCCATCTCGCGGGTGACGTCGGGGCGCAGCATCGGTGCCTTCTGCATGCAGCACGGGCCGGGCGCGGAGAACGCGATGGGCGGCGTGGCGCAGTGCTTCGGCGAATCCGTTCCCGTGCTGGTGCTGCCGATGGGCTATCAGCGCCGGCTGGCGCATATCGAGCCGAACTTCAATTCCAGCGAGGCGATGAAGCCGTTCGCGAAATCGTCCGAGCCGATCATTCTCGCGACCGAAGTCGTCAACATCTTCCGCCGCGCCTTCACCAGGCTGAAGAACGGCCGCGGCGGGCCCGTCATCGTCGAGATCCCCTCGGACATGTGGAACGAGGAGGTGCCGGAGCCGCTGAACTACACGCCGGTGCTGCGCACCCGCTACGGCGCCGACCCCGTTCACGTCAAGGAAGCCGCCAGCCTGCTGGTGAACGCAAAACGGCCGGTGATCTATGCCGGCCAGGGCGTGCATTACGCGCAGGCTTGGCCGCAGCTGAAACGGCTCGCCGAGCGATTGGCGATCCCCGTCACCACCAGCTTGGGTGGCAAATCATCGTTTCCGGAGACGCATCCGCTGTCGCTTGGCTCCGGCGGCCTTGCAGTGCCGCGCGCGGTGCCGAAATTTCTGGCCGAGGCCGACGTCATTTTCGGCATCGGCTGCTCCTTTACCGAGACCAATTTTGGCATCGCGATGCCGAAGGGCAAGACCATCATTCATTCGACGCTCGATCCCAATCATCTCAACAAGGACGTCGAAGCGAAGATCGGCCTGGTCGGCGATGCCGGCCTCGTGCTCGACGCGCTGCTGGAGGAGATCGGCAAGACCGTCACCGCGGATCGCGATGCATCCGCCGTCGCGGCCGAGATCGCAGCCTCGCACAAGGAATGGCTGGCGAAATGGATGCCGAAGCTGACCAGCAATGACGCGCCCTTGAGCCCCTATCGCGTGCTGTGGGATCTCCAGCACACCGTGGACATCGCGAATACGATCATCACCCACGATGCCGGCAGCCCGCGCGACCAGCTCTCGCCGTTCTGGCGATCGGTCGAGCCCCTCACCTATCTCGGCTGGGGCAAAACCACGCAGCTTGGTTACGGCCTCGGTCTTGCGATGGGCGCCAAGCTGGCAAAGCCCGACAAGCTCTGCATCAACGTCTGGGGCGATGCTGCGATCGGCTTCACCGGCATGGATTTCGAGACCGCGGTGCGCGAGCGCATCCCGATCATGTCGATCCTGCTCAACAATTTCTCGATGGCGATCGAGCTGAAGGTGATGCCGATCTCGACCGAAAAATATCGTTCGACCGACATTTCCGGCGACTACGCCGCGATGGCCCGCGCCTTCGGCGGCTACGGAGAGCGGGTGACGCGGCCGGAGGACATCGTGCCCGCGATCAAGCGCGGCATCGCGAAGACGAGGGAAGGCGTGCCGGTGCTGCTGGAGTTCATCACAGCCAAGGAGACCGAGGTGTCGCGGCCCGGCACGTGAGCGGAGCCGGTGCGGGCACGGCTGCGAGCCGCTGGCTCCGACCGCAGAAGTTGTGATAATCCGGCCCGGTGCCGCGCACGCCGCGGCATCAAGCTGGACCGGGAATGACGACCGTTTTGCAGGAAATCGAGGAACTCGAGCGCCGATTGCGGTCGGCCACCGCCGAGATTGCGCAGCTGCGGGCCGAGCTTGCGACGGCTCGGGATCGCCAGAGCGCCAGCGCCGAGATCCTGCGTATCATCGCGGCTTCGCCGTCCGATGCGCGGCCGGTCTTTACGGCGGTCGCCGACAGCGCAAAGCGCCTGCTCGGCGGCTTCTCCGCCACCGTGCTTCAGTTCATCGGCGACGAGCTTCACCTCGTGGCGTTCACGCCGACCAATCCGGAGGCGGACGCGGGGCTCAAGGCGTCGTTCCCACGCAAGATCGCGGACTTCCCGACCTTTGGCCTCGTGCGGGAGGGCCAGACGATCCAGTTTCCCGACAGCGAGGCGGCCGACGTCCCTGAACTGAACCGGGAGCTGGCGCGGCTGCGCGGCTTCCGCAGTGTGCTATTCATGCCGCTGATGAACCGGGGCGCGCCGGTCGGCATGATCAGCGTCACGCGCGCCGAGCCAGGATCATTCGCGCCCGACCTCGTCCAGCTGCTGCAGACCTTCGCCGACCAGGCCGTGATCGCGATCGAGAACGCGCGCCTGTTCAACGAGACGGAGGAGGCGCTGGAACGCCAGACCGCGACGGCCGATATCCTGAAGGTGATGGCGGCCTCCCCGTCCGACGTGCAGCCGGTATTCGAGGCCATCGCCACCAACGCCAACCGGCTGATCGGCGGCTTCTCCACCGCGGTGCTGCGTTATGTCGACGGCGCCGTGCACCTTGCGGCATTCACCCCGACGGATCCCGCGGGCGACCGCGTGCTCCAGGCCTCGTTCCCGGTGCCGTTCGCACAATTCCCGCCCTATCAGCTCGTGGCCAATGGTACCGCGGCGCAACTGCCCGACACCGAGGTCGAGCCGGCCGCGCGCGACATCGCGCGGGCCCGCGGCTATCGCAGCATGCTGTTCGCGCCGCTGATGAGCGAAGGCGAAGCCATCGGCATCATCATCGCGACGCGCCGCGCGACCGGCAACTTCGCCGAGCATCATGTGCACCTGCTGCAGACCTTCGCCGACCAGGCCGTGATCGCGATCAAGAATGTCAGCCTGTTCAACGCGACCAAGGAAGCACTGGAACGTCAGACTGCGACTGCCGACATTCTCAAGGTGATCGCGGCTTCACCGTCCGATGTCACGCCGGTGTTCCAGGCCATTTCCGACAGCGCCAAGGCGCTGATCGGAGCGCACTCCTCCACTGTCACCCGCGTCGTCGACGGCATGCTGCATCTGGCCGCCTTCACGACCGACAACGAGGCCGGCAATGCGGATCTGCTGAACTCATTTCCGACGCCGCTGTCCTCATCGGGCATTCACAGCCGGGTGGCGAGCAGCGGCGAGTATGCCTTCCGCAGCGACATGCAGAACGAGCCTGATCTTACCGAGGCCATGAAGGAGCTGGCGCGAACACGCGGTTATCGCAGCATCCTCGTGGTGCCGATGCTGCGCGATGGCCTTGCGATCGGCACCATCGCCGTCACGCGGCGGGAGCCCGGTTATTTTCCCGACAAAGCCATCAACCTGCTCAAGACCTTTGCCGACCAGGCCGTGATCGCGGTCGAGAACACGCGCCTGTTCAACGAGGTTCAGGACCGCACCAGCGAGCTCGCCAAATCGCTCGATGATCTCCGCGCCGCGCAGGACCGCCTGATCCAGACCGAGAAGCTGGCGTCACTGGGCCAGCTCACGGCCGGCATCGCGCACGAGATCAAGAACCCGCTCAACTTCGTCAACAATTTCGCCTCGCTGTCTGCCGAGCTGACCGAGGAGCTGAACGGGGTGCTCGCGCCGGTCCCGCTCCCCGAGAACGTCCGCAGCGAGGTCGACGAGCTGACGGGGCTTCTGCAGGACAACCTCGGCAAGATCGTGCAGCACGGCCGCCGCGCCGATTCCATCGTCAAGAACATGCTGCTGCATTCGCGCGAAGGCGGCGGCGAGCATGGGCTGAGCGACATCAATGCATTGGTCGAGGAGAGCCTGAATCTCGCCTATCACGGCGCACGCGCCGAGAAGCCCGGATTCCACGTGACGCTGAAGCGCGCGCTCGATCCAGCGGCCGGACAGGCCGAAGTGTTTCCGCAGGAAATCACCCGCGTGCTCCTGAACCTGATCTCGAACGGCTTCCACGCGGTCATCAGGCGCAAGGCCGACGGTGCCGCCGGTTACGAGCCGATTGTGACCGCCGCGACGCGCGATCGCGGCGATGACGTCGAGATCACGATCCGCGACAACGGCACCGGCATTGCCGACGATGTGAAGGAGAAAATGTTCCATCCGTTCTTCACCACCAAGCCAGCCGGCGAAGGCACCGGCCTCGGGCTGTCGATGACCCACGACATCGTCGTGAAGCAGCACGGCGGCACGATCGACGTCGCGACCGAGCCGGGCAAATTTACTGAATTCACGATCGTGCTGCCGCGCAAGAGTGGTCTGTCAGGCAATAGCTGAGGTTGAATCGGGCGGTGGGTGCTTTCGGCAAACTGGCGTGGCTCATTCGGCGGCAATTGCTGTCGTTCTCCGGCGTCGGCCTCATGCTCGGTGCCCTGTTCTTCGCAGCCGCGCTGACGCCGACGCTGATCCCGCGGAGCTATCTCACGCAGGGCGCCATCGCCGGCGCCTGCTTCGGGATCGGCTATCTCGCCGGCAACGTCTGGCGCTGGCTGTGGCACTATCTGGAATTGCCCGAGCCGCCGGCGCGCCTGAGATCGACCGCAAACGCGCTGGTGGCGGCCGCCTGCCTGCTCGTCGTCATTGTTTTTCTGTGGCGGGCGGCCGGATGGCAGAACTCGATCCGCACCGTGATGAAGATGGCGCCAGTCGAGACCGCCCATCCGCTCAAGGTCTGCGCCATCGCCGTGATGACGTTCGTCGTGCTGCTGGTGCTGGCGCGGCTGTTCGCGCTTGCCGTGCGCCTCATCGCCGCGCGTGCGAGGCGCGTCATTCCGCGGAGGATCGCGAACGTCATCGGCGTGCTCGCCGCGGGCCTGTTGTTTTGGTCAATCGCCAGCAATGTCCTGATCCGCACGGCGTTCAACGCGCTCGATGTGTCCTTTCGCGAAGTCGACGCCTTGCTCGAGCCCGAGCGGCCGCAGCCGACCGCGCCCGAACGAACGGGAAGTGCCGCCTCGCTGGTGGAGTGGACGCAGCTTGGACGCATGGGGCGCAGATTTATTGCCGCGGGGCCGACCGCAACGGAGATCAGCGCCGTTACAGGAAGGCCCGCGCTGGAGCCCGTGCGGGTCTATGTCGGCCTTGGCGGCGCCGAGACGGCACAAGCGCGCGCCAGGCTTGCGCTCGACGAGCTCAAGCGGCAGCACGGGTTTGAACGCGACACACTCATCGTCGTTACACCGACCGGAACCGGCTGGATCGACCCTGCCGCGATGGACACCGTCGAATATCTCCACCATGGCGACGTCGCCAGTGTCGCGATGCAGTATTCTTATCTCAACAGTCCGCTGTCGCTGCTGTTTCAGCCCGAATCCGGTGCAGAAGCGGCGCGCGCCCTGTTTTCGGAAGTTTACGGCTACTGGGCGACGCTGCCGAAGAACCGGCGGCCGAAGCTGTACCTGCACGGACTGAGCCTCGGCGCGATGAACTCGGAAAAATCCGCAGAGCTGTTTGAGATGATCGGCGATCCGATTGCGGGCGCACTTTTGAGCGGCGCGCCGTTCGAAAGTCGCATCTGGCGCTCGATCACGGCAAACCGCAATCCGGGCACGCCGGCCTGGCTGCCGGAATTCCGCGACGGCCGCTTCGTGCGCTTCATGAACCAGAATGGACCGACGGTGCCGGCAGATGCGCCCTGGGGGCCGATGCGCGTCGTCTATCTGCAGTATGCGAGCGACGCGATCACCTTCTTCGCCTATCACGACGCCTATCGGGCCCCTGACTGGATGACGGCGCCGCGCGGGCCGGATGTGTCACCGGAGCTGCGATGGTATCCAGTCGTGACGATGCTGCAGCTCGCCCTCGACATGGCGGTCGCGACCAATACGCCGATGGGCTTTGGCCATGTCTATGCGCCCGAACATTACGTCGATGCCTGGGTCGCCGTCACCGATGTCCATGATTGGTCCCCCGACGCGCTGGCGCAGCTCAAGACCCATCTTGCAGCGGCGGCGCGAAAGGCGGCCGAGGGCAATGTCGCAAACGAGCCTTACGCCGATCGAGGCGGCTAGCCTACTCGGCCATCTCCACGGGCTGCTTGGCCGACGGTCCGGCCAGCGGCCGCTCCTCCATCGCGATCAGGCACAGCGCAGCGATCGTCATCAGCGCGGTGGCGGCGCCGAACACGTAGCGGAAGGCGTGCCGCATGTCGTCGGCGGGTATGGCGACGGCGCCTGCGGCGTGATGCTCGCCGGCGAGCGGGACGTCGGTGCCGAGCGCGATGAGCAGGATCGCGGCGAAGGCCGCCACCGTGAACGAGGACATCAGCGAGCGGAAGAAGTTCATCGCGCCGGTGATGGTGCCGACTTGCGGACGCGCCACCGAATTCTGCAGCGAGACCACGCACACCGGAAAAGTCGTGCCGAGTCCCAGCGCGAACGCAGCCATCAGCAGCAGCAGGCCCCAGAGCGGCAAGGTGGTGACCGTGAGAACGAGACCGCACAGCGCGGCCCATGACGTGCCGACGATGGCGACGCGCTTGTAGTGTTTTGCGCGAGCCATGGTGCGGCCGGCGACGGCCGCGCCGACGGTCGAGACCGCCGCGAGCGGGATCAGCGCAAGCCCCGCCTCGCTGGCGGTGAGATGATAGACCTGCTCGTAATAGAGCGGCAGCTGCACGGTCAGGCCGGTGATCGCCCCGAGGCCGCAGCCGCCCGCGGTCAGCGCGAACGGCGCCACCGATCCCGTCAACAAGGGCAGCGGCAAGAACGGCTCGTCGGCCCGCCGGGCGTGCCACACGAAGGTCACCGCGAGCGCGACGGCACCGCCCACCATGGCCAGCACCGTCGGCGAAAGCCAAGCATAGCGCGTCCCGCCCCAGGTCAGCACCAGCATGAAGACCACGGCGGACGCCATCAGCAACAGGCCGCCGAGCCAGTCGACCTTGCGCTTGCGGTGGAACACCGGGATCTTCTTCATCTTCGGCAGCAGCAATGCGAGTGCTGCGGCCGCAAGCGGCAGGTTGATCCAGAAGATCATCGACCAGTGCAGATGCTCGGCGAACACGCCGCCGATGACCGGGCCGAGGATGCCGCCGACCATCCAGACGCTCGAGAAATAGGCCTGGTACTGCCCGCGCTCGCGCGGGCTCACCACGTCGGAGATCACGGTCTGCACCACCGGCATGATGCCGCCGCCGCCGAGGCCCTGAAGCCCGCGTGCCAGGATCAGCATCGGCATGTTCGGCGCGATCGCGCACAGCACCGAGCCCGCGACGAACAGGCTGAGCGAGATGATGATCATGACGCGGCGGCCGTAGATGTCGCTGAGCGTGCCGAACACCGGCGCGACCGCTGTCGAGGCGAGCAGATAGGCGGTGATCACCCAGGAGAGATTGGAGACGTCCTGGAACTGGCGTCCGATGGTCGGCAGCGCCGTCGCCACGATGGTCTGGTCGAGCGCGGCCAGGAACATCGTCACCATCAGGCTGATGACGATGGTGCGGACCTCGTCGGAGCTCAGCGGGACCGGCGGGGCGATCGAGGGCGCGTCGTCGACGCTGATGACCTCGCTCGGCAGGCGGGACAGCTCTTCGGCAATATCGTCGGGCAAGGCCTGGATGTCGGCAGAATCGCTCTGCCGGTCGAACTTGTTCATCTCGATCGGGCGTCGTGACGCGGTGCAACACCGCGAAGGATTCGTACTATGCAGCCCAATGTAGAGGGGAAATTTCTTCCCAGGCAGGCACCGCGACGCATGGGTGCATCCCGCCGACGCATCCTCGCGGCTCCGTGATCGACAGGCGGAGCGGCGCCGTATTGAGGTACTACTTGGAGCCTGAGCGCCCCCAGCCCACTAAAGCTCGACCGGGTCCAGCAAGTTGATCAGATGCGGTTTGCCGGGATCAACGATGACCACTTTCTTGCCGAACTTGGGATTGCTCCGGAACAGAGCGCCGAGGCTGTGCTTTTCCGGCGACCAATTTTCTCGAACCGGCTTCTTGGTTGCCGGATTCTTCTTCTTGCGCGCCTTCTCCTTCGCCTGCTCCTTTTCCCAGTGGGCTTGGCGCTCGATATCGATCTCGTCAATCGGGTAGGTCAGGTGGATCGTGTATTCAGCGTCGACGCCCCGTGCTTTCAGCAGCATTTCCAAGGTCGCTCGTTCCGGGTTACCGTGCTCGCCATCGCCTGAAAAGACGTAGTGATCGGCAGGCACACGTTCGAAGAAGATCGTCTCCATATTGTTGTCGCTGCCGTGGTGAGGAACTTTCAGGACGTGGACATGCCGTTTCCACTTCTCCTTCTTCTTGTCCGCATCCAAGAGCCCCGCCAGCTCCATTCCTTCCAAAATCTTGTCCCCGCGCGCGTCGCCGGTCAGCAGCATGCTCTTGCCGCCCATTTCAGCCAGAACGACGATGCTGGAGAGATTGGGCACCGACTTGTCGACGAATGCCGCCAGCATTGCTTCCGGGTTTTTCTTCCCCTGCTTTTGCTCCCTCAGCCATTTGTCATGGGCCTCCTGAAGGGCCAGCAATTCCGGCTGCATCGGTCCGGCCACGGTCATCTTGAGACCGCCATCCAACGTCACCGCTTCCGTATCCCTCGTCGCGAGGATCAGCTCGCCGTCGAATTTGTGGTTCAGTTTCCATTGCCGACGCGCTGGCGAGCGCCGTTGCAACACTTCGCGATCATCACGCAATTGACGGCCTTGCGAAATGCCGGCGAGAACATCCACCGTCTGATGCACCTCTTCCTCGTCGGATTCTTCGTCGGGCTCGATTGCGTCAAAATCCGGCCTGCGCGCAGTGCCTGCCTCGAATGACGCCGGCCCAAATCCGGACAACAGTTCTTCAGGCGCAGTCGTAAGCAGATCGTCAAAGCTGTTGTGCCACAGGCTGGCGACCTTCAGACGGAGATCGGGACTGTTGCCCAGCTGATCCGCCGTTAGTTCGAGAATGCCCCTGATGTGATCGTCGTCGATATGACTGATCATCACAACGTCTATCGGCAAGGGATCATTCGGCTCCAATTCGCGCGAACGGTGAATCTGCGCGATTCTCGGCGCCAGATGTGGCTTATAGACCTTGGCAGGTCCTCCATCGATCAGCATCAGATGCGGATCGTCAGCTGTTCCGAAATGAAGCATCAGGCAATCGCCCTTGCGGGCACGCAAGACGTCAAGGCTAAAATGCATCGCATTCCTCCTCAGATCGATTGAAGAGCCCGCAACACGTCGAGCATGCCGTGCCCCTGAAAGCTGCGCTCGCGGCCAAGATCCGTCGCGCTCTCGCACAGGATGCGTTTGACCCGACGCGGCTGCCCGATCAGCTCTTCATATCGCGCAAGCAGCATCGCCGCAGCTCCGCTGACCAATGGAGCCGCCATGCTGGTGCCCGATTCTGGAGCCCAGTCATCATTCGGAACGGTCGATAAGATCCGCTCACCGGGCGCGACGAGATCCGGCTTAGCGCGGCCATCGCCCGTAGGACCGCGGCTCGAGAAGAAGCTGACTCCGTATGTATGCGGCCAATTCCCGTGGGTCGATCCAACCGTGATGACGCCGTCGGCATTTCCTGGATCGGTGATACTGAAGGCGGCGTAATTTTCGAACGGACCGTCCTTCGTTTCGAATTTCTGAAAGCCGCGATTGCCTGCTGCGGCCACGACCACCACTCCGCTTTCGACCAAACGCTCGCATTCGTTGCAAATCGGCGTCCGCCCACATGCAAAATTGCGCACGTTATGCGGAATTGAGAGGCTGAGATTCGCGCCGTGAATCATGATGTAGTTGTGCCGCTCGTTGACGTAACGGATGTACTGCATGGCAGCGATAACGGCGAACTCGGTCTCCTCCAGGCTCGCACCCAGCACGCGGAAATCGTAGAGTCCGATGTCCGGGCACATGCCGCCAGCGTATTTGCCGTCCTTCTGGTCCGCTCCGATGATTCCGGCAACGTGGGTCCCGTGCGAACTGGGCAGCTTTTCAGACTTGTCGTTTGGATCCGGCCTCTTGACCGTGATTAGCCTTTCGACGGTCGCCCAGTTGATGGGGCGCTCCTTCTCGAAGTCTTCGGCAATCTTCTCTAGATTGACGTCCACCTCGGCTTCAGCGAGCCCGGACGTTCGGATCAGCTTTTCGCGCGTTTGAGCATCGACGTCACCCGTCTCACTGCTAACGATCTCGCGAATATTCGTGAAGTCGAAGATTTTCCTGACACGCGACGTCGGCTTCTCGCCGGACGTCATGAACGCGTCGTGATTGTTCTGAATACCGGAATCAAGAACTGCCCAAACGATGTTCTTGCACTGGACGTTGAACAGCGACCTCGCAGCGTCGGCCTTGACCGCTGGCACCGACCGATCGAGCGCGGGAACGGCCGATCGGTTGAGCGATATCTGGAAAATACAAGTTGGTCTCTCTTCCGCCGGCTCGCTCCTGGTATCGACGCCGTCGTTCTGCTGCCGAGCATTCTCGTCCGCTTTGACTACTTCATAAAGTGCGAACATGCCGGAGAGAATCTCGTCAGCATAGTCCCGGTATCGTTCCAATGCCTGCTCAAAGGTCAGTGGCTCCAGTGGTTCGTCCCAACCGACGGGACGTTCCAGCTTGCAAATCCAGTAGATCAATCCGGCGAGCGCGATATACCTTTGGAGCGACGTGGCATTGTCCAATGTGCGTTCGCGCACCGCGTTGGATCTCTTCGGCCCTTGCTGGAGCAGCTTTTTGATCGTCCCCTGATTATCGCCGGCATCCACGCCTTCGATCCTTTCGGCCACCTTCGGCTCGCGCCACCATTGTGTCCGCGGCACCAGGATGCGCAGCACTTGGTCGAAATAGAGCCGCGCACCGACGAGCCCCTGCAAATAGGCGACCTTGGCCTTTGTTGGAGGCCGGCCAGGCGGCGCAGATTCGACCGGCACTTTCAGCGCGCCTGCGATGGTACGGGCCACGCTCACCGCGGTCGCATTCTTGTGCGGCGTAATCAGAACGTCCTGGGCGATGCCCGGATCGAGAGCGTAAGCCGCCCAGACATCGCCGAGCAGCGGCGAGTCCTGCAGCACGCGCCTGTCGTCGCGGGGACCCAGGAGGATATGTTCGACCACTTCGGGCGGAACAGAGAACTGCTTGGGTCTTCCGTCGGCCGAGACCGGCCAAGTCGGCCCGCGGCTCTTGGGTGTGCCGCTTTGCGGTTTTGCACGCCGCTTACGCCCCTTGTCGTCCGCCATTGTCGTCTTCCTCAGACACCAGACTGCGGATAGGGAAAGGCGGGCGGCGGCCCGACCGCCGCGAGATGCTTGCGCAGGGCTGCATCACACACGGCGTAGCCCCAGTTGATCAGTCTTTCCTGCGTCGTCGCGTCCAACCGCTTCAGACGTGTCGGCACTTCCGCAAGTTGCAATGTACGCTCGAAAGGACACGGCAGAGCATCGACCAGCCCGTAATTCGCGATGTCGGTGCGGATGCCCCAATAGGCGCCCTTGCGCGTTCCCGATTTGAAGGAGTCGATGACCTGGCGCTTGCGCAGCGAACGCACCTGATTGTCGATCAGATTGAGGATCCGGTAGGAATGCCGCGGCCAATCCGTCTCCGGCTCCTCCTCAGCCTCGATCTTGCCGCCGGCGTCGCTGACCAGAACGGTCTGGTGGCGCTTCCATGCGGTCTCGAGGCCGAGATTGTCGTAGACGCCGCCATCGCTGAGAACGACGCGCGTTGTAAATGGAGGCCGCTGCAGGTCGAGCCCGGTACCGGGCACGAAATCGCTGTCCTTGAGGCGCAATTCGAAGGGAGAGAGGACCGGAGGAAAAGCGGAGGACGCCGCCACGGCTTGCGCCAGCAGAATTTCTGGATTCTTCACCTCGCCGACGCGGTAGTCGCGCATATAGGGCTTCATGAAGCGCCAGAGCGCGCCTGACTGCACGTTCGTCGCATTGATCACGAAGCGCGGCTCGTCAGGCATATCCTGCAGAGTCTTGCCGCGAAACAGGTGATCGTCATACGCCTCGGCAATCCGGTCGCCGATGCTGCCTGGTAACAGCGCACCCAGGATGACCGACTCGGCATCGATTGTGATGCCGGCGAAGGCGCGCAACGGCGCGACGAATTTCGGAATGAAATCGCTGTCGACGCTGTCGGGTGTGAAGCTGAGGCCCGGCCACGCCAGCGCCAACATGCCGGCAGTGATCGACCCGCCGGAAACGCTCGATATGCGCCTGACGTTCTTCAGCAGTCCTGTTTCATATAGGCGCCACAGGACGCCGACATGAAACACCATCGCGCGATATCCTCCGCCGGAAAGGCAGAGCGCAGTGGTTGGTTCCAGCGGCTTGTTCTCGTCGTCGGTCGGTATCGGGTGAACCGGATCGGTAATCATGGGTCCCCCAAAAATCCTAGGGTACCTTCAGCAATTCAAAACAACCTGAATATAGCCAGAGCAGAATCTACAACCAGCTTAGCACCTCAACCCCTGAATGTGAAGCGCATCTGCATGCGACCGCTGCGCACAGCTGTTCAAGGTCGCTTCTTCAGGCGCGCTCGCTTCGGCAAGGTCGCCGGCCATTGCACGATGTGGTCCTCGAGCTCCTCGTCCGGGACCTCCTCCTCGCTGCCCTCGACGCGGCCGCGCACGGAGACGCCGGCTTCGTGCACGGTGTTGGGGTCACCCGAAACCAGCGGATGCCACCAATAGAGGTCGCGCCCTTCGGCGACGAGCTTGTAGCCGCAGCTCGGCGGCAGCCAGTTCAGGGTGCGGACATTGGCCGGGGTCAGGCGGACGCAGTCCGGAACCTTGTCGGAACGATTTTGATAGTCCTTGCAGGCGCAGCTCGTCCCGTCGAGCAGCTTGCAGCCGATATGGGTGAAGTAGATCTGCCCGGTATCCTCGTCTTCGAGCTTGTTCAGGCAGCAGCGGCCGCAGCCATCGCACAGGCTTTCCCACTCGCGCTCCGACATCTGTTCCAACGTCTTGGTTTTCCAGAAGAATCCTTCCTGGCCTTGAGATCGTTTGGGAGCTGCGGTCATGCGCCTCAACAACAGTTCGAAAGAGCTACGGCAACGCCATCTAGGGCGCGCGGCGGCAATGGTGCAAGCGAGGCCCCTTTGAGGCCCGTAATGAACCGGGGGTGAATTAGGCCTGTTGTTCAAAATAGCGAGCGTGGCCATTGGTTTATGAGCCCCGCTCGGCTAGAAGGAACAGCAAGTCCCTCGGATGCTGGCCGGGCGCCTTGGGTTTGCCGCAACATACCCGCAAGACGTCTCGATGCCGCCCCGGCCGGGTGCTTGAACGCTTTCGAAGCAAGCCGCAAGGGTTCTAGGTGCGCCAGATCATACCACCGCATTGGAAGCAGAGGATCCGGAATTTCTTCCTGGATCTCGATGCGCGCATCGACTCCTCGCTGTTCTCCTCGGCTAAGGGCATCCGCGAGCTCTACGAGCGCTACTCGACCTTCATGGACCGCTTCTATGTCGGGCGGTGGAAGCGCTGGGTGTTCATCGAGCCATTCTCGGAGGCCGCAACCCTCGGACTTGGCGGCCTCATCGTGATGCTCGCCCTCGCCATTCCGGCCTTCCGCGAGACCGCGGACGAGGACTGGCTGAAGAAGTCCGATCTCGCGGTGAGCTTCCTCGACCGCTACGGCAACCCGATCGGCAGCCGCGGCATCAAGCACAACGACTCCATTCCGCTGGAAGACTTTCCGGACGTGCTGATCAAGGCGACGCTGGCGACCGAGGACCGCCGCTTCTACGAGCATTTCGGCATCGACATCGCGGGCACCGCGCGCGCGCTCGTCACCAACGCGCAAGCCGGCGGCGTGCGCCAGGGCGGCTCCTCGATCACCCAGCAGCTCGCCAAGAACCTGTTCCTGAGCAACGAGCGCACCATCGAGCGCAAGGTCAACGAGGCCTTCCTCGCGATCTGGCTGGAATGGCGCCTGACCAAGAACGAGATCCTCAAGCTCTATCTCGACCGCGCCTATATGGGCGGCGGCACCTTCGGCGTCGACGGCGCGGCGCATTTCTACTTCAACAAGTCCGCGCGCGACGTGACGCTGGCGGAAGCGGCGATGCTCGCCGGCCTGTTCAAGGCGCCGACCAAGTACGCCCCGCACATCAACCTGCCCGCCGCCCGCGCGCGCGCCAACGTCGTGCTGGACAACCTCGTCGATGCCGGCTTCATGACCGAGGGCCAGGTGTTCGGCGCCCGCCGCAACCCGGCCTTCGCGGTCGACCGCCGCGACGAGGCCTCGCCGAACTATTATCTCGACTACGCCTTCGACGAGATGCGCAAGCTGGTCGATACCTTCCCGAAGTCCTACACCGAGCGCGTCTTCGTGGTGCGCACCGCGATCGATGCCAACGTGCAGAAGGCGGCCGAAGACGCTGTCGAGAACCAGCTGCGCCAGTTCGGCCGCGACTATCACGCGACGCAGGCCGCGACCGTCGTCGCCGATCTCGACGGCGGCATCCGCGCCATGGTCGGCGGCCGCGACTACGGCGCCAGCCAGTTCAACCGCGCCACCGACGCCTATCGCCAGCCCGGCTCCTCGTTCAAGCCCTACGTCTACACCACCGCGCTGCTGAACGGCTACACGCCCAACTCGATCGTGGTCGACGGCCCGGTCTGCATCGGCAATTGGTGCCCGCAGAATTATGGCCATTCCTATTCCGGCTCGGTGACGCTGACGCAGGCGATCACCCGTTCGATCAACGTCGTGCCGGTGAAGCTGTCGATCGAGATCGGCCGGAAGAACGAGCCCAAGACGCAGAACCCCGCCAAGGTCGGCCGCGCCAAGATCGTCGAGGTCGCGCGCCGCTTCGGCATCAAGGCGCCGCTGCCCGACACGCCGTCGCTGCCGATCGGCTCGGACGAGGTCAACGTGCTCGAGCACGCGGTCGCATACGCGACCTTCCCCAATCGCGGCAAGGCGGTGACGCCGCATGCGGTGCTGGAAGTGCGCACCGGCGCGGGCGACCTGGTCTGGCGCTGGGACCGCGACGGCCCGAAGCCGCGGCAGGCGATTCCGGCTTCCGTCGCCGCCGACATGGCGGGCATGATGAGCCACGTCGTCAGCGAGGGCACCGCGCGGCGCGCCGCGCTGGACGGCATTCCGACCGCGGGCAAGACCGGCACGACCAATGCCTATCGCGACGCCTGGTTTGTCGGCTTCACCGGCAATTTCACCTGCGCGGTGTGGTACGGCAACGACGATTACTCGCCGACCAACCGCATGACCGGCGGCTCGCTGCCGGCGCAGACCTGGCACGACATCATGCTCGTGGCGCATCAGGGCGTGGAGGTCCGGGAGATTCCCGGCATCGGCATGGGCCAGAAGCTGCCGCCGCAGCATGTGAGCAACGCGCAGGCCAACGCGGCGCCGAAGGTGCTGGAGACCAAGCCCGGTCCGCCGCCGGTGCTGACCAAGCGCGGCGCGGACATCCTGGTGCGGGTCGAGAAGCTGCTGGATGATGCGGCCAAGGCCGCGAACAAATCGACGGCAAATGACAGCAAGCCGGCCAGGCCGTCCTCGTCGACGAGCGCGCTCGCCTTCCCGCAGAACTATGCGGAAGACAACGCCAACGCCTCTGCCCCGCGCAAGAACTGATCGAAAGCAAGTGCGGCTGATCCTGACCACATTGACGGCGCTTCTTCTCGCGACGGTCGTTGGCGTCGGCGCGACGTGGATGACCACGACGCGCGGCACCGACATCGGCGCGCTGACCATCGGCCCCTGGACCGCACGGCCGCGCACCGGCACCGCCGACGTCGATCCCTATTCGCGCGCCACCATCGTCCGCAACGGCGAGCTGCCGATCGGCACCGGCGACGGTGTCGCCTTCACCGCCACCACCGACGACAGGAAGAAGGCGCTCGACGGCCGCTGCGACGTGGTCGTCTCCGGCGTGACGCCGCCGGCGCGGTTCTGGACGCTGACGCTCTACGACCGCAAGGGCCATCTCGTCGCCAATTCGCTGCAGCGCTACGGCTTCACCAGCCAGGAGATTGTGCGCTCCTCCGACGGCTCGTTCGAGATCCGGATCGCCTCGCGCTCGCGCGCCGGCAATTGGCTGCCGACCGGCGGCATCGAGCGCTACGCCTTGATGCTGCGCCTCTACGACACGCCGGTCGGCGTTGGAACGCGCACCCAGCGCGATGCGCCGATGCCGAGCATCACCACGGTGGGCTGCTCATGATCCGGCTCGTCTTCACCGTCGTCGCCGGCGTGGTACTGGGCCTCGTGGTCCATCTCGTCAGCGTGCTGGCGCTGCCGCGGATTGCCACACAGGATGCCTATTCGCGGCTGACGCCGATGACCAGGGTGAACGCCGTCACCCAGCTTCCCCTCGCCGATCCCATCAATTCGCCGATGCCGTTCATGGATCCGGCCTTCGCGCTGGCGATCTGTCGTTATGATCTGTCTGGCGGGCCGATCAAGCTCACCGTGCCGGTGAGCCAGGCCTACACCTCGGTGTCGTTCTACACCCGCAACGAGATCGCCTATTACGCCATCAACGACCGCTCCGCGGGCCGCAAGGTGATCGAGCTCGACCTGATGACGGAAGCGCAGCATAGCGAGCTGCCGGAGGACGAAGAGGTCACCGCGGCCGACCGCCTGATCATCGATTCCCCGACCACGACCGGCCTGATCCTGATGAAGGCGCTCGCGCCCGAGCCCGGCTTGATGCAGCAGGCGCAAGGCTCGCTCCAGGCTGCGACCTGCGCCCCGCAGACCGAGCCGCCGGCCAAGGCCGAGGCACCGCGCAGCCGGCGGTGAGCGCGGCCGCCAACAAAAAAGTGCGAAAACAACCCCATGCACAGTAGCGGGGCGTTGAAATCATTACGCTCTTCCGCCGACCGCAACGATACTGCCGGCGACGCCTGCGTACCTTTGACTCGTCGGGCAAAACAGGGGCATACTGGCATCATCGAGAGTTGATCACACCCGCACGGAGCCGCCCGTCGCGGGTGTTGTCTTTGGCGCATCTTTCCGTCGTGTCCATGCGAAACAATCCTGCCGCGTTCGGCTCGGGCACAATCATCGGCGCTCTGGGCGGCCTGATCGGCCTCGGCGGTGCAGAATTTCGGCTGCCCCTGCTCATCAGCCTGTTCGGATTTCGCGGCCTCGAGGCGGTGGTTCTCAACAAGGCGACGAGCCTGATCGTGGTGGCGAGCGCACTGCCGTTTCGCGCACGCGCCGTTCCGTTCGCGGAGATACATGCCCATTGGCCGATCATCCTGAACCTGCTGGCGGGCAGCCTTGTCGGCGCCTACGCCGGGGCATCCTGGGCGACGCGTCTGGAGTCCGGGACGCTCTACAGGATCATTGCCGTCCTGCTGCTCCTGATCGCCGGCATGCTTCTGTTCGCACATGGCAACGAGGCGGCAACCCCACCGGCGCTGACAGGCGCGAGCCTGATCGTCGCGGGCATAGCAGCGGGCTTTGCGATCGGGATCGTGGCATCGTTGCTCGGCGTTGCCGGAGGGGAATTCCTGATCCCCACCCTCATCCTGTTGTTCGGCACGGACGTGAAGCTGGCAGGCAGCCTCTCACTCGCGGTGAGCCTGCCGACCATGCTGGTGGGATTTGCGCGCTATAGCCGCGACCAGAGCTTTTCGGTGCTCCGCGCGAATTGCCAGTTCATGCTTGCGATGGCCATCGGGTCCATCACCGGCACATTCATAGGCGGCCTGCTTCTGGGCGTCGTCCCGAATTCGATTCTTCTGCCGGGATTGGCTGTGATCCTGGTCATTTCGGCAGTGAGAATCTGGCGGCATGAGTGAGCTGGTTCGGGCACCCATGGATTAGCGGAACCGCCGAGCACTCTTGAAACTTGAAGGCTATCTCCCGTAAGGTGGCCGCACGGGGACGATGCAGACTCCCCGTGAGACCCAGGTCCAAGCTCTGCGCAGCACGCAAATCCGTGGAGCTTGCGCATGGACACCGAACGTCACTCCCCTCCGCTCCGAACCATCGCCATCCTCTCGCGCGGAGACGCGGCCGCGCGGCGCGAGGCGACGGCGCAGAACAGCCGCTTCGTCCGCGTCTTCGAAGCGCTCGCCGCCGCGGGCATCGACGCCTTCCCAGTGATCTATGACGAGAGCTTTGCGGGCGCGGTCCGCGACCAATTGCTTGCAGCCGACGGCGTGCTGGTCTGGGTCGATCCGATCCACCAGGGCAAGACCCGCGCCGAGCTCGACGCCCTGCTGCGCGACGTCGCGGCGCAAGGGCCATGGGTGAGCGCGCATCCGGACATCATTCTGAAGATGGGCGTCAAGGAGGTGCTCTACCGGACACGGCATCTGGGCTGGGGCGCCGACACGCACCGCTATGACACCGCCGCAAGCTTCCGCAGCCAGTTTCCGGCGCGCCTTCGTGCCAGCGGCCCGCGCGTGCTGAAGCAGAACCGCGGCAATGGCGGCCAGGGGGTCTGGAAGGTTGAGGCCCTGCCCGATACCGAAGGCATGGTTCGCGTGCTGCATGCGCAGCGCGGCAGCACGCCTGAGGACATGCCGATCGATGCGCTGCTCGCGCGGTGCGAGCCCTATTTCGGCTGGGGCGGCTGCATCATCGACCAGGCGTTTCAACCGCGCCTGCCCGACGGCATGATCCGCTGCTACATGAGCGGCGCCAAAGTCGCAGGCTTCGGACACCAGAAGATCAAGGCGCTGATCCCGCCGCCGCCGGAGGGACCGGAGGCGCCTGAGGCGCAGCCCGGGCCGCGGATCATGCACGGGCCTGATGCTCCGCCATTCCAGGCGCTGCGAGGAGCGATGGAGGACGAATGGACGCCTCAGATGATGGCAACGCTCGGCATCGATGAGTCGTCATTGCCGGTGATTTGGGATGCGGACTTCCTGTACGGGCCGAAAGATGCGGCCGGCGCAGACACCTACGTGCTCTGCGAGATCAACGCGAGCTCGTGCTTTGCGATCCCGAGGAGGCGCCGGCTGCGATCGCGCGGACGGTGAAGCAACGGCTGATGCGGACCGAACACACACGGGTGCGAACTTAGCCGGGGTCGCGCTCGTCGGAAATGGCAGCAGCTGTCAGGCGACAGTACGACGCAATCCCGATTTGGTTGCGTTGTTGAAGCCAAAACGCTCGAGAGCTATCGATCTGAAACGTCATCTTCGATCGGAGGAACGCATGAGCACCATCACCGGCGGCTGTCATTGTGGCGCAATCCGTTACGAGGTCGAAGGCGAGCCGATCGTCCACGCGCTTTGCCACTGCCGCGATTGCCGGCTACACGCCGGCGCTCCGGTCGTCGGCTGGACGATGTACCCGGAGGGCGCGGTCAAGGTGACCAAGGGCGAGCCGAAGGTTTACCGCTCCTCGGAACACGGGCGGCGGCACTTTTGCAGCGCGTGCGGAACCGGACTGTTCTACGTCAATGCCAGCATCCTGCCGGGGATCATCGACATCCAGAGCGGGACCTACGACGACCCCGAGGCCGTGCCTGCCACGATACAGATTCAGGTCGCCGAGCGCCTGCGCTGGATGGAGCATGCGCACGAACTGCCGGCATTCGAGCGCTATCCGCCGCAGCCGTAGTGATGGCCAGACATCGCGCAGCACAGTCGGATGTGTCCCTCGCACAGCCCGGAAACTATCGCATACGACTTTGTAGCGCGGCCGGTGCGCACGCCTCGTCCTTCGAGACGGCGCTTACGCGCCTCCTCAGGATGAGGCTCATCAGCATCAGTGCTCGTTGAAACTGCTGCCGCGCACTCCGCCCTCATCCTGAGGAACCCGCCTCAAGCGGGCATCTCGAAGGATGGCCGCAGGGAAGAGCTCTCAAACGCGATAGCCCTCCGCACTGCCCGGTGCATCATTGATGCCGGAATATGTCCAGCGCTCGTTCATCAATCAATCGCCTCCGAGCCGATGAAGCGCATGAACGGCTTCTGACCGTCGGCACCGAACAGCACGACCTCGTAACGCTGCGGCTTGCCGCCTTCCATCCCGGGCGATCCGACCGGCATGCCCGGCACGGCTATTCCCTTCGCGTTTGGACGCTCCGCGAGGAGGCGCCGCACAGCCGCAGCCGGCACGTGTCCCTCGACGACATAACCGGCGACCTCTGCCGTGTGACAGGCGACCAGGTTCGAGGGGACGCCGAGACGCGCCCGGATCGGCTCGAGATCGGGAGTCTCCTCCACCTGGGCGGTAAATCCTGCGTCCCGCAGATGCTGCACCCAGCCGGCGCAGCAGCCGCAGCTCGGATCCCGGTGCACCGTGAGCGCGGCTGCGTCGGAGGCTGCCGCGGCGGGCCTTGCAAAAGCTGCCGCGGCCATCAGCCCGACGAGGGACCGGCGGGTCATCAGGTATGCGCGTTGCTTCATCTTCGGCTTCATCTTCGGCTTCCTCTTCTGTCACTCCGTCGCCCTGACATATGATCGTGCGTCACGGCTCGCCTCATCCGGCCGGCTCCACGACGCGCAATCTGGCGCCGATCGGCTTGGGCATCTCAGCCGGTTGTCCTCTGTCCTCGCGCTTGGGCGGCAGGCGGAAGCCCTTCACCAATCCGAAGATCGCCGGGATCACGATCAGCGTCAGCAGCGTCGACGATATCATGCCGCCAATCATCGGCACCGCGATTCGTTGCATGATCTCCGACCCGGTTCCGGTGCTCCACATGATCGGTAGCAGGCCCGCCATGATGGCGACGACCGTCATCATCTTGGGACGGACGCGCTCGACCGCACCCACCATGATGGCCTCGTGGAGATCCTGCCGGGTGAGGCCCCTGCCCTCGGCGCTGCACGCCGCCTTGATCTCGGCCAGGGCATGCTCGAGGTAGATCAGCATCACGACGCCGGTCTCGGCGGCGACGCCGGCAAGCGCGATGAAGCCGACGGCGACGGCAACCGACATGTTGAAGCCGAGCCACCACATCATCCAGATGCCGCCGACCAGCGCGAAGGGCAGCGACAGCATCACGATCAGGGTTTCGGTCATGGCCCTGAAATTCAGGTACAGCAGCAGGAAAATGATCGTCAGCGTCACCGGCACCACGATCTTCAGGCGCGCCGCGGCGCGCTGGAGATATTCGTACTGCCCGCTCCAGACCACGTAATATCCTGATGGGAACTGGATGCTGTCAGTCACGGCGCGTTGCGCATCGGCGACGTAGCTGCCGATGTCGCGATCGCGGATGTCGACGTAGACGTAGGTCGCGAGTTGGCCGTTCTCGGTCCGGATCGAGGTCGGCCCCCGCGCCGGCTCGACCTTCGCGACCTCGCCGAGCGGCACCGCGCCGCCTGCGGGCATCGGCACCAGGATATCGCTGGCGATCGCCTTGGGATTGTCGCGCAGGTCGCGCGGATAGCGCATGTTCACCGTGAAGCGCTGCCGCCCCTCCACCGTCGTCGTGACCGTCTGGCCGCCGAGCGCGGCCGCGATGGTGTCCTGAACGTCCTGGATCAGGATGCCATAGCGGGCGAGCGCCTCGCGATCCGGGACGATCTCGAGATAGTAGCCGCCGATGCCGCGCTCGGCATAGGCCGATGAGGTGCCCGGCACCGTCTTGATCACCCGTTCGACCTGCTTCGCCAGCCGGTCGATCTCGACGAGGTCGGTGCCCATCACCTTGATGCCGACGGGCGTGCGGATGCCGGTGGACAGCATGTCGATGCGCGCCTTGATCGGCATGGTCCAGGCGTTGGAGACGCCCGGAAACTGCAACGCCTTGTCCATCTCCGCGATCAGGCTGTCGACGGTGACGCCTTCCCGCCAAAGCTCCTTTGGCTTCAGGCTGACCACCGTCTCGAACATCTCGGTCGGGGCCGGATCGGTCGCGGTCGCCGCCCGTCCCGCCTTGCCGTAGACCGATTCGACCTCCGGGAACGACTTGATGATGCGGTCCTGCGTCTGCATCAGCTCGGCCGCCTTGGTGACGGAGATGCCGGGCAGCGTCGTCGGCATGTAGAGCAGCGTGCCCTCGTTCAGCGTCGGCATGAACTCGGTGCCGAGCTGCCGCGCCGGCCAGATCGTAACGGCGAGCACGACCAGCGAAGCCAGGATCACCGGCGTCTTGGCGCGCAGCACGCCCTTGATGACCGGGCGATAGATAAAGATTAGGAAGCGGTTGATGACGTTTTTCCTCTCCGGCACGATCCTGCCGCGGACGAAGATGACCATCAGCGCCGGCACCAGCGTGACGGACAACAGGGCCGCGGCCGCCATCGCGAAGGTCTTCGTGAACGCCAGCGGGCTGAACAGCCGCCCCTCCTGCGATTCCAGCGTGAAGATCGGCATGAACGAGACAGTGATGATGAGTAGGCTGAAGAACAGTGCCGGCCCGACCTCGGATGCCGCGTCGATCAGGATCTGGACGCGCGACTGACCGGGCTCGGCGCGCTCAAGGTGCTTGTGCGCGTTCTCGATCATGACGATCGCGGCATCCACCATGGCGCCGATCGCGATCGCGATGCCGCCGAGGCTCATGATGTTGGATCCCAGGCCCAGCAGCTTCATGGCGCCGAACGCCATCAGCACGCCGACCGGCAGCATCAGGATCGCGACCAGCGCGCTGCGGACATGGAGCAGGAACACGATGCAGACGAGCGCGACGACGAGACTCTCCTCGAACAGCGTGTGCTTGAGCGTGTCGATCGCCGAATAGATCAGGCCCGAGCGGTCGTAGACCGGGACGATCTCGACCGATTTCGGCAGGCTGCTCGCAATCTCCTTGAAACGCTTCCTGACGTTTTCGATGACGTCGAGCGCGTTGACGCCGAAGCGCTGCAGCACGATGCCGCTTGCGACCTCGCCCTCGCCGTTCAGCTCCGCAATGCCGCGCCGCTCGTCGGGTCCGAGCTCGACATTGGCGACGTCCCGCAGCAGCACCGGCGTGCCGTTGCTGGTCTTCAGGACGATGTTGCCGAGATCGTTGATGCTCTTGATGTAGCCCTTGCCGCGAATGACGTATTCGAACTCCGACAGCTCGACCGTGCGGCCGCCGACGTCGGCATTGCTGGCGCGGATCGCCTCGCGGATCTTCTGCATGCTGATGCCGCGGTCGCGCATGCGCTGCGGGTCGAGCACCACGTTGTACTGCTTGACGAAGCCGCCGATGCTGGCGACCTCGGCCACGCCTTCGGCCTTGGCGAGCGCGAATTTCAGATTCCAGTCCTGAATCGAGCGCGTGTCGGCGAGGTTCAATTCTTTCGACATCACGGCGTATTGGTAGACCCAGCCGACGCCGGTCGCATCGGGCCCGATGGTCGGGGTGACGCCGACGGGAAGCCGCGACGTGGCGCCGTTCAGGAACTCCATCACGCGCGAGCGCGCCCAATAGATGTCGGTGCCGTCCTCGAAGATCACGTAGACGAACGACACGCCGAAGAAGGAGAAGCCGCGCACCACCTTCGATTTCGGCACGGTCAGCATCGCCGTCGTCAAGGGATAGGTGACCTGGTCCTCGATCACCTGCGGCGCCTGGCCGGGATATTCGGTGTAGACGATGACCTGGGTGTCCGAGAGGTCGGGGATCGCATCCAGCGGGAGATGAAGCAGCGCGTAGAAGCCGGCGGCCGCCGCAAAGCCGGTGCCGAACAGCACCAGCAGCAGGTTGCGCGCCGACCAGGCGATGATGCGGGCGATCATTTGTGCTCTCCCGCCGCATGGCCGGCGTCGGAGGCTTGAGGAGCAGCCTCGGCAAAGCCTTTGAGCGCGGCCTTCAAATTGCTTTCCGCATCGATCAGGAAGTTGGCGGATGTGACCACCGCTTCGCCTTCGGCAAGGCCGTCGCGCACCTCGATAAAGCCGCCGCCGCGCCGGCCGAGCTTTACTTCCCGCGGCTCGAAGCGCCCGTCCCCCTTGTCGACGAGGACGGCCTGCCGCGTGCCGGTGTCGAGCACCGCGCTGTCCTGGATCGCCAGGACAAGCGCGCTATCGGCCGTGTCGACGTCGGCATCGACATACATGTCCGGCAGCAGCATCGCATCTAGATTGGCGAGCTCGATGCGGACGCGAACCGTCCGGGTTTCGCGGTTCACCTGCGGATAGATCACCGCGATCTTGCCGGTGAAGCTACGGCCGGGGAAGCTGCGCGCGCGCACCGCGACGGACTGCCCGACCGCGATGTTGCCGAGATCGCGCTCCGCGACGTCGACCAGCGCCCAGACCAGCGAGGTGTCGGCGATGCGGAACAGCACGTCGCCGGGATTGGCGCGCATGCCTTCGATCGCGTTGCGCTCGAGCACGATCCCGTCGCGCGGCGCCGACCAATGGATGGTGACGGGCGCGACATGGGTTTTCTCCATCTCGGCGATCACCCGCTCGGGAACGTCGAGATTGATCAGCCGTTGCCGCGAGCCGCGGCCGTACATCTCGACCCCGCCGACGGTCTTGGAGGTGATGGTCGCGAGATAGTCGGCCGCGGCGGAGGCGACCGCCGAGCTGTAGATCTCCATCAGCGGCTGGCCCGCCTTCACGCGGGAGCCGGTGGTGACGTCCGCGATCTTCTGCACGAAGCTCTCGGCGCGCATCGCGATCACCGAGACGCGGCGCTCGTCCAATTGGATCGCACCGGGCGCCTTGACCAGGACCTGGACCGATCGCCGCGCCACCGGCTCGGACTTCACGCCGCTGCGCTGGATCTTGCCGGGCGACAGTTTCACCGTGCCGTCATCGGCGTCGTCGCCTTCGTAGACGGGGATATAGTTCATCCCCATCGGATCCTTCTTCGGCACCGGCGAGGTGTCGGGCAAGCCCATCGGATTGCGGTAGTAAAGAATCTTTCGCGATGAAGCCGCCTGCGGTGGTTTCGGCTCTGCCGCCTTGTCGTCATCATAGACCGGCAGATAGTCCCGCCCGCGGTCATCCTTCTTTGGCCCGGCCGACCAAAGCGGCGCACCGCTCGGATCGCGGTAGTAGAGCGGAGTCCGGTCCGCTGGCGCCGCAGCCGGGGTCACCTCGGCATGAACCGACCAGCGCCCCTCGTTCGAGAACCAGTACGCGCCAAGGGCGAGGCCACTGCCGAGAGCGAGAGTCGTCAACAGACGCAACGTTTTCATGGTTGTTTCGCGCGCTCGGAGCGCGCGTCCATGTGAATGGGAAGAGAAGTTCGGGCGCCGTCCGGCGGCGCCCGAAAGCTCACTTGGTCGCCTTGACGATGACCTTGCCGGTGACCGTCTCAGGCTCGCCCTGCACCTTCGCCGAGAGCGTGACCTGATAGCGGCCGGCCATCGGCAGGTCCGTCCTGAAGGCGTAGACGCCCGGCTCCTTGGAGGGCAGTGGCGCGACCGCCGATTCCATCTCGGCCATGCCGTCCGGAGCCATGTCGACGCGCGTCTTGAAGATGACCGCGTCGGGCACCGGCTTGCCGGTCTGCTTGTTGGTCAAGCGAACGGCGAGCGTGACGTCGTCGCCCTTCTTCATCTCGGGATTGACCGGCTCGAACGCGTAATCGCCGGCACCCGCCAGAGCGACTGAAGTGGCGAGCGAAAGTGTGGCGGCAACAGCCGCGGTGCTGAACTTGGAAAGCATTGTCCTGTCCTCATGAATTGATCTCGACCGCGACGCATGAATGCGCACATCAGTCATCGCCGCGCGGGGCGTGCCCGCGCGCGTCTTTGAAGAGATCAGATTCGAGGAGGCCGGAAGGGAGGACTGCCGCCGCGCGAGTCGACGACCTGATCGGCAGGAATAGCGGTTTCCGCTGCCGCGACGGCAAGGAATTCGAAAGCCAGGGGACGAATGTCTGCAAGTGCGACGGTGCCGCCGACACAGCAGAAGCCCATCCCGCACTTGTAGCCGCTGTCGGAGCCCGTTCCCTTCATGTCGGGACAGCAATCGTCCATCGACATATCGCCGTCGCCGCCGACCTGCATGGCCGCCTGCATGTCACCCGATGACATCGAGAAGCCGGATGCGGACGCGCCAGCCGGCAGCATCGCCAGGGAGATGGCGATGGCGAATGCCAGGATGGTCCGAACGATCCGCATCAGCCGTGCTTTTAACCTTTTGGGTACCCTTTGGAACCGCAACTCTGCCTGAGTACCATAGTCTGCGACCGAAAGCATGCTTTGATCAAAGTCAAGCATTCGTGACCGAGGCTCCGGGGCCTGTCAGGCCGAGCGCCCGCATCCTGCCTCGCCTATCGCGACTTGGATACCAGCTCGTCGGACCGAGCCGTCCGCGACCATAGCAACGCGAGCGGGCCGAGTGCGATTCCCGCCGCGAGCACGATGAAGGCCAGCAACCAGCCCTCGGCGCTCTGGGGGCCGCCAGCAGCATCGAGGGCAACCCCGGTGCCCCAGGCTCCGATCGCCGACAGGCCGAACCCGACGGTCGAATGCAGGGCCAGAGTCGCCCCGCGATGCTCGGAGACAACTGCAGCCGACATGCCGGCCGTCAATGCACCGGAATCCGCCGGCACCGTCAGGCCATAGATCATCAGCAGCAGCGCCAGCACCCATGCCGGAGCCGTCGCATTCAGGCCGATGACGAGCGCAACGCAAGCCGAAGCGATCATCACCACCGTGATCGCCCGATGTCGCCCGAACTTCAGTGCGGCCTCGTTGCCGAGGATGCTGGCCGGCATGGAGATCACTGCAAAACAGAAGCTCATCAGGACCGGGCTCAGCCATGAGGGCGCGCCCTGATGCGCCACGACGTAGGTCCAGAACCCAACCAGCCAGGTGCGGATGCCGTAGAGCTCGAAGCAGTGCGCGCCATAGCCGAAGATGTAACCGAGGGCCTCGCGGTTGGCGAAAACAGGCGCGAAGTTCAAAAGGCGTCCTGCCCGTGGAGCGGGACTGCGGCTCTCGATCAAAAGACACGCGACCACCATCGAGATGGGACCGATGCCGGTCACGTAAAACGCGGTCCGCCATCCCCAGCCGTCCGCGATGACTTGCGCGATCAGGAACGACAGGCCGACGCCCACCGAGAAGCTCGACGTGTAGAGCGTGACCGCCCGCGAGCTGTCGCCGGCGGGCAACCGGTCCGTCAGTGCCTTGAGCCCGGGCATGTAGGCACCGGCAAAACCAAGGCCGGCAAGCGACCAGATGATGGTCCCCGACCAGAAGCCTTGCGCGAAGACGCCAAACGCGACGGTCGCAAGTCCGCTGACCACAGAGCCGCAGAGGAGCACGAGCCGTGCGTCGATGCGATCGGTCAGCGTCGTGAGCACGGGCACCGCCAGCATGTAGCCAAACGCGTAGCCGCTCGCCATCATCCCGCCCTCAGCGGCGGACAATCCCCACGCCGGCATCAGATGCTGGGCGAGATTTGCGGACAAGGTCACGTGCGGCAGCAGATTGCCGAGCTGGCCGATACACATCACCGCAATCAGCGGCCAGCCGCGCAAGCTACGAATGTTCTCCTCCCATCGGACAGGGACTCACACCGTCTGATCCCCACGAAGCAGCAGAAGCGCGACGAACGCAGAGACCGAGGCCAGCGCGCCGATCCAGAGCGCGCCGCTGCCAAGATGCTCCACCATCAGTCCGAGCGCGAGGGGCGCGAAGGCGCCCGTTGCCCTGGAAGGTAGCGAAATCATCCCGACCCGCCTGCCATACCCTGCCGGCCCAAACAGCGCCAATGGCAGCGTACCACGGGCAATGGTGATGATGCCGTTGCCGGCGCCATACAGCACCGTGAAGAGCGGTGCGAGCCAAGGGCCGCCCGCGACCAGCGCAAGCACCCCGATCGGATTCATGAGCATGGCGAGCCTCGCCGACAGCAGCGGATGAAACCGGCCAAGCCATCCTGCTTCCAGAAGGCGGGCGCCGACTTGCGCCGGTCCGACCAGTGCTCCTGCCAGCAAGGCCTGTGCCGGCGTCGCGCCGAACGCAACCAGCATGGTGGGCAGAATGGCCGAGACTCCGGAGCTGACGAAACTCGCGGCCGCAAACATGTACGCGAGCAATATCATTGCGAAGGTTTCGCTCTGACCGCCGGGTTGCTGGCTGGCGCCCGTGCTCGGTCCAGCCTCCTGATGCAACGGAGCGGCACGGGGCAGCGCAAGGTTGAGCGGCAAGGCAAGGCCGATGTGGATCACCGCCCAAAGCTGGCAGGCCGCGCGCCAGCCGTACTCCGTGGCGAGCCAGGTCGTGAGCGGCCAGCCGAGTGTGCTGGCGAAACCGGCGATCAGGGTGATGCCGGTGATCGTTCGTCGCGCATTGGCGCCGTAAATGCGCGCAAGCGTCGCGAACGCGGCTTCATAGAGGCCCATGCCCATGCCGATGCCGAGCAGGATCCAGGCTGCGATCAGCACCGCTACGCCATGGGCCGCGGACAGCAGTAGCAAGCCCGCCGCGAAAACGAGGTTGGAGACGGCAAGCAGGCCGCGCCCACCGAACGTATCGATGGCGTGCCCAACGCGCGGACCAAGCAGGCCCGAGATGACGAGCGCTCCCGACAGCGCGCCGAACACGTAAGTCGGCGCAAGTCCGAGATCGCTCGCGATCGGCGCGGCCAGGATCGCAGGAAGATAGTAGCTCGACGCCCACGCGATGGTCTGCGCGGTGCCGAGCGCAATGATAACGGTGAGCGGGCCCGCAGTGCCTCCGCTCATGAGCAACCGCACCCCGCACCGCCCGCCTTCTTCGCGGATTCATCGGCGGCACAGCAGGCCGAGGGGTCGGCCTTGGCCGGGCCGCCGCAGCATCCCGCCGCGACGGCGGACGCCACGCTGCCGCGTGTGCAGACGCCGGTCTCCGGGAGTACGAGCTCGACCCGTGCCGCGGCCTTCTTGTCGCCGGCGATGTCGGCGACGATCGATCGGACCTGCTCGTATCCGGTCAACATCAGGAAGGTCGGCGCCCGGCCGTAGGATTTCATGCCGGCCAGATAGAAGCCCGGCTCATCATGCGCCAGCTCGCGCGCGCCGTGAGGCCGTACCGTTCCGCAGCTATGCTCATTGGGGTCGATGAGCGGCGCGAGCGCGACGGGCGCCTCGATCGCCGGATCGAGCCGCAGCCGCAGCTCGGACAGGAACGAGAGATCGGGCCGGAAGCCGGTCGACACCACCAGCTCGTCGGCAATCACACTCCGCGCAGCAGAGCTGTCGCCTGTCGAAATCCTGAGGCGGCCTTCGATCTCCGAAATGTGGGTGACGGCGAAGCCGGTCTCGACCGCGATCTTTCCGGCAGTCACGAGCGCGGCGAAGGCTGAGCCCAGCTCGCCGCGCGCGGCAAGCTTGTCGTTGCGGCCGCCGCCAAAGGCCTTTGCCGGATCGTCGCCGCGCAGCAGCCAAATTGGCCTGGTGCCGGGCGCTTCCTCGGCGAGCTGCGCGAGATCAATCAGCGTGCCCAGCGCGGAATGGCCCGCACCGAGCACGGCGACGGTCTTACCGGCGTATCTGCTGCGAGCGGAGCCGCGCACAGCCGGCATGCCATAGGCGATGCGGCCGGCGCATTCGCGTTCGCCGAGCGCCGGCAGACCGTTGCTGCCGGCGGGATTGGGCGAGAACCACGTGCCGGAGACGTCGATGACGGCATCGGCGCGCAGCACTTCGTCGCCTTTGCCGTTCTGGTAGCGGATTTCGAACGGCGCCTGGTCCCGCCCCTTCGTCTTCGCCTTGTCGAAGCCGGCGCGGCTGATCGCCGTGACGCGGCTCGAGGTCCGGATCGTCTCGCGCAGCGGCGTTCGCGTGGCCAGCGGCGCGAGATAGCGCTCGATCAGCTCGCCGCCGGTGGGATAGGAGCTTGGGTCCGGCGAATTCCATCCCGTCGGCGCAAGCAGGCGCGCTGCGGCCTTGTCGACATTGTATTCCCACGGCGAGAAGAGCTGGACGTGCTGCCATTGCCGCACGGCATGCCCGGCCTCGGGCCCGGCTTCGAGCACGACAGGGGACATGCCGCGTTCGAGCACATGCGCGGCGGCTGCGAGGCCGACCGGCCCCGCCCCGATGATGGCTACCGTCTTGTCCATTTTCGAATTCTCCATCCTTCTAGAATTATGGAATAACTGAGCAAATCAATCAGGCCGCGGTCTGCGCATCCTCACACCCCACTTCTTCCGCACAGCATTCCGCGGCCAGAAAGTCGACCAGCCCGCGCATGGCGTCGAAATTGGCGCGGCAGATCAGGGTCGTCGATTCCCTGATCTGACTGACCAGTCCGACCGCGACCAGGGTCTTGATGTGGTGCGACAGCGTCGAGGCCGGGATCTTCAGCTTGTCCTGCAGGCGGCCGACCGGCATGCCCGCGTGCCCGGCCCGGACCAGCGCACGATAAATCTGCAGGCGGGTCCGATTGCCCAAGGCTTCCAGGCGTGCTGCTGCGTCGTCGATCTTCATGAGCGCCACAATGCGCCCGTGCAGCTCCGCTGTCAAACGATAATCCTAGAATATTGGAAATACGAGGCCGCCATACCGGATTTCAGGTTGACATGTTGCCGGAAATTTCCATAAATCTGGATATATGGAAACTGAACAAGCCGTCCTGGCGCTCGCCGCGCTATCTCAACCGACCCGCCTGGAGGCGTTCCGGACGCTGGTCAGGCACGAACCTGACGGACTTGCGGCCGGCGATCTCGCCCGCCTGTTGGAAGTCCCGCAAAACACGCTGTCGGCGCATCTGTCGATTCTGAGCCGCGCCGGCCTCGTGACTTCCGAGCGGCACAGCCGCTCGATCGTCTACCGCGCCAATCTCGACGAATTTCGCGACGTCGCGCTCTTCCTGCTGCGCGATTGCTGCGGCGGACGGCCGGAAGTCTGCGAGCCCGTCGTCGAGAGCCTGCAATCGTGCTGCTCGCCAAAACGAAAGGAAAAGGTCCGTGCCTGACCGCGTCTACAATGTGCTGTTCCTCTGTACGGGCAATTCAGCCCGGTCCGTGCTGGCCGAATCGATCCTTCGCAAGGACGGTGCCGGGCGCTTTCGCTCCTTCTCCGCAGGGAGCACGCCGAAGGGCGCCGTGCATCCACTGGCGCTGCGCACGTTGCAAAGCATGGACTACCCGATCGACGGGATGCGCTCGAAGAGCTGGCTGGAGTTCGCAGCGGCCGATGCGCCGGTGATGGATTTCGTTTTTACCGTCTGCGACAACGCCGCCGGAGAAGCATGTCCCCTCTGGCCGGGTCAGCCGACGACTGCGCATTGGGGCATCGAAGATCCTGCGGTGGTCGAAGGCACCGAGATCGAAAGGCTTGCGGCCTTCTCGGTGGCCTTCCGCTACTTGAAGAACCGCATAGGCGCCTTCGTGAACCTGCCGCTCAGCGGCATCGACCGGCTTTCGCTGGGAACTAAGCTTCGGGAAATCGGACGCTCCGAGGGGGCAACGTCCGGCAAGAGCGACGTGGCGTGACGATGAGCATCTTCGAACGGTACCTCACCTTGTGGGTTGCTCTTTGCATCGTGGTCGGCGTGGCGCTGGGCCACGTGATGCCCGGCCTCTTCGGCGCCGTTGCGGCCGCTGAGGTCGCCAAGGTCAACCTGCCGGTCGCGATGCTGATCTGGCTCATGATCGTGCCAATGTTGCTGAAGATCGACTTCGGCTCGCTGGGCCAGGTCCGGGAGCATTGGCGCGGCGTCGGCGTGACCCTCTTCATCAATTGGGCCGTAAAGCCGTTCTCGATGGCGCTGCTCGGCTCCTTCTTCATCGGTCACCTCTTCGCACCGTGGCTGCCGTCCGGTCAGATCCCATCCTATATCGCCGGCTTGATCCTGCTTGCGGCTGCACCGTGCACCGCGATGGTGTTCGTGTGGTCCAATCTTTGCGAGGGCGAGCCTCACTACACGCTGAGCCAGGTCGCACTCAACGACGTGATCATGGTCTTCCTGTTTGCGCCGCTCGTGGGGTTGCTGCTCGGAGTGGCCTCGATCAGCGTGCCCTGGGACACATTGCTTCTATCCGTTCTGCTTTACATCGTTGTTCCCGTGATCATCGCTCAGCTGTGGCGCAAGATGCTGCTGCGAGGCGGCGATGCAAGCTTCAACCGCGTCATGCGGATGCTGCAGCCTCTCTCGCTGGTCGCGCTCCTCGCGACATTGGTGCTGCTTTTCGGCTTCCAGGGAGAGCAGATCGTCCGGCAGCCCGGCGTCATCGCGATCCTTGCCGTCCCTATTCTCGTGCAGGTCTATCTCAATGCGGGCCTGGCTTATTGGCTCAGCCGGCGGTTCGGCGTGGCCTGGTGCGTCGCGGCTCCAGCCGCGCTCATCGGCGCGAGCAACTTCTTCGAACTGGCGGTCGCTGCTGCAATCAGCCTGTTCGGCCTGGACTCGGGCGCGGCGCTGGCGACCGTGGTCGGCGTCCTCGTCGAGGTCCCGGTGATGCTGTCCGTCGTCCGCATCGTCAAGGCCACGCGGGGTTGGTATGAAGCGAGCGAGAGGCGCAGCGAAGCTACCGTCGTGGAGACCCGGTCATGAGCGTCACGATCTATCACAACCCCGCCTGCGGCACCTCGCGCAACACGCTGGCGATGATCCGGCAGAGCGGCGTCGAGCCCGTCGTTGTCGAATATCTCAAGACGCCGCCGTCGCGGGACAAGCTCAAGGAGCTGATCGCGGTCATGGGCATTCCGGTTCGCGCGCTGCTGCGCGAGAAGGGAACGCCATACAAGGACCTCGGCCTGGACGATTCCAAATGGAGCGACGACGAACTCCTCGATTTCATGATCGCCCACCCTATCCTCATCAATCGTCCGATCGTCGTGACGCCGAAGGGCACGCGGCTGTGCCGGCCGTCGGAAGCGGTGGTCGATCTCCTGGACAATCCGGTCGGCCGCTTCGTGAAGGAAGACGGCGAAGTGGTGGAAGCGCGATAGGCCTGCAAGCGCGCCCTGAGAAAGATGCAGTCGAGCTATCCCAGCAAGCCCTTCAGGCCCGCATAGATCGAGCCGACGCCGGTTGCGGCAACGCCGACCAGCGGCCCCACGGTCTGCATAAGGTCCTGTATCAAGCGAGCGCGGCGGCGCAATTGCTCCTCGCCGACATGCTGCCCCAGCAGACGCGCGATCCGGAAGGCGAACGCGTTCGGCTTGCCGCCCTGCGTCAGCACACGCGGCAGGATCTGGAAGATCACGACGCTGAGAATGTTGCCGGAGACGAAGGCGAGCAGGATGCTCGCGCCATATTCGAACACTTCACGCCATTCGATCCAGACCGCCGGAAGGATCGGAACGTCATCGTGAATTCCGGTGATCGTCAGCATCGCCAGGATGCTGACACAAGCGGCGAGAAACGCGAGCACCAATGCCGTGAGGACGTAGACCCTGTGCAGCGGATAAGCAACGAATCCGAACAAGAGCGGCACGGCGATCGACGCGATCCGAAGCGGGATCGGCGACAGGTTGAAGGTGATGGTCACGAGCACATGCGCGATCACCAGCAGCAGGGATGGGATCGCGACATAAAGCACCGCATGCGTTCCGTAATAGCGCAAGGGATTGTTGTAGCGCTCGAGGCGGACATTGACGCGGTCGAGATCGCGCCTGAGCTTGTCCAGATCGGCAACGATCTCGTCGATCTCGAGCAGCGTCGGGCGCACGACGCGCAGGTCCCGCGAGCAATGCTTGCACGCGATGGCCTCGTCCTTGATCGTCTCGGCGCAGAACGGACATTCCATCGCTAGCGCGACTTCCTTCGCCTCATAATGGCTTCGATCTCGCCTCTGGCCCGCTTCAGTTCATCGCGCAGATCCTCGCGCTTGCGCAAGAGATCGTCGCGCTCCGCAAGCAGCGTGGCGGGAACGGCGATGTCGCGCCCGCACGAGGCGCAGACCAGCGCACCCTCGGCATTTTCCGACCGGCAGTAGAGGCACGCCACTTGCGAGTTCACCTGCGAGCTCACTTGGGCGCAACCTTCAGGGTGAAGACGGTCGTGCCCGGCCGGCCATCGCTGTCCTTGATGTCGACACGCATCGTGTACTCGCCCGGCGGCAACTCCGCATCCTGCATGTTGATGCCGTCTGGCTGCACGAAGGGCTTGACCCGAGGCGTCAGGTCGACGTTCGGCGTTCGGAGGAAGATCACCTTGACCGATTCCGGATCGATCTTGGCCCCGCCATAGGACTGGAATTTCAACACCAGCCGCAGAGGAGAATTCGCGGGAGCGCCCGGCGAGACGAACTCGATCTTCGGGCCGCGCATGATGCCGCGCTGATCGACGGCGACCGCGCCCTTGGGAGGCGGCAGCTTGGCCTCCTCTTCCGTGATCAATGGCGCGGCGCGTGAGGATCCCGCGGCCAACAGACCTGCAACCACCAGAGCCAGTAGAGCATTCCGCTTCATTTTCCTCGCCCCCTTTCCCATTCGTCAACGCAAGCCGCCATCGCCGATGATCGTGTAAGGCGCCCAGAACAGCGGATGCGCATAGGCAAACTCGGTCTTGCCCTCGCTGTTGAGATAGCCGGGACCATCGACAAGAGCCATCGTCGCCTGGCGCAGCGCTTCGCTGCGCGACAGCTTGGGATCGTCGGCCTGCCGCTTGAACAGGTCCGTCACCAATTGCCGCGCCGACTGGGAGTGCACCGACCAGTTCGTCACCAGCAGGGCGCGCGTGCCGGCGTAGAAGAACGCGCGGCCCAGCCCGGAGGCCGCCTCGGCCCCTGCGCCTGCGCCGGCGCCGGTATTGCAGGCAGACAGCACGACCCAGTCCGCATCGAGCTTGAGACCGAGAATCTCTTCCATCGTCAGCAGTCCGTCGCCACCCTCGCCCGTCACCACCGGCGACGACAGAGCGAGTGCCGGCTGCGTCAGTCCGTTGAGTTCGCCCGGAACAAGACCGTGGGTGGCAAAGGCCAGGATCCTGAAGCCGGAGAGATTCATCGTCTTCACCGCGCTCTCGGTCGCGCTCTTGCCGAGGAACAGCACCTTCGAGGGATCCGCCTGCAAGGCCAGCGCGATGGACTTCAACTCGTCGGCGGTGTCGGGCAAACGGGGCAACAGACCGAGTTCGGCGCTATCGACGCCGTCGAGCTTGGGACTGTTGCGCCGCTTCAGCGGCCCCCCGCGCGTGATGTTGCCGCCGGCATCGGCCAGCTGAATCTTCTCACCCGTGCCTTCCGCCTCGGCGTGCTGATCGCTGTTGAAATAGGGATCGCCGAACGCGACGAGGTCGCCGCGGCCGGGCTTGCCGGGCGGCAACTGCCGCAGCGTGCGCAGCGCCGCCGCCGACGGCACCGTCGACACGGCATGGGTTCGCGCCAGCCACGGCACGTTGCGATAACCGACGAAGAGCGGGTCTTCGTCGGCGGCCACCTCCGCCGGTGCCGTCGGCAACAAGGCGAGCGGCAGCAGGCCCAGCGCACCGTTGGTGACAACGATCAGGTTCTTGGCCGGCTTCCAGCCGCTCTCGACCGGCTTGAGCAGCAGCTCGTACAACTCATGGCCGAGCTTGAGATCGAACGGTGGAATGTCCGAGATCATCGCCGCCTGCGGCTCGAGCGCCTCGCGCAGCTTGCGGATCTTGCTCTCGATGTCGCCGATCCTGGCCTGGACGGCGGCGAATGCCACCGGCCCCGACTTCGGCACGGCCCAGACGAAGCTGCCGTTCTGGCCGAAATAGAACGACAGCATGGCCTCGCCGTCGGTCAGCGTCGCGCGGATCTCGGCGACGCTCGGCGGCCTTGGCGAGACGAGATCGGCATAGATCGGGAATTTCTGCTTGATCTCCTGGCGCGCCTTGTCGCGCTGGCCGCGCAACGCTGCGATCGAGGCTTGTATCTGCTGCACGCCTTTCTCGTCGCGTTCCGCTGCGGGAAGCGCGAGCACGTTGTTAAGCGTACCGAGCTGGGCGTTGACCTGCTTGCTCAGATCCTGCTCCTTGCGCACGAGCTCGGCGAGCGCGGGATCCTTTGCGGCCGCACGCGCACTCGAGGCAGCCAGCGCCTGCTGCACCGAGCGGCCGCGGACGGCATCGGCCAGGCTGAACGTCTCTTCGCCGACATTGGTGCCGCCTCTTTCCACCCTGCCGAGCAGCAGCAGATAGCTCTCGACGATGGTCTGCAGCCGCTGGCTGCGCGCGGCCACCACCGTCGTGTTCTCGTCGTCGGCGTTCTCGTTGGCGCTCGCCATCATCACCGGAATGGCGGCCTTGAACTCCCTGATCGCATCGGCATCGCGGCGGGCGCGCATCAATCCGACCGCCAGCGTGCCGCGTGCCGAGGCGGCGTCGAAATGATTCTCCCCCACGCGTGCGATCTGCCTCTTCACGAGCTGCTCCGCGGCGGCAATGCCGGCGTCCAGCTGTCCGGAATCATAGAGGGACAGGATGCGAGAGGGATTGAGCTCGAACACCTGGCGGCGCTGCGGGTCCCAGCTGGCAACGGCCTTTTCTATCCTGGCAAACATTTCGCCCGCTTCGGCGTTCTCGCGACGAAGCGTCAGGATGCCCGCAAGCTGCGACAGCAATTGCACCGTCGCCTGCGAATCCTCGGGCACACCCACCGTCTTGTTGATGTCGAGGGCGACACGGCCGAGCTTCTCGGCCTCTTCGTAGCGGCCCTGATCGACCAAAATGCCCGCCAGGCCCATGACGAAGCGCGGCGTAACCGGATTGTACTTGCCGGTATCTTTCAGGCGCGACAGCAGCGCGCGGCGCGCATCCACCTCGGCCTCGGCCAGCTTGCCCTGCTTCGCCTTCATGCGCGCCTGGCTCAACACGGTGCCATCGATCGCCTGCAGCAGAAGGGTCTCGGCCGGCGCACTGTCCGACGCCATGATGGCCTTCGTGCTTGCGCGCTTGCGCAGCTCGGCGGTGCGATAGGCGGCCTCGGCATCGGCGAACTGTCCGCGTGCCTCGAAGATCACGGCGCGAGTGAGCTCCATCTCGCCTTCCCAGCTCTGGCCGAACTTCGCATAGGCCGCACGCCAATTGGGATGGCCGCTGGTGCGGGCCTCCTGGATCGCGGTCTGACTGCGGCGGAGATAGGCTTCAGCCTGTGCGAGGTCGCCCATCTGGATGAGAACGGCCGCGATCCCGCGGTTTGTCACGAACTGAAATCCTTTGGCGCCCGGCATGCTGGCCGATTCGCGCAAAAGTCTCTGCATGATCTCGAGCGCGCGCTTCGGATCGCCCGCGAGCGAGTGTTGCAGGGACTGGAGCTGCAACATGCGCCCCAGCAAATTCGGGCCGACGGCGCCGCGCCCGACCTCCACGGCCTTGTCGGCGTCAGCCATCGCTTCGGCGAGCCGGCCGAGCTGCGCGCGGGCATTGGCGCGATCGAAATAGAGCTGCGCGAGGTCCTGGCGGGACTCCTTGCCCGTGGGCACGGCGTCGGCCTCCGACTTCAATTCCGCGATCATCTTCTCGTTCGGCTTGTCGCCGTCGAGGATCGCCGTGATGTCGGAGATGCTGCGCGGCGGGGCGACGAAATCCTTCGGCAGTGCCGTGCCTGCCTCAAGCTTTGGCGCCGTTTCCTTGGGAAGCTCGACGGCGACATTGGCGCGGCCATTGGCGGCGTTCAGCGCCGCCATTACGCAGGCCCTGACCTGGGGCGAGGCCTTGGCGCGGCAAGCTTCGAGATTGGCGCCGCCGGCGCGCATGCAGGCCTGCACGATCGGCCTGCCGACGCTCATCCGGCAATTCTCGAGCGCTGCTTCCTTGGTCAGCGCGACCGCGGAGCCGGTCGATCCGAGCAGAATGGCAACTGCCAACAGGCGGCGCGAGGAAATGTCCCGACGGCTCTTGCGCGGACGCGCGGCGTCTAAGCTCATCTCGAAGGACCTTTGAATAAAATGAATTCGAAGAAACGATGCGATCCTATCCGGCCTGCGCGGAAGGACAAGGGCCATCAATGCGGTTCCCGGAGACCTCGACAGGTCGGGCGGCTAGAGACGGCGCACTCCCGTAGAACCGGTCAGGCGGCCCGGGGAATCGGGCCGATCGGCCGCGGGGCGGCCGCGCTCAAAGGGCTGAGGACTCGTGCTTAGCCCTTCGAGACGACCGCGCGCCCGTAAGGCGGTTGCCCCTGGACCGGCGGATTGGCGGTCTGGGCGGCGAGCTCGCCGATCAGGCGATCGGCGTCGGCGGCCATGCCGTCGGGGGCCTGGATCACCAGGCGCTCCAGCGCCCAGCGGTAGGACGAGATGCGCTGCTCCAGGCATTGCTGCACCCACTGGATGATCAGCGAGTTCTCCTGCATGCGCGCGACCGCGTCGTCCCTCTCCCTCGGCGACAGCGCGGAGACCCGCGCCATGCTGGCATCGCGCTTCCTGTCGAGATCGATGACGCGGATCGCGGATGCGAAGAACGGCTCGAAGCGGGTGATGTCGTTGCGCACGTCCTCGATCAGCTGCGCATAGCGCGAGGAAAGCGAGCGGTGCGGTTCGTCGATCAGCGTGCGCCCGTACATGGTGCGGTCGAACACGACCTTCTGCCGCCACGGCGAGGGCAGCGCCTTGTAGTCGCCGAACACGCTCTTCCATGCGGGGCGCGACAGCGGCGGCTCGATCATGGGATAGGCGAGATCGCGAAGCTGGCGCTCTTCGTCGGTGAGCTGGAATTGCGATGGTCTCAGGCCGACGCTGGAGGTGACCTCCGCACCGAGCCAGCGATGCATGTCGTCGCTGCGCATGCTCTCGCGGGTGCGGCCGAAGTCGCCGCCGCTACACGCCGCGAGCAAGGCGCCCAGCAGCGTGAGCAGGACGGCCGATAGGACAGGCCGGATCTGGCGGATGACGTCCGGCATTACATGAAGCCGGATGTCAGCGACGGCGACGACGGCGCCCCGGCGCTGTGCCCTGCTCCGGCCCGCGATCGCCGCTGGTTTCATCCGCCTCGCGCTCGATTCGAATCACGGGAAGGATCAGGACCGTTCCCATGTCCGCGCGAGGAGCGACATCCCCGGACGAGCCCACCCGGCGACCGGCCGGAAATTCGATGATGGTCCCCATGTCAGCTCTCTTCAATTGCCGCGCGACCGAACGCGCCCCTGCAACATGCATTCATTAAGATCAGCTCATGGTTAACGGGGTGTAAACGGGCCGCTTCAACCGTAGCCGCACGGACCGCACCGCGCCGTCCCGTTGCGGCACGACAACGACCCAAATTGCAGGGTCGGCTTCACGCCTCGTTTTCCTTAACGAGGCTTTAAACGAAGCTGCGCTAGGCTCGCCCCCAAGTATCTTTCCCGAGTTGCGTACGCCTCCATGACCAAGTCGCTGTTTCCCGGATTCGACGGGCTGATGACCCTGTCCCGTCGCGAAGGTGTCGATGTCCGTCCGACGCTGCTGCGCGTGCTGACCGACCTCTATGTCCAGACGAGCACCCACAGCGACGACGAGCAGCGGCAATTCGTCGAGCTCGCCACGCGGCTGATCGACCAGGTCGACGACGCGACGCGCGCGGCCGTCAAGGCCCGCCTCGCGGTCTATCCGCAGACGCCCGTCCCGATCCTGCAGAAGCTCGGCCTGGTCGCCACCCAGGAAGGCCGCAGGGTTCCACTGGCCCGGGAGATCCCCGCCCCGCCGCGCGCGCCTGCTCCAGCGCGCGTGCCGACCGAGGCCGAGCAACGCATGGCCGCCAACTTGGCGATGCAGCCGAAAGAGGCGGCCGAGATCCACGACATGTTCTTCCGCGCCGGCGCCTCCGAGCGCGCGCTGATCCTGCACAATCTGGCGCAGACCCCGCTGAAAGCCGCCTCCCGTATTCCGACCGTGCCCGCCAAGCGCGCGATCCAGATCCTGGAGATGGCGGCGATCGCGGGCGATATCGAAAGCTTCACCTTCGAGCTCGGCGACAGCCTGATCCTGCCCTCGCGCGTCGCAGCCCAGATCGTCGACGATGCCGGCGGCGAGGCGCTTGCCGTTGCCGCACGCGCGCTCGACATGCCGAGCCCGGTGTTCCAGCGCATTCTCTTGTTCTTCAAGCCGGAGATCGGAACGTCCGTGAACGCCGTGTACCGCCTGTCGCGGCTCTATGACCGTCTCGCCGAGCGATCGGCGCTGGTGATGCTGGCGGCCTGGCGCGGCTCGACGCTCGCGGTCACCCGCGCGAAGTATCAGTCCTCGCTGCATGACGGGGAGCGCCAGCGCGCACGCGCCGGCGCGAGCCAGACGCGGCCGGGCGTGCAGCCCGGCTCGAGCCCGGCGGTGCGGACCGGGACTAATCCGTCGGATCGCTGATTTGTACGCCGCCTCAGCGAGCGGCAGCGGTGAGGCACGCAACGAACTCCAACCCCGTCATTGCGAGCAATGACGGTTGAGGCTACGCCTTAGCCAATTCCAGAAAATGCCGGCCCGCGCGATCCTCGGTCTCGACGATCCAGGCATCCGGATCGAAGCGGATTTCCTTGGTCAGCCGCTCCTCGATCGTGTGATCCGGCAGAGGCTGCGGCGCGACAGGGACGAAAAAGCGGTCGACCGGCCGGCCGTCGTCATAGACGGTCTGCGGCGCCGGCGCATACAGCATGGCATGGCCGTCGAGCAGCGACACCTTGACGAACACCGCGCCCGCCTCCTCGGCACCGCGACGCCGCACGGCGCCGAACACGCCCTCGGTCTGGCACCGGCGCAAGTAAGCCGCCACCCAAATATTGGATTTCAAACGCATGAATTCGACGATAGGCCAGCGCGAGGCCTCACGCCAGCTTTACGTCTCACGCCTTGCGCGTGCCGTCCTGACCACCGCGAATCTGCGTTGCGATGAAGTATGACAGCGGCATAGCGAGTGCAAATCCTACCGCCACGGCATAGGGAATGTTCCTGATGGCGTCGGCGGCGAAGCTCGGGACCATCAGCACCACGATGAGGCTGATGCCCGCCAGCGTCGTGCCGAGCATGATCCAGACGAGAATCGAGACCTTGAACATGACGACCTCTCTTCCTTTATGAGATGAGCCATCTTGTTCCTGCGGCCGCCGGCCGTCATTGATCCCACTCAAATCGCGATCGTATCGGATCCGGTCCATCGTGCCGGCGCCGGCAATTGACCTGCGTCAACGACACTCGACGTGCGGCTATTCGACCGGGCGGCCGATCGCAGCGGCGAGCTCGCGCAGCAAACGGTCGGAGACCTGGCCGGTGACCTGCATCTTGTGCTCGCGCTCGAACTTCTGGATTGCGGCCTGAGTCTCGGCGCTCATGCTGCCCGTGATCTTCAAATTGCCGTAGCCGTATTCGGACAGCGCGCGCTGCACGCCGGCAATGCGGCGTGCGGCCGGGCTTTGCGCCGGGATCGGCGCCGGCGGACGCAGGGCCGCGGGCGGTGTCGAGGTGGTCGCCTTGACCAGATTGGTCATCGGATCGTTCGAGCGCGTCGATGCGGTCGCCTCGACCGGCTTTTCGGGCGGCTTCTCGGCGGCACGCTCGGCGGGTTTGGGCTCGACCGGCTTGGGCTCGACGCGGAACTCCGTCGCGCGCGGCTCGAGCGGCGAGGTATCGGCGCCGACGGGGCGCGGACGCGGCATGGGATTCGACAGCGGCACGGACGACGGCGCGGGAAGATTGATCACCGTGCCGAACATCGGCGCGGGGTGCCGGCCGGTCTGGAGGAACAGCGCATTGGCAACGATCGCGGCGATCGCGGCGACGGCGACGAGGCCGGCCAGCGTGTCCTTGGGGCTGTGCAGCAGCACGCGCATCACGAGGTTGCGCTCGGTCTCGACGTCGACAACCGCAGCTTTGGCACCACGGCGGCGCGGAGCGGCTTCGTCCTTGGCAGACTTCTTAGGCACTTTTCTTCACCAGAGCGGGTTGTTCCTGAGACTGGTCGTGAGCTTGGTCTTGAAGATCCTGACCTTGAAGATCCTGGCGCAGCGCCGGCGTCAGCGTCGCAATCTTGCGCTCGGCCGGCTTGGCTTGCGGCGGCGTGTAGACGAGCGGCAGCTTGACGGTGACCGCCGTGCCCTCGCCCAACCTGCTTTGTACCGTCAATTCGCCGAGATGCAACGCTACGAGACTCTTCACGATCGAAAGTCCAAGGCCGGTGCCCTCGTGACGGCGCTGATAGGTCGTGCCGGCCTGGAAGAACGGCGCGCCGATGCGCTTGAGATCGTCGGGCGCGATGCCGACGCCGGTGTCGCTGATGCGCAGCGTCAGCTGCGAGCCGGACACCGCGGCCGATACGCAGACCTGACCGCCGCGCTCTGTGAACTTGATGGCGTTGGCGACGAGGTTGAGCGCGATCTGCTTGAAGGCCCTGGGATCGCCGGTCATGACGGGCAGGTCCTGCGGCGCGTCGGTGATCAGGTCGATGCCGTTCTCCCGCGCCTTCAGCGCCAGCAGATTGCAGCAATGCAATAGCGAAGCGCGCGGCGCGAACGGCTCGGACGCGATCTCGAAATTGCCCGCTTCCATCTTCGACATGTCCAGGATGCCGTTGACGACCGACAGCAGGTGCTGGCCGGAATCGTTGATCAGCTGGGCGTATTCCTTGCGCTGCGCAGCACCCAGCATCAAGGCCTGCTCCTGCGCGATCATCTCGGAGAAGCCGATGATGGCGTTGAGCGGCGTGCGCAGCTCGTGGCTCATGGTGGCGAGGAAGCGCGTCTTGGCGGCATCGGCCGCCTCGGCGGCGCTGCGCGCCTGGTCCAGCGCCTGCTCGAAAAGCTTGCGGTCGGTGACGTCGCGCATCACCGCGACGACTTCGGCTTCGCACGTGAAGTCACGCGCGCTGTCCTGATCGAGCGGACGGCAGCGCATCTCGACCCAGATGAAATCGACCTGGCCGCGCTCGGCGACGGGCTCGCGCCGCAGCCTGAACTCAACGCTGCGCACCTCGCCGCGCGCCGCGTCGGACAGTGCCGTGAGGTAGGCCGGCCGATCGGCGACATGGACGCGGTCGAACAGGCCGTGGCCGAGCAGTTGCGCCACCTGCGCGCCGAGCATGGCCTCCACCGCCGGCGAGATGAATTGCACCGCACCGTTGCGCTGATGCCGCGAGATGACATCGCTCATGTTGCGCGCCAGCAGGCGGTAACGCTCCTCCTCGCGCGACAACAGCGCGACGCTGGTGCGCGCGAGCGATTCCGCGCCGAAGGCGAGGCCGGCGGCATAAAGAGTGGCGGACGCGACGCCGAAAGCCATCAGCACGCCGCGCTCGGCGGCGCTCGGCTCAACCACCGGCAGCCAGCCGAGCTGGGTGACCAGAATGAGCATTCCGGCGCAGGACAGCGCAAGCAGCGAGGCAAACGCCGCGACGCGGCGCGAGGCCGACAGCGCAGCTTCGAGCGGAACCACGATCAGCCAGACCGCGGCGAAGGATTCGATGCCGCCCGTCGTGATCGCGACGGCCATGATCAGGCCGGCGAGCGCCAGCGACGACAGCACATGCGCGCCCTCGTAACGGCCGGTGCGCGACAGGAACCAGGACAACATGATCGGCGCGATCAGCCAGGCAAAGGCCGCGACCTCGATCGCGCTCGGCGCGCCGCGCATGGCGAGATAGACCGGAAATGCAGCGAAGGCGGCGAGGCTGCCGAGCAGCCGCGGTGCCATGAAGGCGCGATGGCGCGCGCGCATCAGCGCATCGTAGCGCGCGGAGGGATGCAGCAGTGCATCGAGACAATCGCGGATGATACTCAAAACTGTCACGGGTCTCGCGCTTCGGCTCAATCGTCTCTTGGAAGACGCGCCGGAACGCCTCCTTGTCGTTGAGCCACCGTGTCAGAGCGACCTTAAACGAGTGCTAAGGCGGCACAGCGTGTGGCCGGACACCGCGTTATCGCGGAGCTTTTTAGACGATTTGGCGACGTCTTCGCTGCGAATGGTGAACGCGGGGTTTCACCCTGCTCCGCATGGTTTCGAATTGGTGGATGCGGGGCGGCCGGCAGAACCATGGGTACGGGCGTCAATCGAAAATTTACCGGAACGTCGCTCCCGAAGAATCTTGCGTCAATTTTCCGCGAATTAAGCTCAAGGCAATCACTTGCGATTTATCGAGGATCGCTAGGTCCGACATCCGCGGGAGATCGCCGCGGGCGGAGTCTAACGGACAGGTCGATAAGATGCGCTTTCTGCTCCGCATCACATTCTGGCTCGGGCTGGTGCTGGTGCTCCTGCCGCGGGACAAGACGCCCGAATCGGACAAGCTGCCGCAGATCGGCGCCGCCGATGCGGTGCAGGCCGCGACCGCGGCCGTTTCCGACGTGACCCAGTTCTGCAAGCGCCAGCCGGCGGCCTGCGAGGTCGGCGGCCAGGCCGCGACCATCATCGGCCAGCGCGCCCAGGACGGCGCGAAGAAGCTCTATCAGATCATCAACGACAAGAAAGAGCAGATCACCAACGACAAGAACGACGGCGGCAGGAACGACGGCAGCAAGACCGACAGCAAGAAGGCGCCCGACCATACCGGCTCGATCGCGCTGGCCGGCGAAGGCGATCTTGCAGCGAGCGAGGCCCCGCGCGATACCCTGACCCAGGACGACCTTGCGCTCGAATGGCGCGGACCGGGGCCGGCGAATTAGCGTCCAAGCCCTATCGATTTCAGGGCTTCGCGTCTCTATATTGGCGGTAGGCGGGAACTGCGGGCCGATATGACGACGATTGACGACATCAGGGACAATTTCGAGCTTCTGGACGAGTGGGACGACCGCTACCGGTACGTCATCGAGCTCGGCCGCACTCTGGAACCGCTGCCGGAGGCGGAACACTCGGCCGAGAACAAGGTGCAGGGCTGCGTCAGCCAGGTCTGGCTGCAGAAGACGGTCGATCGCAGCAATGGCGAGCCGGTCCTGAAATATCGCGGCGACAGTGACGCCCATATCGTGCGCGGGCTGGTCGCGATCGTGCTCGCGCTGTATTCGGGCCGCACGCCGCGGGAGATCCTCAATACCGATGCGATCGCCGTGTTCAACGAGTTCGGCTTTCGCGATCATCTGACGCCGCAGCGCTCCAACGGCCTGCGCTCTATGGTCGAGCGCATTAAGACCGATGCGAGAGAGGCGCTCGCGGAAGCGTCATAGCGATCCTCATCGTGAGGAGCGCGAAGCGCGTCTCGAACCATGAAGGCCCGGATGGTGCGGCCATTCTTCGAGACGCCCGCTTTGCGGGCTCCTCAGGATGAGGGCGGAGCGCGCTGAAAACTGGACGACGCTACTTCCGCTTCCGCTGCTGCTGCCCCAGCCCCATCTGCTTGGCCAGCTGCGAGCGCGCCACCGCATAGTTCGGGGCGACCATGGGATAGTCGGCCGGCAAGCCCCACTTCTCGCGGTACTGCTCCGGCGTCATGTTGTACTGCGTGCGCAGATGGCGCTTCAGCGACTTGAAGCGCTTGCCGTCTTCGAGGCACACGAGATAATCGGGCGCGATCGACTTCTTGAGCGAAACGGCGGGCTTGGCCGGCTCCAGCGGCGCGGTCTCGGTGCGGCCTGACGAGACCCGCACCAAGGCGCCATGCACCTGACTGATCAGGTTCGGAATCTCGGCCGCCGGCGTCGGATTGTTGCTGAGATAGGCCGACACGATGCTCGCGGTCAGCTCGATGAAATTCTTCGCCCCCGCATCCGACATGCGCCCCTCCCTTGTCCGCTTGTGGCTTACAGGATTGACGGCACCGAAGTATTCCCTGTCAAGAATACATTCGGCTGAAACACGATGACTGACGGCGACGCACTGATTACTGGTGAAAGGCGCCGGTCTACTTGAGCGCGCAGTCGCTTCAACCGCGCTGGTCGAGATGGGCACGGAGCTCGTCGATCGAGGCAAAGCGCATCATGCCCTCCGGCATCTGCGCCTCGATGGAGCCATCGGAATAGAGCGAATAGGCCATGCCATCGACGACGCCGGACTTGAGCACCGTCACCGGCGGGGGCTCCACGGGCGGCGGCTCGGGCGCCGGCGCAGGAGCGGTCTCCGCCAAGGTCGACGGCGAGCGCGGCGGCGGCGGACGGCGTTGGGCGGCCGGCGGCTCCGGCGGGCGCGCACGGTCCGGCTTCGGCCAGGCGACGTCGAAGCTCGCAGGGGGCGAAAGGTTCGGGGCCTCGCTGGGCTCCGCAGACGGCGGGGCAGTTTCAGTGGATTTTGCCTCCGCGCGCTCGCGCTCCTTGCGCGAGGTCGAGGCGAACAGCAGGTTGCGCCGGCGCGACGCTTCCGGAGCGGGAGGCGGTGTCGGGGCTTCCGGCTCCTGCTGCGGTGCCTCGGCACGCGGCCGCTCGCGCGCTGCAGCTTCGCTCTGCCACGGCGGCGGACTTGCGGGCGGTGGCGGCGGCGCCGGCTCGGCTCTCACCGCCGCAGCGGGCACCGGCTCGGGCGCGACTACGCCAGGCACAGCGAGGCCCGGCAGCGCGGGCCTGACCCGAACCTCGGATGGCGCGACCGCACCGGCCAGCCGGCGCGCGATGCCCCTGAGCTCGAGCAGCACCAGATGCAGGCCGACCAGTAACATTCCGGAGCAGACGCCAATGGTGCCGGAGACTATGAGAGTCCCACCGAGGCTGAATTCCCTGATCGTCATGCCGAAAATCACCGCGAGGAGACCCGCCAGCACGGCGCAAATCCCCACGATCAGCAATGCCAAATTCATCGAACTCACCCCCGGCCGCGCATCACGCGCGAGAACCGCTACGCCACGATACCGTCATACGCTGTTCCACGCCAACGGCCAATTCTGGGCAGTGTTCCTAAAGGGAAGGAAATCAGGGACTTATTCACATTCCCTTCAGCCGGGGCTCGCTACTGCTAAAGCTGCTCGCAAAGTCATCTGAATGGGTGCCAACCGGAATTGCTGCGTCGCATCAGGAATTTAGCCATAATGCCCAATTACTTGGTAATGGAACTGCGCTATAGGGAGTCCGGGGTTGAGGCCCGCGCGCGCCAGCAGGGCCAAAAGGGGATTCCGGGGCACCGATAGCCATGACATCCATCACGACTTCGGCGATCGACACGCCTCGGCGGCGCTCGATCGAACGGACTTGCGACGATCTCGCCATGCTGGTGCTGGCCGCGGTCGCCGTCATTGCGGGCTTGACCTTCCGCGACTACGGGCTCGGCTGGGACGACTACACCCACGCCGAATATGCCGACCTGCTGCTGCGCATGTTCGGTTCCGGCTTCAAGGACACCGCGGCGCTCTCCTTTGCCAATCTCTACATGTATGGCGGCGGCTTCGACATGGTCGCGGCCCTGCTGCACAAGGTCATTCCGCTCGAGCTGTTCGAGACCCGCCGTCTGGTCGGCGCCATCGTCGGCGTAATCGGGCTTGCCGTGACATGGCGGCTCGGCCGCCGCATCGGCGGACCGCTTGCCGGTCTGGCCTCCCTCCTCCTGCTTGCGCTCTGCCCGACCTTTTACGGCCACATGTTCATGAACCCGAAGGATGCACCCTTCGCGGTCGCCATGGTCGTCCTGATGCTCGGCCTCGTCCGGCTCGCCGAGGAATATCCGCAGCCATCGCCGCGCACGATCCTGATCGTCGGCTTGGGGGCCGGCCTTTCGCTCGGCTGCCGTGTTCTCGGCGGACTCGCGCTCGTCTACGCCGTGGTCGGCTTCGTGCCGCTGTTCCTGGAGGAATTGCGCACCGAAGGTCCGCGCGAATCCGTTCGCCGCTTCGCCCATGTCGTCTATGTGTTGCTGCCAGGCCTCGTGCTCGGCTACCTCGTGATGGGCCTGATCTGGCCGTGGTCGATCATGGAGCCCGGCAATCCCTTGGCGGCGCTGACCTACTTCTCGCATTTCTTCGAGAAGCCGTGGAAGGAGATGTTCGACGGTGCGATCGTGTCGGTGCCCGACATGCCCTGGTCGTATCTGCCGACGCTGTTCGCCCTGCAGCTGCCCGAGGTGATGCTGGTTCTGATGGGCGGTGCGATCGTCAGCACCTTCGCCATGCTGCCGCGGCGCGAGGTTCCGGCACGCCGCAAGACCATCCTCCTGATGCTGACGCTGGCTGCTACCCTGCCGCTCGCGATCGCGATGGTGAAGCGCCCGGCGCTCTACAACGGCATCCGCCATTTCGTCTTCGTGATCCCGCCGATGGCGGTGCTCGGCGGCGTCGCCTTCGCCTGGACCATGGAGCGCCTGCGGGCCAATCACCGCACCTGGCAGCCGGTCGTGCTCGCCACCTTCTGCTTCGGCCTTGCGCTGTCGCTCGCCGAGATGATCCGGCTGCACCCCTATCAATACACGCACTTCAACCACATTGCCGGCACCGTGCGCGGCGCCGACGACCGCTTCATGCTGGACTATTGGGGCCTCGCCTTGAAGCAGGCCTCCGACGGATTGCGCGAGCAGCTCGTCGAGCGCCAGGAAGTGCCGCCTGGCAACCGCAAATGGAAGGTGGCGGTGTGCGGTCCGCAGCGCCCGGCCCAGGTGGCGCTCGGGCCCGACTTCACCATCGGCTGGGATTCCAACGCGGCCGATTTCGCCATGACGCTCGGCGAGTTCTACTGCAAGGGCCTCACCGCCCCGGTCATGGTCGAGATCAAGCGCGACGACGTGGTGTTCGCGCGCGTCTACGACATCCGCGGCCGCGGCATTTCCAGCCTGCTGTCGATCCCGGCGCCGTAGTCATCTCCCCGTAGCCCGGATGGAGCGAAGCGTAATCCGGGACCTGCCGTGTCGCGCGAGCGGCCCCGCATTTGCTTCGCTCCATGCGGGCTACGCTGAACTGCCGCGCTCCCGGCGCGCCTTGCTGCCAGCGGCGAGCGGTACTACGCTCCTCCTCCGCAACAACGAGGTTCGGAGAGATCAGCCATGTCGCCAGCAGAAGCCCGCCTGAGGGAAATCCCCTCCAACATGACGGAGGCGGAGTGGCAGCAACGGGTCAATCTCGCCGCATGCTATCGCCTGATCGCGCTGTACGGCTGGGACGATCTGGTCGACACCCACATCTCCGCGCGCGTGCCCGGCCCCGACCATCATTTCCTGATCAATCCCTACGGGCTGATGTTCGAGGAAATCACCGCTTCCAGCCTCGTCAAGGTCGACCTGCACGGCAATCAGCTCTCCGAGAGCGAGTACAGCATCAACCCTGCCGGATTCACCATCCATTCGGCGATCCACGAGGTGCGCGAGGACGCGATCTGCGTGCTGCATCTCCACACCCTCGACGGAACCGCGGTGTCGAGCAGCGCGGAAGGGCTCTTGCCCCTGAACCAGACCGCCCAGCTCGTCACCCACGACCTCGCCTATCACGACTATGAAGGCATCGCGCTCGACCACGAGGAGCGGCCGCGGCTGCAGAAGGATCTCGGCGACCACAACCACATGCTCCTGCGCAATCACGGCACGCTGACGGTCGGTCGCTCGGTCGCCTCCGCGTTCGAGCGCATGTACCATCTCGAGCGCGCCTGCTCGATGCAGGTGCGCACGCGCGCGCTCGGCACGCCGGTCTATCCGGTCGACGATATCGCGATCGAGAAGAACACCGAGCTGCTCGCCAACCGCGACCGCGCCGAGCTGCGCGCAAACAACCTCGTGTGGCCGCCCTTGCTGCGCAAGCTCGACCGCGTCAATCCCGGCTACCGGTCTTGAGATATTCACGAAATTGAGGTAGTGTTTACGTCGAACTACCTCTGCACGTATTGGAATGAAACGCCGCCCAATTCCGGGCGGCGTTTTTTGTTTGAGTCGTCATTGCGAGCGCAGCGAAGCAATCCAGAATCCCTCCGCGGAGACAGTCTGGATTGCTTCGCTGCGCTCGCAATGACGGGAGAGAGTCTTCGTAGCGAATGCTCTCGTAGCAACCATTAAAGCGGGCGCCCGATTGCCTTGAGCATGACGCCGCGCTTGCGACCGTCAAGGCGTGGCCTGGCGGCAGCGGGTATGAGGCGAGAGCAGAGCGACGGCCAGCCTTGACGGCCGCCGCGCGCGGCGTCGTTGTGGCGGCAGGTCGGGACGAAGAAACGGTCGCCTGATCGAACAAAGAAACGAGGTCAGACGGCTGGCAGCTTGGCGAGTTGAGGCACCTCGGCCATCCAGGGAGTTCCGCGGGCGACGACGGCGTTGATCGTGACGAGCAGCTTTCTGGCGCAAGCGACCAGCGCACATTTATGAGGTTTGCCGGCGGCGATCAGCCGACCATAGAAAGCCTTGAGCTGCGGGTTCCAGCGGGAGGATGCCGCAAGAGCCGCGTTGTAGAGCGCCCAACGCAGGCGCTCACGGCCACCTTCGATGTGACGGGCGCCGGAGCGTTTACCGCTATCGTCGTCGTAA
>NZ_JADYVO010000013.1:0-197562 GCF_020193825.1 Bradyrhizobium sp. NBAIM18
CTCACCGGCGCCGACTGAGCATCGTCCCGCATCTGCTGCGGCGTGTACGGCAGATCAACGAAAGAGTTGAGACCGCGGTAGATGTCTGACGACTGAGCTGGCGCGTCCGGCGGTCCGGTGAAGAGCGACGGTTTGGCGGCAGCCCCACTCACCGGCGCCGACTGAGCATCGTCCCGCATCTGCTGCGGCGTGTACGGCAGATCAACGAAAGAGTTGAGACCGCGGTAGATGTCTGACGACTCAGCTGGCGCGTCCGGCGGTCCGGTGAAGAGCGGCGGTTTGGCGGCAGCCCCACTCACCGGCGCCGACTGAGCATCGTCCCGCACCTCCTGCGGTGTGTACGGCAGATCAACGAAGGAGTCGAGGCCTCGGTAGATCGCGGATGACCCATCTGTTACCGCTTCCGGCGTCGGCCACTCAAAATCGTACGGCAGGTGCGGCGACCACGTTGAGTTCGACTCGCCACGCCGCGGCTCCCCACCCGCCTGTTCAGGGCAGACGCCCAGCGCAGCGTTCGCCTCGACGAGCAATAGGTAGTTCCTAAGCCGATCGAAGCCCATGTCCGCATTTCGACTGGATTTTTTAAAGTCGGTGTGATCGTCGTTCAACGACTTTTGCTGCTCACTGGTGCCGGTGAGTCGGCTCACTATGCTCCCCCGCCCCTCCCTTTGGAGCCAAGCACCCAATCTTCGTTGGTTGCGGGCCAGATTTTGAACAACTTTTTTCCGGCTCTTCTCCTCGGGTTTGAGCATGCTCAGCTCTGCCTTTTCCAGGCCATCAATGATGCGGGCGTCATCGGGATAAAGATGCAATATGGGCGACGGGACAGCATGACCGCGGGGCTTCCGAGATGCACGCGGGCCGGAAACGTTCTCGGCATCGCGAACCTTGCCTAATGCGAACAATAGAAGCTCGTCGTTCGGGAACAACTTCTGAGCGAATTCAATGCGCGCAGCGTGGTCTAAGCCGGATATCGAGTAGCCCGCAAGATTAAGCGCGTTAGAAAATCTGCGAAGACTACGATCATGACGAGCAGCACTGCCCGACGTCATGCCACTGGCATTAAGCCGCTCTGAGAGGGGCGCGTCTTCCGCTGAAGGGATCGTGCGCGGCCGCCCGCCAGAAGTTACATAGCTCGGATCATGATACGCACGAAGGACACCCAACCCTTTCTTCATGTCTTCGTCGTTCGGGAAGTAAGTCTTGACGTAACGGACCAGGGACTCGTGGTCCCCCAGATCAATCGTTTTGCGATGAGCGCCAAGATCATTTCCAAGTCGGCGAAGCGCCTGAGTATAGCGCTTAACCGTCGTCCGTTGTGGGTTTTTCTGAGCCGCATACTGGGCAATCGCCTTGTCGATAATGTCCCGATGGTCTGCAGAGAGATGGGGATGGTGGTTGCGGCTGCTGCGGGCGCCACTGGAGACAGGACCCGGATCGGGCGGGCGCGCCTCGGCCAAGTGCTGCTCAAAGCCCTCTTGCCCGGCATGGCCCCCCTGGTCCTCTTCCAAGACGGCGTGCTGCACGTGGGACCAAGCTGTTGGATTGGATGGATCGAAATTGTACGGGTCCACGCTAGCCTCACGTCCAAGAAATCAATTGAGCTGACCTTATTATGGATAGGCTTTCCAGAAGCTGACGAGGCCGTCGCTCGTGAAGCAATGCATCGCCACATCTGCAAAACGAAACTGCCCCGCGGCTCTCAATCGTCGCGGGGCTTCATGGGTTTAAGGACCCGCCGTCCTCGCCGCCGATGAACCCTTCCGGCGGCATGTGAGCCGACGACTCGTCATTGCTCTGGTTGCAAAACGGCATACCGCGCCGCAGGTGCACGCATGGGTGCCAAGCCGCAGTTGATCCAGATCGGTCTCGCAACTCCACGACGAGCCTTCCGCGATTCGTTCCTCGTTCATTCGCTCTCTCATCTGCTATCCAAGGAGACGGTAATCCTCGTGTCGCCGAGGGGCGCATTGCCTCGTAAAAATGTTACCGGACAACTTCCCAGTCGTGCCTGGGGCGGAGCTGCCGAATCAGTTCGGTGGCGGCTACGGCAGGGACGATCAGCATGCGCGAAAAGCGCGAGATCACATCAGCCCTGGCCGTGCGTCATCGGGCGGGCGGTCGGCGTGAGAAGGGACGACTCCTGGACGAGCTTTGCGCCGTCACGGGATGACATCGTAAGCACGCGATCCGCCCACTGTCAGTGGACGGGGCATCGGGATCCGCCGTGCCGCGGCGCCCGAGCCGGACCTATGGGGTTTCCATTCGCGCTGCACTGATTGTGGTATGGGACGCCTCTGACCGGCTCTGCAGTAAGCGGCTCGTCGCGAGCCGTTCTTGCTCCCGGCACTTGAACGGCACGGCAGATTGAAGCTTTTTGCCCATGAGCGGTCGGCCGGTTTTGAAGGTAAGCGCGGTGACGAGCGATCGCCTGCTGAGCGACGTAAAGATCGCAGCAGCCGGAGGACGCCGAGGGCGGGATCAACAAATGATTCAGCGTAGATGTCTTAGCGACTCTGGCAGAGTGCGCTGGCGCAAGTCAGCATCGTCGCGCAACTCCGACCGCGTTAGCGCATTCAGGTCAACCAAAGACTCAAGAGCAGCGTAGGTGTCTGAGCGAGCTCTGGCAGGATGCGCCGGCCAAAATGAGCATCGTCGCGCATTTCAGACGGCGCGGGCGTATTCAGATCAACAAAAGGCTCAAGCGCCGCAGGTGCGTGACAGGAGCCCGGCAGTTGATGGCGATGCTGGTTCTTGCATCTGCTGGCCAAGTAGCCCAAGCTCCCGCGCTCGGGGTAGCCAGGCGTCGGGGGAAGCTCCCGCGCCGAGCCGGACTGCCGAGCGGACTGCACGGCCGGCGAACCCGGCTGCTCACGAGCTTGCAGCCAAGCTCTCGGTTGGCGGCGATGAGCTTTGAGTAGCTTGCAAAGATGCGGCAAATCGGGACCGTATACTCTGCCTCCAGTGCGTGGGAACGAAGCCCCCTTATACAGCTCGAAGATTTCTTCGAGCTTCGGACGAGTGATGGGCAGGTCGGTTAGAGCGCACCAAGGCGACCTTGCCGGCGGGCAACAAAGCAGGACAGCGATTTCGTGTGTCCGCGTAAGCTCGCTCTCTTCAGAAGTGTCGGCGCTGGTAGCTGGACCTGCGACCCCGCGTCAGATGGGAAAACTCTGCTGAAACATACCACACGCGTCCCCCCTAGCGAATTACCCAAGCGCACCAGCCCCCGTCGGCAATACTCAACGCGAGATCATGATTCTAGACCGGCAGCTTTGCGTTCGGCTCCCTCCAATTGATGGATGATCCGTATCCTAGATCCCCTTCAGAACGTGTTCGCAATCCTTGGCTCGCGTACTCAAAGCCGTTGCCAATCGCTCGATGACAGCGTTCTCCAATCCCTCCTTTTGCGCTCGCGTGCGAATGTCCGCCACCAGGTCAGGGATCTGCCCGGCCATGGAGTTCAGCGTAGCGATGAGTACGTCCGCATCAACACGCGTCTCGCGTGCAAATTTTTGCCACTGACGCAAGCCAATTTGATCGAGCTTGTATTCACCCCCGACTTTCATGGCGAGTTTGATCTTGCGCTGATCGACGTCGTCGTAAGGAAGAATGCTGGCGATGTCGTAAAGGGGAGCGAGACGCACGAGAGCGCCGCTGGCCAGAAGCAATGAATAGTTCTTGGCGTGAGCATCAGAGCCCCCAATGAGCCAGTTGAAGATCAAAGCGCTGACGAACGTCTCAAGGTCAGCCTCGCGGTCCGTCGAGTAGGTCCGCAAGAGCTCGACCACATCGGCAGGCGTTGGTCCGCCCTCGTTCTGGTATTTCTTGGTCGGCGGGATGCCCTTGGCCTGACAGATATCTTCCTGATGAACGCGGATAATGGCGTTCCCGCTGACCTGCCGATCGTAGCGTTCAACCACGATCGCTATTTCCTGTTCGAAGCGCATCACCTTGGTTTCAGCGGCTGGCAGCCCGAGTTCGCGTGCGAGCTGCAGGCAGATATGCTCATTCTCGGCGTGACCATCGAAATGGCCCGTCGGTGGTTTCAAAATGTGGGTGGTTGGTATGCGCCCGGACGGAATGCCCCATTTGTTGTCTTTGAAGACAAGCGCAGTTTTCGGCTGGGCGCCTGCAAGACTGAATTGACCCGTGTCGCTGGGCAGACGCCAGGCAGCGTGATCCTCGCGCAATACTCGAAGCCGATTTGCTATTTCCGACTTATCCAGCCATTCGATCTTGTCATCTTTGCCTGTTTTCAGAGCCCCCAATCGATCAGGCGTGACGAACTGGATGGCCCCGGCGCAATCCTCACCGACGTTAGAGATGAGGGCAAACACGTTGCGCGCCGATACCTGAAATTTCTTGGCCCAGCGCTCGAGCACCTGCTCGTTGTCAGGCAGCAGCCCCCACAAGAAGGACTGAATAGTGGCTGGACCGTGCTCCTCGGCGGCAAGCGGCATCGAAAGCGACAGGGGATAGGCCCCCTCCGCGTTGCGCCATGCATTGTCATAGACGAAGGTTAGCCGGCCGCGCGCCTCACTGCGGACGCGACCGACTTCGGTGCCATCCAAGAGTGCAATGAGCTCGGCCATTATGTCTTGCCTTTCTTGGCTTTGGTGACGATGGCGTTGATATCAACTGCGGAGGTAGACCCGCGGCTGGTGGGCCCTCCACTGTTGGCGTCCACCGGGATGCCGAGAACGTCGAGAGCACGGAGGACAAGAGCCAGCTCTGCGCGGGGATGACCATGCTCGACCTCAATCACCCATTGACGGCTGACGCCGATCCGCTTGGCCAGTGTCGCCTGGTCTAGCTTGAGGCGTTTGCGTCTGTCGCGAAGGACGGCGCCGAGGTCGGCAGGTGTACGGATAAGCATGGCAATCCCCAATGTCAGCGCTCGCTTACAATAGCATATGTCGTCGTTCGCTGACAATCGCAAATGTCGCCCTCAGCCGACATCCCCGAATGTCATCGATCGTTGACATTGTTGGTCTGGAAGTATTAACATTTTCAAAGACATAAAGCAGACAACCTGGCATGCCCCAGCAATCCCCGCTCCGGTGCGCAAGTTCCTCGCCTGTTCGGTGTCTCGTTGACACCGAGTGGCGGCTCCTCGCGGGCCATGAGCCGCGCGCGCTCATGTGCGTGCGGATCAATCGGCATGAGCATTTCCTTCTCGCCGCTCGATACCTTGCGGGGTGTGTCGCGGCTCCGAATATTGACCCCTTTCGGCTTCCAACATTGACCCGGCTCAACGCCCCAATTCGAAATGGATCCAGGCGCTTACTGCATGCCAGACGGGGTCAATATTGGGCGCCGGTTGGGGGTCAAAAGCCGCGCCGATCGACAGATTCAGCGCCGCAAAAGCTTCGATGGACGCCACGTTGTCGGCGGCCATGCTGTATTGACAACCATCACTGCGAGCGGCGTGGTGCAACGCGTGGTCCACGTATGGCCTGAAGATCAACCCGGCAAGAGGATTGAGCCGGCACCGCTTGATTGGTCCGTGTGGCGGGCGAGGCGGGTCGCGGCTTGAGGAGGCTTAGCCGTTGAAACCGTTCGTGGTTTGGATGCCTTGCCGATAAACAAGAATCTTGATCAAGTGATTCAAGCGATTTACACGCGCGATGTCTGGATCTTTCGGATCGGCATTCGTGATGTGAGGCTCCAGAAGGAACGCGAGTTCGCGCCCGCTGAGTAACGACTGCACCCGCTGGTCCCACTTCCAGAAATCCTCTGGTGGTTGGCGAATGCCTTTTTCGCTGATCTCACGCTGTTCCTTCAATAGTGCTAGCAACTCGGCATAGTGTTCTGCCATGCGTGGGTCCGATGGGGTATTTTCGAGCATTCCGTTGTATAATTCGCTCATAGGCTCCTCCATTTTCTTCTTCAATGCGGATCGATCGCACGTCTCATACGCGTGGTGAAGGGCTCATACGGTGATGAAGCTCTGACACCGGCTCAAAGAGAGTGCTCAGTTCTCTAAGAGAATGATCAGCGACGGCCAAAAGCGTCAAGCCCGCGATAATGGCCGGCACATCGCGCATAGCTTTCCGGTTGTCATATGTCACGGTACCGTTGCTGTAATCGGTCGTCGTAAACATCTGATGATGACCGAGGGAATTTGGATGGCATCGCTCGGATAGCCTATTGTAGTGGTTCAAAGCGCCTGGCAAAAGCTTGTCCAGCTTTTCGATGTGTGTGAGCACATTCACAGTTTTGAACTCAGGGGACTGCTTCAGCCATTCCTCGTCGCGGCTTGAAAAGATCCTGTTCATCGTCAGTTCGTCCAGACCTTTGAGATCGCTGGCGTCGAGCAACGTTGAAACGCGCATTTGAAAGTCGACGAGCAAAGCCACGGTCTCGACGAGCGCTCGTGTGCAGAGAAAGGCCGGCAGCGGCACCGCCTCATTCCAGGAAAGCGCCGTCCCCTCGGCAAGTGCAACGATCCTATAGAGCACAGCTTCGGCAAATGTCTCGATTTTCCACGCGATCTTCGACCGAGCCAAGTGGCCAGCCACTTCAATCTTCGATCGGCGTTGTGCCGCAAGCCCTACGATTTCATGGTTGATCGACGCCAGCGCCTCAGCGTCCGCCAGCGCAACATCCGGGGAAATATTAAAAAGGTGAACTGACAAGGTTGCTCACACGTTGATTGGATGTGTTTGCTCGACGACTGTCTAGTCGGTAAGCACGCTACGACAGGGGGATAATCTGACTCCCACCGACCATTCCATATGAGTATTTTACAAGTTTGTTGCTGCGTTGGCTTTCCGGCAGCTCCACCACTTGGACAGGTATCTTGGCCGACGCATCAATATTTCTAGAGCACATGAATGCAATTAGGGTTTCGAACGTATCGGCAATATGCTCGGTGACCTGAGTTGTATATGCGGAAATCGGGATTCTTGGTTGGGTAAACTTAGGATGGTACACGGCTATTGTCGGAGGAACGACCGCGTTATCTGATGTTAGAGAGAAATCACAAACCTCTATTCGCTCGTTCGGTTTTCTGTGCTCGACACAATTGCGAGTGGTCCTGATTGATTTACAGAAGGTTGCCACGTCTGACATCAGCCCGATGTAGTGGACGTCGCCCTTGTGTTTTCGGGAGACTTCTTCCGCGAGGCCTTCAAACCATCCCTTAAACTTGCTTCCATAGAACATGGTTGCAATCGCAAATAGCGCTTGGAGCGCGTGATCGGCGCGCTGAATGAACTCTTTACATCGCGACTCTAGGTGAGGCGCCGAGGGGAGCGCCAGAGAACGGTCCTTGATTTATAGCTGCGCAAGTTGCCTCTCTTCCTCTTCGTCCTGCCTGCTGAACGCCGATGCGGTGTCGGACATCGCAGCCAAATTCTTCAGGCATTCAAAGCTTAATTCGATTGCCTGGGCAGACTCGAAGTCGGAACCTAAGAAGCCCTTCTTAAATAGCTGCTTGGCAGTCAGCAGCGTTTTTGCCACGAAGGGCGAATCTGAGCCATAGTCCAACACCTTCTGTTGTGAGTTCGGCACGTTGATATTAGTACGACCAGGATCAATTTCGTCAGCCAACATGATCCGGTAAATTGAGTCCGTCTTCACGGTATGAAGACGCTCGCCAATTTTAACCATTTCCGTGATGCGCCCTCCGGACGGTCCTATCTCCATGGACATCGCGGAGTCGCGCAGACTATCAATCGGGCGCTTCATTGCTGGGATTTTAGTAACCGCGTAGCGGTCCAAGAATAACGGTGCGGCATGCTTCACCTCGTTCACTGCTGTTTGCAGGGCCATGCTTGGCTGAGCGCGGTCATCGCCAGGATACGGAACGGTTGATGCAGGTCTTGTGGATGGGATTGCAAGTAATTGACCACAACCCTCACAGCCTGGGCGCTTGTTACGCCCTTCGGGTGGCAGACCTTGAAGCCGTCCGGCAGCGATTCTCGCAGGAACAGAAGAGTATCGACCGTACCTCCGCAATCACCATCCCACACCTCATATCGGTAGTTGTCGGTGACGTAATGTTGGCAATGGGGGAGCATGAAATTTCCGCTCTGGAAGTCCGGAGCAGCTCTACAAGGCTGGCTCAGCGCCACCGCGACGGCCAAGAGCGCGATTTGGAGGGAGAGCCTCATAGGTCAGGCGCCCTTCCTGGGAATCTCGTTCAGATTGCGCCATACCGGGCGACCTGTTGCCCTAGTGAAGCGCGCAGCAATCTCGTCGAAATTATCATCGTTGTCAGTCAAGATGAGGACGCCTTCAATACCGTCCTCAATCATGCTCGTCACTGCCGTGGGCACGTGACCCAACGGACCAATGGTCACCTCGTGCCCGCGCTCCATCAACGTTGCTGTGTACCAACCAGCAACGTCGGCGGCGGATAAGATTGCGATCTTCATTTTGGGATGCCTAGAGCGGATGAAGGACGCGTCGAAAGCTCCGCGCGGTGGGTTGCAGACGTTCATCGATCATACTTTTTGCCGCCCGTGCTGATTCCATAGAGAGTTGCAGAATAGGGAAGCCGAGCGAGAATGGTCGCATTCTTCGCTATAGCGCCTGCCGTGACGCCTCGGCAGAGGAGTGTGACGCCTCCACTATTCCGCTCGCAGAATGCATCCGGGCTATCGATAAAGGCGAGCCCCCTTTGGCCCGTCCAAGGTTTGCGAAGTAAAATGACGGTTCGGCCTTCGGGAAGCGCTCCGATCGGCTGGACGACAAATATTGATATAAACTGCGCTCCGATGATCATCGCAACGATTACAAACAGGGCAGCTAGCCAACCTTTCATCTGCCGCGCGTCTCCCCCAACTCAAGCTGGGACTCAATCGCAACCAAGGCGAGAGCGCAAGCCGTAATGCACGGGGCCCGTCTAATCTTTAGTTGTGGATAATACCCCACCCATCTCCTTACCGCAGCGACTCAGGGGCGGCGAGACAGCAAGGGAGGTTCGCGCAATGCCGTTTTCGCCTACGGCTCGCGCGTCATTGCGCGGCGGCTACGGTATTTCGCGGTCCCCGGAATGTAATCGTCCTTTGCCCATTGAGCATCCGGTTGAAGCTTGTACGTGCTGATGCGGCCTTCCGCGTGCATCCGCTCCCAGATAGCTCGCGCCCTGTAATGCTCGTACAGCCGTAAGAATTCGGCCATATACGTTCTCGCTATCGATTGGCTGCCTCGAATCTCAAGAATGTTCTCGTCGTTGTTGTAGAGAGAGGAACCCGACATATTCGCCGAGCCGCTGAAGACGACCGGCGCAGACGTCTCTCCGTCGATGACGATGAATTTGTGATGGATCAGAACGGGCGGGTAGCCCGGGTATCTTTCGCCGGGGAACAACTCCTTCTCGACCCAGAAGCCTTCCGGAGGTTCGCCGTACCACGACTTGTCGAAGACGTCCTTCTGGTCACGGGAGCGATGATAGAGTTCGACATTGGCTCGCACGTCCGCCCGGCTGTCGTCCGCGTCGTCTTTGGGTTCGGAAATATTGTTGACCAGCCCAAACATCATCTTGCCGTTGTCGCCCGCGGCGAAGCAGGCGTCCCGCAAGAGGTCATCCGTCGGCGTGAAGAGGCAGAACAGCACGGACGAACGCGACGAGTGGATGGCTCGCACGATCGCGTCCATCGAAACGCGCGCGGGGTCCTTCTCTGGCGAGAAGAAAGCTCGAATACCCGCCGATCCCACAGTCTCCATGGGAGTCCAGTCGGCACCGGCGCCGATACTGCTCATGGTTGGATTATCCTTCAAGCGGTCCACTCGTTCTTGATAATGAGTGGAGAGCGCTCGGGACGCGAAGGTATGGACCACGTTAGCCTGGCTCGTAAGTCCGCCGGTCGTGAAGTTGGCCGATCCGCACAGCAGGGTGGCCGGACCGTCGGCATCGTGCGCGATGAGGATCTTGTTGTGCATGATCTTGCCGCGCGTCCGGTCGTACAACTTGACCTTCTTATTGGGTTTCAACCAATCCTTTATGGGCTGATTGGGGAAAACCTTCTCGCCGGTCTCTTCGTCTTTCACCGACTTCCAATCGATGACCAGCGTGGTCTTCTGCACGCGGCCATCCACCGCTGGCGTCACCCAGATGTCGTCGCTGAAATGGTACACGGCACCTTCGATCGCATTGGCTTCAGACAGGAAGGCGCCGACGGCCTCGCCAAGACCGTTGGAGAGCCAGGTGCGAAGCGCCACAATGTCCTCGTCGGTCAGTTTCCCGCCGCTCGCCTTGCGCAGTTGATCGACTCTCTTGGCGAAGGCCTGCGAACTGACGACCGCCCTGTTGAAGTAGGTGCCAATTCCATCGACGACGTGCAACGGCAACTGCACATCGATGCTCGCGCTGTCCGCGTCGACCAGACCGAACTGATTCGGCTTGCCAACCACCGGGGCGATCACATAGGTAAACTTGGATCCGGGTTGATCCTCATCGATTCTGGCGTCCCACCACATGAACTTCTGGATGGGCGCCCGATCGGTCGGCAGGTCGTGTCCCTCAGGCGCCGGACCTTCGAAACCAAGGCGATTAGGAAGCCAATTCCATTTCTTGCCGTCGATCGTGACGGGCGCGTCGCCGGACCGAAATGGCGGCGTGCGCCGGATGGCGAAGCCCAGAAAATCCTTCCGGTCGGCCCCATCCGGCCAATCCATCGCAAGCAACACGAGGGTAGGCGACAGATAGCTGCGCACGATCACCTTGGTCATACGATTGAACTCCCCGCGCGATTATGGAGCGTTGCCTTGCCACGAACCGTAGAGTGGGTTGGGAATTAGGAAGTAGTCCTGGCCGAAGACGAAGTCGGGCGTCCCATTCGCGCGCGCACCGACCTGCGTCATTTTCGGGAGATCGAGCACGTTGTCTCCGATCCAGAGGACGAATCGATGAGGTCTGCTCCAGGAAGCACGCGCCGAACCGTCCGCATCCTTGGACCAACACCCCACGGCATGACCTTCGCCAATCAACCGGCGCCTGCGATCCTTGTCGTTCCTGTAGCCGAATCGTTGCCATTCGTCGGGATTACCGGCCTGCGTGTCGATCGCGCGTCGACCGAGGATGCACACCCGTCTACGATCGTCTCTCATGCCAAGTCGTACGAGATTGCCCCGGGCGGCCTCCTCGAGGTCGGCGTCGCGATTGGTGATCACTGCGATCTTTCCGCCGCTTGATAATACGTGGTTGATAAATTCGATCGCTCCCGGCACTTCTCTAGCCGCCCCGCGCGCTTCCCACGAAGCCCAACGCTCCGGCACATAACCGAGTCCGAGATACTCATTCTCGAACTGTCCCAGCGAGTTGTCGAAAATCGTCTCGTCAGCGTCGAGCGAGACCACCCAGTCGGATGCATCGTCCCCCCTCGCTCGAATGGCGTCAACGCGCCGCTTGGCTTGGTCGTAGATGAACCGCGCAATGAGAGGAAACTCGGCCGATCGCCGATACCACTTGAGACCGGTGCTCATCTGGCCTTTTTGAGGGGCCAGATCGCCGACGTCTTGCACGTTGAGTTCGACGGCGATCGGACAGTGGTCGGATGCCGGCGGAGAGCCGGCCTCATAGACGAGCTCTTGAAAGCTGTCAGGTTTTAGAAGCGGCAGGCTGCCGGGATTCAGAATGATGTAGTCAATGAACTGATTGAATGACGGTTGGCAACGGGCCGCCGTGTCGCGCTTTACGGTGAGCGAGAGGTCCATGAACGGATCGCCCGGCGCATCTATCCCGCTCCAGAACTGCTCCTCGGCCTGCAGTCGCCGATTGAAATCACCGAGCAGCGCGAATGGCATCGCGTCCTTTGCGCGCGCCTGAATCCATTTCTTTAGGATCTTCTGCTGCTCGAATAGCGCTTGGCAATCGTCGCCGGCTCCAGGCGCACCGGCAGGGCAGCCGGACTTCAGATGTACCGACAGGAGGCGCAGCGGGGCGCCGGCCTCCAGAGTGATATCGACCCCGTACCGATGTCGGTTGGCGTCGCCCACGTCGAGAGCCGTCAAGTCGGGGTTGCGCGAATACTTGACATGCTTCTTAATGACGAAACCTGCACGTTGCGTGATGATCGTCTTGTCGGCCGTTCCGGCGCAGGGGCGCGGCGCCTCCTGATCTGGATTTCGCGCAACCTCGAAAGACCAGATTTCGGGATCGAACACTCGCGCCAGAGCCTGTTCGTTTTCTACTTCCTGTATGGCGATAACATCCGCGGCCAAGCGATCGGCATGCCGTCTGAGCGCCAGATAGTCGGCCGCTTGACGTGGGCGACAACCCTCACCATCGCTGTCGGCAAGGTGCTCCATGTTCCACGACGCAAGCTTCAACGCATTGGCCTCGCTTGTGACCGCGCTGCCAAGAGCAAGCGCAATCAAGATCAGCCTGGTGATCCTTGTCATGATGCCCCCCCAAGTTCGAATCCTAGAAGACCGATGCGTACGGCGTACCGTAAGGAGCCGGCATGATGGCGCGATGAATGGGCCGATGGTGGAATCAGGGCTTTCGTGCCCGAAGAACGATCGACTACCTCAGTCAGTCTCAAATGAGTGATCAAAAGACCTAAATATCCCATCGGGAAACTCCCATGGGTAAGTAGGGTTGGATTTAAATGACTCGCAATCAATAGTAGAAGAGACGTCCCGAAGCAAGCGGCGCCGTGTCGCACGTTTTCGGCGAAGTGCGCGTCCTTCAGTATGGAGGCCTATTCCGCCGATGTGGACGATTGCCGCGTGATACGCTCAAGCCCGCTCGCGCAGGCCAATCGCTCGGACAGCCTCCATACGATGCGCTTCATTTTCGATAGCGCGACGGCGGACTCAAGCGACCGGCGCCCCAGCTTTGGTCAATCTGCTGCGCACGTCTTCGGGCGTCTCGCGCACCGCCAGACGCATTTTGCTCGCGAATAGCAGAATCGACTTCGCCTTCTCATCATAGATGACTGGGTTGCCCTCGATCACCTGTCGGACGCGGTGTGCGCTCACGAACAGCTTCATCCGGCCCACCGGCGCCGAAAGTTCGACCAGGGGTTCTCCGGCATTTCCGAACTTGTCGCACAAATCACCGATCGATTCGTTCGAATAGAGGCGGTCGGCAGCGAGCTGCAGCATCGTCGCGCCCTTCCATTCGCCGTCAAACGCCTTGCGCAACCAAAGCAGTTCTGCCGCCTCGATGTCGCGAACACCGCCTCCGGGCATATTGATAACTATCAAAATATACCTCCCCCAACTGCGATCTATCCCCGTCTGCGCGATCCGGGTTGGGCCGGTCCAAGGCTGCTTAGTCACGATCCACACAACAGCCGCGATCGCGAAACGCGCCGCGATAAGTATCTAATCCGCGCTGGAGAGTGATGGCCACCTTCGATGAGGATCGGACGACCCGAGCCCAGAAACTCCCTCTAGTGAAGCGGTTCAATGGTGGAGGCTCATTGAGGGTGAACATATGAACTGGATCACACTCTGCGTTTTATTACGCCATTGCGCGTATGGGTTGTCGTCGTACAGTTAATGTCAAAATCAATTGGAAGTGGGAGTGGGCAATGCGAACTCAATCAGCTTCCTTGGCCATTTTGATAGCGATGTCGTTTTCATCTCCTGCGTTGGCCGAAGCCGTCATCGGGGTGATCGGATCATACAGCGGATTCTGCAATGACCAATCTGGTGGATTGGAATCCAAGGTGCTCAAGAGCGCCGTTGAAAATGCTGTTAGGCAGATCAACCAGCGGGCAGGCGTTGCCGGTGAAAAGATCATCGTGACGATCAAAGATGCCGGATGTGACATAAAGCAGGCGTATTCGGCCGCGGAAAATCTGTCCGCTGAAAAAGCTCTTCTTGTTGTTTGGCAAAACTTTATGGGCAGATGGGGCGCAATCGGCAATAAGCTTTCCAGGAGTGGGATGGTTCATATATCGCCGCGGACCGATGATCCGCGTTTTGCTGCGGCAGCCGTTGAGATCTGGGCGACAGCCGCCGCTCGACTCGACTCACGATCCCGTGGCGATGAAAGCAAGCTTTTAGTGGAATTGGAGCGCGGAGAGTTCGACACCGTCTTCGGAACTCTACGGCCGGTGGGCGGGTCACGAACGGACGTTGATGTGGTGGACATTGATTGGAGTCTTCAGGGCGCAATCTCGTACTCGATTGCGAAGCCGTTGTCCTCAGTAGCTATTTTGGCGCAATTCGGGACTGGTGGCGGGTCGTCCGGCGGCGGGTCATTTGGCGGCGGGTCATCCGGTGGGGGGACATCCGGTGGCGGATCGCTTGGCGGAGGGGCACCCGGTCGCGGGTCGTCTGGCGGAGGGTCAGCTAGCAGCGGATTGCCTAGCAGCGCGCCTAGTGCAGCCGGTGGTGATCCTGATTCCTCCACCAAGCCTGGGTCTTCGATCAGCATGCCGCCAGACCGCCCACCACCATCAGTGGCCGGCCGCCCGAGCGTCGATGGGCGCCAGGACGATCCTTCCAGCACGTTGATTATCCCGCAAGACGCCATAACCCCGAAGGTCCGCGAATATCTTCAGGGCGGTGCTTGGACCAGACAGGAAGCGCCCGGCCGCGACGTGGGCGGCACGGCAACCGTACCAACGCCGGCCAACAACAGTGGCGAGGCAGTCGTCATTGCCGCAAGCATCGTCCCGACCAATTCTGATGCGAAGCAGGACGATGGAGATCGAACGGCAGTTCAAGCAGGGATAACTCTTCCGGCTCTGCCGCAGCCGAGTGAGACTGATATGTGCAAGTTTCCTGATGGAGCCGTTAGCATTCCGTCAGATGATGCGTTTCTGAAGCTTTACTTGGCGTCAGTGAAGGAAAACGAAGGTCGTTCAAGCGTGCCATACTGCCGGGAAGGGTTCGCAGACGTCGTGATAATGGACACGGGTCGACCCAAGGGCGACAGTTTGTGCTCGGGGGTTTTGCTTCGGGGTGGCTGGGTGCTCACGGCTAAGCATTGCATTGGAGATGAACTTCGCAGCGGCGGGGTCTTTCAGATCCCGGCCAATCAGGTGGACTGTCTTCGTCGAAACTCGGCCGATCCTGAAAACTGGGAGCACCCAGCGAAAAAATGCCGTTTGAAACCGGTTGATGTCGATCTTAACCGAGCAGCTGCAATGACGGAGGGCGATCTCGCGATTATTCCTCCGCAAGAGGGTGTCAGGGTCCAGCGCGGCGCCGACATCACAAAAGTCCACGATCGTCCGAGAGCATTGGTCACATTTGCGGGCTACGGGGCCTCCACTGTCATTGGTGAGGACAAGGAAGGGTTACTGAGGGTGGGCTGGGGTATCGCAGATTGGAGAGAATCTTCACGCGACGCAACTAGCATTGACATTGTCGGCGTTTCTCCAGGTGGATTGCGTCGATCTACGACGCCGTGTGGCGGGGATTCCGGTGGACCTGCTTTCTTGGGCCGCATCTTCGGCTACGACAACGAAAGGCACGAATTGTTCGGCCTTGTAGTCAGCCGCACGAACAAGGACAACGGATGCAAGCGTGAAGGCGCGATTGATACTTCGACGACCATTGTGCCACTGCAATCCTCCACAGTGTTGAATTGGGTTTGCAAGCAAACTGGAAACGCGGTGACGGCCTGTCGGAGGTAGTCGTGGTCCTCATAAGTCGAGCACAGTTGCGTGAGATCGCAGCATGGCTGTACGGGCTCTTGAAGCTCGTAGCAAAATGGCTGAGCGCGGGGGTGATCCTAACCTTGCTTTTCCTTCTGATACGGTGGACCGGCTGGTTATCATCACCTCTCGTCTCTAATCGCATTATCAATGGAAATATCCAAGCAGCAGGCGATAACAAGGCCTCTCAAGGGGTTGTCTATCATCTGCCGCGAACGGTCATCGGAGTAACCACGGTAGTCAGCATTCTTGATTGTTCGGTCCTCACCACGCCCGCGCCGACCGAGAAGGAGCCGGCCGCGACCAGACAGCGGCTCTTGATTGACATCTCGTTGGAACGAGAGATTGCTGTTACAAATGAAGCGGATCCCGATCATGCATGGGTGATTGATGCCGCGACGCTAGCGGGCCCCTTTTGGTCGAGTTCCGTCGATCTTTCACTCTCAAACGGCATGATCTCTTCCGTGAATGCCGCCAGCGCATCTTTTTCCGTCGAAGGCCCATTTAAGAGCGCAGCCGGTGGCCCGCAGAGTTCGCGTATCTCAGGGAATGTGTCATCAGGATCATCTCTGCCCGATGCCTATTCCGCATGCGGGGACAGCATTGCCGTTAACCTGGAGCGGCAGAAGGAGTTGCGCCGACAACTTAAGGCTGGACCAAGCGATCTGGTAGCCAAGTCAATTAGCGCGGAGCTGAAATCAGTCGATGCGTCACTCTCGCGCGAATTCAGCGCAACGATGATCCCAAAGAGTGACAAACCTGAGAGTTTGGTCCTTGATGTTGATCCGTCCATACTGTTTGAGACAGCCGGCGCGCAACTCAAAGACGCGCTCATGAAGAACAGATCCACTATCGTGGTGTCGCCACGCGCTGGTGCTGCGGCTATTCCTCTAAAGAATAACAATGCTGAGGGCATCGTGTACCGTGACCCTGGGGCGGCAAGCTTGTCCGTATGTCGGGAGAGTTGCAAGGCCAGTCCTGCAGGCGCGCTGCCCACGACGGCGCAGTTATGGGAGCCTCCCCGACTGATACGGGTCGCCCAGTTCGGTCATGAGGCCTCGATTCCAGTTAACCGTGTTCTGTTCTCAAACGCCTCGGTAAGAATGCAATTTGCGCCGGACGGTTCCCTTTCTCGATTGCAAACTGATGACAAGCCGGAAGCGCCACAAGGATGGATATCCACCAAAGAGCCTCACGCGCCAAACTAGTTCGCTCAATTTATCAAAAAGGCGCGGCAGCGGCGCGTGAGAGTCCGACCGCGCATAACGGCTTTCACGTGCCGCCAGGCCGTCGTACGACTCCAATTCCAGAGTCGCCAGCTCGCAAGGGCAGGATCTCGCTGCATCAGCCGAAGGTGAGCTGATTGAGATCGACGACGAGATGTCGTGGCATATGCGCGACATCGTCAGTCGCCACGTTGCTTGTGGCGCCCTTTGCATCCGGGCAACCGTCAGCTCGGACGGACGGCGAACCTATTTGAGTACCGCGGGGCGGGTTATGGCGCATCTTCCTCCTCCGGCTCCCCGTGCCACGAACTCGTGTCGACTTTCATCTCGGTTCGATCTGAGAGGAGCTTGAGCGGCTCGGCCGTGGTGGCCGCCGTCGTGCAGACAAATGGAAAGTTCTCCTCGATCGTTGCTCCGTCCGACCCCGATCCGTAGTGCAAAGTGACATCAACGCTGCCGGTGATCTCATAGCGAATGAAATCACCATGGATGCTTAGGACGCGCATTTCGTCGTAGAGGACGCCGCCGGTCTCATAATGCCCAGCGATCAGATCAAGACTATCGATAGTTTCGCTAATGAAAGCCCCGATAGCTTCGTCATAGAGGTGGCCCTCGATCCGGCTTATCACCTCACTGTGGACGTCTTCGGTCACCTCGAAGATTTCGAGGAGCGCGCCGATGGTTTCATTCGCGAGATTGTCGAGTTCGGCTGGATCGCTAATAACCGTATCAGGCTTCGATGAGTGCGTTTGTTCAATTCGTTGAACGCAGGGCCAATCTCGGCGTGAAACTCCTTCGGATCGAGCTTTAGTTCGTTCTTCAAAAAATGGTCCGTCAAGCCACCGCGGCTTGCAAAGTAGGCACGTTGGCGGCGAGTTGGCCCTTCCAGCTTCGGGTGCTGTTCGTACCACGCGCATGATTTGATCTCGTCGTCATCGGGAGCCATCTGCTTCAGCATGTGATCGCTGAGATCGCGCATGCTTACCGAGAAATGCTGAGCCCTTGTCGCAACGTTTTTCTGGGCCAGTGCGGCGATTGCTCCGCGTAGCAAATCTCGAGAAAAATCATCTTGGAGCCGGCCTTCGAGTCGCCTTATCAATTCCTCATTCGGCATTTGAGGTTCGCGCTATTGAGTCCATATTTCGAGCTGCCATTGTGTTGATGCCAATATTCGTTTGTTAGTTGGTCTCAGACAAATCATGAGACCGCTTCAAAGGTAGTAATGGGTTCCGGATCAATCTTTTCCTGTTCAAGAAATCGAGCATCATCCCCTCCCAAGAAAGTCGCCAGGGGCTGCCATGGGTCGCTTGGTAGCAGTTCGATTTTCCGCGACGCCTTGGCGGGGGTTCCGCGCAGACGCGCCAAGGCGGGATTCATGAGATGGGGCAAGACCGGGACTGGTACAAGGGACGTTAGATGCAGGGCGATACGAAGGCCGCCTTCGTCGATGTCTCCCCAATGATGGATACGCGAAATTCCGGGCCACCGTGAAATCGCCACCAGCGCTGCTGCCACCGCCCTCGACGGGAAACCGCCGGTATAGATGGCCACGTCGTTGGCCTGAAGCGCTTCCCGCACATGCCGATTGAAGCTCGCGAGGTTCTCGATCGTGATGATCGATCGGATCGCACCCGCTGGCTCGATCATTGGTGCTTGTTCAGGAGGAAGCCCCACATAAACCAAGCGCGCAAAATCTACGCCCGCGAGGCGAACTGGACCGGCAATTAAGACGGGCTGCGAAAATTTCTCCAAGCCCAGGCTGGCCATGGCTTCGTCGTCAGACAGATAGACATCGAGTTTTCCAGCCTGCTTGAGGAAATTGACAATCCGCGATGCGTACCGTTCAAGAAGCTTAGTATTGCCTGTGGTTTGTCCGGAATACGTTCGAAGATCGCGCCGGTCCATCGGATCACGCGCTAGAACGGCATCCAGAGCCGTGATAAATTCTACTGCCTGATCCGTCTGCTCCAGGCTAATCGAGAACGGCCGCTCTCCCCGCAGCCATCCAGCGATAATATTGTCTCGCGCCTCCACTGCGTCGGTGTGTCTTGGTTCTACAGACGCCTGCAGCTGGGATGCCGCTACTCTTGCACGCTCGAGTGCCGGAATCCTTCCAAGGAACTCGTAAAGACGGGCGGCATCTCTCAATTGGATACGTTCGGTCAGGTGCCGCGCCTCACCACGGCCTTTAACCACGCTGATGGCACCTTGGCGTTCTGCATCCGCAAGAAGCCGGTCGAATGCCGCACGTTCAGCTGCGGAAGGGAAGTCGGCAGGCGCACGTTCAGCCGGTTGGCGCGTCCGTTCTGGCACCCGTTCCAAGCGGTCGAGAAGAATGCCCAGAATGTCGCGTGCCTTGCCTGCGCTCACGTTATTCCGCCGCCTTTTGCGTCGCTTGCTCGCTCTCCGCCCTGAACCATTCCACGCCGCGATGCTCCGGATTGGCTGCCTGCATCTCGGCCTGAGCTCTCGGGCCAATCCGTTCGGCATCGACGGCAACACGATCCGTGCCGCTCATGCGCGTCACCGAGATAATACAGTCCACCGATTCAAGGAACGTCGCACGGTGAATCTCGGGTGCAGCGATGACCAGTTGAAGTCCGAGATCACGGTAGAGCGTGATGAGATTCTGCGTATTGCCGATATCCAACTTGTTAAACGCTTCGTCAAAGGCAACCAAACCCATGCCTTCGGTACTGCCCTCACGTCCGCCCTTGGGGAAGTAAACGGACACCATGCTGGCGGCAATGGCAACATAATAAGGCGCCTGCCGCTGCCCTCCCGACAAAAGCCCAACCAGCTTCGAGAATGCTTGCTGTTCACCTGCCTGATTTTCCAGAAACAGCTCGAACTCGAAGTAGTTCCGGTAGTCTTCCAGGCGTCGGGTATCCTGATCGCGAGTAACGATCTCCTCGACCTGCGCCATCGCGCGCTTCATCTCGTCGTCCGCCGTGCTTGCCTTATCCGCTAGTGCCGCAAATGATGCATCCTGGCTTCCGATAATACGTTTCACGAGATCGTAGAGCGGCTTAAAGTCCGCAGATATATACCTTTTGAAAGAGTACTTCTGGCCTACGAACGAATATGCGGCAAGCCGCTTGTTCAAAATATCGAGCTGCGTCTTTATCTTCTCAAAGCGGTCGGACATTTTGGCGAGCAGGTCTTCCTTGAGCGCCGCCTCAAATTCATGACGGGCTTGAATGACTTTCTCGCGGTGAGGCCGGAGTTCATGTTCTTCGAGCCGACTCTCTCGCGCGGCGCACCAGAAGCAATGCTCGGCATGGCCAGCATCCTCCGGGAGAGGACTTGGGCCTTGAATATACTTCCGGACGTACTCACTAAATTCGCGCAGGGCACGCGTACCGTTGTCGCGCGCAAGCCGCGCATATTCGCCGGCGGCCTGCCTTGCTTGATCGCGGCGCTCCGCGAGAAATCGCAGTTCCTCGCCGCGCTTCTGGAATACCTGCACACCCAGTGTCGTTCGAGCCTCGTCGATCGTAAAGGCGCCTGCCTCCGCGAAGGCGATCAATTGCGTCGTGCGATCGGTGGCTTGTTCTCGCTCGATTGCTTCAGCCGCCATCAACATCTTCGTCACGGCTTCCTGCCGCTCCGTGATGCGCTCTCCGGCTCGAATTGACCGCGTACTGCTTGTCCGTTCTTTTTCACGCAACTCCGTTAGTTCTTTCTCGTAAGCGGCAGTCTCCTTTTCGATGCGCTCAATCTCGAGCCGAAGGGCTTGGCTCTTGGGATCCTCGACCTGTTCCCGATCTTTCTGAAGCGCTATTTGCCGCGCTTCGGCTCGCTTGACGTTTTCCGCCGCTTCTCGCAATTGCGATACAATGTCTTCCTTGCGTTCGAGTCCAGCCAGGTACGTGACTGCGCTGTCGAGCATCTTCAGTTCCCTTTCCTTCTCACTCATCTGGGTGCGAAGGAGGGCACATTTCGCCTGCGTGGAGGCCAACGCCGCAGTTTGCGCCGTCTTTCCCAGAATAGGACTGAGATCGCTAAACACACGAAGTGAAAGCGCGGCCGTCGTCTTGCCGTTGCGCATAACGGCGTGATCGGACTCCTGCAGTTCCTGTTCGGTATCGGCGCGTACGTAGCGTCCGACCTGGGTATCGACAAAAGCACGCGCGTCGATGTTGTCGGTCCGCAACACGTTCGCAATCGATCGTTGCGGAAGAGTACGGTTTGAGCCGCGCCGCGTCTTGCGCGTATTGACGATCCGGCAACCATGCAAGCTTGAACGGTGCCGCCACAGATAGTCAAACGCCCTTTCCAGCTGCGACTCCGGCACGATCAGCGCCTCGCGGTTCGGTCCAAGAAGCATTTCCAAGGCGAGAGCCCACGATTCGTCGGCGATCTCCACAACATTTGGAAGAGCCCAGCTTTGAATGCCGTTCAAGGCCAAAGCGTCCATGAATTGCCGCACATGGGGCGAAAGCACGCTTGCACGCCCGTCTTTGGTGCCGCGAAGCGACTGCTCCAGATTATTTAACTGCTGGCGGTCCTCCGCGATTTCCGCGATTCGGATATCGCGTTGCTGTGCGAGCGATGAGCGGACCACAAGGATCGCCAACGCGCGCCGCGCCAAGTCCGCTAGGGATTCGCTTTCGGCGACGAGCCGCTCCGTGGTCTGTTCACTGGCGGCGCGGACAAGCTCGGCCGCCGCTTGTATGGCACCATGATGCACAATCGGCACGAATTGACGTATCGCGGAAAATTGGGAGATGTGCCGAAACTCATTCATCGCACTGTCGAATGACAAAATGGCGCGGGTCTTATCTTCGTTGGCAACCCGTTCCTCGACCTCGATAGCTCGAATCTTTGACGCGCCCTCACCGTCTGCGAGCATGGTCCGCTTGCGGATGACTTGGTCGCGATTCTCCGAGACGACCCCGGTGTGGTTGGCGATCAAGCGATTAAGCGATGCATTCTCGTGGTCGGCGCGCTCCTTTTCCTTCTCCAGTTCCCTAATCTCAAACTCCAGCCGCATGCGCTCCGAGGCGCTGGCAATGTAGTCCTCCGTTTGAGATTGAAGCGTCTGCCTCGCCCATGTCGCGAAGCGACTTCGAACGAGGCGCACATCCCTGATTTCCGCTTCAAGTTCTTCAGCGCGCTTTTCCATCGATCGCCATGTCTCAATGGACGAGCGAATGCGCTCGACATTGAGGGGGTCCGCTTCTAGCACGAAGCGCCTCACAAAGTCCGTGGGATCGCGGATTTCTCTGGCCAGGACGGCGTTGTTGAAGCTCCGCAGAAACAGGCGCGCATCCGGCGAGGAACGCGGTCGCATCGCCGCCAGGTACTCCGCGACGAATTGCGTCGATCGGGCGTGCAGCGTAAGCGCTTTGCCGTGCCTTTTCTTCAGCCGCTCGATGATTTCGTCATGGGACACGACGAATTCGTCGCCGTCTTCGTCGCGCTCGATAAAATCCTCGAACGAGAACGCGTAGCCCCGCGCGATAAACAGCGCCCGAGTGGACTCCGTTCGCTCGCTATGATCTGCATGTAGAAGTAGGCCGATGGTCAACGGCTCATTAGTCGCCGTATCGCGAAACGTAAGAGCAAGAATCGTCTCACACCGCTCACGCTTGGGTTCGCCTCGATCAAAATCACTCACTTGGCCTAGGCAATAGCTCAGGACCGTGCGGTCGCTCTTCTCGCCGGCAGAAGGATTGAGGTCGATGAAATTTCCGTTGTTGCCCGTAATGACCACTTGAACGCCGTCGAGGATGGCACTCTTGCCCGCTCCGGTCGGTCCAATCACGGCGATCATACCGGCCACATCGAGGTCGAGAACCTCGAAAACGTACCACTTGTGGAACGAGAGGCGCGTGAGCTCATACATCAGAAGATTTCTCGTCTGGGTCGAGGCGTTGCCGTTCCGATGATGATCCAGCCTTGTCCGACACAACCGCTGAGTCACGCTCACGCGCACTCCAGGCAAGGAACTCCTCAGGCGCCCCCAGCTCGAGCCACTTTATAATCGAGGCAGTGAAGACATCATCGACGAGAATGACTATGCCGGGAAGAACCGTAACCGGGGTAAGCCGCTCGACACGGTCTGCATCATGGAGCAGAACAGCTCCTCGCCGCCGCAACGACTTCAGGATTTCCTCTAGCCGGGACTCAATGGGCGGATCGGCCTTTGCAAGCGTCCGGATGCGGTCGAATATTTCGTCGGTGTTGGTCTCAACCCGACCGACTTCGTCCATAAGACCCGCGCGCAAGCCTTCGTCATAGGTGACGCGCAACGCAAGCAGGACAAGCGTCTCGTCTTTCTTGAGTCGCGAGAATTGCCAGCCGTACCGGTTCTGGCCCCGGACCAGCGCGATCATTCCGGTCGGCGGCTCGATGACAATGCCGACCCCCATCGCACCGAAGTACCGCTCGAAAAATGTGCTGTGACGGCGAATGAGGTCGTAGATTTCTCGTCGAAGCAGGCTTGTATCCGGATAAACGATTTGATGGGCAAGGAGCGCCTGAATCGCGGTCTCAATATCGCCTTTCTCGACAGGCGGATTGCCCCGCCGGCCTTCGAGAAGGTCGCGAAGTTCGTCAAGTTCCAGCATGCGACGCTACCTTTCCCACGCGACGAACGACGAAATCGGGACAGGAGATCCATTCATTCTCGAATTGTGTGGGCTTGATTTCGATCGCGTAGCGCCGCGCCAGGGCGCCGTCGCCGATCTGCTGCAAGGTTCGGAGCCGCTCGAAAATGAAGAAATCATCGAGCGACAAGAGAGGCATGTCGGCCGCTTGCAGCTCTTGTCGTTCGCCGAACGCCGCTTCGAGATAGGTCGCCATCTTGGCGGCTGTGATTGCTGTACGGCCCCGGTAGGCATCAAGCGCTGCACGATAAGCGAGAAATGCCGGATCTGGTGCTTCGCGCCGAATTTTTGGGGGCTTAACGACTTCGCGCCCACGTTTGTGCTGATAGAGGTCTTCCCTGCCGATCACCGCTTGTTCCGGAAGAAGGTTGTGCGGGATGGATAGCTCGAGCGAGGGGGGACCAGCCAGATCGCCGAGCCTGGCTAGTGCCTCGATCACACGTTCGGTCTTCGTCTCCGCGATGCGATCCATGAATCGCAAAGTATTGGAAATTCGTCGTTCAAGCCGCTGGTTCGTGGCCTCGATAATTTCGAGATAGTCCCCGATCCGATCAAATACCGAGATCACGTTGCGCAATTCCTGAGTAACCAGCGCATACGCGTCTTCAACACTCTCGCCGCGCCCCTCCTTGACGTAGGCTTCGGCGAGGACAGTCATCCTTATCTCGTTGGCGAGGATGCCCTCCGCTGTGTCGATGATCTTGCGTCTGAACCGGAACGGATTGGTTGTGCTCTTCAGCCGCTTGAAATCTGAGATCAGGAAATGCTCGACGAAATCGTCAAAGAACTTCCTGAACAGGGTCCGCATATCGGTCTGGCCGATCAGCTCTTCTTCAATTTGCCGTATCGCACTCGAGATCGAGCGCAAGTGATGCATAAAGGACTTGGCTGACCGCTCCGCGTTACGGACGGCCTCCGACCTGTTCTCGGGATCTTTATCGGCTCCTTCGAGCTGTAACAGCACTTGCAAGACTTCACCGCCATAGGAACGCGTTCGTCCTGCTTTGATTTCGAGTAGGGTTGTCAGAATAAGGCGTCCGTTGGCATTCATATCGACAACGCGGCGGTAGCGGTCCCGAAATTCGGTTAGCCACCCCGTGTCGAGAAGCCGGCGATACGCGACGATGGCCTTGGTATCTGCGGTGTCCGCTGCCGGCGCATACGGAGCCTCTTCGTCAAGTTGGACATCGCGCCCCTGACGATCGACAAATTCCCGAATCGCCTGGGTCATTTCTTGTCGCGAAACGACGCCCGGAATATCTCCAAAGACATCGCGGTCGATGTGCTCAAGAAGGTCGGCGTAGAACCAACGCGCCTCCCCAGAAAAAATGCGGAAGATATCCGGCGGTAAACCGCCAAATATTCGAGAGCGCGCTTCGTAGGCTTCTTCCCCGGTCATGGACCGTCCCCGATTAGGCACATCCGCGGGCAGACGCGAAGGATTATTCCCGCAACCTATGAGGGCGAGTGTGAATAAAAACAACAAATACAGCAAGGTAGCCTTTTGGCGCGCCTGGCTCTGCCGGACCAGCTGTCGCGAACCGGGCCCCCTCAGATCGCTAAGCGGGATCCGGTTTCCATCCCTCGCACCGGTGTTCTGTGTCGCTTGCGCGAAAACGTCATTTCTGTCCGCACCGCACTAAGCGTCGACAAGATCGCGGGAATTCGGATACTACCTAAAATCGGAACGGAAGTTTGGCGCCGCTTCCTCGATTCGCCGACGTCTAGTTGTGCCGCTCAGAAAACCCGGGCCACCGAGGGACGGGTGATCTTCACATGATCATCAGGCGACGGACTCCCCAAGTCGACAAGGTCCTTGCCGGCGGACTCGATGCGCAACGTGGCGGGGTTAAGTCTGGTGAGGAGCTGTCTCGATGCCACTGGCTATCTGCTCCCGAAACAGAAACCGAATTCCCGCGTCTTCCAACGTCTGGCGCAAGCGCTCCATGGTCGAAGAGTACGGTACCGAATGGCCTTGCTCGAAGCGGTTGAGCGTCTCTTTTGAAACCCCAGCCAGTTTCGCCAGATGCTCCTGATTCCAACTCAGCCAAGCGCGAGCGGCTCTCACTTGAGCAGGCGTGATGTGAGGAGCCTGGTTCGGGTTAACCATAAGTTCCGACCGTAGTTGGAGTCTCGCCTCGCATTTGCTGTTATTAAGAGGTCGTTAAGTAGATCCTCGGGTCGGGTGGGGCCGACCGTTACTTAAAACAGCGATCGAATCCTACAGCCTAATCCTTGCCAGGTCATTGGTCTGGCAAAACGGAACAGTTCGTCCCTAGCTCATCTGGACGACTAGTAGAAGAGTCCTTGGCGCGACCAAGCGACGCCTCACGAGGCCTCGCGACGATTTTCGGAATTATCTAATTCCTAGCTTTTCGTTCGATATCAACCACCTTGCTTTGGGGGAATGCATGCGCTCGGCCTGGCGAAACGTCCAAAATGCGTCAAACGTCACTTATCCGGACGCGATCCGCCGTACTTCGCTGCCTCCCACCCGTTGGTGGCGCGCGCGGAGCCCTCACGACTTCTCGCGGAAGGACATACGGACGATCCGGGAATTTCTCTTGCGTCACGAACGGGTTGCTGATTGCGATTGGCTCGGCGCAGTTGGCGGCGATCCGGCGACGGCCGTTGGCATTGCCATCAAGGGATTACAACGCCACGGGTTGAAGAATCCGGTTACGGATGCCGTGATCTCGGCCATCCTGTGCTGTGCTTTGGAGGGAGATCCCACTGCGAAGATGGTCTTGATCTCCGCTCTTCGACGCCGCGCAAAAATCGATCCCCTTTGTAACATGTGTCGCGGCTCCGAATATTGACCCCTTTCGGCTTCCAACATTGACCCCGGCTCAACGCCCCAATTCGAAATGGATCCAGGCGCTTACTGCATGCCAGACGGGGTCAATATTGGGCGCCGGTTGGGGGTCAAAAGCCGCGCCGATCGACATGCGGGGCTTCTTCACCGCTTTTGCGGGTCTGAGAAGACGATGACGTTGCGAGCCATGCTGCCCCCTCGCCGTTCGATGCGTGGCTGCACCCAAGCAAAAGGCGCGCCTCGGATCCCAAATTGCTCGTGGGATGCAAGGCGCGGCTGCCCTTCGGCATACGGCACGCTTCCAAACGCATGGATTTCGACCATTGCGGACGGCCCTTAATCTGACCCCGGCTATTTTGTAGGATCTGGGTCATCGACGAGCAGCGTTACTCGCATCGCAAGTCTTGTCCGCTGATCCTCATGAGTGGACGAACCGTATCTCGCCCTCAATGGCGGCTTACTAATTGCTTTCACAGTCTCGCTTGTGTTGCCGTCCGGCAGTTCGTGATTGCTGCACGTGGTTGCGGTCTATGTCGGTTGGAATGGACTTGAAGTCATCGGGCTCGGCCTCCCTCGAGCCTTTCGCACACAAGCCGGACTCGCAACTCATGGTCGGGGGGACGAGCGTCGCGCAGCATCTACGGACATCATGGTATGAAAGGCGTGAGCAGGGCCGTTGACCTCGCACGGTCGGTACGGTCGCCGCGATTGAGACCGGGGCCTCGCGCTTCAAACCCATGCATCCTCAATCAAGATGCTTGCAGCCGCAGCGAACTATCTATGTGAAACCCGTGCGAAAATTCCGCCCCGCTGTAAGTGGGATGACGCCCAGTCAACGACTTCGTCCAGAGTCCATTGGAGACCCAAGCTATTTGGAGCTAAAATGACGCGGTCCAGATCGATGATTGCCGCCGCGGCTCAGGCCGCGACGGAATTTTTGGCCCGAAAACCATGCAGGAATTCCGCCGTCCGTTGGGCATTGGACGAGGTCGTGAAGATCGCGCGTCCGTTCTTCAGCACCTTGATTCAAGAGGCGATATAGGAGGCGTGATCCTCCTCACCTCCGGTGTTAGGCCGAGATCGGCGGACAGGAAGGCCGCGCCAAGCTCCGCGACCAACTCTTCCATGGCATAGCCTTCAACGCCGAAGCGCTAGCGGCCGAACTCGCGGTTCAGGCGGCTCTCGTGGCGGCATGTAGTGTCCAACGCCACTCATTGCACGCGCTGCGGCAGAAATGGAAGTACGTGGCCCTCACCTTTTCAGGTGGTGTACCGACATTCGCCAGAGTACCTGCGAAGCTTGTCAAGATAGTAGTGGGATTGGTCGGGGCAAGATGTAAAACAGTGCGGGCGCGGCTCGGTGCCAACCGACCCGGGGGCTGAAACCAGGCCAACTAGTCCCTACCACATCCGCACTGCCGTTGAGACTAGCGGAAAAGTGACTCGGCGCCGATCGATCTGGAGCGATAGCGCTGTCCCTGTCACATCCCGTTAACCTCAGGCACTCTGTATCTGTGATAGCTTACCGCAACCTGACAGGGTGCGCAGTCGGTCAATAATGTGTGGGCTATCAACACCCGCTCAATCCGCCACGGAAATTCCTGCAACCACTCAGACATGCTCTCTGTGCTGTCGGTCGTCACGACTTCAGGATTACCCGGACGGTTCAGGCTGCTGATCAGTGAGACATTGTCGGTTGCGGACCACACCATCTTAGATACTCCGCCCCGTTAGAGTGCAGGTCTCCTGTGTCGTCAAATTGCGAATTCGGTGCTTTGCGCCCCGCCCATCCCTCTGCCGTGCATATTGTACTGCCATGTTCGTCGCACTCCGCCTATCGCGTCGATTGTCGGAGTGCATTTGTGGAATTCCGAGCCTTCAACCAGGGAATCCTGCGGATGACGAAAAGCGGGCCAGATGATGATTGCACACTTAAATTGTGGGCTCTGGGATGCGAGAGAAATACGCATCGCACGACTGAGCAATATAGGCCGGTCAGCAATAGATGGAACGCAGCGCGGATGCGACTTGGCGCCATCGAGGCGACTTGATGAGAAAGGCGCTTTCCCTATCCGCGTCCGCACTGCCAATGAAGTTAGCCAGGAGATCGAGAGGCTAACGCACCGGCTTTGCCGTGAGGGCTGTTCACCCGGAATGCCTCTTGGGTATTAACGAGAAATCGGCCCTGAGTGGCCTACCCGGACTGATAGGCGAGACTGAGGGCGTAGCTGATCGCTCGGATTCATCCGCAGGAAGATACCATCGCCCGCCGAGAATGAGCAAAGACGGGCTTGCGGACGCCGCTGCCGATAACGTCGTCCGCCAAGCGTCATCATTGCAGTAGATCTTAGTCCTCGACCTCACTCATCGACAAGCCGCCGAGATGCATAAGTATATTCTAAAGCGATCTGGCGTGCCTGTTCAATTAGGTTGGCCGCGGCGCTATGCCCCCCGTCGGTATTCTCATAGTAGAGGTACGGTTGGCCCAACGCAGCGAGCCTCGCCGCTGCCTTGCGGCCATGCGCTGGATGCACGCGGTCGTCCTTGGTGGACGTGAGAATGAAGGGGGCCGGGTAGGTCTTGCCTGGCACCAACCTCTGATAGGGCGAGTAGGCGTCGAGCCACTTGCGCTGTTCGGGAATGCTGGGATCGCCATACTCGCTGATCCAGGAGGCTCCGGCGCCCAGCTTGGTGAACCGAACCATGTCGAACAGCGGAACCTGTAAGATGGCCGCATTGAAGAGGTCGGGTCGTTGAGTGATTGCGGTGCCTACCAGGAGGCCTCCTTGGCTACCGCCGACCACGCCCAGCCGGCGGGGAGAAGTGATTTTGCGCCGGATCAAGTCCTCCGCGACGGCGATAAAATCATCCCATGTCCGCTGCTTCGTTGCTCCTTGAGCAGTCTGGTGCCATTGGGGCCCGAACTCACCGCCGCCGCGCAGGTTCGCCACAACATACGCGTTCCCCTGCTCGAGCCAGAGTCGTCCGGTAGGACCCGCGTAATAGGGGATGAGTGGAATCTGAAACCCACCATAGCCAGAGAGAAGCGTTGGAGTTGATCCGTCAAACCTTGCGCTCTTCGGTCGTACCAGAAAGTAAGGAATGCGGGTGCCATCGCGCGAGATTGCCTCGAACTGTTCGACGACAAGTCTCGAGGCGTCGAACCTAGGAGGGGTCGTCTTCAGGGCCTCAAGGCGTCCGGTTGCGGCGTCGAAGTACCAGAGCATCGTCGGGCTAAGAAAGCTGGAGACGGTGAACATCGCCTCGTCCGTTTCATGCGATGCGGCAGCCAGACCGACATTCGCATGCTCGGGAACCGGGATCGGCGTGGCCTGCCAGGCGCCCTGATGGTACTTGTAGACGAACGCCCTACTCTGAACATTGTCGAGAATCGTTAGGATTAACAAGTTTCTTGTGGCGGTGAATCCGCTGATCGCTTGTCGAGGTCCAGGCTTGAAAACGAGGGTGGGCATTGCGCGCAGCGGATCCTGCCTCCATTCGGCCAGGTCATACGAGATGATCGAGCCGGCTGAGAAGGGGGTATCTCCGGACGGCGGCATCCAGTCTTCGTTTAGCGTCACCAGGAGGCGACCACTCGCGATGCCCCCAATGGTCGCCTTCTTTGGCAGATTGAGCTTAATCGGCTTGGACCCAAAGAGAACATACTCATGCTCGAAGAAACCGATCCTGCGGACGGCGCCGGTCGCATGGATCGTGCCTTCACTGTCGCGCAGCACGAATGGTTTGGCCTCGACATCGGTCGGCTCACCACGGAAGACCTCGCGCGCTGCCGCGAGCGACTGACCGCGCTTGAGCTCCTTCACAACGAAAGGGTAACCGGCTTGCGTCATGGTCCCTTCGCCCCAATCTCGTGCAATCAGGACCGTGTCGCTATTTACCCAAGTGACCTGCTGTTTTCCCTCGGGAAGTGCGAAGCCGTTCGTGACGAAGGTTTTGGCGACTGCGTCGAACTCCCGGACGAACACAGCGTCCTTGCCGCCCTCGGACAGGTTGAGCAAGCATAGGCGCTCCTCGGGCGGGAGGCAGCTCACCCCTTTAAGAACCCAGTTCTTCTTGTCCGCGTCAGCGAGAGCATCCACGTCGAGGATGGTCTCCCATCGAGGGCTCTGGGTGCGATAGCTTTCAAGCGTCGTACGCCGCAAGACGCCGCGCACCTGGTTCTCGTCCTGCCAGAAATTTTCGAGACCGCGCCGTCCCAATGAGACGTACGGAATCCGGTCCTTGGCCTGAAGAACGTGGAGCGCTTCCCCGTAGAAGCGCTGGTAACGTGGATCAGATTGGAGCGCACTGAGTGTCTTGTCGTTCTCGGTGTGAGCCCAAGCCAATGCGCGCGGCCCTTCGATTTCCTCAAGCCAAAGAAAAGGATCCTCAGCCCCGCTCGCAGGCGCTAGCCCCGGGGACAGTCCCGCGGCCATCAAACAGCTCATGGATAGCGACGCTGCGAGAAAAAGCGAATTTTTCATGGGAATTGTCCTGAAGTTGGCCAGCCGGACTTGGACGTCTTGCTAGGTGAGTGGAAGCATTCGGAAGATGCATGCTCGGCTCCAAAGCGCAGGCACACGGGAATTTCGTCCGCTGGCTTTTTTGATGGAGCAAGCAGCGTGCCGCTTGAAAAGGGAGGTTCTCCAGGCGTTTCCAACCCATTTAAGTGTGGACCTTTGGACGTCCGTCTCAAAGCCGACAGTCGGTTCTTAGTAAGGGCGACGACATGTTGCGCAGCGGCCACCTTGCTCATCGTCGCAGTACGTAAATCTTCGACGATCGCTTGCGCCTTCCGTTCGGCCATTCACAACTCTGCTGGGCATGAATTGCCTTGAGCATGTGGACCTCGCAAACCTTGCGCGAAGGGATATCGCGCCGGTCAACTATCCCTAAGCGTTCGAGGACGCCGCGAAGGCGACGAAAGCCGCAAGACAACGGGCGCGCTAAAGTGGTCCGGACACGAGCTCGCTTTCTCGCGCACTCACGCTCCCAAAAACTAACACGAACTAAACTTGTAACGACCGGCCGCTGGCCATCACGGTAGCTCGCGCTGGAAAAGAACACTGCACTTTGAATGGCGCTGTTCAGTCAGAGCGGAACGGGTCCGCGCACATTGCAATCGAAAAAACATGAAAGTCGCACATGCGCGCGACTTCCACCCTCGCCGCGGAATGCAGTGCTACCGACGCTCAATTGTCCGCCTTCAAACCAACGTAAGAGAGTTGACGCGGCACACTCTTAGGAAACTCCTGAAAAATATACGAATTAGTCCGGCACGTGGCTTGCTTCGTTCAGGACATCATCACCAATCGTAGTGCGGTGATCTTCGGAGCGGCCCCGGCGCGTGATTACGTGTCTGGTCGCTACGACGATTTGCCGTGCGGCGATACTTAGCGAGCGGGACCGCGTCTCGGGAAAGTGCAGGGCAATCATTATGCGATCAAGGTTTCTCTTTTTGGGTGCTACGACGATGACGCTCGTCACAACGGGTAGAGCTATGGCGAACCTCGAGCGACAAGTACTGCCACCGGCGGTGTGGAACTGGTCTGGAGGCTACATTGGCGGTCACGCCGGCGGCGGGTACGGCCGAACCTCCTTTAGCAATCCCTTTGGCCCGTCGATCTATGGCGGCAGCCTCGATAGTCCATCGTTCGTCGCAGGTGGCCAGATCGGCTACAATTGGCAGAACAACAGTTGGGTGTTCGGCCTCGAACTGGATGCCAGCGCAGCTGCCGCCAACGGCTCAAACACCTGCCTAGCCGCCTCCCACTCGATTGTAAGCGCAAACTGCAACGCAGGTCCCAACCTCTTTGCGACCGGGACCGGCCGCATCGGCTACGCCTTCGGTCCGCTCGGGCAAACGCTTGCCTATCTCAAGGCAGGCGTAGCCTGGCAAAACAATCGGGGCGACGTCGTCAACAACGTGGAGCCCACTGGCTGCGCGAATAATCCACTATTGGACGAATGTCTCTCCAGCTAAGGACAACCGAAGTGATCGCAGGCCTCCAGCCACGCGCGATCGGTTCACAGCGGGGTTGTCTCCCGTGTAAGCCTAACGAACCCTCCTTCGGCTAATTCGGCTTTGTAGGCCCGTCCGTTAAGTAGGATCGTGGTGGAGTTATCTGCGGTCGGCATAAAACCGTCGTGGCGCAGCTTCTCCATTAGGGCAGGTGTGGCCCATTGCTGTGCGAGCGGCATTCCGTAGTGCCATTTCTCCGCGAAGAAGGCTCCGAAGTCCGGTACCCCCGCCCGGCCGACCCCAACCACTTGGTCCTCCGCAGGGTTATGAACAAGACGAACGCGATTGGACTCATCCAAACCGGCCGTGTAGCGGTGACCTTGGATTTCATAGGTCATCGTCGGCTGGTCCGAGTCCGGCAAGAGACCGTGGTGGAACAGCCTCTCAACCATCGCGTCAGGGGCGATTTGCGAACCGTGTAAAAATCTCTGTGGAGCGGCGAATGTGACATCTACCGCTTCCTCAGGTGCGGCAGGTGATGACGGACCAGCTTCATTCATGATCTGACTGAACAAATCATGATCTTCCTGTGTCCAGACGTGCGCTGTTGGCGATTCCGGGGAACGGGCATTGTCGATCGGGTTCGGATCCATAAAGCTCTCCTTTCTGTTGTGAGAACAACGGCCTCTTGAAGATCTCCCCCAGGGAATGAGCTGAGTTCGTCACGAATTCAGAGATGGCTGGCTTCGTCATCGAGGGGCCAAGGTCGAATGTTAAAGAGGCTGGCTTTCGAGAAGCTGACAAGGTCGAAGAAGGAGACAAACCCGCAGCCGCATTTGCCACGTCTGATGCGATCATCTCCGAGCCAAGTCTCATTCCGCCTGGCCTCGCAGTCGGCGCGTGGGTCTGCGTCGTGCATTGCGTTCACCTGGGCGTAAAGCTGGTTAGGAGGTCCAGGTGATGCGGACCGCGGCCAGACCCAGTCTTGCACCGAACATGTGCATTTCGACCTCTGCCCGCGACCCGTCGTTCTGGCGGACGCTTCGAGCCTATGCTCGGGGCCGCTAACCAGAATGACCGCGATAGCCGCGCCAGCGCGAGAACAGACGAAAGCGAGACCTACGTGAGAGTCCGGCAAGCGCGGAGAGAAGTGTTTACCTGAGAGAACGAAATCGCTGAGACGCAAAAGCAGCCGAGACGATCATCCCGCGCACGGCTAAGGGTGCTCGGTGCCGGTGATCCGGGGACTGCCGCTGCGTGTAGCGGGTACTCCGCGAAGTCCCCAGTGCCTCGAACCCTGCGCGCCATGATACAACCTCGGACTGACAGCCGGAGCTACATCGGGCAAGCGGAACGTTACATCCCCAGGTGAGGCAATAGAAACCGCCAACTTTGTCCCGGCTGCTATGGACGCTCTGGGTCATGCAGATGGCACTCGTGTCAGGGCGTTGGAAAGAGAATTCACTGGTGTCCTGAATAAGGAAAATCGTCGTAATTTCGTGCGCGCGGTGGCGAGGTCGCCGCTGAAATGTCCGCTTCCTCCAAGCGTCCGTTGGCGAAGAACCGTAGGGCACATTCGTGCTCGCCCGTTGCGGGCGCACGAACGGTAACTCCTGGGTATGCGTCGCTGGTTTGCCTTAACAGCTCTCTAAGTGGTTGACCAAGATGTACGCCCTTGAACCTTTGGCAGCGCTCACCGAACGACTTGAGATCGGCCTCGTCGCCGTTGGGCCAAATAGCCGGGCCTTCTCCCAGTCCCGGGTGAGGCCCTCGCGCAGGAGATAGCCAACATGCGCGGGCGGGCAGCGCCGAACGCACCTTATGACGGACGACCCGGGTCTTGGCGGTCGCCAGACGCGAGCGACCCGTGAGCAGCCGGTTCGCCCGCTAGACGGGCGCCCGGCCGCGACACAAAGGTGGAGCACCGATGACTGGTGGATCTTGCCCGGCGCGAGAGACCGCCGCAGGCGCGCTGAGCGGCGGCAATCGGCTTGGCGACGAAAGGCGTGGCCCGCTGACGCCTCACGGAGCGGACGCAACCTGGCCGAGGCTGAAAGGGCGCGAGACATCGCCGATCGTGTTCGGCGCCCGCCAATTTGTCTCAAACTCGCCAAAGCAGCGCAATGTCTGGGTGCCCGACAACTATAGCAGGTTCTCATATTTGTCTTGCCGGCAAGGCCAGTCATCAGATCAAGGGTAAAATGGGCCGCGAAAGGCGGGCATTTTTATTGCAGAGGTTACCGTGAGGTTCGTCGTGACACGCTTCAGCCTACATGTGAACAGGCGATGGCCGTGAGGACGAGCTCGCGCAAGTGGAATGCAACTTTGCGCGACCTGTCTGGTCGAAATGTTCGGGCCATGGATCGCGCTCCAGATCAGGTCGAGGATGGCGAGGCAATTTACTCCAGAGAGGCTGGAGCCGGTCCTCGGTCCGGCAGACGAACGCTTGACACGCCGCGCGGTGTTGGGCGCGACCATCGGCAACATTATCGAATTCTACGACTTCGGGACCTATAGCTTTTTCGCAATACAGATCGGTCAGGCGTTCTTCCCGGCAACTGACCAGTTTGTCAGCCTCATGCTGTCACTCGGAACCTTCGGCGCAGGTTTTGTGACCAGGCCGATCGGAGCCATCGTGCTCGGCTCGTATTCGGATCGGGCCGGCCGCCGACCCGCGATGATTGCCAGCTTTGCCATGATGAGCGCCGCGGTCCTGTTATTGGCTATCACGCCATCGTACGAGACAATAGGACTTGCCGCTCCGTTGCTAGCCATTTTCGCACGCTTGCTGCAGGGCTTTGCTCTCGGAGGTGAAGTCGGTCCAACGACAGCCTACTTGGTGGAAGCGGCCCCCACCAAAGCCCGCGGTCTTGCGGTCTCCTTTCAGCCCGCGAGCCAACAGGTAGCTGCGACGGCCGGAGCGTTGGTTGGAGAAATACTCTCGCTCACCATGACAAGCGAAGCGCTCAATGCCTACGGATGGCGGGTCGCGCTGTTGCTCGGCGCGGCTACGTTGCCGTTTGGACTTTGGTTGCGGAGCGTCCTGCCCGAAACGCTGCACCGCCCCGAGGCGCCGGTTCCTGTCACCCCGCCTGAGGGGCGACGGCCTACCGATCGCCGCATCATGAGCTTGGGATTTGTCATCTTGGCCAGCTGCACGATCACGACTTATGTTACGGGATACATGACGACCTACGCGTTGAACACCCTCCGCGTTTCCACGCCTCTCGCGTTTGCTAGTACGCTCATCAGCAACACGGTCGGAATTTCTGCAGCACTGCTGGGCGGCCTGCTCGCCGACCGCGTAGGCCGTCGGCGTATCATGATATGGCCGCAGGTCACTGCATTACTGATGACCTATCCGGTATTCTTTTGGATTGCAGAGAGCCGCAGTGCCTTGGCACTTCTCGGAGGTCTCGGCGTCCTCACCCTGATCGGAACGATTCCGTATAGCGCCTTCTACGTGAGCATGGCCGAAGGTTTGCCCAAGTACATTCGTGGTCGCGCGTTCGCGACGATCTACGCTTTTGCGATAGCGATTTTTGGAGGCACAGCTCAACCGATCGTCACCTGGCTCATCCACCTTACCGGGAGTGCACTCGTGCCCGCCTGGTACATGCTTTTCGCGGGCGCGGCCGCGCTTTGTGCCATGCTTATGATGCCGGAGACGGCGCCACTCAATTATGTGCCCGACCATAGACGAACGGCAGTAACGCCACGACCGCTGCTTTAGTCACACCCGAACAGGTGAGGATGACATCTATGATGTCCGAAATGCGAAACATCGAGCCGGAGGACGGCTATGGGGCCAGCACGTAAAAGCAATCTATCCTGAAAAATTGGAGCAGCTTTACATCGAGCAGGAGCTCCTGTCGGTGCGCAGCGTCTCCGTCTGAAATGACTTGTTCCCGTTTACCCAATCTTCGCCGATGCGGCAGTTGCGCGATTGGCGGACGTCACCGACGGGGTGTAAGTGAGCCGTCACTATGATCATCCTTTAGAGAACAAGAACGTGCGGCTTGCGCCATCTGCCAGCGCAACCATACGGCATAAGGATGCGGCCGCTGTCGGAGCAGCGGCCGCACGAGGGTCGACCCTCATTCTCTGCTTGATATGTTTCCCGTTGTCAGTGCCGGACGCACGAGGGATCCGTCAAGCAAAAAAACAGATCGCAGATGCCATTCAACGGGTCATCCACGCACTCAGGATATGATGTATCGGCTACCGGCGCACTCGCCGCAACCGGCTGCGCGGCAACGTTTGCAGCAAAAGGAGGCACCACCGCCGTTGCAAGCGCGAGGGCGCTCGCGGTCACTAACACAGACTTTTTCATTCGAGACATCGCTTCCCTAGGTTAGCCCCAGCCGCTCTCGACGGTCTATCTGACGACGCTGCAAGCGGTAAAATTGATTTTCTTGATCAGATCTATCGACCGAATGGATAAGTACGCAGCAATGGACGATCGGCTCATCGATGCGATGGGCGAGGAGTTTCAAATTCGGCTGAACCAACGGGGCCGAAGCGGGTCTGACGGTCGATGCCGAGGCCCAGCGGTCGCTCGGACCTCAACGTCAACGAGATCGCCTGCGAGATCAAAAGCGAAGTGATGCACCGGGTGCTTAGGGCGGCACGGAATCGAGCTGTAGAAGATCGATCAAACTAGTCATACGGATTGCTGTCGTGAGCTCGCGCCATGACTCAATGAACAGTCCACCAAGCTGATCTTGCGGCGGAGCATGCTCTTCCGGCGATGCCACCGTTGCTCGCTCGTGGCGGCGACTGAAAAAAGCAGGGAAATGACTGACCATACGCCGGTGTATTGAAATCGTCTCCGCGGCGCCCGGCGCCATTGCAGTTGAAACGAAGAAGCTCCGACTTACTCGGATTGAGACGCTCAACGAAGAACGACAAGCCCCAGCATCTTTTGGGGGCCAAGGAGGCGTGATGCTGGGGCCGTCGTAGCCTGATGCTAGACTAGCAAACAGACGGCGTTGTTGTGCAGCGCCCGGTTTGATTCGTCAAAGCGGCCGGGACGCTCAGCTCCCGTACGGACCATCCGCGATCCGTTGAAGCTCGCCCGAAGAGTTTGCGCGCCAGTTCGCCGCGGGCAGGCAGGTGAAAGCACTGTGACCGGGCTTATCGCCGCCAGCATCTGGTATATCTCCCGCCTGCAATAGTCAGCGGCCCAGCTTCTCGCCCGAGCGCCGATGTTCGCCAGGGCAGGGAATGGCAGCTTGCTTGTACGACGACCGACAATCCTCCGGATCGCCAGCCGATACCCCTCCCGTAAGAAGTGTTCTCTCCCCGGCTCCATCCTTGTGTAAGCTGGAGTTCGACGAGGCTCGGCGCAGCTCAGGCAATCCGCCGAGCCGGTCAACGGCTCACCGGCGCAAGACAACCAGCTCACTAGATCCCCAGTCGAGCCATCTGAGCCGAAGCGTGCTCCGGGTCGGGAAGGGGCTGCCATGGCTGGCCAGCGGCGGTGCTCAACAAGGACCTACAGAACGCGGGAGTGAGCTTGCCTCGGTGGATCACGACGTTCTCGTGCCCCTCGGCGGCTCGAGCGTTCTGCCAGTGCTGATTGTAGCCGCGCTGTTCGTCAGACTTCACGTGGCAAGCGGCGAATTCGCGATCGCCCAGCGTTGCCAATTGCCAGGCATGTACCGGCCGCTTGGTATGGATGTGTACCCACATCGGCCTTGGCGTCGCGCCATTGCTCAGCGCCATGGGCTGTAGCTTGATTTCGAACAGCGTCCCTGGCTCTCCCTTCAAGGCGCGAGGTGGATCCACTGACGCCAGTTCCCCCGCTGCCCGTAACTGTGCAAGGTATTTCTGCGATGGAAACGCATAGGTCTTCATGCAATCGCTCGTGATTGCTGCCTTTCGCGCGCTCAATGACTTTGCCTGCCCCTGAACCTCGGACCCCATCCTTTGAAGCCGGACTATCTTTTCGTGCACTTCGGGCACCTGCGCAGCGGTGAGCAGGCCCCGTCGGCGAGGCTCCTCCAGCGCGGCTACACAGGCCTCAATCTCGGAGGACTGCGTCTGCAAGCGCTTGATCACGCGATTCAGGACATGTTCGGCGTCGTCGGGCTTCATCTGGCGCGCTTGCGAGACGGCGCTTTGCTGAGCCCGCAGATCGAACTGCAGCAGCTCGTCCAATCGCTCAAGTAATCCCGGCAGTGCCTTCCTGGAGGGCGGAGCCTGCCACATCTGGAGGTGATCGGTCGCAGAGGATGACGCAGCTGCCTCCTCCGGCGTGGCGAGTTTCTTTGTACCGAGATCCGAGAGCACGATGACCTTGCCCGTCGCGGCCGCGGCGGCATCGGACCTTCCCAGTTGCGGCGCGGGCGGGTTGGCCGTCGAACTCCCCTCGCCCGCGGCTGCTCCGCGCTTTGCTTTGCCCTTTCTGCGCGCTGGAGTGCCTTCACCCACCAGGGCAGTGTTTTCAGGAAGCGCAGCCCAAGCCGGCGGTTCAATCGTCACTTCCGTCTTTGGCTGCAATGCCAGCAGCCGCATGACCTCGTTCGCCGTCACCCACGCTCCGTCCACGATCTCGCCAAGCAACTGCAAAGGAAGGTCAGCTTCCGTTCCAGCCTCCCTCAGGGGCTCAAGCATGCCCCTCAGTTTGGATGCAAATTCCGAAAGCCGTTCCATCACTCCTTCCAGAACGGCGCGGTGCTCGGCGTCGAGCACCGTTCCTCCGCGAACGGCCTCGCCCGTCGAAATAAATGCCGGAAAAACATCTTCAACAAAGGTCCCGAGCAGACGCACCCGCCCGCTCTCGTCCATGAGGGCGGCTCGCACGTCCGGTGCTAACGTGCTCGCTCGCGACTCAATCAAGAGCTGCGCGAGAGCGATGCGCGATTGCAGATACATGCACCTGGTATTGAGCACCCAGCCCGTATTGAGCCTGAGTTGGCCCTCTTCGGTCTTGCGCATCTCGGGCGTGCTGCTTGGCAAGTGGGCAGTAGCCGCACAGACTGACTGCATCCGCTCGAAGCGCAACGCCTTCTTTCCCCACAAGTCCATGCAGGCAGCATACTGGTTCGCGACGCCCGCAACGACGCGGCTCAGCTGGTCGGGCGGAGCGGTGTCTTTGACCTCGTCGAGCAGGGCTTTTGCTTTCTTTCTCCTGTTCTCAAGTGGGTACAGAATCTCGGTGGTTACTTCGTTACATTGTTTGCCCGCATCCAGCGTGTTGTCGCGGAGCCGGCGAGCCTGATCGTCGGGCAGGATACGACGCGCCAAATTGGAAGGCAGATTCGCGTAATACTCCAGAACTGTTGAGCCTGCTTCGACCACTCGATCGATCAGCTCTTGCGCCTTTTCCGAGTTGCAGCGTTGCATGGCCGCTCGACGGCAAGTTTCAAACTTCTCAAGCAGGCTGTCCAAATTTCGCTTTGCGGCCTTGATCTCGTTGCGCGTTGGCGCCGCCATATCTGAAGCCGCAGTTCTGTCTTGAGGCCCGGAGCGCATCCGCTCCAGGACGGCATCGAAGGATTGACCGCGTTCCCCAGGGAAGAGACCAGGCTCCAGGCTCGAACGGCTCAATTCCCCGGCGCTGTCGGCTCCCGCCGCCTCACCCTGTGATGAATCAGCTCGGCCAATACCTTTCATACTTCATCTCCGAATAGTCGAGAGTGCGCAGCCTGTCTGGATAGGCCGCCTAGCTGACGACTAGCTGACCAAGAGCCATTCATCGGGATGCACAAGAAATAAGACCTCGCCTTGAGTTCCACGCAGCTTGGTCGTGTTGCTGAACTAGCCGCATCAGTGCCGGTGTGATCAGCTGAGACGTGACCGGCGTCCGACCTGCCCTACCCACGGAATAGTCCCTACCCGAACGCCTTGGCTCTATGCACGCGAGCTGGGCCAAGTCAAACGCTAGAGAGCAGCCAGGAACGCGCTCGCCTCTTGAACGGCGATTTTTGGCCAAGCAGAACTGGCCAGTGTATGTCGATCGGCAGACCTTCGCTCGCAACGCACGCGTCCCGCTATCCACTAAACAGACTTCGACCGAAGAGTTTACCAAGTCACCAGCCATCGACGGGTGTGCCGAGACGTCGGAGGCCATCAGCAACGACATTTTGCCCGTTGGAACTGAGCAGAATCGAGGTTGCGCAACTCCCTCAAACTATATCTCGCAAAAGCCGGGCCGCCGCCCAGGCCGGTTAAATCACACTCATAGAAATGTGGCAGCAAGCGTACCGAGCACACCGAGCGTCACCCCGACCAGCGAATTGGGTGTCCGCACGTCTCTAAAGAGCAGAAAGGTGAGTATCGGCTCCACTACCAGAATAGCTCCCACTATTTCGCGGCAATGATCCAGATATTCTTCATATGCATGTGGCGAAGCGCTTATCTGAAAATGAGGTAGATGCCACCGAAGGATATCAGGAGAAACATCGGCCACAGGCATTGCCAAATTACTGCCGGTCTTCCCCAGGGAGCTTGAGGTAATCAACTCGGGGAATATCCAAATCGCTTCTCCAAGGAAAATCGCTGCAACCCGCTACAATCTTCAGCATCAATTCATCGGGCTCCACGTTCCGGCTATACAAGGCAACCCGAACAGGCGGCATCGGAGTTGCCGTTGAGGCCCTTTCGGCATCTCAGGCGTTTGCAAGTCGAGACGCGCGCCTGACATGTCGCTTCTCACGGGGACTTCAAACGTCTGCCCGGTCGATCAGTAGTTGCCCACTACAAATGCTTCGCGTCGATCGAGCCATCTGCGCAGATTGAACAAGATAGTTCAGATCAATCCACCCTGACCGCGCACCGGCGGCCGGGGACCGGCGCGACCAGGCCTACGCTTCAATCCGCACGGGGAGAGCCGAATAGCCGTGCACGAAGTTAGATGCAATTCGCTCGGGTTCGCCGACGACCTCGATCTCCAGTCTCGCATCCAAGATCTCTTCCCAAAGGACTCTCAACTGCAGTTCGGCAAGATGTCGACCAAGACAGCGATGGATTCCGAATCCGAACGAGAGGTGCTGCCGCACATTCTTCCGGTCGATCACGAAACTGTTGGCGTTCTCAATGATCTCTTCGTCTCTGTTGCCGGAGATGTACCACATGACGACCTTGTCGCCTTTCCGGATCTGTTTCCCGCCTACGATGCTGTCGACCGCGGCAGTGCGGCGCATATGCGCGATCGGTGTCTGGTATCGGATAATCTCGGACACGGCGCTCGAGACCAGCTTGGGATTGTCGGCTAGTTTTCGCAGTTCGGAGGGGTACTGGCTCATGAACAGGAGGCCGCCGGTAATCGAGTTGCGCGTCGTATCATTTCCCCCCACGATCAGCAGAATCAGATTCCCGAGAAACTCACTCGGCTTCATATGGCGTGTGGCGGGCGAATGCGCCATCAAGGAAATCAGGTCGAGGCGCGGCTCCGCATTAATGCGCTCATTCCAAAGCTTTGTGAAATAGTCCAGACATTCTGACAAGATTGTGCTTCGCTTGTCCCAGCTGTCGATCGCATGGCCTGCTTTCGGAGTTGTAACAGCTACGTCTGACCAATAGGTCAGTAGTCGCCGATCCTCAAATGGAAAGTCGAAGAGCGTGGCGAGCATTTGCGTCGTCAACTCTATCGAGACCATGTCTACCCAATTGAAGGCTTCATTGCGCGGCAAGCCATCGAGAATCGCCCTGACCCGAGAGCGGATCAAGGTTTCGAGCTTCGTCAGGCTTTCCGGTCCGACGATCGGGCTCACGGTATTGCGCTGCTCGGCGTGCTTGGGAGGCCCCATCTTGATGAAACTCTGGGTCCAGTGCTTATCAGGCACGTCAACAATAGTGACACCTTGCTTTGATGAGAATGCTTTGTGGTTTGTGTCTACCGCTACGATGTCCCGATACTTCGTCACAGACCAATATGGACCATGAGGGCTGTCTTTGCAGTAGTGAACGGGATCTTCTCTTCGCAGCCGGTCAAAGAAACCCCATATGCTGTCGTCTTGAAAGCGCCTGCCTTCGCTTACATCCAGCTCGCTCAGCGGAATAATGTCATCTGCTTTATGATCTTCTGATCGCCTGCTCATGATCGTCTCCGCAGATTTTGCTCCCGAGAGGCTACAGATCTAAGGTCACGATTCACCGTTTCGAGCTGCCGTGAACGTTTGACTGCGACGGGCCGCCCGACCAGACTATCTCAAAGCGCGGCTGGCCTAGCCCTACCACGTCGGGCAGTAAGGATCGCATTGACTTTCCGACCCGATCTACTCAATCACTGAGAGCTGTCACCACGAGTTGGACGAGGGCTGTGCGAAAGGACAACATCCAATCGAATACACACTCCCAAGGTAGCCAGCCATTTTGCCTCTCACTGTCGTTTCGGTCCAGGGAGACCAATTGAGGCGGCTCGGCAGTCTGCCGCCCATCTGGTGATCTTGGCCGAGGCACCCCAAAGCGGCGAAGCTGAAGGCGGCAATCTTTCCATCGCTTGGGATAGTAGTTCCCGGATTGGGGTGTCCTGTGGGGTAACCTGAGAAAGAGGGGGAGCGAGGAGGCTCTGAAATGCGGACGCGAGCAGGTGCAGGTAAGGTCCGCAGGTCTGCAAGGTGAGCGCCGGAGAGGCTTCAAACCTGATGCGGTGTCCGGCCTGGAAGGCTCGGACACTGTAAAATGGAGGCTGAAGCCTTGCACCGAAACGCTGCAGGAACCGTTTCGGTCGAGAAACGTGGGAGGCGGGGCAAATCGGAGCGACCGCGCATGACGGAGCGCCGTCCCGACTAGTCGCCGAAGCCGAACGCCTTCGCGTCAGGTCGAGCAGCAAAACCTGGGGCAGCCCGCCCGAGGCAAATGTGCGAACAGCACGTCAGAGTGAGACCGGCGCTCAAATGCGCCGATTCGCTGAGATCTCCCGCCGCATGATCAAGTCGAGAGCTTTTCCCGCCTAGATAGCTGTGTTAAGATATCCTCTCTTTAGTAGTGGAGGAAGTGATGAGCCATGACCGGATCGTTACGGCGGCCATCATCGCCGTTGGCGCTCTCAACACGGTGCTCGCAGCGATAGCGCTCTTGTCGTTCTGAGCAGCGCAATTTTCTCATGCGACAAGAGGCCATCTCGATTGGCGGCCTCTTTCACTCACGCAGCGTCTCCGCGTATGGCCCGATCGCGTATACGGAACGCGGTCTCCGCTTGGTCCGCTTCGTGGCGCCAAGGATCATGCAGCCTATCTTCTTTTCAGCCCGCCGGTTCGACGAGTGGGTCATCCGGTACCGGGTCTAGCGGCTTCGGGGTACCCGTCCACCGCGCCCGTTAAGAGAGTAGTTACCACTCACTGTCAGCATTTCCATATTAGGTCGCCATAGGCGGCAGCCAATCTGAGAACGTCTGATTTTCCGACACGCCCGGTTGGCGGTCTCTTTCAGGAGAGGCCCAATGTTCAAGGGCTTCACGGTGGCAGTTGCGGCGCTGATTTTCACAGCGCAACTGGATCAATACCTCACGCACGGTCGGTACACCGACGCGGCGATCGCTATGCTCCGGCACATCAGGCATGGGTTTGGCTTTTGAGAAACCGGAACGCATCTGGAAAGCAATTCACGGGTTGATCTCGATGCGGAGGAGCAACGCGCCATAGCCATATTGGGAGCTGGGCTTTGTGTCGAGCTGTGTGACCTGCTTGCTCTCCTGAGCTTGAGGCAGCTCGGTCTGATCGGAGTCTGCGATTTGAAAGCTGCCGCGCACGAGTTACGGAGGCGCGTTGTCTTGAGCGAACTCGGGTAACGATCAGGTGATGATCAGATGATAAAAGTGCGGATCTAACATGACGGTGCGCGACAAGACGTTCTCACCGCGCCGATTATTGGGTCCTCAGGGGGCTAAGGGCTGGATGGGATCGACAACGGAAGGGGCCGGCTCTGGTTGGGATTAATTGGGCGGTCAATTTGACCAAAGAGCAAGCCGATCGCCTCGCGGAGATTGAGTTGACGAGCACGAGCGGGACTAGCGTAAGCCCGGTCAGAGCCTAGACAGCGAGACGGATGAGTGGACATCCTCTTCATCTTGCCGATCAACGCCGAAAAGACATACCGACACCGCCCGGCTAGCATGCTTCCTTCTTTGGACAGACTGATCTCGCGAACCGCCATCTCGCCCACAGCAACAGCGTCAGTCACTCCAGGACTATGAACCTCAATCACTCTTTTGCGATCAGTCGCAGTTTGGATCGCCATGATCGACACGACCAAGCCAAGCTTCCTAAGAGCGCAGTTCAAGCCAGACTCGAAAAGGTGTTGTTGGTCACGAGCGAAATTGATGCCGGAAATCAGGCGCGAGATCGGCATAGCTGCGCTCCCGTGCTTGATCTGGCGGAAGCACAAAGAGTCTCTCAGACGCTGAAATAAGTCACGGACCCGCGATGATGTTTGTAGGCTGCACCTCCAGGAAATAGCAGTCATGGGACTCATAGTGCCGATCTCCATAGTAACACTTCGTCTCTAGGCGCAAGGTATTGACCATCCAGTCAGCACCGCTTCGGAGCCGAGTTTATGCTTAGGCGTTGCCGACAGATGCGCCTTCCTTCCGACGTGTCCGCTTTGGGCTGAAACCGGCAACCTCAACCCGAGCAGATGTCTTCCGCTTGGCCCTCGTCAGCCGACATTGCGTTATTGGCTCAAGCCCTAGATCATTTCCCTTTTGCCAACTCGAAAGCTACGAACGTAATACCCTTGTCGCTGAACGGCCGACTTTATCTCGTCGCTGACTTTGAGAACTCTAGTTCTGCTCTTGCGCCATTTATTGGAAGAGTAAAGTGCGGGCATCTCAGAAGCGTTGCTTATGACGAGGAAGTCCCGCTTGTTATTACGAATAGACATCAAACATGTCACCCTCGCAGAAATGTCGAGTAGAGCAAATATGTTTGGTAACGACCGTGTCAGCTGTAGTGCGCTGGGCCCCGAGCGGGTGGTAGTCTGGGATGCCTGCTGGTTAGACTTCGCACCCAGTGAATGTCGGGGAAATGTTAGCGCGCCAACCGATCAGCTCAGATTTCTTTTTGCATGCTGTTTCCATGCCAGGCCAGTGTACTAGTTCCGTGAAGGCCATGCTGTGAATATTGGTCTAGCTATGAGTTCTTAGGCAGATCGATCCAGAGATCCGGAGCACCATTTAGGAGGGTATCCTGATCTGGAACATAGATACTATCGAAAACCCTCAGGCCGTGAGCCGTTGCCGCGCCAATAATGATGAAAGGGAGCTTGACCTGCTCTAGATCTTCGAAGCTGTCAGCGCCGACAATCCGAAGATAATCGAATTTAAACCGTCGGAACTTTATGTGAGATGCAGCCGACGCTACAAGGTCCTTGACGCTCGACGCTCCTCGGACGATCTCTTCCCTTAAATGGTTGAGTGCCGTGAAGAGGCACGACAGCTCATCAAGCTCAGACCGGCTAAATCGCCTTAAGCGCGACGAAATCGGCACTCCATTCTTGTATCTCACGGTCGGCACAAACCTTATCTCGCAATCCAGAAGGAGGTCTGCAACGGCGCGCTTCACCAGGATCGCCTGACCGATATCTTTCAGGCCGAAGTAGCTGCGAGTTGGCCGCGCATAGCAGATCCAGCGGACCGCACCGGTTACAGCTTCCTTCAAGCACGCCTCAGGCCCATCTAAACGCAAATGATAGTCACCTTGCGATACGAACGTTCGATAGCCAAGCGGAAACATTTCGGTGTCGCTCGAGGAAATCACGGCAGTCGCTCCCGAACGTAGGGCAAGTCCAATATCATCGTCCAAATTGAAATCGTAGCTCCCGCCTGGTCTAAGCTGGATCTTGTTCGGGTACACTGTGACAATCGCGACGTCATTCTCCAAGGCCGCTCTTCTGATCAGTTCTGCATGTCCAAGATGCAGGGCGCCCAGAGTGTGTACCGTGCCAATGGTCTGACCTGTTCTTGCGACCTCCCGGATGAACGCCTTGCCTGCGGAAAGACCTGCCAGATGCATGTTCTTACTCCAGTTTCCTTGAACGCAAAAAGAGTGGAGCGCTTGGATCTCGGAAGATGCGCGGCCTGGGCATCCTGTGTGGGCCGCGCACGCAGACGAGCTCCAAAGAGCTTCAACGCCCGCTTACAGTCGAATGACCGCATCAAACTGATCTAAGCTCATGGGCACTGTAGCTCCCTCTGCTCTTGCGGTTTTCAAAGGAGTCAGGTTGACCCTTCTCGACCACGTCGCATCAACGATGAGAGTTCAGCCAGATAGTTCGATGACTCGCTCAGCTGATCCCCCTCCAGAGCGACCTGCAGTCCCCGACAACGGTCGGCAAAAAACGGCGGCTCGAAAGTGGTTATCTTAGCGCCTGAAAAGTCGACCTTCACGAAGCTGGCCTGGAATGGCGATATCCCACTCAGGTTCGCATCGCGCAGGGACGATTGGTTCATGCGAACGTATGCGGCTCGCGTTGCCTCCAGGTTGCTATCGGTCATACCCGCGGCGAGATATGCCTGAACGAGATTGGAGCCTTCGAGATTTGCGTGGCCCAATGCCATTGATTGCGGCGGATCACCGGTGATCATCGACCTGTAGAGGTAAGCCTGTGATAGGTCCGCATGTTCGAGATCGCAGTCGCGCACAAAGGCGCAGCGGCCGCGAAGACCGGTAAGTTTGGCGGCTCGCATTGTGCTCTCTGTTATCGAAATGCTCTCACCTGATGCCTGAGATAGGTCCGCTCCGTCCAGCTGACAGGAATGAATAGATGCACTGTTGAGCACAGCACCGACGAGGTTCGCGTCGGACAGGCCTACGGACAGAAGCCGCGCCTCGGTGAGGTCTGCCTGTTCCAGCTCAGCGCTCGCGAGATTTGACAGGTGAAGATCAGCGAATGGGGCGCTCAGGGCTCTCGCCCGAATCCGCCCGCTCACCTTTGAGAGTCTCAGATACGGAAGATGAGCACCTTCCAAGACAAGACCATCGATGGAGGTGGGACGCACGATCGATAAACAGTCTCCCTTTGACTGGAAGAACGAGCAATCCGCCAGATGCGTCTTCGTGATCGTGACTTGGCTCAGCTTAGCAAAGCGGAAGGAAGCGGAAGGAAGGAAGCATTCATTGATAGTTGACCCCTGCAGTTCCGCGCCATCGAATACAGCATTACTCGCGTCGCACTGATAAAGGAGGAGCCCGCTGAGCATCGCGTTGTCAAAGCGTGTTCTTTTCATACTGCAACCATGAAACAGGCTGCCGGTTGCATCAATTACATTGCGCAGACTGGCGTCATCGAAGTTGCAGACCTGCGCTGCCATGGCGTGCATATAGGCAAAATCAAGCTTGGCCCCGAGGAAACTTGCCCGCTCTAGCCCCGGACAGATAAGGTTCGCCTCAGAAAGATCTGCACGATCCAACTTTGCTCCGTAAAGCTGCGCACGATTAAGGGTACAGCGTCGCATCGGGAAATCTGAGAGGTCGTGACCGCTAAAGTTCTCGGAGGATAGCTGCAAACCAATCCCGGTCCTTTTGATCGCCTCCTCGGTCCGCCTGCCGACAGCAGCCACTGCGCGCAGCCGATCGGCAGCTCGGCTCCAGTACCGAACGAACTCGCCGTCTGATGAAAGCTCGTTCTTCGGATCTGAGCAATGCCCCGCCCCTTCATTCACGGTGCATTCGCTATCAGCGACGATCCTATGCGACATGTCGGGGGTTCCGTATTGCCCGGATTTCGGAAGGCCTGTTATTGACCTCTTTGTGCTGGGCCTGCGCCCACGCTATGCGCTTTGTGATTAGCTCGTCTGCGAATTGGCGACACGATGCGTCGATGAGGCTCCTGTTGCGTCGGTGTTCTTCGCAGCGGACGCTTAAACACTTCAGCCGAATCCTAGTCATGCGTCCCCACTGCTACTCGGTGCGATTGTTCACCAAGCCCGCCAACCTCGAGAACGATCTGTCCGTTGACAGTGCCGATATATCTGACAAAGCGATTTGTTTCGTCAGCTCTGGGAAACTCCACATCACTCTCCATCAAACCGAATGCGCAAAATTCTAGGTCTTCTTTTTCAGAATGGACCCGCGGCTTGCCGGTGGAAAAGTGATCGTTCATCGAGGGCTGCACTCAGCTCGGCTTAACTCATCGGTAGCAACGAGCGTGCCAGCCGCGTCAGTCGAAATTAGCGAGCTGAATACGGCGTCATGAATTCGAAATTGGCGCCGAATGTTTCGAATCTGACAAACAAGGCTTTGTCGGGAGCCGCACCATGGCTAGGCTATCGTTAAAGCGAAGATTCCGAGCTCGTTTGCAGGAGAGCAAGAGCCGCACTCCTTGCGGGCAGGCAATTGATGGCTTGCAATTCCACACGTGCAGATCGCCGGTCTCGCGGTTAGCCTGTGTTCGAACTCGGCCAGGCCTGCTTCGCGCGCCGGCCGGTCCCCTGTTTTAACCCGTGATCCACAGATTGTCCTTTCCGAGCGATGAGCGAGGGCGCAATCGCGACCAAATCGCGGGCCAGCGCGGCTGCCCCGCCATCGGCGACAGACGATTTTTGAGAATGGAAATCGAATTCGAAGGCATTCACGCGATGCCTTCTTCGAGGATCGTAGCTGAATGACCACTCCGTTGAACACGCACAAGGCGCGGCATGGCCGCGATAAGGCTCCTGGTATAATCAGACTGTGGATTACGAAAAATCTCTTCAGTGGTGCCGCTATCGACGATTCTCCCCCGGCGCATAACTATGACGCGGTCGCTGATATGACGAACAACACTGAGATCATGCGAGATGAAGAGATAACTTACGCCGAGGCGGTCCTTCAGATCGCCGAGCAGGTCCAAGACCTGCGCCTGGATTGAGACATCGAGCGCCGAAACGGGTTCATCGCAGACGATAACGGCAGGATTTGGTGCAATCGCGCGGGCTATCGCAACGCGCTGGCGCTGGCCGCCCGAGAGATCGAGCGGCCGTCGGTCCAGCAAGGCCTCGGATAGTCCGACCATATCGAGCAGCTCAATAACGCGCTCCTGCCGCTGCCGTTTCTCGACGTCGCCCGAAAGACTATCGGATATGATGCGTCCGACCGTCCATCGTGGATCAAACGAGCCAAGAGGATCTTGGTAGATGATCGATATCGCCCGCCGCCGAGCCCGCCGTTCGCGTTCCGCGAGCGTGGTCCAAGGCCGGCCTGCAAACTGAACGACTCCATCGTCAGGCTTGTCGAGCGCCATGACCATGCGCGCCATCGTCGATTTTCCTGATCCGGACTCACCGACGATGCCCAAAGTCTCTCCGGATCGCAGTTCGAAGGACACGCCGTCCACAGCCGCCCGTGAAGTGCCATCCGGGCCCTCAAAGCGCTTCACCAGACCTGTCGCTTCGAGCAGGATGGAACGAGCTTGCGGCAACGATTGCACGGGCGGCTGTGTTTGCCGGCCGGGCAAACTCAGAATAGTCGATGGTGAGAGACGTGAGCCGCGCGGCCGGCCTGATGGCACAGCGTCCAGCAGCTGACGAGTATAGGGGTGTCGCGGATCTTTGAATATCTGGACGGCGGGGCCGCGTTCGACGACCTCGCCTCCTCGCATGACGAGGATTTCGTCGGCCACGCGGGAGACCACTGCCAGATCGTGACTGATCAGGATCAGCGCCTTGCCCCTGGCTTTGGTTTCCTGGAGGAGTGCCAGCACATGAGCTTGCGCCGTCACGTCGAGAGCGGTAGTCGGCTCGTCAGCGATAAGGATGCGTGGATCGAGTGCAAGTGCCGCCGCGATGAGAGCTCGTTGACGCTGACCGCCGGATAATTGATGGGGCAGCTGCTCGGCCTTCGTCTCCGGCTCAGGGACACCGACGAGTTTAAGGAGAGCAATGACCCGCTGCGCGAGCTCCTCGCGGGATGATACCGCACCGTGGAGGAGTAAGCCTTCACCAACCTCTTTGCCGATCGGGCGAAGCGGATCAAGCGAGACGAGTGCATCCTGTAATACAAAGCCAATCTTGTTGCCGCGGATGCGCCGCCAGGCACGATCGTTAAGGCCGATCAGGTCCGTCCCCTCGAAGCTAAGCTGGCGTGCATGAACATTGGCGTGGCGACCAGCGAGGCCTATGAGAGCCCGCGCACTTACGCTCTTGCCCGAGCCGGATTCACCGACAATTGCAAGACATTGTCCCGGCCGCAGGGAGAAGGATATACTGCGCACAGCCGCTTTCTGGGCGATGCCGCGCCCGAAAGAAACACGCAGCGAATCGGCTGTGAGGAGGTCTGCCTCCTGCAAGAGAGGCTGGGGGCCGCCCTGGGACATTCACGTTCTTCCTTCCAGACGGTCCTGTAGATGGCGCCCGACGATGGTGACGCTGAGAGCAAACGCCGTCACCGCCAAACCGGGTATGATCTCCAGCCACCAGGCGTAGATCACATAGTTGCGCCCGGCATTGAGCAGCGCGCCCCATTCAGGGGCCGGGGGAGCGACGCCCAGGCCTAGAAAAGCAAGACCCGAGGCCCATATAATCGCCTGGCCTACGCCGATCGTCATCATTGCCGTCAGCGGGCTCATGGCGTTCGGAAGAATATGCCTCCAGACAATACCGGGAAATGGATGACCCAGCACCTTGGCGGCCTCCACATACCCTGTCCCTTTGATGGCAAGCATCTGGCCCCTGATCATTCGCGCATAGCCTGGCGCTGTGCCGATTCCGACAGCTATGACCTCAGTCAATACCGACGGGCCAAAAACGGTCACGAACACAAGGGCGAGCAAGAGCGTGGGAATCGCGAAGAGCACGTCGACAATCCGGCTAAGGATGCTGTCGACTACGCCACCAGAAAGCGCTGCGGCGATGCCGAAAACGATCGCAATGGACATGCTCAGCGCCGTTGCACCAAGTCCGATGGCGAGGGATTGGCCCGTTCCCTCGACTATTCGAGAGTAAAGATCTCGCCCCAATTGATCAGTTCCCAACCAATGAATGATCGACGGAGACTGCAATGACGATCTCAAATCAATAGCGAGCGGATCGTGCGTCTGCAGTACCTTTGGGGCCATAGCCGCGAAGGCAAAGAGGCCAATTATGATAAGAGAGACGGTAACCCGGAAGGGAACATGGCGCGTGATTGCCAGGACTTCTTTGAGCGAACGAGATATGGTGACTTCGGCGAACATGCTCATGTCAACTTGATCCTCGGATCAACCAGCCGGTAAGTCAGATCGACGATCAAATTGGCAAGAACGAATACGCCCGCAGAGATCAAAACAGCTCCCGAGACAATCGGAACGTCTCTCGAGGACGTTGCAGCGACGAGGACTCCACCTAGGCCTTGACGGGCGAAAACCACCTCGATCAAGATCGCGCCCGAAAGAAGTTTGCCGAGCGCCCAGCCTGACAAGGTAATCCCGGGCAATGCGGCGTGGCGGAGGACATGGCGAAGCCTGACGCCAAAATCACTCATACCTCGGGCCCGTGCGCACGTGACGAAGGGCTGCTCGAGCACGCGCGTGAACTCGTTCTGAACGACTTGTCCGAAAAAGCCCGACAGTTCAAGAGCCAACGCAAGTGTCGGCAGAATGAGCCCGACCGGAGAATTTCCACCGATAACCGGAAGAATGCCCAGCTTTACCGCAAAAACAACCAGCAAAATTGTGGCCAGCCAGTAAGGCGGCACTGTTGCCAAAAAGACTTGCGTGTCATTGAGCAGCTTCGACCATATGTTGTCTCTGCCGGCGATGAACAAGGTTGTCAGGATGGCGATAATCCATGCGAACAGCAACGCGGCGATCGCCAGAATAATCGTAGGCCCAATCTGCTCCGCGATGATCCCTACGACAGGCCGATGCTGCTGGTAGGATTCACCAAGATCTCCATGCAGGATTCCCAGCATGTATTTTCCGTATTGAACCATGAGCGGTTGATCAAAGCCGTATTTCGCATTGATCGCCGCGAGTTCTGCCGCGGACGCCGGCCCGACGTTGCCACTTGTCACATTAATGATGATCTGGGCGCGATCGCCAGGCAGCACACACTGAATTAAGAACGCAAACGTTGCGGCAGCCCACACCACCACTACGCCGGACAATATCCGGCGCGTGAACCAAACAATGGGATGATGGGTTGCTATCTTCATGGCATCATTTCTTGTCGTTAAAATGGGCATCATAGAAGACAGGTTCGCCAACTGACCCACGGTCCAGCCAGACGTCTTTCAGGGTCGGCTTGGTCGCCAAAGTTACGTCCAGCACAGTAAGGCCAATAACGGGTGCCTCATCCACGATCTTCCGTTCCGCCTGCTGATAAAGGGCGGTACGTTCAGCTCCATTGAAATTCTGTTCCGCCTTTTGAATGATGTCCCAAAGCATCAGATCCTGGTAGCGTGAGGGATTGAAGCGATTGGGCTCGCCATTCTGATCGGGCTTCCACGAGATCCGGAATATCTCAGCGCCGGGGGCAACCCAATAGAGGAGAACGACCTCATAATCATCGGGGCCGAGGTTTTTCCCGGCGAAGAAGTCAGCCGGATTGGTGGGTTGAAGACGTACGTCAAAACCGGCCGCCCTCGCCTGCTGCTGGACAACTTGCAAGGCTTGCTCGCCATCGGGCTTCAGAAAAGCGTACGAATAGGAAATGCGCACGATGAGCGGACGACCGTTCTTGACACGAACGCCCGTAGGATTGCGCTCAGTCCAACCCGCCTGATCAAGCAGCTGATTGGCCTTGCGAATATCGTACCCATAGGACTGCCCGAGTTCAGGCAGGTATTCCGGCGAGCTCTGACTTAGCGCACCGTTGCCTTCGAACGGTAAAGAGCCGAGGAAGGATGTGTCGACCGCGGCCTTTCGGTCAGTAGAATAGGCAAAGGCCTTGCGGACGAGCACGTCGTCAAATGGGGGCCGGGCCGTATACAATGCGAGGCGCAGGGGGGTGCCCCCCGTCAGGTGCCGCAATACTGGAAAGCGGAAGTTGGCGTCCTTCCATGCGACAGCCGGAATATCGTATATGGCATCGGTCTCCCCCGCGATCAGCGAGCCGTATCGGACAGTCTGATCGGGCAGAAACTTCCAACTGATCCCGTCAACGTAAGCCGGCCCCTGATGTCTGGCGGTGGCCGGCGCCGAATTGTAGTCGGGATTGCGGCGGAAGATGACTTCTCGCCCATGGTGCCACTTGTCGACAATGAATGGACCTGAACCGACGGGATTCTCGCAATTGACCGCAAGTCCACGTTTGAGTGCCGATGGCGAGAGAATGCCTTGTGAGGATTGGGCGAAGACGTTCAGCAAGGGCTGGAACGGCACCTTCAATTTTACCTGCAACCTCAGAGGAGCAATTGCTCTTGCCGATTCGAAGCTATCGCCGAGATAAGGAGCGGCAGTCGGATTGCGAAGATCGGGGTCATTGCTGAGCCAACCATTGATATTGTCAGCGATGGCCTGCGCATCGAGGGCAGTCCCGTCGGTAAACTTTACATTCGGTTTTATCTCGAATGTGTACACCTTTTTGTCGTCGGAGATGGTCCAAGACTCGGCCAGCCATGGCGAAATCTTGCCGTCCTCGTTGCGCGCAACCAGATTATCGCTGTACTGGCGTTGCAGATACCATTGTTGGACCCATCCTCCGAACAGGCAGGCAGGCTCTTGAAAATGCCCATAGCGAATAACGCCTCCTCGCTTTACGCTGCCGGCTAAGCCTTCCTGCGCATGAACGCTGGGCGCCAATTGGGACAGGCCCAAGAGCATGACAAGGGTAGCCGCCAGTGTTCTTGCTCGAGGGTTGAACTTGCCAGTGAAGCGCCTCGCTGACCGCCCATTCGATAAATGCATATCCGAGCTCCAGAGATTTGGTGTTGAGGAAGCGTCAGAGCGGTGAGCTAGCTGTGGCTCGTGCAGGCTCGAACGGAGTAGAAATGCCGAAATGCTCTCGCAATGTCTGTCCCAGATATTCTTTGCGAAACAGCCCGCGCTTCCGCAGGATGGGAACCACATTGTCGACAAACGCTGAAGTGCCATCGGTGAGAACATCCGGAATAATGTTGAAACCATCGACCGCGCCGGCGCGGAACCATGCCTCAATCGAATCCGCGATCTGCTCGGGTGTACCCACAAGCAAGCGGTGGCCAAAAGCTTGAACGCTGCTGATGATCTCGCGAACCGTCCGACCTTGACGCGCCAGAGCTTCAATCGTGCGATGGTGACCGACAGAAAACGGAACATGATCTGCATCAGGCAGAATCTCCTCCGGGATTGGCCTTTCGAGGCTGAGCTTCTCGACCGCCACACCCATGCTTCTTGCAAGGGCGCCAATGGCGCGCTCCAGATCGAGCAGCCCATCAAGCTTTTCTTTGCGACGAGCCGCTTCTTCCTCGGTGCCCCCGATACAGGTGACAAGGCCCGGCAGGATGAGCGGAGCCGCAGGGCGGCCGAATTGCCGAGAGAGCGCACGCAGGCGCTCTGCCTCCCGCAGAGCCGTCGTCAAGTCCCCGGCGGCCGCAAACACGACATCTGCACTGCGGGCACCAAGCCGTAGTCCGGGCTCCGAACCGCCCGCCTGAACGATGACTGGGTGACCTTGGGGCGAAGCGGGATGCGTCAGTGGGCCTCGGATGCCGAAACTATTGGTATCGGGATCGAGCAGGCGGAATTGACTCTGATCTGCGTAAACTCCCGCAGCCTGATCGGCGATGACCACCTCGCCGCTCCAGCTCAGCCAGAGAGCACGGACCGTTTCAACGAAGTCCTCGGCCCGTCTGTAGCGATCCGCTCGCCCGACTTCTCGACCGCCAAAGTTCGCTACCGTCGCCGGGCTCGACGTCGTGACTGCGTTCCAGGCAACGCGGCCACGGCTGATGACATCGAGCGATTGGAAACGCCGAGCGAGATTGTATGGTTCATTGTAGGTCGTCGACGCTGTCGCGATCAGGCCAATCCGCTGCGTTTCGCGTGCAATCACCGCAAGAACTAGGGTGGGTTCGAGCCCATTCAGCGGTGGCTGGTGCGTAATGTCGAAACTTATCGCAGGAGTATCGGCGAGGAATACAGCATCCAGCAGACCACGCTCCGCAACCTTCGCAGCCCGGACGTAGTGCTCGATATCGAAAAAGGCGCTTGGATTTGTGCCCGGCCAGCGCCACGCGGCGGAATGGCCACCAGCGCCATGAAGATTTAGGCCAAGATGAAGCATGGAGTTAACCGAAGACATCACAGCCCCGAATGCGGCCTCGGAGCCACTTGGTGGGCCCTTGAGGACAAGTCAATCTCGGCGACCGCCCCGCCCTTTCGCGCAAGCTCACGCTGGATGTGCGCCGGGCAACAGATTTGAGGCATGGATACAAACCGTCGGCTGATGCTAGAGGACTCTCACCGAAGAAGATTCGGCTACGTGCTGTGATGTTCTGCGCGCGGGCGCAGCTCAAAAGAGCTTCGACCACGGTAGTTGCCGATTGACGCCGTCCTGACAGCCAGTTTCCAGCGGCTAGATGATCCCACACGAGTACACTCACATCGGAGCTCCAGAATTCATCAGCAAGCCAGCTGCTCCTCAGTAAGGTGTTCTGATGCCCATTCGCGATCGGACGTTTTGGACTCGCGATCGGGCGAGCAAGGATCGACTAGAGGATCTTTAGAGGTCGAGACCACGCAAACGCAATAGTTGAGTATTTCAATCTACTATCGTCTGTTGGCATCCCCTTCTATTGCGACGTCTATCTGTCCATCGCTTAGCCCAAATGGTCTCTGATCACGCTTCCCGAACATGCGCTACGTGATTGCAGCGACTTTAATTGGCAGCGCCCGGCTCAAAGCGAAGGACACGAATTGATGCGCTCGAGAACACACGACAGATTTGGCGAGACATTGTTGATCGCATGCTGCCCCGTTGCAAAGCGACATCCGATCAATAAGGCCCCGCCAAGCAACCATCTAATATTGCGATGAAACATTCTAGATTATAGATGCCTCGGTAAGGCAATGCTTGGGTGCTGAGCTTTGTTCTGCACCACCGTGGCGCCCGCTGCATTCGAAGATCCTGCGGATCTTCGCTTGATTGTCTTGCAGGCGCCGCATGTTCTCGCTTTTTCTATCGGTATGATGACCGACCGCGACTTTGCAAGAATGCCCGTCCTCGAGGCCCCCTTCGTGAGCGCGCTCGCTATGTGCACCGGACTCAGTCACTTTTGACGACAGGCTGCCGTGGAGCGTCAAACATCGGGAGCATCAACGTTCACGAAATCACTCAGTTGGGGTATCGCAGTGCGTCTCTTACCGGTAGGTGAGGTGGGGCGCGCCTGTCGTGATGACTCGCGCGCGATCAGCTTCATCAATGCCAGTTCGATCCGTGCTAGCCTCGAGGTCTGCGGCCATCTCCGGCGAGAAAGATCAGGGACGACACGCTCCGCGCCAGCATGGTGGACGACCGCAGCCCCGGCGTTCCGACCTAAGTCATCACCGTCCTGCCGTTAGCAACAGGAGTGCAGCCCGCGAGCGCCAAGAGCTGCTTCCTTCGGCCATCCCGGCTGGTCGTTTTGGATCGACCCAGGAAGACTGATGCTATCAATTTTCATGCGTCGGTGCCTGGGATCTATCGCTACTTTGACCGGAAACGCGCCGGGGCTCGGAGATGGGAAGGAGGGGCCGATACGACGGAGCGCGGAAATTGCCCTGCGCCTACAGGTCACACCAAAGGCTTGTGCGGCGATATGTTCGTAAGGCGCGACCAACGTTGTCGTGCATTGTGTGGCGCATCGGCTGCAAACGTCAACGCCCCGTTTTTCTTTTCCGAACTGAGGCGCCCGTGCGCCATTCTTTGCCGCCGCGGGTTCTATGCGCCCGAATCGTTTGTGGCCCAGCCAAGTCTGGTTGGCAGTTCAACGTTTCGCGGCCGTACAGCCTTCTAATGTTGAGTTTGGCCACTACCCGTGTGTTGCGGATGCCTGGATCGGAGTCGCACGCCCGGCTCTTTTTTTTTGCGACCAGCGCCCGGCGCACCCACGCGACGCCTCGCATCAGCAGTCCTAACAGAGGACAATGAGCTTCACGCCACCCCGGCCCGGACACAAGCCTGACGGCTGCGGCCAGACTCAGCTGTTCGGATCCAGCTAGCATCTTGACGAGCATTTCAAGGAGATCCACTCGGAGCCGATGCAAGCTGGCCCAGGCATACTTCTCCACGCCGCTCAAGCTCACCGATAGCAGCGCTTCCGCCGCGCTGCTTCTCCCCGGACCTTCACACGGCCCTGCCGTGGAGCGGATAGTGACGATGGCCGTATCTCACAAACTCTGCTCCGCAATGAACAACAGCTCGCGGGGGTAGTCGGAAAGGACCCCGCGTTTTCTTCAAGCAATGAGTCTGGTCAGCTGTTCGACAGCTAAGCCTTCTAGCATGGCAGCATCTTTATCCGGACAGCAGGCCGACTTGATGGCCCAAACTCTGGAACAGAAGAATGACTTGGATCGGCAGTCAGTCCGACCCGTACGCCCTCAACACACCGATCGGTTCGAGAACCGGAGCCGGTGCGCTTTTATCGACATTGCGGGCGTCTCGGTTCTGATCCTTATCGGATCAACTTCGTACGAATGATAGTGACAAGGCTACCAAAGGGAGACCGACATGGACCCATTTGAGGACGTCAACCGATCCGAGGCTCGGATGAATTACCTCGAGCCGCAACAAGAAGAGACAGCGCAAGCAGACTTTGAGCAGCGGCTTAGAGAGTCTCAGCCAATCCTCGCAGCATTGGCTTCACCCGGGGCTGGATCGAGCCGGACGGTAACGGACGGTAACAAGAAAGCGCGAGCTATCCCGGAGAATGAAAGGTGCACGGCTGCATCCTTTGTCAGAACACGCGCTCAACTTGCCGCAACGCTGGCGTGCGCTAACATTGCGGAACTCAGAAGAGAAATCGAACTCGCTGCGCAAAGATCAGCAAGACGGTCACGAGCGAGTGGATCAGTCGACCGCGTCGATAGTGGCCGCGTTTACGACGACGTGGTGGGATCGTCATACGTGGAGCTGGAGCGCTTTCAAAACCACGCCAGCCATTGCAAGCCACATGCGTTGGACCGCCAAAGCGCGATGGCCCATTTGCGTTCCATGGCCGCTTTGCGTTACGAGGCCGCCCCCTGGAATATCTGGGGAGGCCAACGACTTGATCTGGGTCGCGCAGCGGCAGAGCACATGAGGGGAGATACCAGTTCTTCGCCTTTTGTGTCGTTGTCCGAGGAGGCCTCACAACTGCTCCTTTCGCCGGACGATGACAACGAGTATGGCGCCAAAGCAATTGCGGAAAACGCGAATGAGTTGCACACCTACACGGTGCCGAGGGTCACAACTTGGACGGCGGAAGACATCGTCAGTATTCTCGAGGACGGGACTGAGAATGATGAACCCGCTCTGGCATGGGTGAGTGATACCCCAACTGAGGAGCGTGAGGTACTATTTCTGGGCGGGAACCTAGATGACTATCGAACCGCTAGCGCATCTAATCCATACAAAAAGTCAGGAACAAACGACTGAGTGGTACAGGCGTCGGAAAGGGTGATTTGCATTTTCCGACGCTCGGAAAACTCAAAGGTAGCGTTTCACGCTACGAATGATACTCCGGTCCAACTGCGCCGCGGACTGGCCGCGTACCGCGCTTGGAAACATGAGAGTTTCAGCCCGAACCTGTATCGTCTCTAAAAGTTCGCCGCACTTATCCTCTGGTTGTAACGGCCCTTGCCGATCATTGCTCATTCTAGCTTTCCGCCTGGCCAGGTCAGGTTTTGCGAAGCTAAGATGAGTAGCAATAGAACGCGGTAGCCATGCCCGCCGACCACAGCATGGATCGATACAACGCGATCAGCCCAACCGATGGCCGCGCTCCCCTCTTCCGTTGGGTGCAATCTGGCTGAAAGAGGTGCTTGTCGGCACCGCGGGCAACTGCTCAAGCTGCCGAAACCACAGATCGTTTGCTCAGAGAGCTTAGATCTGCGCCCGAACGCAGTTTACGAGCGGTGAGCAAACCCATAGCGGCGAGCCCAGATGATCTTAAGCGGATGGCTCAATCACCTTGTGGCTGCATTCGGCAGCACTGAGATTTCAGGTAAAAGGATCCCAAAAGAGGCGGATGAAAGATACGAGCGCATCCTCGGGGTCCAGGCTCGCGTGTCATCATCGCGAGCCCGCGGCTGCATCGACTTGGAAATAATTCTTACGATGATCGTAGACAGCGTGAGGACGTCCTTGGCGAGCTCATCTGAAGCGCTCAACTGAGAGCCTTGGCTCCACCCCACACGACGACTGCCTGAACCGCCGATCTTCCAATCCCTGAGATTTGAATGGAGATCGGCGGCCATCATGAGTTACCTGAGCATCAAGTCCGTGCAACTTGATCCTCGTCCGTCGAAACGACCGTCAGAAACACTCTGATCGTTCCTGACGATCGAAAGGCTCCGCATCCGTGCGAAGGTGCCCGCACGATTAAAGGATCAAGTCTTTGAAGGGCCCTCTGCTCTGTGCTCTTCGTTACCAGATGAACTTTGCGCCATCCGGCAGTTCGCAGATGAATTCGCCCTGGTTCACCAGTTCGGTGGTCCCGACAACAAGTTTCGAGGCTCGCACCGTCAGCTTGCCTTCGCGGCTAAGGCTGTGGCGGATGTACTCGGTCACCGCGTGTCCGGAGCTGTCAACGGTTTGATGAGCATTGGCGAAGCTGATGCCGTTCTGGACGGTCACCCTGAAGGCATTGATGACCAGACCGGCCTGCGTCGCCGACGCAGGCTTGCCACCCTCCGCGGTGGTACAGCGGCTCATGTCCAGTATCAGCTTTACATTCTTCCCCGCCTGGAGGGCACTGAGCACCTCGGTGTATTTCGGCGAGGGCTCATCGGCGCTCGCCGGCGCGCTCACGCTCGCGGCCAAAAGCAAGGACAACAGGATCATTAGTGCTCGGCCAGTAAACTTCATATGCTCTTCTCCCTCGATAAGTACCGCAGATTGCGCATTTAAAGACGTCGTGCTCGCAAGCTGTTTGTCTGATTCCAGACACAACGCGCGCTCGCGTCTGTACAAAAGCAGCCTGTCGCAACGAGGCGCAAGTCGCTGTGATAGCTATTCCGACATCACAACCTCGTAGGTCAGGTTTGCTGAAGTGGCTTAGCTTCGCGCGCGTCGACTACAACGATCTGCACAGGGTCGCCCTCCGCTTGGAAACAACAAAACGGAAGCCGGTTGCGCTTCTCCGTCGCAGTCCGCACGGGCGAGATAATGCAGTTCTCACATCTGCATAAGGAGACGATCTCCGAAAGAAATTCGACCAGCCGCAAGCGCCAGTTCGTCCGTCTTGCTGTGCAAGGGCCGTCTCCCCAGATGAAGCGTCCGCAATGAGGTGGTGGAGCGAACCCGACGCGGGGTCCGAAAAAGCTCACTCAGGGGACCCGATCTCGGCCTGATCGAACAGCAATGCCGGAAGGCACAAGGCAGCACCGTACTATGATCCCTCGCTTCGCGCGGCTTCCGTCCATCTGACCATTCGCCTCGCTGACTGAATCTATTCGACTCATTCCAAAGCTAAATCACCTCCTTCCTGGTCCGTCAGCTTCTCGAAAGCTGCACCTGCAACAATCTACGCCGACCGCCTGCACTTCGAAGGGAGAGAGAGATGAATGTTGATCCAGCAAATGCCGCAGACACTCCCTTTGAGGTTTACAACCCGCTAGAGGAGCCGCGCCGGGTCCACGGGCCACAGGACGAGCTTAACACCCAGATCGGCGCACCGGCGCCCAATTCAGACGATCAAGCAAGCTTCGAGCAGCAGCTGAATGACTTGAATCCAGACGACGTCGATTCGGTCTACCCAACCTCGGCTTCAGTCCCCATAGCGGCAAATTCCGCCGCCGCCAGCTCCTCGTCTGCGCCAGGCGCGGCGGCCTCGGAAAGCAGTCGCTATCCAGCCCCATCATTTGTCAGCGCGCGCGCCCAGCTTGCGGCAACGCTAATGGGCGCCACGCTTCAAGAGCTCAAGAACGAGATCGCCCTCGCCGAAAAGCAATCAGCGCGATGGGCGCCAGCGAGGGACAACGGTGTCGACCGGGATCGCATTTTCGACAATATAGCGGCATCGACATATCTCAAGCTGCATCGTTTCCAGAACCAGGACAGCGATTGCAAACCGCGCACGGAAGACACCACATCTGCAATATCACACGTCCGTAACACGGCGCGAGATCATTCTTCCATTGGAGATCCTCTGGAGCGATATCCCCTGGACCTGGCACGCCAGGCTGGATGGCATATGCGCGGTAAGACCGCTTCTCCATTCGTGTCGTTGGTCGAAGACCCTTCGAAACTCAGCGTCTCCCGAGACCACTGGGCGAGAGCGATTGCAAACAATGCCGACAAGCTGCATACCTACGTCGTGCCGAAGTCTGCGGTCTGGACGCCCGACGACGTACTGAGCAGTATTGGCCTTGCAATGAATGTGGAGGATAGCGACAACATCGATGCGGATGTGGATTTGATGTGTTCGCTTGGCAGAACGCCAACTAGTGAGACAGAGCGCTTGTTCCTGGGCGGCAATTTGGAAAGCTATCGAGTCGCCAGTAAAGACAATCCCTTCAAGCGGAAGACTGGAGAGTAACGATCAGTCAACTGGCGACTGCGCCATGCTCGTAGGTCCCTTAATGCTGACTAGATGACCACCGGAAGGAAGGGTCGTCCCAGCGAGCCCGCTTCAGGAACAACGATAATGGCTTGGCCACAGGCTCTGATACCTATCCCTTGACCCGCGCGAGGGACGGAGGGGCGCCCACATCCCAAAGAGGTACCCGATAGTGTGGCGGAGGACGCACTCGTGCCATTGTTTGTTCTTGCCCGGCCTCGTTCGGGTGCTGCGGCCTCCTCGCATCGACCCAGCCGCCGCCGACACATTTGGAAGAAAGTTCAGATGAGGTGAGCCACTAAAGCCGCGCATCGATCGTTTCCGCAGCTCGACCTGCCATTGATGGTGCGATCAATCGCAAGAGCTCGAACGCGATCGCATCAAAGACCAACTCAATAGAGTCTCGCTCACGCGGCAAGCCGTGCCGTCGCACAACTGTCTATTCGCTACCTGGATGCGTTCCATCAAAAGAATCGATTTTGCCGATCTTGCCTAAAAGCTCCATAGTCGATCGTGATGTATGGAGGCAGCATTCAAGAATGTCGTTTCGCAATTCTTCCAGTCCCTTGCCGATCAAATCAGCTTGCGAGCTCCGGCGCCTGCATCCCATAGGTTAGCTCCTGCGCCTCGCATAGAAGCATCACGGGGCGCCACTGTCTCCCTGCTGAATTCGCACGCACAAGGTCGACCGCTCGACAGCGACGTCACACTTAAAGGGCCAGCAAAGACGACCGCCTTCACACACTGCCATCGCCTTTGGCTCAAGCTACGCTTTGATTGGACCGACGAAATGCTCACGACATTAAGGAGAGGGACGCGCGCTACGCGCAACTCGATAGTTTGGTTAGGACGTGTCGTCGTGGCTAAAGACTCCTTGCGAGTTCGAGAGCACCGCTACGGACCAGCGGTCAAAAGCACTTGAACCTCACCTAGCGTCAGATTGTAGGATTTCTGACAGTCGCGACACCGACCCCGCTCGCGTGAACTCTTCCTGACAGGTAGCAAGAATTGCGAACGTCTCAAAAGAACAATGCTCCGCTGCGCCGCCCAATCATGCTGCTGAATAGCTCCTCTCCAGGGCCAGCGTCCCACACCGCCTATGTGGAGATCGAAGGACGCAGCGCCGATCCTATCCCAAGCGAATCAAGATGCGCCGTCCGAGAAGAACGCTGGCGGCCGCTATCTCGGCCTTGCGGGGCACACTCCAACTCCGAAATCGAGATCCGATCATGGCGCTGTGCACTCCGTGAGGCGAAGTGGTTCTGGTGTAGGCACTGGGATCTATGCGCGATCGCAAAACTGTGGAGCTCGGTCCTGCAATCGCTCGCAGCTTTCGCTGGGCTACGACATGTGCAGGGACCTCGGGCGCGTCAGAACTTCAGCAGGGTTGACACCTTGCGTGCGAACAATTGCGAGCGAGAGGGTGCTCTTCCGGCCGCGATGGGCATTGATCGTTTCGGCGTGCATCTCGGCCTGTGAAGCCAGTGGCCAGATGCCTCGCGTGATGTGTCCTTGAATACCGGAAAGACTTGCACTGTCGTGACTTCACGACACGACAGGCTCGACAGCCCAGCAAGACTGGCCGCAGACCAAGACGAATTGGGGAGTTTCCATGTCGGTTTCGCTCATCTGTTCAGCCACAAATCCGATCGTCTCCCGCGCTTGGGTTTCGCTTGCGCGGCTCGGCGCTATTCGTACTGCGGGGGCCGGGTCAGTGCGTGCAAGAACGGCCGTGATCGGCCCACGGACGCGTCAGCGGGCTGCCGCGGCTGTCACCCTCTTAAACAAAATCAGATCTGGCATGAGGGGCATGTTGAGCGGCGCCCACGCCGTAAGCAGGCCGCAGCGGTCCGTGGTCCATCCGCCAACAATCGACCCGCAGATATTGATCGCCAGTCAACATGCTCCGCCCTTTCGTTTCGGGCTGTCCAAACTCACGCCAGTCCAGCCTCCTCTCAGTTCCATCGAGCCCCATGCTCAATCGTGACGCGCTCAGATCTTCGTGGATGGACGAGAGGCAATGAAATGCGAATTCTCCTGGTTGATCACCATGCGGACTTTGCCCGCCACGTGAAGGAAGTGCTGTTAGGTTGCGGCTTCGCCGTTGACGTAACACGCACGCTGGATGAGGCGGCGGCCGCGCTCGATTGCGCGAACTACCACATGGTCCTGCTCGAATCGACTTTGCCCGATGGAGACGGATTGGACTGGCTGAAGCAGTTGCGGCGCGAGGGACGGTCAATGCCCACCATGATGATGAGCAGTCTCAATGATCTCGGCCGGCGGATTGCGATTTTTAATGCGGGCGCGGATGATTTTCTGCCTAAGCCCGTGGCTACCGACGAACTCATTGCTCGCATGCGAGCGATTCTGCGACGGTCAACGCAAATGACGGCGCCGGTCGTGACATTCGGGAATCTGCATTTCGATCCGATCGCGCGACAAGTCTCGGTTGGTGGTCGACTCCTCAGAATTGCGCGCCGTGAAGTGTGCATTCTTGAACATCTGCTCAATCGCGCGGGGCGTACCGTGCCGCGCGCATCGCTCGAAGATAGCTTGTATACATTTGACGACGAGGTCTCGACCAATGCGCTGGAAGTCGGGATCTATCGCTTGCGCACGCATTTGAGCCAGGCGGGTGCAACGCTCAGGATCAAGACCGCGCGCGGTGTCGGTTACACCCTTGAACTCATTGGCGCAGCCTCGGCTGCCTAGCCGATCGAACTTGAAAGCGACACTCCCTTGAACATCGTTAACAATGCCGCCGGCGCTGACGAGCCGTCCATGGTGGCAGGCCGCTCGCACTGTGCCACTTTTCGCCGCCTCTGGTACACCCTGTGCGCAGTCGCTCTGTTATTTCCGTTTGCTGCCACAGCTCAGACAAAGCGAGATGGCACAGCAGAACAGCCACGCGCGGCGTCTGGCAGCACCACCGGCACGCTCAGCCTTACTTCCTCACAGGGCAAGACAGTTCATCTGACCGGACCGGCTGCGAGCATTTTTGTCGCCGACCCGGCGATTGCGGACTATCAGGCGCCCTCAAACACCACGATCTTCGTCTTTGGCAAAAAGGCGGGACGGACCAGCCTGTTCGCCCTGAACGACAAGGGAGAGGCTCTGGCTGAGCTGCGTATTGTCGTTACCCAACCGATCGAGGATCTGCGGGCCGCGCTAAGGGCTGAGGTCGGCGACTATCCGATACAGGTCAGCTATACTCCCCGGGGCGCGATTCTTAGCGGGACCGCGCCCACTGCCGATGTCGTCGAGAACGCCAGGAAGGTCACTGAGCAGTTTCTTGGGGCGGGCGCGCTGGTTGCCAACAAGATCCAGGTGGCTGGCTCGTTGCAGGTGAATCTCAGCGTACGGGTGGCAGAAGTCTCCCGCAGCGCCGTCAAGGATCTCAATATCAACTTCACCGCCTCCGGCCCAAACGGCGCTTTCCTTATTACGGGAAAAGGGGGCGGGTCCGGCGCGGCCGGCGGCGGCGGCACGATCGGAATCGGGTTTAGCGCCGGCAATACCAATCTCAGCGCTGTTCTCGACGCTCTCGCGAGCGAGCACCTCGCCTCTATCCTGGCTGAGCCGAATCTGACGGCGATGTCCGGCGAAGCCGCAAGCTTTCTCGCCGGCGGGGAATTTCCCATTCCGGTCATGCAGGACAATCGACAGGTTTCCGTCCAATTCCGGCAGTTCGGCGTCAGCCTGGAATTCGTCCCAACTGTGCTTAGCAACAATCAGATCAATATACGTGTGAAGCCCGAAGTCAGTGAACTGTCGAGCCAAGGCGAAGTCAAAATCAATGGCATGGCGGTCCCTGCACTCTCGACGCGGCGCGCGAGCACCGTTGTGGAGCTTGCCAGCGGTCAGAGCTTTGCAATCGGCGGCCTCATCAGGCGCAACTTCAACACTGATATCGGCGAGTTTCCCTGGCTCGGCGATGTGCCGATCCTCGGTGCGCTGTTTCGCTCTTCATCGTTTCAAAAACGTGAAACCGAGCTGGTCATTATTGTCACGCCGTACATCGTGCGGCCGGCATCGAACCCGAACAAGATGAGTGCGCCGAGCGATCGCATCTCACCGCCCTCAGACGCGGGGCGCATTTTGACGAACACGGTGGCCCGGCCTCCGCGAGACCGCGATGCTCCTCGCACCAGCGCACCAGGATTGACCGGCAGTGCCGGCTTTATCATCGAATGAGGATCGTCATATGACCTTGCGACATTTGTGTCACTTGATCGCTATAGGAGCAACATTGGGTGGCTGTGCAAATAGTGCCTCGATCCATCTCGGGCCGGCTGAACAAGCAATACAGGTCGAGCAGAAGAAACGTATCTTGTTCCTGCGGAGCCTGCGTGGCTCCGAAAAGCGTCAACTGCGGAGCTTTATCGCGAACGCCAGTGGCGGCCGGCGGGATGCGCTCCATGTGGATGCCACCGGCTCACCCAGGCTCCTTGCCCAAGTGGCGCACGAGGCCCGCGCCATGGGCGTTTCACCTTATAACATCCGCCTGTCCGCTTCCCCCGTCGATTTACCGCCCCATTTCGGCGTGAGGATCGAGGCGATCACCTTTGATGCCCATCCTCCGATCTGTCCGTCGCTTTTGATCGTCGGACCAGCCGTGAACGACAATTCGTTCGAACCCACGCTTGGTTGCTCGACCAAAAACAATCTGGCAGTTATGGTAAACGATCCGCTCGACTTGCTGGATAATCGGTCTGTCATCACAAGTAATGGCGATCGCGCCGCCATTCCTCTGGCCAACTACGGTACCTTCGCCCCGCGTAACAAGAGCAACAGAGAAGATGGGGCAGGTACGGCAGCCCCGAACGCGGCGGGAACGACAGAACCGAATGTGCAGCCGCCCCGATAGCGATTTTTGGCGAATGTCCGGAAATCACAATCGCTGCTGCCATGTGGCTAGCAAGGAGAGGCGGCTCGATCGTGACACACAAACCCGCGCTATGTTTCGGGAGCGGTGACGATCAAGCGCAACGTGCTGCACAGCTTTCAGCGAGAACGGATGGCGGATCTTGTTCACCCGCACCAATGGATTTCGTCCAGAAATTCCACGTGGCGTGCGCGTGCTCAACAAGGCCGCCATCACCACCCTGAGCGCTTCGACAGTTAAACCGTGACCGGACGTGCCTAAGCGAGATCGAGGGCGGAAGACCGAGCCTACGATCTATGGGGCGTCTCCAAGAGGGTGACTTAGGCGTGGCGACCACGTCGGTCGTTTGGCTCCGCGCCGTTATGGCTATGGAGCACCCATTTGTGGCTCCAGTTCAGTAACGCGCTCGGCAGCAGGTCTGCATCATCGTCGTCCTATCCGATCAATGCAATGCCCTCTTGCGCGAGTACCACAGTTGCCCCGCGCTGGACGCTATGTAGGAGGCACATCGGATTAAGCGAACAATAACATGGTTTGTCCTGGGTGCCTGAATGCACGCGGCTTCAGGCGCGCGTTCCTGGGAATGCTGGTCAGGAACGCGCAAGAGTGCGCTCAATTCTGGTGCCGCCCATACCGATATCTCGTTGGTTCAAGGAGCGAGCGCCCCGTCGCCGCCTCACGCCCGACCTCCGAGTAATCGAAAGCCCCCGGATGGCCCGGTCCTCACGATCATAGCGCCGTGAAGGGACCGAGATCTGAAGATCAAGACGATCGCGAACGCTGTGGCGCATCACACCACCATTTCAGCTCAACACTTCAGTTGAAGACGCTGTTTTTCATCCGGCGCTTTCTTTTGCCTGCTCGAGCGATGCTACAGCGCACGCCGGCCATCATTCACATGTCATTCTACCTTTCCGCCGGGCCCCGTCAGATTTTGGAAAGCTAACGTGAGTAGCGAAATAACGAAAAAGCGATGCCAGCGGACTGACCATGGACCGATTCAACACGATCAACCCAGCCGATAGAGAGTCCACTGCGTCAGATGGCAGCGTGGAACAGCCGCAACAGCCGCATGTTGCGTTTGAGCAGCACCTGGCAGGCGCGCGAGAGGCGGGCCCCGTATATCCTCACGCGGCATTGTATGATGTCACTGACGAAGACGATCGCCTCATCCAGGCGGCATCGGCCGCTGCTCTCGATCGAGGGCCACCGCCGAGTAAAACCACCGTCGAAATTTATGATCGTCGGCTTCGCAAATTGGCCGACGCACTGAAGAAGTCTGGCAAATCAATCTCTGGGCTGGATGACGATACGTTGGCCGGTTACGCTAAGAAGCTGCTGCCAGGCGATAAGGTCATCGCCCCAGCATTGTCAATGGTCAGTCAGTACCGCGATCCTGACGCCGACGCTGGCCCCATCTCAACACATTATCGTCCTTCCAGGGAAGATGAGAGGCTCATCAGGAAGGCCGCCAACGCGGGTTTTGGTCGACGGATCGGCAAGAGAACGGCCGAGAGCTATGCGAGCCATCTGCGGAAGTTGGCGGTAGCGCTCCGACCCTTGTCCATGGCCGAGCTCAGTGATGATAGACTGCTTGGCCACGCAGATAAGTTGTTTCCAAAGGACAAGACGCTCGTCGCCGCCTTGAACGGCCTTCGGGATTATCGCGCGACTACCCTGCAGAACAATTTAGGCGGGGAAGGAGGCAGCTCGCGTCAGGTCATTCAGCCGTCCGCGCCCTCGCCCATGCCCCCGGCCGATGGGCACGCGATGGGGAGCGTCGCGGATGGGGGCGGCTCATTGCCGCCCGGGTTCGATGTTCCGCAGGTCAGGCATGCATTGGGTTTAGCGGCCCATTCTCCTATACAAAGTGTCGCCCAGGACGAGCTTTTCGATGCAGCGGATCGCGAGAACCTCGTGCCAGCGTCGACCTTCGATGCACCGGTGCCTTGGCCAACGATGAGTCCAACCATCCCCTCCCCGGTGCAAGGTATCGCTCAGGAAGAGCTCTTCGATGCCGCGGATCGCGAGAACCTCTTGCCCACCCCGGCCTTCGATGCACCGGCGCCTTGGCCAATGATGAATCTAACAATCCCCTCGCCCGTGCAAAGTGTCTCTCAGGAAGAGCTTTTCGATGCCGCGGATCGCGAGAACCTCTTGTTGGTCCCACCCTTCAAGCCGGTGCCTTGGCCAACGATGAGTCTAACCATCCCCTCGCCGGTTCAAAGTGTCGCTCAGGAAGAGCTTTTCGATGCCGCGGATCGCGAGAACCTCTTGCCGGCCCCGGCCTTCGATGCACCGGGGCCTTGGCCAACGATGACTCCAACCATCCCCTCGCCGGTGCAAGGTATCGCTCAGGAAGCACTTTTCGATGCCGCGACTTGGCAGCCGAGCTCGCGGCAGCCGAATTCCGCCTCTGAAGATCACCCTAGACGGATGATGGACCAAGGCGCTGCGGCCCAGACCACGCTTGAGCAGACGTTCGCGGCAGCCGGCGACGCCTTTGATGCGTCTTTGAGCGTTCCCGAGGATTTCTCGCACGGCACCCAGGCCGCGCCCAATATGATGCACACGCTTCGCCGCTGGGGCCTCCTGCCGGATGCAGCACAGCGGATAAAGACCTACGACATTCGCGGTGAACGCTATATCGCCGTCTTGGGACCGGGAGGGCTCAATGATGTTCGGCTCGTCCATCTGCGGTCGCCCGCTGTCGGCGATACGTTTGATGTTTCCTTCGCCGTTCCCGAGAATTTTTCCCATCGCACCCAGCTGGCCCCCGACATGATGCTGTCCACCTTGGGGGATTGGGACTTCTTGCCTGTTGCGAAACATCCAATCATGAACTACGAAATCGGCGGCGAACGCTACACCGCTATCTTGGGACCGGAAGGCCCCAAGGATGTTCAGCTCATTCATCACCCTCGGCCCGCTTCGCCGGGTGAAGCTACGCCTTCGGCACCGAGGACTTCCTCGGATATTTACGGCGGTCTTCCCGCCGGCTTTGATTCGCCGGCACCTTTCGAATGGCGTGAGGACCCTCCCTCGGCACTGGCACAAAGCCTTTCCCTGCCGTCTGCCGCACCGGCTTCAGGCCATCAACCCTTCCCCCAAGTGCCTGAACTGGGAGAGTTGTTGGGCGACGACTGGACGCACGGCCCCCAAGAGGCTTCGCCTGCCGTGATCGACATATTGCAGATCCTTGGCCTTCTGCCGAGCCGCGACGTCCCAATGACCATGTTTTTGATCCACGGTCAGCGCTACACGGCCGAAAGCCTAGCGGGAGGCGGCGTTCTTCTGTTCCATCGGCCATAATTTGGCTGAACGAGCGGCTCGTCGGCACCACAGGCCCGCTGAGAGCGTGCTCCAGATGGGAGCCGTCCTAGTTGATGATCAGCAGTACCGAGTCATCCGAGTGGCAGCCCCTCTAGCTGCCGTACAAGTCGACGTCCTCGAGGGTGCAGGCGCGGAAAGCAACTCGAAATCGGCGAACAAGTTGTTGCGCTTGGCGCCGCAGCTGATCCAGTGATCCGGTCGGCGAGCCGTGGCCCAGAGGCTATCTGGGCGAGCCTGTCGGCCCGTCGCGCAAGATCCCAGCGTCCGTTGGGCGCACTCTGCAGATCGCAGCGTCAGGACAGGATGATCTAGACTAGCCCCGCCGCATAGAGTGCTTTTGCGACCGACTCGAAATATTGCGAGGGAACCGGGTTGCCGAGCTTTGCTTGGCCGAGCAGCTGACGCGTCAGGACATCGTCATCCACAATGTTGAGGCGCAGCGCGCGCGCCTCACCAAGCAGCTGTGAAGCAGCTTCGCCCTCGCCACGGCAGACCAAGACCGGCACGCCGGTCTCGCCGCGAACATAGCGCAGCCCAATCAACGTTGCCGATCCCCGCAATATCAACGTGGCCCGACTGATGCCGAGCGGAGCCTCGTTGGCCGACTCTTGTCGCAGACGCCGGTGCTCACGCTTCACCTGCGGATTGCCCTGCTGTTCCTTGTTCTCCCGCTTGGCCTCGGTTTCAGTCATGCGCATGTCCTGCATAAATAGCCAGCGCTGGATTAGGAGGTCAGCCAATCCGCCGACCAGAAAAGCTCCAGCGGCAATCCCAGTCAGCAATTTAACCTCGGTGAAAACGAAGCCAAAACAGCTCATCCCGCAGACTGGCAGGTACACCAGCGCTTTCCAGCTGGCGGTCACCGTGAGAAAGAAAGTCGCACTAAGCAAAACCACTTTAGCCAGTGTCTTGCCAAGCTCGATGGCCGAACGTTTCGAGGCGATGCGTTTCAAGCCTTTGATTGGATCCAGTTTCTCGAGCTTCGGCTTGAGCGGCTCCGAAGCAAACATAAAGCCGCCATTGGCCAGGACATTGGCGAGAAGAGCTGCTGTGACGGCAGCAGCGAGCAACGGAGCGACGGTGGCAATCGAAAGTTCTAGCAAGCCGCTGAGCGCTTGTGGCACTGCGTTTGTGAACGGCTGCTCCTGCAATTTATCGACCAGTTGGACCGTCTCTTGCCACTTGTCCTTGATCGCACCCGCTCGCCACCACAGGCAGCCGAAACCGGCACAGGCGCTGACGCCGCTCACCAGATCCGAGCTGCGGGCGCTCTGCCCCTTCTTGCGGGCATCACGCAGCTTCTTGGGCGTCGGAGGAAGCTTTTTCTCCTCACTTGTAGAGCTCATTTCAACAGCTTCTTCAGATACTCAAGCATGTTGTTCGAGGTCAGGATTTCAGCTCCGGCGTATTCAAGCAGATAGACGGCGTAGCTAACCATGATGACCCCGAATGCAAGATTCTTGATCATTGGGGAGAGATCGTTCAGCTTGAGCTGAGATGCAAAACGGCCGAGTATCATGACTGAGACATCGACCAGCAGCAGCAGGGCCAGCACCGGCCCGGCAACTAACAAGGTCGTCATCATGATGCGATCGAGAAGGGCCAGACATTCCATTGCACCCTGCGCTGTCACGGCAGGCAGAAACTGATAGACAGGCCACACTAGGTAGCTGCCATAAAGGCCGCTCACCATGGTCTGCAGCCCGCCGACGAGTACGAAGATCGTAACTGCCGTAACGCCGAGAAAAAGCCCGGTCCCGGACGCTTGGCTGTGCGTCGCGGGATCCTCCCCCGCAACTTGGCTCGAAATTCCTCGTTGGGTATCGATGATGTCGCCGACTGCCTGTATGCTCCATAGTGGAATACTAAGCAGGATGCCGAGCATAAGACCGACGAACACCTCCTTCAGGCCAAGCATGGTAACGCTGACTAGGCGCGTGTTCGGGTCCAGGGTCTGCAGACCTAGCTTAATCTGAGCGAGGCACGGTAGGCCGATCGCAATCGTAAGGCTTCCCCGAACCAGACCGCTGATGCGCGGCCGGGTGAAGACCGGAAGCACCAGCATGATGCCGAGGGCGCGGGCCGCACTCAGGCCGGTTGCGGCGACGAGCTCGATCGTGCCCTGAACGAGAGCTTGCGCCTCCGCGGGTGACAGGCCAGCCATCCAAGCTCTGCTAATATCTTGCGGTGAGTGCTGGAAACTCGCTGAAGATGTGCTCGGCCTGGTCGATCAGTGGAGCACTGAGCACGGGAGAAAACCCGGCGAGCACGGCGACGACAACCAGAAGCTTGACTGTCAGTGGCAAGGTTTGATCCTGGAGCTGAGTTGCCGCCTGGATGAGGCCAATGATCAGTCCAGAGATGAGAGCTGCGAGCAGCGGCGGCAGAACCCAGATCATGAAGAGCACGAGCGATTGACTCAGGTGCGTAAGGATACTGGCTTCGTTCATGGTCAACCTCCTGGGGTCGTGTAGCTTAATACCAGCCCGTGCATGAGACGTGACCAGCCGTCGATCGTGACGAACAAAAAGAGCTTGAAGGGGACAGATATCACCGTGGGGGATACCATCGACATACCCATGGCCATCAAAATCGTCGTTACAATGAGATCGATCGTGATGAAGGGAAGATAGAGAAGAAAACCGATTTCGAATCCACGCTTGAGTTCGGAGATTAAAAACGACGGCACGAGAATCGCAAAATCATCTGCCGTGACGCTGCCGCGCATGTCCTCAGACCAGACGTGTTCCGTTGAGGACAGGAAGAAGCGGCGTTGCTCTTCATTCGTGAATTTCTTCAGATGAGCTCGGAGCGGCTCCTGTCCCTCCTTGGCGGCAGTCACCCAGTCATCGAAACTTTGGTAGCGAAGTTGCGGATCGGTAAGGCGGTTATAGGTCTGCTCGAAGACCGGAGCGCTGATGAAGACGGTCAGGATCAGTGCCGCTCCGTAGAGGACGATGTTCGGCGGTATCGATTGAGTCCCCAGCGCATTGCGCACGAGGAAGAGAACAACCGAGACCTTGATAAAGGCGGTCGTTGTCACGACAGCAAAGGCCAGCAGGCCAAGGCCGACGGTAATCGCAAGAAGCGCAAGGATGCTGGGTTGAACCTCAGTCATTAAGCGCCAACCTGCCGCGCAGCCTGACGGCCAGCTCGTCCCCGATCCGCACGATGTCGCCCCGGCCGATACGTTGGCCGTTGGCAAGGATATCAACCGGCCCATCCAGAGGCCGGCCAAGTTCGAACACGTGGCCTTCGTTGAGGGTTCGCAAGGTCCCCAAGGGCATCGGCCAGCGGCCACATTCGAATATGAGTGTGATCTCGATGCTGTCGATATCCGCCTCTGACGGAGGCTGCTGTTGCACCTGGTTTTGGGGCATCATATCTTCACTTGTTAGGGGGTGGGATCGCAAGCGGAATGGTCCTCGCAGCACCAGCCTGTCGCCGCCAATCTCTGCAGGGGCCCACAATCGGTCTGCAGCGAGAATAATCTGTCCTCGCGCGAGTGGAATTACGTCCGGGAGCAGCGCGTCGCCTTGCTCTGCTCGGCGAAGAACGCCCATCGCGACGCGAAGCGAACCGACTTGGCCTGCAACGATGACCGGGAGTTCGGAAGGCAGCTTGGCCGTCTGTCGCGGTAATCGGCCGAGCAGCTCGCCGAGGGCGGTGAAGGCCGGCGGAACGGGACCGTCAAGCGGTGAGAATAGAAGCAGCCGCGCCTTGCTGGCGAGCTCACCAAAGGCGACGTCAAATTCAAGATAAGGCCTCGTATTCGGCGCTTCCTCGGTGCGAACAAGCTGCAGATTGCGCTGCGTCATTCTTTCCAGCGGAGCAAGCAAGGGTTCCAGCGCAAGTTCCAGGACCAGCGAACGCGTCGGCTCAGAAGGTAAGGTAAGGCCATCCTGCACGGTCCCAATCAGCGCTTCCGCAAGCGCAACTGGCAAGGACAGGATCAGGGTTTCACCATTTACTTCGAAGACGCAATCAAGCATCGACGTCGCAGCCGGCTCCGCCTGCCAGACGGTTCGGCTCACGCGCACAGATAGCGGCTTCTCGCCGAGGAGGGTTTGCAGAGGCGCACGCAACGCTGCGATCTCGTTAAGCCACGAGGTCACGGCGTGCGAGAGGATCAGCGTCGGCGTGAAGGCTGCGCGTTCAGCCGGCCGATATGGCGCGGATGCGGCTTCCGCGTCGCAGGCCCCTAGCTCGCGCGGGAGAGGATCTGCAATCATGTTGGCTCACCTCCCGTCTGCCCTGATCGGCCTCGCCGGTAGCGGAGCAAGACTTCATCATCGGCTTCGATTTCGGCGGCAGCCTCGAAATGTGCATTCGTGATGCGCCGAACGTCGTAATCGATCTCACGCCATTTCTGGCTCGCCGCTGAACGCTTGGTCCAAACGGCTCGGGCCTCAAGAGCCGCAGCCTCAGCTTGCTCTTGGGCAGCACGGGCCTTGTCAAGAACGCACTGCGCCGCTGTGATCTCGTCTGTGAGTCGCCCGATGATGAGATGATAGCGTCGCTGCAGTTCGCATACAGATATCGCATCGGCCGCTAGCATCTCCCGATAGAGCTCCGCCTCGACCTTTGCGCGGCGCTCTTCGGCATGTGCAAGATGCTCGCACGCTTGTTGGACAGCTTGAATCGCGAGGTGGCGCTTGGCTTCCATGTTGGACAATTCACGAAGGGCGCTTCGTTCCCGCATGTCCTTTACCAGCCGCAGCTTTGAGGCGTGAACGGGACTTAGGCCGTCAGACGCGATATCCATGCGACCGTCTCCTCAAAGCTGCACGCCTCACCCTGCCCCTGGCGCAAAAAGGCCCGCAGCTGCTCGATCGAGGCGATTGCTCGATCGGTCAACGGATCAGAACCTTGCTTGTATTCACCGACCTTGATCAAAAACTCGGCCTCAGCGTAGCGTGAGAGCAGATCACGGAAGAAGGATGCCGCCTTGCGATGCGGCACCGACACGATCGCATCCATGACACGGCTGCGGCTAGACAGCACATCGATAGCCGGAAAATGCTCTCGAGAGGCCAGCGCGCGGGACAGAATAATGTGGCCATCAAGGATGCCGCGTGATTCTTCCGCTATTGGATCGCCCGTGCCATCACCCTCGACAAGCACCGTATAGAAGGCCGTAATGGAGCCATGCTCGCCCATGCCGGCGCGCTCCAACAAGCCCGGCAACAGCGCAAAAACGGAGGGCGGAAATCCGCGCCGGGTCGGCGGCTCTCCTGCGGCGAGGCCGATTTCACGCATGGCGCGGCTAAAGCGCGTCAAAGAATCCATCATCAAAACGACGCGAAGGCCCTGATCACGAAAATATTCCGCCAGTGCTGTCGCCATGTGGGCGCATTGGGCCCGCTCCATCGCCGAACGGTCGGAGGTCTCCACCACAACGACGGAACGGTGAAGGGCTTCGCCAAGATGACGTTCGATGAATTCACGCACCTCTCGACCGCGCTCACCGATCAGCGCAACGATGGTGACGTCGGCCGCCGCGCCTCTTACAATTTGCGACATCAGCGTCGACTTGCCGCAACCCGCATCACCATAGATTCCGATCCGCTGACCTTCTCCACATGTCAGAAGGCCATCCAGGACACGAACGCCTAGCGGGAACGGCTGTTCAATTCCGCGCCGTTTCATCGGATTGGGCGCCCTGCCGCGCAGCGGTCTGGCTTCGCCGGCTTTTATCGGGCCCTTGCCGTCGAGCGGTCGGCCAAAACTGTCGATGACGCGGCCGAGCAAACCGGGGCCGACAGCCACTTCCTGCATTCGCCCGGTCGTCACCACCTCCGCACGATTGGACAGCCCCACCATGTCCCCGATGGGCGTGAGTAACACCCCGTCCGGCAACAGGCCGATCACCTCCGCCTCGAGCGACCATCCGCTACGAGGATCCTGCAATAGGCATAGCTCTCCGACCCGGGCCTCCGGCAAGACGGCGTGCAGCAGCGTGCCCACCGCCCGCGTGATCCGGCCGCGGACGGCGCGTGTATCGATGTGCCTGGCGGAAGATCTCAAGGACGAGAGTGCGGCCTCTACACTTCCTTCTGCGGCCTCGGCATCATGGGTCGCTCGTTGCCCGGTCACGATTCAGCTTCCTCTGACAAGCCAAACCCGAGACGCAGCGCGCGCAGCTGCGCGGCAAGTCCAAGATCGACATTGCCAAACTCGCTCCACAAGACACATTGGTCCGCACTCAAGGCCGGATCCGCCTCAATCCTGACCTTCGGCCGGCCCTCAAGTCCGTCATAGTCCTTGAACTCACTGGCTAGCAGGTCGGCCTTCAGTGGGGAGACGTGGAGGCAAACCTCCGTGTTCTTATATCTTTGCTCGATGGCATGACGAACGCCGTGGACCAGCAGCTCACCCGGGTCAAACGCGCCAAGCAGATCGCGAACGATCTCGAAGACCAGTTGCGGCAATTCCCGCTCCAGAGCTGCCTTGCGCTGGGCCAGTTCACAAGTCGCCTGCGCAATCAGCCGCGCCATTTCCTCTGCGCCAGCCTTTGCACCCTCGGCGCGGCCCCGCGCCCTTTCCCGCTCATAAGCCTGGCGTGCCCACCCGCGCACCCGCTGCAGATGCCGCTCGGCAGCGGCTCGCGCCCGTACGGCATCGTGCCAGATCTCAAGCTGCGCAGCTGGGATCAGCGGTCCAAGTGGCCGAATCTGCGGGGCCGCGGGTGATGCGGGATCATCGGCCATCATGCTCCGGCAGCCTCTGCACGCAAATGCGCCACGACGAGGGAAAGCAGCGGGCCTGCTGCGCTACGGTGTTCAGCAGTCGGACTCTCGGCGGCCGTCCCAACAGGCAAGCGTAGAAGCACGCGGATACGACCAACCGATGAAGTCTCTTCGAGCCAGGCGCCGAGACAAGCGTGCCCGTCATATTCGATCTGTCGCGACAATTGCTCTGGATCGACGATCGGGGTCGTTGCGACGGCACTGGATAAATGCCGGACTGCGAAAGCATGCGATTCTGCACCGATCAACTCCACCAATATCGGCAGATCGTGCCTGGAAACCAGCTTGAGGATAGAGCGTGCATGCCAGATGCTGCCCGCGAGCAGCGCAGCCCGCCGCGGCTCATGCCCCAGGAGAGCATCTTCGTTCCAGTCGGCGCAGCTCACCTCGACCTTGCCACCCAGCAGCAGTTCGGCGAGCCTTGGCTGCAGCCTGGAACTCTGCTGTAGCCGAGCCAACGTGGAAGGCGAAAGCAGCGGGTCAAGAAGCCCAGCAAAACGACCGGGATCGACCGAGGCAGCGAGCTCGCGCAGCCGATCGGCTGGGAGCGTGAACGAACGATTGGGTTTTGTGGATGACATTGATGCCGACATGAGCGTCCAGACTATGTCGCATCAGCAATCAACTTTTTGTCCGACTCCTGCTCAGCAGACACACGCGAGCCCCTACCAAACACGCTCAGGTTGCGCGATGATCGTCCAAACTGACGCATGCGCGGGCCCAGCAATACGCAAGATACGATGCCGAATAGCGCTCCGGCGCCTCCCACAGCAAGCGCAAGTAACGGGGCTGAGCCCGCTCTTGCTGACTGAGCCGCAGGAACTACCGGCGCGGCGGACTGCTCGATTGGAGCGCGCTCGACCGGCACGAAGACGACCGCGACCTTGTCATAGGACAGGCCTTCAATGCTGTTTGCGACGAGCATCTTGATCTGCGGCAACAGTGCCGAGAGCTTCGCGCTGGAGCCATGGCGAATGAAGACCGAGGCGGAGGACGGGGTCGCATCTTGTCGCAACAAGTCGTTCTTCGGCAGAACGACGTGGACGCGTGCTGAAAGGACGCCATCTATATCGCTGATCGTGCGCGACAATTCTTCGCTTAGAGCATAAACGTAACGTGCCCGCTCCTCGATCGGCGAGGCAACGAGGCCCGATCCCTTGAACACCTCGCCGAGATTCTTGAAGGATTGGCGCGGCAACCCCTCGACATTTAGCAGGTCAATCGAATAAGCGAGCTGCTTTTCCTCGACCTGGATTGTACTGGTCCCGTCCTTGGCGACAACACGGACAGCATCAACGCCCTTGCTAAGGAGAAGCGCGAGCATCTCATTAGCCTCGCGCTCCTGAATTTTGGTGTAGAGATCAGCCTTACAGCCGATCAGCGAGAGGAGAAGGGGCATCGCGAGACACATGCGAAGCCGCCGCCACGATTGACGGCCGCCACAGCTAGCCCTCTTCATATCGCCAGTCATCAGCTTACTCAGCCGGCCGATAGCAGCTTGTTTAGCGACGAGCTGACAGCGCTGGTGCCCTTAGAGACGAGGGAAACCTGAATAACGTCCCTGTATACGTCTCGCAGATTCGTCATCATCGACTCAAAATCGGCTCCAACCGGTTTAACATCCACATGTGCACCGACGTTATCCGTCTGCAAAAGCGGCTGCGTAGCCGGTCCAGGCTGCACATTAGTCACGGCAGCCGACGCAACCGCCGGAGGAACGGCGCGGCCCTGGTACATACTGGAAAGGGTTTGGAGGATTCGGTCACCCGGCGGACTTGCCAGCACATTCGTGCGCTGGACCTCCAATATCGGCGAAGCCGCTACGGGCCGATCCGCAGGCGGGAGAGCAGATCCCTGATTTGCAGATACTTGCGCTAGGGACTGCTCAAAGCCCGCCTGCTCGCCAGCAGCTGCGGGCGAGCAGGCACTGGAAAGACAGTCGGCAGAACTGGGAGAGATCGGCGCTGCGCCTAACAACATGGAATGAGTCATTGTGCTCGTGTGGTGAGACCTAGGCGTTAACCGATGAACCGATCAAGTTCATAGGCTGGCGAGCTGACGAAAACCTGACGGAGATCGGTCTGACTACGTCATCTAAAGATCACTTTTCGCTTTCAGAGCTAGGACCAAACTCCAACTTGATGATGAGCGGAAGGCGTCCGGGAATGCTCGCGCGATCCACGATCGTACATAATCTAAAAAGAATTCTTTGTGCCGGCGTTTTTGTCTGTATCGGGATAATGCGCTCGTCTGCTGCATCCCTTTCGCTGCCGTCCGCCCCTTATAGCTACACTGTTCTCGATCAGGATCTTCCTGCGGCGCTGCAGGAGTTCGGCAACAATCTCAATATCAGGGTCAATGTCAGCGCCGAGGTCAAGGGCCGGATTCGCGGACGAATGCCGGACCTGCCGCCACGAGAATTCCTTGATCGTTTGACTGCCCTGTACAATCTTCAGTGGTATTACGACGGGCTCGTCCTTTACATCTCCGCCGCCCACGAGGCGCAAAGCCGGCTCATCGTATTGAACCCGATCAGCTTCGATGCGTTCACCTCCGCCCTCCACGCGCTCAACATCTCGGATGAGCGCTATATCGTGAAACCGGCTCCGGGAGAGGGCCTCATCCTTGCTTCTGGCCCACCCCGATTTGTTGCGCTAGTGGACCAGACCCTTAAAGGCCTTGTGGCGGAAGCGCAGGCCCGGCGCGGCCCCGTCGCAGCCGAGAGGCCACAACGCGAGTCGGTTTTGATGTTGTTTCGCGGTTCCTCGAGCACGGTCTTGCGAGACGGGCGGCCGGAAGGTTCTCCCGAAACGCCGCACCATGAGGGCACTTTGCGCGAAACCGGTCCAGGCCAGAAGTGAGGTCGAAGATGCAAAACCGCGCCGAGCAAAGTCGGTCCGTCCGGCGTACGCCTATATTCATCCGATCGTCAGCTTTTCGAAAGCTACGGTCCCCAGCATGAGCCTGCGAGGTCTGGACGGCTGCCTTGCTTGGGGCAACCCTGATAGAGGGATCAGAGACCAGGCGCTCAAGGGAAATTAGGTAGTGCTGTCTTTGCAGGCGGCGCGAGTATTAAAAATCAATGTGGGCCTCCGCACGTGTGCTTCCGAGCTAGCCGAGGCTTCGCGTAACTCGATGCGCGTCATCAGTTGGAAGGAGGAACAGGGTGGATTTCAATGCAGTCGCCCCGGCGAATACGAGCCCGGAGCCCGACGCAGCACGGACGGCTTCAGATGCAACCGAATTCGACCGGCAGCTCAGCGACGCACAGGCTCCCGCTTTGGCGCAGGGCGTCGTCCATCCACTGCTGCAGGGCGAGGCTTATTCAGCCTATCTGGACGCGGGCCATCCCTACTCTCCATACTTTGATACCGGACACCTGTATCCGCCTTACGAAGATTTAGCGCATCCCCATTCGCCAGACTCGGGTTGGCAGGATAATCTAAATGCCGCGCCTGCGGCTGTCGCCGCGCCTGAGCCGGAAAACGGCGGGCAGCATCTCTCGCCGCAGACCATCGCTCAGGCGATCGAGGAACATCCCGGCTTCGATCAAGATCTGATATGGCAGAATCTGGATGTCGACCCGTCTGATGCCGAGCCACGGCACAGTGAGCCACAAGCGGGCCCATCGCATGCAGGACCATCGCACACCGCCCCTTTTCAGGGTGAGCCGTCGCACGCCGGCCCCTCCCATGCCCGGCCATTGCAGGCGGGACCAGCCCAACCTGGGTCTTCCGCAGCTCCGCCAGAACTTTCCGAGTTCCGTATGTGGGACGGACATCTCGCCAAGGACTATTGGGTGTTTACGCCTCAAACAGCCACCGGCGCTCAGATGGACATGCTGGAGCGCAGCGGAGTGAAGCCAAGCAAAGACAACCCGACAACAGTTTTCGCCATTCTCGGCGTGCCTCATACGGCCGAATGGAGAGAGGAGGACTTCATTCGTCTCACACCTTCGCTAGATCCGACCCTTTGGCCTGAAGAGGGAGGGCAAGACCAACCTCTAGATGCGGAAGGCCCGCCCATCCCCTAACGGCTGCAGCCGTGCAACGGAAGGGCGATCTCCGCGGGGCCGACAAAGACTCAGAGATCGCAGGACACCTGGTGAGAGGCGAGCTTGCCGGCGGGTATTCGCGGCCACCCTTCTCTTTTCCGGCCACTCCTAAGTGCCAGACCAGCTCGCGAGGGGTAGCGGCCAAATCAAAGACCGCGCGAGCCGAATGCGTGAAACAGTTCTCAATGGTCCGCTGAGAACACAATGGCCCGCGGAGAAGAACATCGCAATTTAGCTGCGAAATCAGGTCTGGCGCGCCGGACCCGCGAGTACGGTGCGATTTAAGAGCACCGCGAGACGATCATGCCGTCGAGACGAGGGTAAGGGCGTTCCGGATCAGGAGAGTCAGGGTATGACCGCCCCCCTGAGCCCCTTCAACATCGAAGTGCTTGCTCTGCCACTTGTCCGCCGTTCCTTGGCGAACGATTGATCATTCGCAAGCCGAGGACTCTAGCATCCGGCGGTAACGGCCTGCTGATAACAGCTCTCAGTGACGTATGCCCGCGGATCATCCAAAGCATGATCATCAGAGATCGACGGATTGATCCGCGAAAACTCTGTTCGGCACCCCAAGGTCTCTCATCTCCTTTTTGCAGCCGGGCCAAAGCAGCCACTTGCACGCGATGGCCTGTTTCAGAAGCGGGCAAGGCGCACCTCCGTCGATAGCTTTTTAGCTCGTATCGTGAGACAGAGGCCAGCTCTCTACGGCAGCCGAGCGCAGATGCCCATCCGATCCACTGGCCCTCAGTCGCGCCTGGAGCCGGACCGATGCGCGCCGATGTTCCTGGAGACAACAGCGGCCGAATGATTCGAACCGGCACCGTCCTTTGCGCATCAAACTCCAAAGGCGCGGAGCCACCCGAGATCACTGAGCGCAGGAATCACAGCATTAATCCAGCCTCACTCTTCGTCAGCTTCTTGCAAGCTGTCCCTGCTAGAACGGCGGGAATAGGTCATCTCGCGGCGCCGCCGCTATCTGGGTTTTATGACATGGACACAGGCACAGCCGATATCGCAGCAACGGCGCCAGAAGCTGGCACAAACACCGACAACGCCGCGAACGGCGGCGACAACTCGCCCGCAGCATTGTTGCAGCGAGCCTTCGAAAAGGCTCTGGTTGCCGTCGCCACCCAGGTCATAAGCGATTCCCAGTCAGATATGGATGACGCTATGAGCGAGCTAGATGATGGGTGAAGGCCCGGATTATCAGACGCGCACAGGGAAGACTCTTCGGAAGGCAAGCCGAACCGAGAACGACCGGGCGAAGCAGCCGACTTGGCAAATCAGCCGCTAGACGCGTCTTAGGTGATCCTCCAGGTTGGCGGTGCGGCCGGTCGCAATCCGATCGCACTGGGAACTCTCGGAAGACGCCGCAGCGTCTAGCTTAGGCGGGCATACGCCACACTCTTCGATGCGGATTCATCGAGTGCTTTTCAGTCAGCAGGTTTCAAGCGGAACCAACCGCTTCCCCATTGATGATCAATTCCGTCAGTTGGCTGTCCTGGATCGGTTCTGCAGCCGCCCGCGAAACTGGGCGTCAGAGAGACCCTCTGAGATCATAAAGTCGGCAGCTTTGGCGCTCGCTGCGCGCATACCAGCACAGCTCCTGGACCGCTGAGACCAGCATCGAAAAATGTTGCGGGTACCTGATCAGTGAGGTCATGGCTGGTCTGTCGGTACGATTGGCGCCCAAGCTTAGACAGCCCCGATCGCGAGATGAGAGCGGCGATCCAGATCGATACGCCGCCGCACCTACTATCTTCATCTGCCTCGCCGAACACGAAAAGCGGGCGCTAACGCCCGCTTCAGTGACTTACCCGACAAGCTGAGAACGCTTCGCCAGGCTTGCGGCCAACTCAAGCGTCCGACGGTGTGCCTGGATTCTCATTGCTGTCGATGATCGCCTGGTTAACCTGGCGTCCAGACCGATCGACCCAGCCCGAGCCTGGTTGTTCATAAATCGTCTGGGCTCCATCCGAAGTCAGCTGATCAAGCGTACGGCCCGCATTTGACTGCGTCACCTTAAGGTTGTTCTTACCGTCGAAGCGGTCTCCAAGCCCTTCGACGACCATGGCATTGTCGCCGTTGGTAATGGTCAGCTTCGAGGCCATCGTTTTGCCGTTGCCGATATCAACGGTGTCGATGGTAATTTTCGTGCCGTCGTCGAGCTGGAAGGTCATGTTCTTTTTGAAGTCAAAATCGATCTTGCCGTCACCGTCGGCATCGACGTGGGGGTCGCCGTGGATCGCTGTGATCTTGCCCGTTTGATTGTTGCGAATGAGCACCGTTCCGTCACGTTCGTCCACCAGCATCGAATACTTATCACCAAGCTTGATCTCGGCCCTGCTGCCCCTGACCTCATGCGACCAGACTGGCGCCGGCTGAGACGACTGCGTCGGTGCCTGGGCGACCGCAACAGGCACCATCGCAAGAGGCGGCGGCGGCGGAGGAACGAAGAAGACGGGGGCGGTAGAGGCAGGCGCTGCGGTTGCATACTGGTAGTTACCAGGCCCGCGCCCTTGTTCGCCTGCATCGATGCTCGCCTGATTCACCGCGCGTCCGGCCCCATCGACCCAGCCTTGGCCACTCTCATGGATCGTTTGGGCACCATCGGACGTCAGCTCGTCAAGCGTCATACCAGCATTGGACTGCGTCACCCTTAGATTGTTTTTGCCATCCTTGTCGTCGCCGAGCCCCTCGACAACCATCGCGTTATGGCCGTTCGTAATGGTAAGCTTTGAAGAGATGGCCTCACCATTACCGTAGTCGACGTTATTGACAGTAATTTTCGTGCCGTCGTCGAGCTGAAACGTCATATCTTTTTTGAAATCGAAGTCATCTTTGCCGTCTCCGTCGGCATCAACGTGGGGATCACCATGAATTACCGTGACATGACCAGTCTGGTTGTTGCGAACTGTCCAGGTGCCATCCTTTTCATCGGCCGTAATCGTGTACTTGTCCCCAAGGTTGATCGTGGCCTTGCCATCCTTGACCTCATGCGTCCACACCGGATCCACAGCAGGCTCAGAATTTTGATTCAGCTGGCTCATCAGCATGGTGGGAGGAGGAGGCGCCATCATGTACGCTTGGGTCGTAACGACGGCTGGCGTCACGACGACGGGAACGGCGACCGAACTGACGAGGGCTGGTGAGGCTACCGGTAGGTACTGGTAGCTCGCCGGAGCATACTGTCCCAACAAGGCGTTGAAGGCGGGAGTGACAACCGCGCCTTCTGGCACCACTCCATTCATCGAGTCGGGCGCGCCCACCACCGGAAGACCGGCCACGGGAAGATACGGCATTTAGTTTACTCCTGTTGCATAGACGAAATCTGTAAAACTGCGAGCGCTACGCATAGTCAACCAAGGTACGCAGCTTCGATTTGCATGAGAACGCACCATTAGCTCATCCGAACGAACGACTGCTTCTCTTGCCAGAACCACCAGCCCTAATGAGATCTTCCTCTCGCCGCACCACGGTAACCGCACGATCACATCACGCGCATTTAACTCACAAAGACTGTAGCCCGAATACCTGTCGAAAAGCTGACGACGATGAGCGAGCGAAGCCGCACGCACTTTGACATCGATCGCATGTGCGAGACGCATCCTTCGCTAAGCTGTATCGCAAGCTTCAACGCTCCTGTCCGCAAGAATCGTCTGGTACCAGATGTGCCCCTATGTCTTCGCGATACGCCACGTCTGCGGTTATCAACGAGTCATCCATCCTCACCGAGCAATCAGCGCTCCCGCCGGTCGTGCACATCATCTGCGAGGAGCGATCCATCGGTTGAGCACGCGCGCGCACCAGGCTCTCCGGCATTAGGATCTTCGCGGAACCTGACTTTTCGCAAGCCGCCCATGTTAGCCAAGCGAGTCAAGCGCGGACTGAGACCCGCACAACTCTATGACCTTATCCCGCTTCCGCGCTCTATCCGGCAGGCCACGCGCCTGTGCAGGGTCCGCAAGGTAAACTCATTCCTGAACGCGCAGCTAAGCACCATCCAACCCGGCCTTGACCCAAGCCGATTATAGGCGGGGCTGGGAACGCCCGGGCGAGCCGGTGATTGCGAGCAGATGCAAGGCTGCCGCAAAAGATCAACCCACTCGCCTCAACATGAGACTCGTCAGCTTTTCGAAAGCTAGCGCCCCTAGCATGAGGCCGCTGAAATCTAGGCGAGCAGTCGTCTATTGAGCGCAACAAGACGAGGATAGGAGAATGCGATGATCGGAGAAATGATCGGAAGCGCTGCCGGCGGATACCTTGGCGGCCCTGCCGGAGCGGCCATTGGTTCGGCACTGGGCGGGACCGTGGACAAGGTCTTTGACAAGGTGGTCCACACCTTGGTGCCCGACGAGGGTAACTACTATAAGGCCGCAGACGACAAAGACGCCGGCGACAAGAGCGAGGTACAACCCAAGTCAGATACTCTCAGCAAGAGCCCGGAGCTGAACCTTGGGCTCAGCACGCTCGGCGGTACGCCCATGTTCCTTTCGATTCCTGCGATCATCTCGCCGGCCCACAACTCGTAACAAGTCAGAACCAAGGTTATCCTAACAGAAAGGTAAGTAGACATGGCAGTTGACAATGTTGGCGGAAATGGCGGCGCTGCTGGTGCCCAGCCGACGGGCGATACGGGCTTCCAGAACCAGATGGCTGAATTCGAGCGTGTTAGCCAGAAAGTTCAGGCCCAGGCCGTGGCAATGCGTCGAATCACGACCGAACTCTCGTCCGAGAAGAAGGTCGCCGACGAGCGCGTTCAGTAGTTCTGCAAGACGGGTGGCTCACCGCGTTGCTACCGTCGCCGCGCTGTGAATGACGAAATCTGGATGAGCCGTACGGCACTGCCGTACGGCTTCTCTCGTTATTCAGGAGGTTATCGTGAACGACTCTGTTTCGCTCGAGTTCGAGGTGCTTTCGGGGCTCTATACCGGGCTCAAGGGAAAGGCAGCGGGCGGCGAAAGCATTGTTGGCAGCGGCCTCGATGCCGACATGATCTTCGTTGAACAAGGGCTTGAACCGCATCACCTTCGGATCATCGCGCAGCGCGATTCGATCGAGGTCGAGGCGCTCGCCGCCAGTATCAGCATAGACGGCCTCGCGAGCATCACTTCAGGTGAGAGCGTCAGAGTGCCCCTACCCGCGGTCATTCATGCTGGCGCGATGTCCATCCGCTGGTCGACAGAGGATGTCCAGCCACTTGCTTCGAGCAAGCGCTCTCGCAGCTCGATCATCGCACTCAGCCTGGTTCTGCTCAGCTCTGTCGTGATCGGCACCGTCTCAATTATCCTCTCCCCCGGCGATAGAGCGGTGGTGCCAAGTACCCAGTCGTCGCGCGCCGTCGAGATTGCCACTAAGCCAACCGTCGATCATTTCGATCCGAGAGCTGCTGATGAAATGGCCCTATCGCTGCGGCAAGAAATCGAACGAGCGGGCCTTCTTGACGTTAAGATCGGGCGCGGCCCCGGCGTTGTGACCGCGGAAGGCACAATTGCGCCGAACCTCGTCGCAAAATGGAAAGAAATCCAGCAATGGTTCGATCGTCAAACCAACGGTACCACGACCCTTGTGAATGCTGTCACGGTGAAAGAGGAGAAGATGCCGTCTTCGATTGCTGTCCAAGCCGTCTGGCGCGGAAGCGAACCTTATCTGCTTATTGCCGGACAGAAGTATTTCGTCGGCGCGCTCTTAAGTAATGGATGGACCGTTGATCGAATTGAGGATGGACGTGTTCTGCTCAGTCGCAACGGCCGATCTGCCGCTTTGCCATACTAAGGTCTCTACCCTGCAAGAAAGAAGGAGAAGGCGATGGCTAGGCTGCCCCAGCACTCTGTAGGGCCCGGCACCTCATCGCAGGGATTAGATGCGGGCCAGCACGCACCGCTCATCGGCTCGCCTCCCTCGCGAGGTGATAAACTCGAAGTCGGAGGCGTCCATGCGGATAGCGGCACGAAGCGCGCGTCGTGGCGGGATGCGGTTTCGCATGATCTGCCAATTGATGGTGCGAGCGAAGCGGCGCTCGAGGTCAACTCCGTCGGCGCCATCCAGCGCGTCACTCTATTCGAAAGCGAAGCAGGAGCAAATGAGCTAGATCCGCGCGCGGTATTGGCTTCGCTCTATGGTCCCAATCTGTCCCGCGGACTACTCTCCTTCGTCGTTCCACGCCTCCGTCATCCGGACGTACTGCGCGCCGACAAGCATGGTGTTCTTCTGGAGCGCTTGACGCGAACGTTGGAGGCGACGCCGAATGACAAAACGGCGCGAGAATGTTTGGCAATCCTGCAGCAGGAACTACAGCGGCTATTAATGCTCCGGCAAAATCAAAACAGCTTAATCAAGGGCTAGCCATGGTCGATCCTGATGGATTGCAGCATGTGCCCGCTCCCCTGGAGCCAGAAGTCTCCAAATCCGGCGCTATTCTGTCGATCTCCGGGCCGGAGCGCGACCTGCTTTGTGCGCTCTCGTATGTACATCTCGCGTGCGGGCAGAGCGCACAGAGTCTGGCTCTGTTGCGAATTGCAGCTCGCGAGCATTCCAACGACGTCGGTTTACTCCGCATCCTAGCTTACACGCTAATCTCCGAGGGCCTTGGCGACGAAGCACTCCACGTGTTGGACCGGCTGGACGCACTCGATACGCAACCCTCTTCCCGCATACCGATGACCCTGTTGCGCAGCCACGCCCTGCGTCACGCTGGCCGCATGCCCGAGGCTCGCGAGGTCTTCCAGCGCTATGTGTCACTGCGCGCGGGCAGGGCCCTCATCAAAAAGCAATAGGGATCTATCATGGCCAACGTCTTGCGTGACTTCATCGTGCGCGCTCCGGCCCACCCGGATTTCATGGTTGCCTTGATGCTGCTTCTGGCGATCGGCATGATGATCATGCCAATCCCAATCATCGTGATCGACATGCTGATCGGCTTCAATCTTGGGTTTGCCATATTGCTGCTGATGGTTGCCCTCTATCTCACCACACCGCTTGATTTTTCGTCCTTACCGGGCGTCATCCTGATCTCCACCGTATTCCGACTGGCGCTAACGATAGCAACAACGCGGCTGATCCTTGCCGAGGGCGACGCCGGCAGCATCATTCACACATTCGGCGACTTCGTCATTTCAGGGAATATCGCGGTCGGAATCGTCATATTCTTGATCGTGACCATGGTGCAATTCATGGTTCTTGCCAAGGGTGCCGAACGCGTCGCAGAGGTGTCTGCGCGCTTCACCCTTGACGCGCTACCAGGCAAACAGATGGCGATCGATGCGGAACTGCGCAACAGCCACATCGATCAGCACGAAGCACGTCGCCGACGTGCCGCCTTGGAGCAAGAGAGTCAACTTCATGGCGCGATGGATGGTGCCATGAAGTTCGTTAAGGGAGACGCGATCGCCGGGCTAATCGTGATCTGCATCAATATGCTGGGCGGAATCAGCATCGGTCTGCTCTCAAAAGGTATGTCGCTCGATGAGGCGCTGCATCAATATACGCTTTTGACGATCGGTGATGCGCTCATTTCGCAGATTCCGGCGTTGCTGCTGTCAATTACCGCTGCGACCATTGTCACGCGCGTCAACGGGCCCTCCAAGCTCAAACTCGGCGCCGATATCGTTCACCAACTTACCGCAAGTACGCAGGCGCTTAGGCTAGCCGCCTGCGTCTTGGTATTCATGGGGCTCGTTCCCGGCTTTCCTTTGCCCCCGTTTTTCGTGCTGGCCGTCCTGTTCGCTGCGGCAAGCTTCGTCAAGGTCGGCACCAAAGGCGACAAGCCTGCCGCTAAAATAGGAGCTAGCGTCGCTGCTTCGGCGCCGGCTCCCGCAGCGGCCCAGAAGCAGCCCGTACATACGGAAGCACTTCCGATCGCGTTGTTCCTTGCACCGAACCTGACGGATTCGATCGACAAAGACGAGCTGGAAGAGAGCATTTCGCGTGTTTCAAGGCTCGTCTCGGCGGACCTTGGCATCACCATTCCGCGCATCCCGGCCCAGATCGGCGAGAGCTTGTCCTCGTCGCAATTCAGAGTGGATGTCGATAGTGTGCCAGTTGAGCGCGATGTGATCAATCCCGGGCACCTGGTGCTCAACGACGATGTGGCCAACATCGAGTTGAGCGGCATCCCCTTTCAGCAAGACCCGGAAACGAATCGGGTCTGGATCGAGGAACGGCATGCAGCGGCCCTCAAGGCCGCCGGAATCGGATATCATCGGCTGAGCGAAGTTCTTGCCTTACGTCTCCATTCCACATTGACACGCTATGCACAGCGCCTGGTGGGTATCCAGGAAACCCGCCAATTGCTCGCCCGGATGGAGCAGGAATATCCTGACCTGGTGAAGGAGGTGCTGCGTACGGCCACCGTCCCTCGGATCGCCGAGGTCCTGCGCCGATTGCTCGATGAAGGCATTCCAATCCGCAATACCCGCTTGCTCCTGGAGGCATTGGCAGAATGGAGCGAGCGCGAGCAAAACGCCGTCCTGCTCACCGAATACGTTCGTGCTACCTTAAAGCGGCAAATCTGCTTTCGGTATGCGAACGCCCATCGCGTCGTGGTCGCCTTTATCATCGAGCGTGAGAGCGAGGAAATCATCCGCGGCGCAGTACGGGAAACTGCCGTCGGCCCATACCTCGTCTTGGATGAATGGCAGAGCGAAAAGCTGCTTGCACAATTTCGTCAGATCCATGCGACCATCGCGCAAAGTAAGAGCCAGCCTGTCGTCCTTGGGTCGATGGATATCCGGCGTTTCGTACGCGGTTTTCTCACGCGCAACGGGATCGACCTGCCTGTTCTATCGTATCAAGATCTCGCCTCCGACTTCACGGTTCAACCGATTGGATCCGTCAAGCTTCCAAAGGCGCCTTCCTCGCTTCTCACAGCTGCAAACTAAGAATGGGCAGCGCTTCCTCGTGAGTAACCTATGAGATCAAATAGAATCAGGCGCCGCCGGTATTTGTGCTGCGCCAGTCCAGGGCCGCGGCCGGCTCTGCTTGCGATGCTGGCTAGTGTGCTGCTCGCTGGCTGCGCTGCCGGGGATAAACATAGCCTTTCACCGCAGCAGACGTCCACATCTGACCTCGCACACAGCGAAGAGATCGACCCTGCGGTGCGCGAGCGCATTTCGCACGCGCTGGGCCGAGATCCTGATGAAGGGGCTCTGCGCGATGCATTGAAGCAACAGCCGAACAACATCGATGCGGCGATTCCTCTTGCGCGAGCCCTGCTGGCAGCCAACCGTCCGAATGATGCGCTCGAGGTGCTCGACGGCGTATTACTGGCAGCCCCTGGCGACCTGCGCGCATTGAATGCCAAAGCGGTTGTTCTCGATCACGAGGGCCGCCATCAGGAGGCCCAAGAACTATACCGCCAAGCTCTCGCAGCGGAACCCGCAAACCCGATGCTGCGCAACAATTTCGGACTGTCCCTCGCCCTTGAACGCAAGACGGAGGCCGGCGATGCCAGCCCAGCACCGCAGGCGGGCGGCCGGAACGCATTGGCTCGTTCAAGATAGCGTGGCGATAAAGAGCGGGGCGGAATAGCGAAGTGATGCTCAGCTTGCCGACAGCTCGGCTTACTATGACGCGGAACCTCAACCGGCGCAGCCCCCGTCGATACAAATGGAAAGTGTTATGTTTCAGCACACCGTCAATCTATCTAGTAGCGAACGTGCTTCCGAGCCCGATGAAATGAGAACGAGCGCGACCGATGACTCTTCCTCCTACAGGGATCGCCAAAGGTTCTCGGATGTATTCTCTACTCTGAATTTGGCGCCATCGATCTCCTCTCCTGATGCAAGTTCGCCGGCAGTTCCGCCATACGCGATGGTTGAAGAGCCGCCGGTCGTTGAAATCTCAAGATCTTCATTCGAGAGGAAGCTGGTGGACTTTTATGGAGCAGACATAGAGGATATTGCTGCTAATCCGCAGCGATACTCTCGCTGGGTGTCCCAAAAGGCTCAACGCACAGCGGACACTGCGTTTCGCTTCGGCATCAAGTCTATTTCGGAGAAAGCGCGATTTTTCAGCTATCAGCTCGGGAATAAGAGCGTCGGGCTTCTCAGAACGGAACCCGGAGGTCGCATGAGCGAGCTGTTCAAGGGCAACAATGATTGGCGCAAACAATTTCCTGGGCGAGATCAAATCACCTCAACGACAGCTTTCCGGGTTACCCATCCGCTCGTCGATAACGCGGGCGATATCTTGCTTGAACATCAGCTCCAGATCGACGGTAACGAACCGCTCGTTCTCTCCCACTCTTCCAATCCGGAAGCGAAAGCCCGCGCAGCAGCGTTGGGCTTTCTTGAGGTAAGTGACTCGATGATGGTGCTCGATCCCACCAAGCACGAGGACAAATGGAAGAACAAAGAAGGCAAATGGCAGCGAGCGGGTAAACCGCCTTTGTATCTTGCCGCGACTGAAGACAATAGCAGCAATGCCAAGTGTACCGAAAGTGTGGCAAAGCCCGCGAACGATCCGTATGATGATGACTATGACTTTATGTAGAGCGTACACGCACCACATGAAGAGCGATTGGCCAGATCGACTTTGGTGAGGTCAGGCTCGCACTGGATAACCTAATCCGCTCGACCGATAATCTACGCTATTCTGGCACCTTCGTCCTGGACTACTTCGGCGCAGTGTACTCCAAGGAGCTGCTCGCCGACTCCCAGCTCGCGGCCATGATAAATATTGTCAAGCTACTCATCTTCTAGAGCGAGATGTGTGATGGCGAGCCTGCCGGGTGTTGTGCCGACGTCATATCGCGCTCGATTGACCTGAAGTCTCCATTGGACGCGAAGTTCTCCTGACGCGTTGTGCGCAACGTTGTTCTGTGCCGTTGCGTACGCGAGTCCGGCGATTGGTCCGGTTTTTGCTCCACTGTTTGCCAAGACGAGGCGCGGCTCCCCGCCATGTCGGATTTTCTACCATAATGACCACTATGGAACGAAAGGCGATGCCATGAAGAACCGGCTTTCGGTCACCGGCAAGGCGGCAGGCACCGCCGCTGAAGCCTCGGAGTCGACGACGCGCACCGCCCCGGCGGTCGAGCGCATAACTGAGAATGGCACCGGCTTATACCTTCCTGACGAGGCTAGCGTCTCTGCCGGCACGGTCAAATCAGATCGACCAGCAAGCTTCACGCTCCAGAACGGCCTGCAGGTCGTCGTGATCCCGGATCATCGCACACCCGTCGTGACTCAGATGATTTGGTATAAGGTCGGTTCCGCGGACGAACCGCCTGGCAAATCGGGGCTCGCGCATTTCCTCGAACACCTGATGTTCAAGGGCACATCCAAACATCCGGCGGATGAGTTCCGCAAGGCCGTGCTGCGCGCCGGCGGCTATCAGAACGCCTTTACCGGATTCGACTTCACCAGCTACTTCCAGCACGTGCCTCGCGAGCACCTCGGCAAGATGATGGAATTTGAAGCCGACCGCATGACTGGTCTCATTCTCAACGACGAGGATGTGCTGTCCGAGCGCGACGTCGTGCTGGAGGAATTCAATATGCGCATCGCCAACCAACCAGGTGCCCGACTTGCTGAGCAGATGATGGCGGCGCTTTACCTCAACCACCCCTACGGCCACCCCATTATTGGATGGCGCCAGGAAATCGAAAAGCTTACCCGCGAGGACGCGCTTACCTTCTACAAGCGCTTCTATGCACCCAACAACGCGATCCTGATTGTCGCTGGCGACGTAACCACCAAGGAAATGCCCTCGCTGGTGAAGGAGACTTTTGGCGGCATCCCCGCGCAACCCTCGATTCCCCTGCAACGCCTGCGGCCGCAGGAGCCGACGCCGGCCGCGCAGCGCAGAGTGACGTTGGCCGATTCCCGCGTCGAGCAGCCAGCCCTGCACCGCTATTATCTCGTACCGCCGGCTCGCACCGCGGCCGCGGGGGAGGGTCCGGCGCTTGAGGTGCTCGAGCAGTTGATGGGCGGCGGTGTCAACTCATATCTCCATCTCTCGTTTGTCGTCGAAAAGCAGCTCGCGGTCACTGCCAAAGCGAGCTACCAATCTGCCGCACTCGACCCCTCGCGATTCGAGATTTCCGCCATACCAAAACCTGGCGTCCACCTCAGCCTGATCGAGCACTCCATCGACGAGGTAATCGCCGACATTGCCCGTAATCCCGTGAGCACCGAAGATCTGCAGCGGGCGAAGACGCGGCTGATTGCGCAAGTCACCTACGCCCAGGACAGTCAGGAAATGCTCGCGCACCGGTATGGCCGCGGCCTGACGACGGGACTGTGCATCGAGGATATTGAACGCTGGCCGGACGACATCCGCGCTGTCGGTGCACAGCAGGTGCACGAGGCCGTGCGGAAATGGCTCGACAAGAAACGAGCGGTGACCGGCTATCTCATCAAAGAGTCTACTCCACAACACTGGGAGAAGCCCTAGTGATTTATCCGATCCTTCTCGGCGGAGCGTCGCTCTCCCTCGCTATGCTCGCTTCGCCAAATTCGGTTGCCGCCGCGGGGTCACTTGGCCGACCCAGGTTCAAGCGCCTAATTTCGTCTTGCGGTATAGAAGCCTGGTTCGTGCAAGATTCTACCGTCCCATTGATCACGATGGAATATGCCTTCACCGGCGGCGCGACTCAGGACCCCGCTCAAAAACCTGGCGTCGGTCACATGGTGTCTGGCCTGCTCAAGGAAGGTTCCGGCGACTTTGACTTCAAGACCTTTCATCAGCGGCTAGACCGTCGTGCCATTGAGTTGGGTTTTCATGTGACCCCTGATCACTTCCGCGGTGCCTTGCGCACACTCCACGACAACGCGGACGAGGCCTTCGAGCTTTTACGAACGGCGCTAACCTCGCCGCGTTTCGACTCGGCCGACGTCGAACGGACCCGTGCTAGTGTACTTGCGCGCCTTCGGCACGCCTCGACCGATCCTTCGTCTCTGGCTCATCGCAAGTTCCTCGAAGTCGCGTTTGGGGATCATCCTTATGCTCGCCCAGCCGAAGGCTCGCTGGAAAGCGTGCCGAAGATCGAGGTCGCGGATCTCAAGGGTTATGTCCGACGCGTGATCGCAAAAGACACGCTCAAAATCGCTGTTGTCGGCGACGTCGATCCAGCGGTCGTCTGCAAGCTGCTCGACAAGACCTTTGGCAGCCTGCCGAGCAACGCAGAAGCGATGCCGGTTGCCGAAGTCATCGCAGCAAAGCCGCCGCAACGGGTCTTCATTCGGTGCGATGTGCCGCAGACAGTTGTGACTTTTGGGGGTCCAGCCGTCCGTCGGAGCGAGCCGGATTTCATGGCCGCCTATATCGTCAACCACATCCTCGGCGACGCCGGCCTTACGTCCCGCCTGTTCCGCGAAGTCCGCGAGAAGCGCGGACTGGCCTATTTCGTCCGTGAGCACCTTGTCTGGTTGGACCATTCAGCCATGTTTCTCGGCAGCAGCGGGACCTGCGCCAATCGTGCCGGCGAAACGGTCGAAGAAATCGAGAAGCAGGTCCGCCATATCGCCGAGAAAGGACCTACTCAGCAGGAACTCGATGACGCAAAGTCCTACCTGAAGGGCTCGCAACAGGTGGCTCTCAACACATCATCAAAGCTTGCGCGAACGCTACTGCAGAATCAGCTTGACAAGCTGCCCATCGACTATTTCGAAAAGCAGCATGCCGTGGTCGATGCGGTGACGCTGGAAGACGCCAAGAGAGCAGCGCAGCGGCTGTGGGGCGAGGGTCTGCTCACCGTTATCGTCGGCCGCTCCTCGAAGGACGCCGCGCAGCGCACCACCATGCCATCGGGGACCACACCCCCGCCAGGCGCCGATCAGCTAGACGCCGGGCCGACAACGCCGCGCAATTAAACTTTCTAGCAGCGCCGGCCGCTTAGCAAGCGCATCGCTCTTGCGCGCAGAGTGCATCTAGCACCCGCCTTTAGCTCGTCGAGATATTCCGTCGTTAGGCAGCTACCATGCGGCCGCTCGAAGCCGCTTTTTGCGCAAACGAGTTTAAACAAGGCGACAATCCGGGTTGAATCTTTAGGTTAGCCAAAGTGGGCGCTTTAAAACCGGTGCGTACACTGTCTGCCGCTTCAAGTAAACGGCCAACGAGAGTACGCACCCGCCATGGCTATCGTTCATTCCACTAAGTCCTTCTCGATCCATAGGACGTCGCTCGGCGATCTCTGTGTCCAAGACAAAGATCGCCGTGCCGGCCACCAGACGCGCGCTTCTTTCGGACGTCCGATATCGCTTCCCCACCGATGCTGCGCCGTCCGCCGGCGCCCCGCTCCGGCTTCGATCTTGTTCTCCGTTGCCCGATAATCTCGCCGCAGAGCGATGCATGGTTGCTATTGCGTCACCAACGCGCTTCAGCCTTCGCGTATCCCGACATTCATCACCAGAGTGAGAGTGAGAGCTCGGTCGTTCAGGGTCATCTTTCAGGAATTAACCAGCCGCTACGCTCTCGGCCGAAGAGACGACCATCTAATCCAGCAGGGCTTTGTGGTCTGGCAAGCCATAGCCGCACCGCGTCGCATCGCCTTGACTTGCGCTTTCATCAAGCTTCGCAATCTGACGCTACGTTAGTTTCCGTCGCTTCATGAAAAGTAGATAGCGGCAGCGACGGCATCCATAGATAACCTATGGCATCACAACGATCACCACAGGCGGACAGTTGATTCTTGGCCCGCGGTTCCAGCTGCCCACAAACCTCACGTAGATCACCAATACAAGTGATTACTTCCATTCTCAGGCCTGCATCATCGGACCACGTCACTCGCTTAATGTTGAAAACGTTTATCAGTTGCAGAGCTCCAGCATCGAAGGTTCATTGCCCCTTCTTTCTGCCATGATCGCGCCCAAAGCAGAGACGCGCCGATTGCGCACTTTGCGCGCGGCAATAGCGAGTGTCTCAGGAGATGTTTCTATGGTGAAGCCAGTTGTAATTGTGGTCGGCGCGGACAAGGGAGGAGTCGGCAAGACGACCGTATCACGAACGCTACTGGACTACTTCAGCGTCAACAACGTGCAAACACGCGCATTCGACACAGAGTCGCCCCGCGGAACGCTGAAGCGCTTTTATCCCGAGATCACTGAGATCGTCGACATGACCACGACGGCGGACCAGATGAAGATCTTCGATACCTTGAACTCAGGGCTATCCGTCACTGTCATCGATGCTCGAGCAGGACTACTGTCTTCTGCGTTAGCTTCCTTGCGCGACATCGGCTTTCTGGACTCGGCACGGTCTGGCCAGATCACATTTGCCGTGTTCCACATCCTGGGATCATCCATCGCTTCGCTAGACGAGATCGCGGAAACCGCGACTTTCATGAGCGGCGCAAAGTACTACCTCGTCAAGAACTTCATCAACGACACTCAATTCTTCCAGTGGGATCAAGCGACTTATAATTCCTATTTTCACCGCATCAAGCATGCGACTGAGCTGACCATACCGAAGCTCAACGAGATGGCCTATGAGCAGGTGGAAGTCGCATCCGTCCCATTCATAGACTTCGTGGCAAACAAGGGACGGAACGATGAACCCGCGCACAACTCCTTCGTGCTGCGCGGCTATGTCCGGCACTGGCTGGCAAATGTCTGGAGCGAATTCGATCGCATCAACTTGACGGAATTGGCGGGGGCCAAGTCCGCTACCCGGGCCGGCGAAAAGTAGCGTCATATCCGGCGAGCTCCGGTCGGGCCTACGTACGGAACGAAATTGATCTGCTGGCTATGTTAGCGACCCCCATCTACATCATCTGCTCTCCTAGCCCGCAGGTCGGTAAAACCCTCATCGCTCGGGCTATGAGCGAGTTCTTGCTGCTGAAAAACGGCGCAACGCTATCGTTCGATGTGAACTTGAAAGAGCCGTCATTGCTCGACTACCTCCCCAACATCACGGAGACCGCGGATGTGATCGACACTTACGGCAAGATGCAGCTGATGGACCCTCTGATCATCCACGATCGGGTACCCAAGGTAATTGACCTCGGCTTTCACGCCTTCGACGAATTCTTCAAGATGTGCGAGGAGATAGGCTTCATGAAGGAGACGGCGCGCTGCTATGTCGCCCCTATCATCCTCTTCGTCGCGGGCGCAGACCGCATCTCCTTTCGCGGTTATGAAATGCTGCGGCGGCGAATTCCGCCGGCGTCGCTGGTCACCGTCCACAATGAATTCGTGCTGCGCGGCGAATTACCGGAAGCGATGGATCACGAGCGGGTGATTCGGATTCCCGCACTTCCGCTGTTCCTCAAACGATATATAGACCGGCTTAGCTTTTCCTTCACTGGATATCTGCGCAACGAGAAGGACTGGTCCACCGAGCTGCATCAATGGATCCGACGGAATTACAGCCTGTTTCGCGATCTGGATTCGAGTGTGACGCAGCGAAGGTCCGATCGTCGGCGGGGAACGGATGTCGATAGCCTACGTTGCACAAGGGCCACTTGAAAGTTCGCTCTGATCACCATCTATTCGTCCGGCCTATGAGTGGTGGTTGACCGCTGACTTCAATGACGTCCGCAACGCGAACGCATGAATTGCGGTATACGACTGTTCGCTTGGATCTCCATCCTTACGATCCTCCGCACAGACAGCGCGAAGGGCAGTTGACGGCAGCTCATTCGCCAATGGCTGATCCAGACAGCCCGTCCTCGAAAGAAGCGGTCACAGCCTTTTTGTGAGGGGCTAGGCCGATCGACGAGGTCTTCCTTCGGGAGGCCCTCATAGCTTTAGGTCGAATTTGCCGAGCACCTGATGCACGACCGCGCCTTTGATCTCGCGGGCGTTTTGGCGACCACATTGCGCAGTTGCTTATCGCGCGTGACCACCGCTGTTGAGAACTCAACGACGTTGCTGGCGCGATCGCTTTCGCCTAGCGCCCTCGTGAGGCTGGTTCGAAAGGACATAAGACTTCCAAGCTTTCACCGCAGCGCTCGTGCCGCTCGCGCGCTGGCGTTCACCCAGCGTTTTCCTTGGAAAAGGCGCGGCTAGGCTGGGTAGACACATTCTATTGCCCGCATCGTACTTGATGATGGCCGGTCAGGCGGCCCGTGCCGACATCGAAATGGCTTTCCTGGCCATCGCCCCCGCAGGCGGGAAAACTGGAAATCAACAGGTCGTCGTCGTGATGTCCACTTGCGATGGGACGTCAACGCCTGCCAAGCGGGCCTTTATCTTTTACGCATCAACAACGCTACAACCTGGTGCAGCGCGGGATTCGAGCTATTCACTCGCTCTTCTGAGGCGTGCACAGCGGATGTCGATGTCAATGACCGTCTGTGGAATGCTCAATTGGCTCGACACTGCGTCCATCGACATTTCGCGTTGTATTACCACGATCGCAACCGCGTCCGCTTCTTTGATTGGCTGGCGCGTGCCGTGGATCGCAGTCAGGCTGGTTTGCCTTCCTCACAATCGTTCTCATGGCTTTCCCATGTTGTTGGTAAGGTCCACCTCGCCCATAGATTAGTTATCGAATAAGTGATTGTGAATGCCTATAGCAGGCCGGATCTACTTAACTGCCCGTCGGCCAACCGATCTTGTGGAGCGCTGAAATTGTGCAGGACAGACGATCGGGACGCCGTTAAACCGCGAAACTCTGCCGCGATTTGTTGTCACACGTGCGGTGTCGGGTGATATTGATTGGTAAGAGTTGCACACATCTTGCTCGCCGCCTCCGGGGACAAACGGGCGGAAAGTCGTAAGTCCTCGGCTGAACTATTCGGCAGAAATGCGGAGCCAAGCAACGGCCGCTCAGACGATCGTCATGCTTGATACTCCAGGAACGAATATCTGTGATGACTTCGATTGATGATACATTAAATGAGATCAGATGGTTGCGAAACGAAATCTGGCGTTGCCGTCGATTACTTGGCACTGAACTGCCTGGCGCGCAGCGGGAGGCCGTTGAGAAGCGTCTGCATGAACAGCTTTCTGCCTTTGAGAGACTTCTGTCGACGGCGTTCCCATTAGCCCTGAGCTCTAAAGTGTATTCGGTCAAGAGCACCACGATCGGGCGAAGCGACTCCCCTGAAGCGCGCATCGAGAACGCCGCAATGGCATCAAGCGGTTGCCTCGGGAAGTCGATCAGTGGCTAACAAAAGAGGTTTTCCTAGCTCACTCTATTACTCGAGCCCGGCAGTACAACCCAAGGTCGTCCCAAGCTGAGACTCTAAGGGAAACGGCAATGAAGCAAACGTCCAACGCTAATATTCCGGCGAATCTTTTGCCTGTCACTACCGCTTAGCCACCTGCCCAAAAACACCTGGTCGCCGACCACAACGGTATATCGGTGAGGAGTACGGATTTTCTGCGCATGTCTGGCCATTCCCTCCTCACCTGACGCACTTTTCCTTCGGGACCGTTACAGCGAACCCATAGCAACGTCATGTAAGCCTCGAAGTCGCCGAATGGCTGCAGCTCTGATTAAAGCGCAACTGCTGCCAGTCGATCCACGGATCAGTCCTCAGATAGTTGAGCTGCGCGCGGCAGGCTGATGCTTCAGTCCGATCAACTTGCAGCCACCAAGCTGGCCAAACCCCGAGGCCCCGCTAGTCTGAACACCTCACTACCGTTCGAGTTCGCAACTGCCGTGCCTCACTCTCGATGAAGGCCTACCGGACGCCTGTTGAGAGATTGTCTCGACCGGTCGTTTCTGTCGGCAGTGGCGGTAGGCATCATGCGTCGGCATTCGCGGCGTAAGTTCTTGAAGTTTTCCGTAAGACAAAACATGGCCACATCGGCATCGTTACGGCCTGTAAAGCGGTCACAGAAGCGGATCACGTCTGGTTTGCACGACACCAAGACTTCCTCGGCCCGACGATCTCGCGCGCGAGCGTATCCTGTGCACCACGTCGCTGCGATCGCGATCGCAGCGAGGACGGCTGCATAGCGATGCGCATTGCAAGTCCAGCCCATTCGTCGCTCTTGATTCACCAAACCTCTCTTAAGCCGCATATACTTCACTGTTTTTCTTTGCCCCGCGAGGCGGATCTGTTTACCGGATTCCAGCGCCTCGGTAGCCACTGCTTGTTGTTCCGGGCGCCGCAATGATACCGGCGCTCGGAATCATCGTACCGCTAGGCGCAACACGCATTGCGAGGACCGGGATCAAACAGAGATCGGCCGTTTAGCTCTTGTGTGCCGATGTTGGCTCCCAATATGGCGTTTTGCTTCGCAATGCCTACATCCTGACGTTACGGGCGGTTCAAGCACTTTGAGCGCGCGGACAGCGCATATCATCTCATATCAGCGCGTTTTTCGAAGAGAGGCTGCCAACCTTCTCCTTCGCGCAGATCGGAAGGTGCGCCAGCCGGAGGCAGCGACTTGTGTATCACTGACGCGTTTTACGGCCGCACATTCGCCGAAGCACCATCTCCAATGCGAGAGGCATGGTTTCACCCTCAGGTGCCATGTCATAGCTCCTGCATGTGCGGTTGGCGACGCGAACGTCCAAGGTCCTACGATGCGGCGATTCAGGACGCAGGGTGGAGACCGATGCAAAGCCTCCCTTGCCACTAGCCGGCCAGGTATTCCTTAAAACGGCACGCCGATTGCTGGGTAAGGATCAAGCTGCCGCGAAGGAAGCGGTCGCGGCGGAGCCAGGATTCCAATGAAGTTAATTCGATTCATCATGATCGATCTAGCGCTGATGCTACTCGCACCTGAGAGTGCAAAGGCCACCATTGTGGCGACGGACGCAAACTTCGAATCGGCTCGCGAAGCTGTGGGATCCGTAATGCCGAGTTCTGGCCCCGAGCCAGTGATCGGACAGCTTTACCGCCAAGCCTCTCAAGCGGCGCTATTCGAACATGCGCTCGGCCCGCCAAGCAGACTGACAACCTTGCGCTGCTGGAAGGGCGCTTATCTCTCAATGCCAAGTGCAGCGAGCAACGCCCGATTGCCACAATCCTAGCGGCGCGAAGCTGCTCAACAAGACTCCGGTCTTGATACCAATCTGCAGTCCGCCCCCTGCCCTAGGCCCTCACGCGAGCAGAAAAGCCCGTGCTGCCGCGGGGTCGAGTGGATCGTCGGAAGCATGGGGATCAGCTCCACTGCAGCCATTGGCCTCCTGACTTAGCTGAGAAGATACAGCACATGCTAAGGTTCATCAGAGAAGCCAAAAAGGGCTATATCGAAGTTGCCTTCAACGGTTCTCTCGGAAGCATTTTGCTAGATACGCAATTCAGCGTACCAGCCAAAGGCGTCACAGCGATTCTTGGTCCGCCTGGGTGCGGCAAAACTACACTCGCGCGCTGCATCGCTGGCGTCCAGCGCCTGCCGAATGGATTCTGTGCGATTGATGGGGAGATTTGGCAGGATGAGACTACGTTTCGACCGACTCATCTTCGTCACGTCGCATATGTATTTCGCCTACCGATTCTCTCTTCTCATTTGTCGGTACGACACACCCTTTTATACAACGCGTCCAAATCGGAACAGACACTGATCGATTTTGATGGTGTGGTCGAATTGCTCGCCTTGGCGCCACTGCTCGAGCGTTTGCCATCAGATCTTTCCGGAGCGGAGCGACAGCGACTCGCCCTTGGCCGTGCGCTGTTGGGCCAGCCTCGGCTACTCTTGCTGGACGATCCACTCATTGGGCTCGACCGCTCCGCCAAATGCGAGATCCTGCCCTTTCTCGAGCGCATGCGGCAAACGCTTCGATTGCCGATGATTTACTTCGGCCATGACATCGCTGATATCGAGCGTTTTGCCGATTATCTCGTCATGATGAAGGATGGCGCCGTGACTACGGCCGGTCCGCTCAATGTCATTCAGAGCGATGCGGCGCTTGCCAGGCGGGGCGAAGCGGCAGTCTGTCTTGATACTACGGTCGGCGGGTATGATGGGCGCTATGGGCTGATCATGCTCCGCCTCAAAGCTGTGCGCTTTCTGATACCTGGAGTGCCGCTTACACCGGGCGCGCCGCTGCGGCTGCGCATCGCTGCCGACGACGTCAGCATTGCGCGCGAACCTCGGCGCGCAAGCTCTATCCTCAATGTTTTTCCAGCACGCATAAAAGCCTCTCTGCCGCACGGCGAGGCTGAGGTCACCTTGGTTCTGACCCTTGAAGCCGGCCGATCTGGCGTGCCGCTTTTGGCGCGCGTCACACGCCGCTCCTTTGATGCGCTACGGCTTAGCAATGGAGGGCAAGTATTCGCGGAGGTCGCGCGCGCCGTTCCGCTCGGGCTGCCGAGCGGTTGCTTGCAACGCCTACCACATTCGCAGGAGCACCTTCGACAGCTATGCCCGATGCGAGAAAAACACCAACAAGATCCCAGCCGTGATCGATAATCTACATGAGATCGATCCGAATAGTGTTCCGGGCAGTTCTCTACCTTCCAAAAGACGAATAGGCTACTGGCCGATGTGGCTCAGGATGTCGGGCACCAATGCGTACGCATCGGCGACAGGTGCAGCGACACTCGAGGCCAGCAAATGGGCACGCACATTATACTAGCAATCGATGTTGCGAGGGAAGAAAAGATCTCGATTTCGCAACCACTCGGCAGCAGGTGCCCTTTAGTCTTGGTATAAATGGGCTTGCCGAGGCCGCAGCCGTCGGCCCGGCCAGCTGTTTCTCGTTCTTTTGGCGAATTTGCTGATCGCGAGGAGATCGACCTTATTGCGAAGCGTGCGGGAAATGCCGACGGGCGAGCCTCACCGCGGACTTGGCAGGCTGCTGCCTTGATCGTGGCGCGCAGCCGGGCCCAACCCGAGCTGCGGTGTTTGGTTACAACGATACCGGACGACCTGAACGCGACAGTGGGGCTGCCGAGCACGTCGGCTCCGCAATCGTCCACCAGAATCTTCGCCATCTCCGGAAGCCGCCTTAGCTCTAGCGTCCGCTCCTGCGCCACCTTGATGTCTTACGAACGTGCCGATTGTGGACCTTCAATGGCGAGACGTCGCAGTTCGACCAGCTGCGCCCGCTAAACAGCGCAAGCCGACATCAAGCCCGTAGCCGGCTTTGCGGTGCCGTGCCGGTCGATGACGAGACTGCTACGGTTCAGGTCTGTCGTCTTCCCGCCACCCGCCTGACCAATGCGCGCGTTCCGTCGAGCTCAAAGGCACCGCAATCGTAGCCATTCCTCTGCTGGGGTATGGCGGTGTTTTGCAGGTTGGCCCCAACGCCTTGTAAGAGCATTGGTGCTCCAGATGACCGTCAGCTTAGTGCTGATTGAGGCACCAAGCGCGCGAACATGCCCGGACCCAAGCCGCTGGGCTGGTCTTGTTGCGCCCATTCCAGACCTAAGAACGGGTGGCATATAGTTTGCTCCACCAGTGAGGTCACGATCTACAAAAGCAAGTTTGTGAGGACAGCATGCTCGGAATTGGAAGTCAGTTGCCGCCATTCGACATCACAGGCGTGAAGCCCGGTTTTCATGCGCAGGAAGAAGAAGGGCAGAGTGCATTTGAGACGCTGACCGAAACGAGCTTTCCGGAAAAATGGAAGATTATCTTCTTTTACCCCAAGGACTTTACATTCGTCTGCCCGACAGAGATCGCGGAATTTGCCCGGCTTTCCAAAGAATTCGCTGAACGGGATGCGGTTGTACTGGGTGGTTCGACTGACAACGAGTTCTGCAAGCTTGCATGGCGGCGTTCGCATGTCGACCTGCACAATCTCCCAATCTGGCAGTTTGCCGATACAAAGGGAACGCTCGTCGATGGTCTTGGCGTGCGTTCACCCGAAGGGGTCGCCTATCGTTGCACCTTCATTGTTGACCCCCAAAACACGATCCAGCACGTTTACGCGACCAATCTCAGTGTGGGGCGCAGTCCTAAGGACACGCTCCGCGTTCTGGACGCGCTGCAAACCGGCGAGCTCTGTCCCTGCAACCGCGAAATCGGCGGCGAAACCTTGAAAGTTGCTTGAGGCAGCATGTCGTGGATCGAACAAATAAGGATTCCCGATTTCGCGAAGGATGTCCGGCTTAACTTGATCTCCGTGGTGACCGATGAGACGTTTTCGCTGCAGAGAAAATACGGGCTGCTGCTGGCGAGTGCGGCTGCCACCCGCAATGCAGCCCTGGTGGCCGCGCTGGAATGCGCGGCGTCCGCCGTGATGACCTCTGTAGAGATCGCCGCAGCGAAAGCCGCCGCCACTGTGGAGGCAATGAACAACGTCTACTACCGCTTCGCTCACCTCGTTTCCGACCCGGAATACAAGACGATGCCGCCACGGCTACGTATGGACGTGATCGGCAATCACGGGGTGGACAAGACAGATTTCGAGCTGTGGTCGCTTGCTGTCTCCGTCATAAATGGTTGCGGTGTCTGCATTGATGCCCATGAGAAGACACTGAGGGCCGCGGGCGTTGATTCCAGAGCGATACACACCGCCGTGCGTTTTGCTGCGATCACGCAGTCAGTGGCGGTCGCTATCGAGGCCGCTGGGTCCGCCCCCGCTCAGGCGAGAGGCTGATCTCTACTCTGCCATTCGATCGACGCAGTTGGGGCGCCACGCAGTGGCACCGCAACGAGGCCTTTGCGGCTCCCGCACGAGCTGCACGGCGGGTCACGTCGGCAAGTCATGTTGCGCGGCGTCCTCATGAAGAGCGTCGTGGTCGAATTCCCGCCGTCCCGCAGATGACACGCAATGCGCCACGGATAGGATGAGTTCCCACGCCTCGCCTCGGTCGCCCCGACGGCCTTTCGTTCACCATCACCCAAACTTGAACAGCACACCATACCCGCCGCGCGGATGGCTCCATTGGATGTCGCCGGTCGGCTCAGCGATAACGCGACAGGTACCGCACTCGATGCAGCCGTCAACCGCTACCTCGACCTGGCCGCCGTCGTTGAGCTCATAGCACCGCGCGGGGCAGACTTTCAAAAGTGAAAGTAGCTGCGGCGATGGCGTTGTGTGCGCACGGACCTTGACGTGAGGGTTTCCGACGTCGACAAGATAGCGGTTGTAATACAGCTTGTCTTCGACGCGCACCGCGGGTTCGGAACTCATGCTTTGGCCTTCCATTGTTGGACTTCACACTGTTGCGGTCAGCGCCAGGCCCGCGCAAGACGACAAGCATCGCCGAACAGACCTGACCATGACCGCGCCTTGACAAAGGATTTCAGGCTAGCTTTCTCCTTTTCAGCCTTGGGCGTACCATCGACGCGCACAAAGTTCTGCATCGCCTTGGAGATGAGCTGCGGATAGGTGAGAAAGAAGTTCTGGGAGTGAGTATGCATTAGGGGCGGCAAATCCTTGTACTTCTTCAGATCTTTGATGACGAACGAATCGTCCAGCATCTTCTTGTAAATTGACAGATTTGTTGCACTCATCGGTTCGCCGCGTGATTTAACCAGACCTATCGCTTCCGCGGCGATACGGCCGGAGGTCATCGCGAGATTGGAGCCCTCACGATGAATGGCATTGTTGAGTTGGGCCGCATCGCCCACTACGACCCAGCCTTCCCCAAAAAGCTGCGGGATCGACTTGTAACCGCCTTCGGGAATGAGATGCGCCGAATATTCCTTGACTTCGGACCCTGCTAACAGGGGCGCCACAGAGGGATGCCTCTTGAATTGATCGAGCAGTCCGTACGGCGTTCGGCCCGTGCGCTGGAAGTCGGCGACAAGACAACCGATGCCAAGCGAAATGCACTCTTTATTGGCGTAGATGAAACCCATCCCGGTCATGCCACGAGAAATGGTGCCGGCCGCCTCGATCACGACGCCTTCATCGCCCCTGAGATTGAAGCGCGCCTCGATAGTCTCGCGAGGCAGGAAATGCATCTCCTTAACCGCGAGCGCAACGTTGTCGGCTGTCGGGCGCGCGCGTAGGCCTGCACGTGTGCCGAGCAGGCCATTGACCCCTTCGGCCAGGACGACGACGTCGGCATGTATTTCGCCGTCTCTGCGATCTGTACGAACACCGACGATCCTTTCACGATCGTCCCGTACGAGCTCGGTGACGGTGGTCTCGCACAGCACGATCGCACCAGCTTCACGCACCTTGGAAGAAAACCATTTGTCAAACTGAGCGCGTATGATCGTATAGCGGTTCGGCCGCTCCTCGTTGAAGTCCTCCGAACGGTAGTGCATGCCGACATGGGAGCGATCGTCCATCATCCAGAACCGCTGTTCGATCAGGTGGCGTTCGAGCGGCGCCTCCTCTCGAAACTCGGGGATCAGCTTTTCCATCATATCGGCATATAGGATGGCGCCCTGCACATTCTTCGATCCGGGATATTCGCCCCGCTCGAGCTGCAGCACCTTCATGCCGCGTTTGGCCATCGTCAATGCCGCCGCGTTTCCGGCCATACCGGCTCCGACCACGATCGCATCGAATTTCTCTTCAATCATCCTCATCTCCTCTAGACCGCGATCCGGGCGCGCGATTCTGGCAAAAGCCGCGCGCGGAATGCAGCCGTCAGCGTCGGTAGCAATTGAGTGGCATCACTGACGATCGCGAGATGGGCGAAGTCGAAGATCGGAGCGTTCTTGTCAGTATTGACGGCGACGATCAGATCCGCGCCCTCGACGCCAACCCGGTGCTGGATCGCTCCGGAAATCCCCGCGGCAATATAGAGCTTCGGCCGGATGGTTTTGCCTGTCTGGCCGATCTGCCGGTCAGACGTAACCCACCCTTTTTGCACGAGAGGACGCGAGCAGCCATATTCAGCCCCAAGCAGGGATGCGAGCTCGCGCACCAACCGAAAGTTCTCAGGCGATCCTAGTCCTAGGCCGCCCGCAACCACGACATCGGCATAGGCCAGATTGGACGTTTGTGCATCGCGGTCGGGCAGAAATGACAATACTTTTGTGACGATATCGTCTTCGAAAAGGCCGAGCGGATGAACGACGATACGAGCGGCATCGCGGTCGACACGCTCAGGCATCGGCATGACCCGCGGGCGGACGGTGGCCATCTGCGGACGATAATTTAGCGTGTAGATCGTGCAGAGCAGCGAGCCGCCAAAGGTCGGACGCGTCGCCGCAAGCGAACCATCGGCGTCCACGTCCAGCGCGGTGCAGTCGGCAGTGAGCCCCGTCGATAGGGTCGTCGCCACAGAACCTGCGAGATCGCGACCGAGCGTCGTCGCACCCAACAGCAGGATCTCGGGCTTGTAGGTGTTGACGAGTTCGGTTAGGGCCTTGGTATAGGATTCGTTACGGTAATCCGACAAAACATTGTCGCTCACGAGATATGCCAGATCGGCGCCATAGCAAAAGGCTTCAAGCGCGGCGTTACGTGTGTGCTGCCCCTCCGGACCGATAACCACAGCGGCAAGATTCACTTTTAGCCTGTCGGCAAGGCCGCGCCCTGCACCCATAAGCTCCCAGGAAACGGGATGCACCTGACCACGCTCAAGCTCGACGAAGACCCAGACGTGCTTGTACGACTTAAAGCGCTCCGGCAGCTCTTTTTTGGCTGCTGCGCGGCCGGCAGCCGCTGGCATGGCCGTTCTGCTGACGTTGCTCATAGTTTCAAATTCCTCCTCAACGATAGGGGCGCCGGCGCCACGGGTTGCTTTTTCGCTTCGTCAACTGAAGATCACTTTCGGTTAGCAAGTGGCTGGCTGCTCTGCCCCGCCTGCGTGTTCGGACCGGCCACACAACAACACAGGTCGTCGCAATAGACGCACCCGTCCGACCGGATTTGCAGAGGTCTTCCAAACTCGACCGTTACCCGTCGGGTTCGACGAGCGCCACCGCGGCTCGCCAGGGCGCTGTGGTGATTCTAACCGATCGCTTCGGTGCCTGAGTGGGCGAGTTCGTACGCTGCGCAGTACCTGCGACCGAGCTCGGCCCAACGACTCCACATTGGCGGTGCAAACGAGGGCGATCCTGGCAACACTTCTACGCAATCCATCCCGACCGTCAAACGAAAGCACTCCGTATGGGCCGAACCTGGCGCTCTTCGTGGCACCGTTCCCATCCGCCATGAGATGGGCACAAATCTGAGCGGGATCGGGGACCGATTTGATGCAGATGATGTTGTGCATACGGGGTGCAGGAGTAACGCGAATCGAAGACTTATCCATTGACCAGCATCTCACGGACGTTACGGAGCTTTGATCGCGTCAAAACCGGTTTCGAGGGGAGCTAACGCGATTATGGGCCTCGAAATGCTAGCGCAGGTCTCAGCAGGTAGTAAAAACAGCATCATAGGTCCTCCTTCAAACTCATCGCGGTCGACTGCTATCTGTCGGCACCGCTGACAGGACAACAGCAAGTGTCGTACCAGTTGCAAAGACCATTTAAAGCCAGTCGGAAGTAATGGCCTGCGACACAATTCAAACAACCGCTGATACCGTCGACACGACCAGTCCAGACATGGGTCGGGAATACGACAGCCGCCGCTCCGGTGATGGCTGCAGATACTTGAGCACAAAGAGAAGGCCCCAATATCGGATTGCCTCGGCGCCGGCCGGTCGTAATTCGCTTACAGTGAAACGCTAGATCACTTCAACTCGCTCAACGGGACAAAGGCCGCGGCCTTCTTACGGTCCGCGACGGCATCCTTCAAAACCTTGAACACTCGCTGATCGATCGGTGACGATGCCACGAAATCTGCATAGGCTTGCTCCAGCATCGCCTTGCACCTCGCTCTGATTTCCGGCTCTTCGGCGCCAGTAAATTGCTCTTCGGCAAAATATTGTCCCATGCGCTTTAAGATGTGAAGGCGCGCGACATTTACGATTTTGGGGTCGTAATCGACGCCAAGCAGCGAGAAAAAATCCTCTGCCGACGAGGCCTTGCTGAGCCGATCCAGGATACCGGCTGGCGTGGATGAGCTGATCATCGAAAATTCTCCTTCGGATTAGCTCTGGACGGTCAATGAGATGGGGGGCGCGTGTTGACTGCTGCCGTCCTGCCTCGCACAGCTGGTGCGCATCGCCACAGCCTGACTCCGGAAAGCGGTGCTCCCAACTTCGCTGCCCAGATCGGCAGGTCCGCCGGTGACGAAGCCAGTTGCGATGAAGATCCGGGATCAATGGCCAAATCACGATCTAGCTTGGCGCTCGTCAGGACGGTCGTCGGGCCGGAAATCAGCCGGGCGAGAAGATGCCGATTGGCAGTCCGGGGACAGCTCGTCATTGGGTAGGAGATCACAGCATGTATGGCGGAACGGGAAGTAAGATCTGGACGTGAGATCGCGCCAGGGGATCTGACGTGCGAGAGCTGGACGCCGCTCGTGCCATCAGCGACATCGCACACTGTCCTTGCGGCGCGTCGGTTTGCCAAGGGTCGACGCAAACGTTGCTGGACACGGCTTTTCACGCGGGGTGGGGTGCCAAGCATCCGCACACGTCGCGCCAGATCGCCGCCACGGTTTCGCGCTCGACCGGCAGCTTGTGCTCGATGGCATATTTGCGGACTTGCGACAGGATCTGCCTGGCTTGATCGTCGCTGGCGACGAGCTGCAGTTCATCGAGTATCGCGGTGATCGCCGCAAGTCCGGAATGCTTGCCGAACACAAAGCGGTTGCAGCGGCCAAGCAAAACGGGATCGAGCGATTGATAGGTGCGTTGATCCTTCAAACGGCCAGCGACATGAATGCCGGATTCGTGCGTAAATACATGCTGTCCGACGATCGCCTTGTTCATAGGAATCGCACGTGCGGCCGCGGCTGCTACCACCGTGGCGACGTTCTCGAGCTCCGGGAGTATGATGCCAGTCTCGCGCCCGTAGAGCTGCTTGAGTGCGACCGCGATTTCCTCGAGCGGTGCATTTCCGGCCCGCTCGCCCAGCCCGATGACGGTCACTGAGGCGTGGCTCGCGCCAGCCCTGATGGCGGAGAGCGTGTTCGCGGTTGCGAGTCCTAGATCATCGTGACCGTGAAATTCGAGTTCGAGATCGGTAGTCGCACGCAAATTTCCGACCAGCGCGTAGGTTGCGTCGGGATCGAGCACACTGAGCGTATCTGCAATACGAAAGCGACGCGCGCCCGCGGCTTTTGCAGTCGCCATCAGTCTAATGAGAAAATCAATGTCGGCGCGGGAGGAGTCCTCACCACCGACGGCGACCTCAAGTCCGCGCTCACGGGCATAGCCTACCACTCGCTTCACCCGTTCTAGCGCCAGGTCGCGATGACCACCTAGCTTGGCCGCGATCTGGACATCGGAGGTCGGGACGGACATATTGATCATGGACACCTTTGCTTCGATCGCCGCGTCGACATCAGATTCCCGCATCCGGCACCAGCCTATGGTGGTCAGCGGAAGATCTGCTTCGACAATGGCGCGGATGGCGGCGATCTCCTCGTTGCCCATCGCCGGCGTTCCCGCCTCGATCTCCGTGACTCCGACCCGCGCTAGCGCCTGCGCGATCGCCAGCTTTTCGTCTGTGGTAAACGCAACGCCAGGTGCCTGCTCGCCGTCGCGCAATGTCGTGTCGTTGAGCACGGTGGGCTTGGCGCGCACCTGGTCATACCGAGACGATTTGGCGGCGGTGCTGGCGGCGATCACGCGAGAGCTCCTCATTGTTTGACCTACCTACGCTTCAGCAACCAGCATGCCAGCCTGCCGTCCCGGGCCAATCCATTGACGACTCTACCGCTTCCGTCCTCGACCTTCTTGAGCAAATGAATTGTCGCAAATGCGACAGGTCATCAAGCGGACGCCTTGCCTGTTGCTACGCCGAGTTCGAACGTTAGCAATTGCGGCTCGCCAGGATGTGAGAATTGTCGCGGAGCACTTGGGGGCCGCCGCGGCCTTGAACACATGGTCACTCGCTCGCATGGAAACGGCGTCAGCCGCGCCCTCAACGTCCCGCGCGGCTTACCAAACCCGGCGAGGCTTTCTCGGATGACTGGGCGATAGCGGACCTTTGTTGCAGTTCAGGCGGCCAGTCGCCGGCAACCACCGGCCGAGCCGCCTGCAACAGAAGATCGCGCCGGCGCTCGGCCATCCGGCTCTCACCGCTTTCTTCACCGAAGCAGATGTTGAAGTCATGACATTGATTGCACACGGGTGTTGTGCACATCACGAGGCCTTCATTCTCACAAAGCATGCGGTAGAAGAAGCGCTTCCAGCGCATATTGTTGAAATTGCGCGCGGCGAGCGGCGCGAAATGACGGCTCAGCAACCGAGAGAGTTCGCCACGATTGCGCAAGCCGAGAGCTTCCCACAGATGGTCCGGCTCTATCGCGCGGCGCGCGATCATCGCAGCCAGCCAGCGGCCGATATCCCCTTCCGTCGATCGTTGCTTGAGCAAGAGATCGCGCAGCATTGCGATCTCGTCGTCCTCTTCGCACTTGCAAGCCGAAAGCTGCTTCGCGAGCTTGATCTCAAGCGTGGGAAAGTACTGCTCCAGCAAGGCCACCAGTTCAAGGCCGGACAGGCCAGCCTTCTCGGGAAGGGAGCCACCATCCATTGTGGCAGCCGCCAGGATAGACGCCAGGACATGGCGATCGAGATTGCTGTCAATGGTAATGTCGGCATCTGCAGGCGGCACACCGGTGAGCATGCGGTAGGTTGCAATTCCCCTGTGCATCTGGGTGTTGACATCAACGGCACAAGCAGCCAGCAACGGAAGGAAGTGCGCTTCGGACAAATTTTGCGGGTCTCCACAATGGTCAGGTTTGCGTGCCGCATCCTGGTTTTGATCAGGGTCGCTCGTCAGAATGCCGGCCTCCCGGGATGGGCGGTGAGGGAGACCGGCATCCGTCGCGCGCCTTTACGAGGCCGCGAGTTCGGCGGCGGTCTTGCCGATGATGGATTCGTCCACGGGCTTCATAATGCCATGCTCCATCAGCATGTCCTCGAGCTCGTCCATGGAGATCGGGGTGGGGATGATGCCTTTGCCGCCATTATTGTGAACCTTGGTTGCAAGATTGCGATAGTGATCAGCCTGCTTGGAATCGGGTGCATATTCGAGAACCGTCATCCTGCGCAGTTCTGCATGCTGCACCACGTTGTCGCGGGGCACGAAGTAGATCAGCTGAGTACCCAGCTTCTTTGCCAACGCTTCCGCCAGTTCCAGCTCCTTGTCGGTCTGCCGCTCGTTGCAGATCAGACCGCCCAGCCGCACGCCGCCAGAGTTCGCGTATTTCAGGATGCCCTTGGAAATGTTGTTCGCGGCATACATCGCCATCATCTCACCGGACATCACGATATAGATTTCCTGCGCCTTGTTCTCGCGGATTGGCATCGCAAAGCCGCCGCAAACAACGTCGCCAAGCACGTCGTACGAAACATAGTCGATGTTCTCGTAGGCGCCGTTCTCTTCCAGAAAATTGATCGAGGTGATGACACCGCGGCCGGCACAGCCGACACCTGGCTCAGGACCACCGGACTCCACGCAACGAATCTCCCTGTAGCCGACCTTCATTACGTCCTCGAGTTCTAGGTCCTCCACGCTGCCGGCGCTCGCGGCAAGGCTCAAAATCGTGTCTTGCGCCTTGGCGTGCAGAATCAGGCGAGTCGAGTCCGCCTTCGGATCGCACCCTACAATCAGGATTTTCTGACCCATCTCGGCTAGCGCCGCCAGCGTGTTCTGCGAAGTGGTGGATTTGCCGATGCCGCCTTTGCCGTAGAACGCGATTTGTCTTAGTGAAGACATGTTGCTCTCCATCAACCGATTTGCCAAAAACGTTGCGCACTTCTTGTGCGAGCTTGGTTCTCTCACAGAAGCGGGGCACACGGGTTCAAGGGAAGGAGCGCATCGCTCGCCGTGGGCGTCGGCCTGCACTCAGCCCTCACTCAGTGTTGCTGCAGCTCATTAGCAACAGCCGTGCCAGCGCTTGAATCCACACATTAAGCTTCTGATTACGCTTACAAAAGCCAACCAGCCGGCGCGTGATCATTGGTTGTCTTGGATGTGACGCGATCTGCGCGGCTGTCGGAGAACAAACAAACAAGCACAAACATCAACGCCAAAAGCCGGAATCACGGGATCTATTCCGATCTCTCCAGTTGTCGAACGGAACTTGCTGTTCCTCTCACAACCCGAGCGATTTCGGGAGAGTGAATATGCCGGACGGGCTCGGAACATGGCGGACCAGCGGCGAGTGTTGCAAATGCGGTACGGCGCTCGATGCGCAGATATCGGAGTTGACGGGCAAGAACTTCGAATGGGCTCGCGACAGCGGCAGCGGCTTGCCACAGATTCAGCTCAGCATCCCTACATAGGTATGCCGTGGCGACAATCATCGTTTATCAGAAGCCCGGCTGCGCCAGTAACGCGCGTCAGATTAAAGCGCTCAAGTCCGCCGGCCATGACGTGGTCGTGCAAGACATCTTGAAGCAGCCATGGCACGCGGACGAATTGGGCAGCTTCTTCCGCAATATGCCCGTTAACTCCTAGTTCAACCGAGCCGCGCCTCGTATCAAGTCAGGCGAAGTCAATCCCGATTTTATCGACGCGGCAAGCGCACTCGCATTGATGGTAGGGGATCCGCTCCTAATACGACGACCGCTGATCGACGTAGACGGGGCACGAAGTGCCGGACTCGATCGTGCGCCAGTGCTGTCGCTGCTTGGCGGCAAGACGCAAGATGATCTCGAGGTCTGCTTGCACGAAGCACACCGCACGCGTTGCCCGAAGACGTGAAGACGCCGAGTGCCAGCCATCAGGCGAGGCAAAGAATGACGTTTCCACTTCCGGCTTGCTTTACGCCAAGTAACCGCGGAGCGCTTCCCTGAAAGGGCCCGCGCGAGCGGTTGCTCGTAGGTTGGCATCGCCGATATTCCACTGGAATGCCGCGCTTGCCGCTTTGCAACATGTGAGAGACGTAGCCGCATTTGCTACCTTTATCACGCGCGACCTCGGCGGCCCGCGTTAAATCGGAGCGCCACCCCGAGAGGCAGATTCTTCAAAGGATTCGTTTAGACTGACTACTGGATTGAATAACGATCAAAGCAGAACACGTTTCGCAGCCGTGATCCTAATGCAACTTAGCGGGACAATTGTGCTAACGGTCGCTTCGATTTTGATTGGTATCAAATACTACTCCGTTCCTCATGTGTGACAGAGATCTCGCGCGGCTGCTCGCGCGAGTTTTGGAATGGAGACTTCGATGAGAGTACTAACAGTTCTGGCGAGGGCATCGGTCCTCGCGCTTGCGAGCTCGTTGGCCAGCAATTCGGTACGAGGTGCGGATCTGGGCCCGGCGCCGGTCTACTATGTCTACTATAAAGCGCCTCCAATAGAGCCCGACAGCCCCTGGATGATCCGCCTGCGCGTGCTCGGCGTTTTGCCGGATACCGCAGGTAGCTCGGTCAACGTTGCCGGGACGCCATCGCTGTCTTCACCAAGTTCAGGGCTTTCGCTCAGCGATCGAGCCATACCAGAGCTCGATATCACCTACTTCTTCACAAGGAACGTAGCCGCTGAACTCATTCTCGGAGCGACTCGCCATCACATCAGCGGCAATGGCGTCCTCACTGGGCTCGATATCGGCACCGCCTGGCTGTTGCCGCCAACATTAACCCTGCAATATCACTTCACCGATTTCGGCCAGTTCAAGCCCTATATCGGCGCTGGCATCAACTACACTGCATTCTTCAACCAATCGGCAGCCAATGCGTCGCTTGGCGGCCTTGCCGTCACGGATCTACACATCAGAAACCAATTCGGCGCGGCGGTCCAATTCGGCTTCGATTACATGCTTGACCGTCACTGGGGCCTCAATTTTGACGTGAAGAAGCTGTGGCTGCGGCCGGAGTACTCCGCGACCGTAAACAATGCGATTGCTGTCACCGGGCGCGCCAATATCGATCCATGGCTCGTCAGCGGGGGCGTCGCTTACAGGTTCTGAGGCCAGAACAGGGTCATAAAGGAGACTCCGTTTGATCAACTCGGACGCTGCGAGCGCATCAAGCGCATCTCCTGCCCTCGCCGTCTGAAGTGGGGAGCCGGCTGACGCGTCATCGACGCGTCAGCTGGCCAGAGGCAGAAATTCATTCGTAGCATTGCTATCGCTGTGAGCCACGGATCGCGCGGCACGTAAGTGACGATACACGAACAGATCGGCGCGTTATAATCCTATTACTGCTTCGCCGCGCGTTGCAGAGGAGCCACTTTGCCTATTTGGCCTCACAACAGGCGGTGCGCCACGCCCCATGCCAATGACCTACTGTTAGCGACCCGGCGCTCGAGTTGGACGGTCAACCTCAGACGATCCGAGCTCCGAGCGGCCGGGCAGCTCATGGACGAGCACGCCGTCCATGCTTGCTGGTCCGGTCAAGTGGTCGCGACGACGCCTCTAACTTCGCTTGAGCACCATCACAAGGCGGTCGACACGTTTGCCCTGCTTGAGGTGGGATTTGACGATCTCGTCAACGTCCTCAAGCGTGGTCACGCGGTACCAGATTCCACCGGGATAGACGACCAGCAAGGGACCAGAGTTACAAAATCCAAGGCAGCCCGCCATCGTGAAACCAATATCGTTGAGGCCTTGCGCTTCGATCGCCTTGCCCATTCGATCCCACAGGGCTTGCGCGCCTGAGGCGCCGCAACTGCCGTGGGCATGGCCTGGCGGACGCTGCGTGTTGCAGGCAAAGACATGATGCCGATAAACCTGAGGGAACTCCATTTCTTTTTCTGAGTTCATGCGCCTATCCTCTGATAAATGCTGAAGGGATGAGGTGCGAGCACATCATGCCCAACAGTCTCCGACTATTGAACGTCCCATGATTCCCACCCGCGCTTGCGGAACAAGGCGCAATGAGCGGGCGCCATAGTGGTTGTCGTCGCTAAAGATGAGCGATAAATACCTACGCGTCCGAAGCCGCCTCCTGATCAATTCCAACCTCTTCTCCTGTCATCTCGATCTGTTTATCCACTCATCGCGTATTCACGATCCAAATTCTTTAAGGTAAGTTGCACACCAGATGCGCAACGTTCGCTGCTGCAACGATTCTTTGCTTTGGACGGCGCGCCTCGCAACGATTGCCCAAGTAGGGGCAATGTCGTTCGCTTCTCGCTTCTATCAGCGGTCCCCGACAGGCTAAGAGCCATGGCCTCGTTCAGCTCAATGGCATCGGCCGGACCGACCGCAAAACCCTCGGACCTATTCGCTCATCAAATCTCGCCGGTTTCTGTTCGCTCATCTCGGCCTCGCGGTTTCCTGCTTGAAGACATCGACCGCAGTCCGGCTCAGCCGAAAAATCCCGCGGCCCCGAGTGAGCGGCCGATAAGCCGAGCTGGCACGGGTATTGAGGACATCAAACCATTGGTCTGGCGTGAGCTTGGCCGGACGCTCGCTGATTTGTATCACCCTCCCGTTCGGGGCGAAGCGGACGTGGATGACGATTTCTTGCGAGTTCATACGATCCCCATTTTGGCGATCACGGCCCAAAGTGACCGACGATCTCGATTATAACGTGCTTGGCTTCGGGCACTCGGCGCCGGCCTCAAGCCGAGCCTTGGACGCCGAGACTTTTTATGATTGAGCAGGCCTTCTCCGCGGTCGCCTGGAACATTTCTCTTCCCCCTTTCCTGGACGAATACATGTCGCCGGTGGCATCCAGCGCGCTCCTGCATTTTTGTGGATCACGATGCACAAAGCACGTATCCTTGGTCCGCTTGCTCATCTCTCGCGATGATAGTTGTGCGCGCCATCCAGCTGAAACTCTGCTAATTCAGTGCTCGCCGCACACCGCTCCTTTTGGCCAACAGGACGCTAGTCGGTCGCATTGGGTCGGCCGTAATCTGCACGCAGCGATGTCGGGTCGATCGAGAAGGTCGAGACGAGAAAATTGTCGGAACGGCTGATCCGATAACTCTGACGCATCACAGCCGCCCCAAGAAAGCTGCGGAAAACGGCGCCGCGGCCCAACAAACGGGCCCATGTCGGCGCGATCTGCAGCAAGCGTTCGTTCGATTTCGATCAATTCTTTCGCTGTGAGCGCCATCGTGGCTTCTCTTCGACTAAAAGGCTGGTCCCTTATGGCCAGAACAGACGCTCAGGATCCGCGTTCAATTCGTCGATTGCAGAAGGCAAGCGGAGGTAAAGGCTGTAAAATTCCCAGATTCCTTGGGCATGATTCTTCCGAAAAAGCTTCCAGATCCCGCTCACGGTATCATAAAGAATTAGGGCGACATCGATGAGAGCGCCATCCGTGTCGATGTTGCGCGAGCAACAAGGGCTCTCGACGAGGTAGCCGCCCCTCACCGGCCCCACTTTCGGCGAGACGTAAAGATAGCGCTTGCGCGCGCTCAAGCCGCGCTCAATTCGTTTGCGGTCGAGCTCGTTTGGGTGAGGCAGCAGCTCCGTCTTTGCTTTCCTCATCAGCGCAGCATTCATGGCGAAAGCCTCCTTCAAAGCACTGTTATTTCCTCTTCAAGACAGCCGATGAGCAGCGCCTCACCAAAATCGACAATATAGACCGGCACGTTCGCTTCGGTGTGGATAGCGACTTTGATGATTTCTCCGGTCGCTCCGGCGGCGAGCAAAACTCCCTCGGGCTCCGCGTTCGGAAATGAGCTGTCGTTGGTGAGGTCGACTGCGGCTTTGACTCGCTGGCCGCGTCGATATTTCGGAACGCCTTGCTGAGTCATGTCTCCTCCGGTAATGGCAGATCATCAATCTCCTGACAGGTCTCCACCGGCTCTAGCTCCTTGCGTTTCATGCCAACGCGGTGGCCGCTGTCCAGAAATTCCACACCGTAGATGTAGAATTGCTGCAAGAAAGTGCCGATCGAGACGACGTAACCCACCTCCCCCTTCTTGACTAAGACGTCACCAATTTCCTTGCCGGGATAGGTGCCATCGTTTCGGATGGTGCGATTGGCACGGAGCTTTTGGCCAAAGCTGAAGACGGGTGGGTCGCTGAGCTCGACGATGTCGCTGTCACGAAGAATGCTGTTCATATACCCCTCCTATGCGCCGCTCCTCTGCAGAGGCAGAGAAGCCGCCTAGCTCACGCGGGCAACACTCTGCATCATTTCGTGCTCACGCGCCGTATCGTCAATCACATCGACGATGGGAGGGTTGCCTCGGAAGCCGCTCTCGTACCACGAAGCGCGCCCGGACAGCCGAGATGCCGCCAGGCCGTGCTGCCGACGCAACAGCACGACCGCAGGACAATACAGAGCAGTCGCCGTCCGCAAGGGCGCGAAGGCCGGCGCCTGCGACGTCGCCAGCCCCAAGGGCGACGCTTGGGACGGATTCAGCACCAGGTCTTGGCATGCCGCTCATGAGACCTCACGCATTAGCCCGGCGCTTGATAGCGAGGCAAGGACCTGTCAACCACGCAGGTATTGTCGACCGGACAGGCGGCTACACATTGCGGCTCGTCATAATGGCCAACGCATTCGGTACATTTCGTCGCTTCAATGACAAAGTGCCCCTCCTTCTCCGATATAGCAACGTTCGGACATAAGGGTTCGCAGGCTGAGCAGCCCGTACACTGCGAGGCGATGATTTTGAACGGCACATATTCCCCCTTACGCCGCAGAGATCCGAGCTCCCAGCGGAATCGCAGCGTCGCCGCGCTCCACATGCTGGATCTCCCCGCGCTTCACCTTGTCAAGATAAGATCTGAACCAAGCGATTGCCGACTTCTCAATGAATTCATGGGCGAATTGATCGACCGGCTCGATGCCCGCCTTGATCAAATTGCTTTTCGGGCAGCCGCCAATCTTGGCCACGAACACCGCATGGCAGTCACGGATTCCGCGCACGATGGTGGAAAGTCTATCTTCCTCGCCATAACCGCCCTGGCAGTAAACCTCCACACGGCGTAGGCCAACGAGTTTGGCGCCGGATGTAGAAAGCTCGTACACTTGGAATTCTTTTGCATGCCCAAAGTGCTCGTCGATCAACCCCGAGCCCTTGGTTGCCACCGCCACCAGAAGAGTGATCGCGCTCATCTCTCCGGAAAGCTTCTCAAGCTCCTCTTGGCAGGCCTCGGCTTTGGAGACGCGCTCATTCTCTGCCCTTTGCTGATATGCCTTGCGCATCTCTAAGTCATATTGGACGTCCATTTTCATCACCTGATCAGTGGTGAACTCTGGGCTGCGGTCGTCCCCGAGTAGACCAACCGCATCGGCGCGGCACTGGCGACAATGCCGCATCATGTTTATCTGTCCTTCGCAAGCATCTTGCAGCGCTTTCAGTTCTTGCGCCGTCGGGCCGCGCTGACCGCTGAGGCCAAATGCTGTGCCATGCTCGGGTGCGGAGATCAGCGGCATGATATTGTGAAGGAAGGCACCGCGCGATGTGACCGCCTTGTTGACCTCGACCAGGTGGTCATCATTGATGTTGGGGATCATCACCGAGTTTATCTTGCACAGGATACCCCGTTCGCTAAGCATCTCGAGGCCTTTCAGCTGGCGATCAGTGAGTATCTTTGCCGCCTCGATTCCCGTGTATCGCTTGTGGTTGAAGAAGATCCACGGATAAATCTTGGCTCCGATTTCGGGATCAACCATGTTGATGGTGATGGTGACGTGGTCAACCTTGGACCTGACGATGGTATCAACATAGTCCGGCAGTGCGAGTCCGTTGGTGGACAGACACAGCTTGATGTCGGGAGCCGCCTTGGTGACCAGCTCGAATGTTTCGAACGTCTTTGCTGGATTGGCCAGAGCATCGCCCGGTCCAGCGATGCCAAGCACTGTCATCTGCGGAATGGCGGTCGCGACCGCGAGCACTTTTCTCACCGCCTGCTCAGGGGTCAGCTTCTCGCTCACCACGCCCGGACGCGATTCATTGGCGCAGTCGTATTTTCGGTTGCAGTAATTGCACTGGATGTTGCAGGCAGGCGCGACCGCGACATGCATGCGAGCGTAATGATGGTGCGCGTCTTCGCTATAGCAGGGATGGTTTTTGACCTTTTCCCAGATTTCGGTCGGCAGATCGCCTTGGCCGGCCTTCGAGCCGCAGTTCGGCTGCCCGGTCTTCGCCGAAGCGCAGCAGCCCTTCTGATCGGTGGTGGGCTGCATCATCTTGCCGTGATTTACTGCAGCTTTGACATATGTTCCGCGTCCGACGACCGCGTTCATTCGCTTTTTCCCCTGGAGACATCGTCGCCCTCCCAGGACCATCCTTGAGCGAGCCTCAAGAAGCCGGGTAGCAACTTGCATGCCATGGCCAGAATGATGCAATCGCAGCCGCAGGCCATCGAGTCAGCGCAACGTTAGCACTGGCGCATGCAACAACAGCAATGATGAGCTTGTTGGCAAAGCGACAGATACGTCGCCATCCTCACCCAGAGCTCCATGCCTTGCGCATTCATTCTCGCGCTAAGCTCACCCGAACCCGGCTCCATCCAATGCGTTTGCCGCGTTGCGGTTCTCGCAAGCCCGATACACGCTGGGGGATCCGGGCTCGACAAGGCCAGTAGTGGCTACCACGGATCCTGCTGGACGCCCAGCGACGGGGCGCAAGATGGAGTGTAACCGCCTCGGCTCAACTGAGCGAGCGATTGTCCGCGTCATCAATTCCGTTGCGACAGCCCTATGTTTGCTAATTTCGATATGCTGGGTCGCCGCTGACCGCATTGCCCGTAACTCGCTGCGGCGGCGCAAACTTACTGGCGAAGAAGCCGGCCAATGCGTCTGGCGTGGTCGGCAGAACGGATCTGCGCCATTCAGCGTGGCCAGGACGATATGGAACGATGCTCGGGGCCCTCAAACCAACGAGAGCGCCCCACGCAGCCGCAGCAACGACAAAGTCGATCTGCGGGAGTGTCTTCACGGATCGTGCCCGGTCTCGTCCCGTTTTTTCGCATTGATTGTGATCGGCAACCGGGTGTCGCTTGCCATCTCGGGCAAATCGAGCACCCAACCATTAGCCACTTTGATCCAGCCGCCCCATAGCGTCTCGTACTCGGATTCCACGATTGGCTCTTCGAGATCCTTTTTTGGCACGTAGATGGACAGGCCCTCCGGAGACCGGCGGATCATGATTTTCACGAGGTCTACTCCTTAACTGTGACGCGGGCGATGGCGCGCATGCGAGCCACAATGTCGGACACAGCGCACACGACCTCATCGACCTCCGCGAAGGAGGTCTCACGCGACAGAGAAAAGCGCACGGCGCCGCGCATCCGCCATCTCGGCACCCGCATGGCGGTCAGAACATGCGATGACTGCATTGAGCCGGCGGCGCATGCTGATCCGAGCGACACGGCTATGCCTGCCCGATCGAGATGGTGGGCGATGGCTTCGCCTTCGAGATGGTCGAAGGCTATATTGGCGGTGTTCATCAACCGGTTGCTGATATCGCCGAGCACAACGCACTCCCCATTGCGCAAGATTCCGTGTTCAAGGCGGTCGCGCAAAGCGCCAATGCGAACTCGATCAGGTTCAAGCCGCTCCGCCGCAAGGTCGGCAGCTTTTCCCAGGCCAACGATCCCGGGAACATTCTCGGTCCCGCCGCGGCGCCCTCGTTCCTGTGATCCGCCGCAGATTAGCGGCCGGAATTTAGTTCCTTTGCGCAAATATAGTGCGCCGACCCCCTTGGGGCCGTGCAGTTTGTGCGCGGATAGCGACAGCATGTCGATCGCGCTGTCCTTTAGGTTCAAGCGCACCTTACCAATGGCCTGGACCGCATCTGTGTGAAACAGCGCGCCCGCCTCACGGGTCAATCCGGCCAGAAACTCCACAGGAAACATCGTTCCGGTCTCGTTATTGGCCCACATAACCGAGGCAATCGCTGTGCGTGGCCCAAGCGCGCAGCGAAACGCCTCGATATCGAGCCGCCCGCAATCATCTACGGGTACTATGTGCGTCTTGATTCCCCATGTCACCAATTGCTGAGTTTGCGCAAGTACAGCGGAGTGCTCAACCGAAGTGGTGACAATCTCGTCTCGCTCTTCCTGCGTCGCCAGCGCAGAGAGGATCGCGGCATTATTGGCTTCGGTCCCTCCTGAGGTGAAGACGATTTCATGATCGTGCGCGTTACCTAACAGGTCCCTCAGGCTTCGCCGGGCCTGCCTCACAGCAACTGCGACGTCGTTGCCGAAGGCATGCGTCGAAGAGGCATTGCCGAAGTTCTCAGTGAAGAACGGCAACATCGCTTGCACGACGGACGGATCGGTCCGCGTCGTTGCATTGTTATCGAGGTAAATCGGCACTCGATCTTTGCTCAATTCACCGCCCCACCTGTACCAGCAACGAGGATTAGCCGACTAAATCCGCGGATTTTATCCACCAGCCGCGCCTGCGCACCTCCCACGCTCGCCCCCGAAAGCTTACACGACGTACAGGGACCGGCCAGCCGAGCCATGAACATGCTGCCATCGATGCCGATCAGCTGCCAGTCGCCACTGTGGAGTTGCAGAATGAGGCATGATATCTTCGAGCGCGCCGCGAATGCGACGCTGTCGGAATGGACGACGATTGCCTCAGTTCTTTTGGCTCGACCGGCGCATTCGATGTTTTCTCCTCATCACCTGGACAATGTTTTTCATCAGCAGAACGATTTCCCGCAGGAGCAGTTCGCGGTGGCGTTCGGGTTGTGAAAAGTAAATCCAGAGCCCTCCAGCGCCACGACGAAATCGATGGTCGTACCGAATAGATGCTCGCAGCTCTTGCTATCGACGAACACCTTCAGCCCATCGCATTCGATCACGGTGTCGTCAGGCTTCGGTTCCTCGGCCAGACCCATCTTGTATTTGAATCCATTGCAGCCGCCTGCTTCAATGATGACGCGCAGACCGCCGGACGGGCGCGTGGACGATGACATCGCACTCTTGATTGCATTCACTGCGCTATCGGTCAGGTTGATCACGTCTTTCCCTCATCAGCTTGAACATAGCCAAGAGCAAGTCACGTGCCAGCGCGCAGACGCTTAATGATGCGCGCCTCGTACGTTGGCTTTGGAACAGGTGTCGGGTTTCTTACAAGCTACTTGAGGCGGTGCCAGCCAATCACGCGCTCTCTTCTTAGGCCGGGCCGCTACGCTGCGGCGGCAGGCAATTTGCATCGCATCTGGCACCGACCAACGGGTCGGTGAAGAGCTTAGATCGAGGACTAATTTAATGACTGCAATCGAGAACACCGCACTCGGCAGATTTGAGAAGGAGGGCCGCCTGCTCAACGCCGTACTCAAAGGTGCGACTACCAAGCCGGGCCGGTTCGGCTTTCGTGGCGACGTCGCACTGAAGTTCCAGGCTCAGGTCGCGGACGAGAAGCGACCGCCGGACTATTCGATCGAGCAGGTTCTGACCATCGCGCAGGACGGAGAACGCACTATTCCGGTGCTGGCCGGATACCTACACTCCTTCGCGTATCTTGCTGACGTCGCGACCGTCCTTGACGGCGCCTTGAGCCCAACCGGAAGCTACTTCATGTTTTGCAACAACATCGATTTGCTGGCGAAGTACAGAGTGAAGTTCGGCGATACTAACTTCCACGTCTTACCCTGCGATGAATCCACCGTTTGGAAGGAGATGATGGACCTGGTCGGGCTGAACAAGGACGACATCAAGAAGCTCGATCCGCGCGGTAAGCTTGATTACCTCCTCGATGCCGCAAAGGATCTCGATCTGTCCTATGAGGAGATCTCTTACGACGACGGGCTAAAGAGGATGGAGCCGGTGAAAAACCGCAACGAGAACCGCCCGGTCTGAGGCGGTCTTCAGTTGTTGGGCGATGCATCGTCTTCGACAAGACGCACGCCGAGGACACAGATATCACCATCCAGAACTGCCAACGCGATCGGCGTGAGCGTTCTACCCTGACATGGACCTTCGACACACCGGCCGGTGCCGAGTTCGAAGGTCGAACCGTGCTTGCCGCACATCAGTCGGACACCGTATGGGTCCAGGAATTGGTTCCGCTCCCAGTCCAAATTGACGCTGTTGTGAGGGCATTTATTGACATAGCCGAGTACCTTTTTGCCCCAGCGCACCACAATGATGGACCACGGTCGGTGATTGCCATCATCATCGACGACCATAAGATGGAAGCCCATGGCCTGGCGGCTCGGAATGTCGTTAAAGCCGCAAATCGCATAGATCGCGTCTGGCTGCATTCATCGCTCGTTTATTGCAAAACGTTCTTCATTAGTCGCGTGCAATCGAGCCTGCAAGAACTGTACAAGTGTCGGAACGTGTTTCCGGCAATCCAACCGCAAGCTTCGCCGCCTCATTGGCGTTGACGCACAATTCAGAACAATTCGCAGGAGCATTGAGCCTTGCTGCCCTTTCCATGCCGGGCTGCGCAGCTACAGCTTTCGCGCTCCAACCTTTCTGGACCATTTGCCGGACTGCTAAACTCGATGGCTGGTTGCTGCTCGCTAATCGTCACGCTGCGGAAGGCCCGGTTCCGATGCCCTGCGACCGTATCCATCGCGGCATCGCAAGTGCCTTCCCAGAAAGTGAACGCTCGCTCCCCGCCCGCGAGGGGCGCCCGAGGCGAACGTGCGCCCCCTTTTAGGCTAGCCCTTGCGCCCGCGCGTGGAACGGCGAAATGTCCGTCATTTCCGGCCCGCAGCTGCTGTTGCAGCCACTTTACTCCACGAAGAGCTCCCTACTAAGAGCGTGCTCCAAGTAAAGTGAAGGCTCATCGTCTGAGGAATCCGACTCGAACCTTCCCTCAGTATCGATACCACCGCCTTCAGCTTTCGAAAGATACTTCGTCGCCGGTGAAGAACGGCTGAGCGAACGAGTTAGAATCGCACTTTGTCGTTGTGGACTGGTTTGCAACTGCGGGGTTTTAGTGCACCGGGCATCGGAGCCTTGGAATTTCATTTTCAGTTCCGTCGAATCGCCGCCAGCCATAATTTCGTCGTCGCACGAAGGTGGCGATGCGGCCGAAGAACGTGTTTCCAGTACTTCACCGGCGAAGAGTTCTTTCAGCACGCCTCCCCGCACGAGCGCTGGGGACCTGAGCCACTGGCGCAAGCGGCCGACAAGCTGGAGGTGTTGCAGGCCAACAGCCTGCGGGTGGCGCACGAGGACGGCACGTTATCGAATCAGGACCTCAGGCGGGTCACGGTCGACACTACTGTGCAGCGAAGGCCATCACCTTCCCCACCGACCAAGCTGCTGCCCCCGGGGATCAAGGGGATCAGCCGCCTGGCGAGCAAGCCCGGGGTCAAGCTCCGGCAGTCCTATCTTGGTATTACCAACACCGCGGCAATGATGGCTTCCGGCTACGCCCTTGCAAGCAATTCAAGCGGCATCACCGCCAGTTGCGCATCCTGCGCAGCCGGCTGGGCCGGATCATCCGCGAGATCCGCCGCAAGATCGAAGGTCAGTCTGCGCTCGAGAACGCGTTCACCCTTCTGCTTGGAAGGGCCACGCAAATTCGCGCGCAGCGGCAGCGCCAGCGCGGCTGCAGCTGCATTCTTTCCACGCCTCGGACGCGAAGTGCCTCGGCGATGGAGGGGCGCCAGTGCACCTGATATTTCGGTGCACCCGCGCCGCGCCTTCATCTCCGGCCAAAAGCACGGGGTCTTCGGCATCATCAAGCGCGAGCTGCGCCGCCCCTCCGCCATCGAACCCGTCATAGGACAACTGAAGGCCGATGGTCACCTCGGCCGCTGTTACCTCAAAGGCCGCGCCGTCGGCGCCGACAATCACCCTCTCCGCCGTCGGCCACAACTTCCGCCGCATCCTCACCTGGCTGAGCACTCTTTGGCGCACCACCATCATTGTTGCCCTCAGCGACCATCATCGCTGAAAACGGCTTCCTAACGAAGACCACGTATGCGTTCAAGAACGAGGACGGCGTGTCCCAGGCGCCGGCACCAGCCTATATCATCGCGAAGAAACTACCTCGCCGAACCCGGCTATCGACTCCCGATCGAAGAAGGTGGCTTACTTATTGGCCTGGCCCGAGATGACCGAACCTTCGAGCTTCGCTAGACTATGCGGAAATGTGAGTGATGACGGCCTGAGATAGGCGGCGTATCGAGGCGGGTGTCGAAGGCCGCCAAAACCTCTCCAGGAGAGCGATACGCCATGAATGACACTACCAATACTGTTCCATCAGGCGCGAGCTCCTGATTGACATCAAGCAAAGCGCGGGTTGCAGATCGGCCCGGAGATTGCCGTCGGCGACGGCGCGCTCGGCTTCTGGAAGGCTTCCCGGCACCCGACACCCGCGATGCTAGGTGCACAACACCGTCAATATCGTGGACAAGGTACCGCTCTCGGTGCAAGCCGCCAACAGAGGGATTCGCGCCAAGTCTATTTGGCGCCGAATCGGACGTCCGCCCGCAGCGGCAATCGACGTCTTTGCGAACAACACCGCGCCAGATGCGGACGGGCAGACGAATGATCGCCGCAATCGTCGTCTCACCATGAAGAAAAACGCTAGTCTATCTCATCCGTCGTTCGCAGTTGGTCGCAATGCTCGGCAGGGAAGTCGTAGAAGGCCAGCAGGGTTTCGCGGTCCTTGACCAGGCTCGTGGCCAAGTTTGACCGTCCCGCAGAGAGACCATATCATTTCCAGGTTGCTTATCCTCGATCGGATTCATGATCACTTCATGGTTCTCTTTGAGCGCCCGCCGCCGCTCTTACGGGCTCTGCTTTGGTGCATTGACGATGTCGCCGACTGTATCAAGATGCCCCACTCAAGCAGGATTGGTCGGTAGACCGCCGCCCTAGCCAACCGCGGTGGGGGAGCACCGGGCTGCGCAGCGCCAGCGGCAGCTGAGGGCTAAGCCGCGTTGGCGGCGAGCGGCCCAGCGCTGATCGGGCAGCACTCTGGGCGCGATCCCGCCGCCTGACGCAAGCGCGTGTTGAAGTGGCGAGCCATTCCTGCAGCAACATACTCAATGAGCTCGAGTAGCCACCGCTTTCAGGCCCGACCTCGTCCACAGCGACTATTCGGCAGCCGACCCCGGGCCTAGATTGAGGCGCTCGAAGTACCAAGACGTGTCATCGCCTGACGACTCTGTCTCATCACTTCCTTCACTCGAAGCTCGCTCGATATTCGCCTGAGCACCACTACTCTCGGCGGCAAGATATCCTTCAGGTTTGCCTACACGTTGCCATTTACCTTCGTCGTTATGCGTCCACTTGTCGGGATGCTGGTGAGGATCAAGTACCCAGTGATTCTTATCACTCACAGGAACAAAGCCCATCTGAGCCAGACGGGACTCGATGCCTGGGAACGCAGGTTTTGACATTATCAATGCTTGTTCGCCGTCTTGCCGAAGCTGATGTTCAAGTAGAATATCGCCAGCGTTCTCGACGAGCGGATGAGTAACCCGAAGATCTACTTGGGATGTGACCGCGTTGCGACCGGGAAACTGGGCGCTGAATCGCCTTCCTCCTACCCGAAGTCCGCCTTCTGTCCTCAGAAGCCCGACAGTTTTGTCACCCAAGCGATAGGCGTAATATCGCGCCTGGTCGGTGTCTTCGTCGGTGTGACCATAGGTTCTAGCAATGTTTGCCGCGCGCTCAGCTTTTGTGGATATGAAATCCGAGTACTCCAGTGGACGCTCGGCAATGTACTTGATGTCGTCGCCATAGAAGGCCTTCACTTCTTCCCCGAACTCATCACTGTCGATCTCTTTGATCGGAGGTTGGGAAGTTACAGAGTACGGCCGTGTCGCTGCCTGAGACGAACTTGGGCCAGCATCGGGCGCCATGCCTGCAAGCCTTTCCGCAAAGCCCTCGTCATCTGAATGCCTTGCTTCATCAGCCTGGGTAGCGCTTGTGGATTGGCTAGATGAGCCAACAATTCGGCCATACATCGGATCGCTCTCCTGTCGGTACGGTTTGGGGGTCCAGAGCTCGCGTTGCTCGAGCTCTACCGAGGATGGTAAGATGTCTAGCTGACCACGAGCTGACGCGCCGAGGTTGAGCATCTGTCGCCGGCTCTTGTGAGAGGAAGCTAACTCCTCGTCAGTGAAGAGCGGCTAAGCAAATGAGCTAGAACCGCATCTCATCGTTGTGGACTGATCTGCGAAGGCTCGGTCTTGGTGCACCGGGCATCGGAGTCTTGGAATTTCATCTTCAGGAATCCGTCGAATCGACAGCCATAATTCCGTCGCATCGGATGTGGCGATACGGCCGAAGAAGCACAGGACGACGGGGATCGGGCAATCTGTTCCGGGCCAGGCTGGACCAGATCGTCAATATGAAGCACGCGCGGTTCAGCTCGCCGGCAAGGTCGATTGGGACTGGATCGACATCCGCCGCTGTACAGCGAGAACGGCCGGCGCGCCGCAGGTCCACGAGCTTGTTTCGAGCAGGCGGATCGAGCCACACAACCTGCGAATGCAACGCCGCAAACTGCTCGCGACGCTCGGTCAGCGGCAGTTGGGCATCCTGCGCGCCTAGCCAAAGACCCTTTGGCGTCTCTTCCTGACCGCCGATGGCACTGAGTTCCGGCCAGAGATGCGCGCCGGATGAGGCAGTCTTAAACCACACCAGATGCGCCTTCGGCTGAACAAGCGTCCCCGCCGGGACGAAGGTGTTGGCAATCTTGAAGTCGTCCCTGCTACTTGTGGAGACGACCGCGGAAAGAACTATGAACCCGGCAGTGGATCACGTTTACTATCGGGGTTGACACCGTGCCTGCGATTAAAAGAACTCGTAGGCCTGTCGACCCGCTTCCACACGTCGTTCTCGTTCCTCGTCCACACTTCGGGGTGCTGGTTAGGATCAAGCACTCAGTGGTTGCGGCCCACGTGAACAACACCCAGTTCCGCTAGACGGGCTCCATGCCTCTCCTTGCAGGACGTGACAAGACCAACGGATGATCGCCCTCCTCTCGCATTTGATGTTCCAGGAAGATATCGCCCGCGTTCTCGCGCGGATGAGTAACCTGAAGACCTACCACGACGTGATATCGTTGCGGCCCAGCTGTTCCTGAAAATGCTCTCCTTCAATCCGAGCCGGGCCTGCTGCTCTTAAAGCTGCTGCTCCTAAAGGCCCCGGAGAGCTGCCTTCGCTCATGCAGCTTCGGCTGCAGCTGAAACGTGGGTCTGGCAGTCGGCCGGGCAAACCCTGGCGCACGCACCGCAGCCGATGCAGGCACCCTGATCGTTCAGGACCATGATCTTCTTCTCGATCTCATCGTCCTCGTCATTGTCGAGGTCGATAAGTTCGCCTTCCTCGTTGATTCCTTTCAAGGTCATGACATCTCGACCGCACACCTTGAAACAGCGGCCACAGCCGATGCATTTCTTTGCATCGATCGTGATCAAGTATTGTGGCGTCCAGTCGCGTCCGTCTCGTGTTTGAAACGACATGCATTGCTCCCTCTAGGTATTCTCCAGCGCCTTTAAGGCGAGGCTCTTGCGCTCAAGTTCGGCATAAGCATCGTACGCCTTCTGCGCGACCACCATGATCGAGGTCCAGTTGATGGGCAGTTCTTCCGAAAGGTCGTGCAGATCCATCTTGGCCTGAATCGCCTTGGCGGACACCTTCCTTAGTTCGGCCTTCAGTGTTTCACGATCGCTCATGAGTGTGCATCCTCAATAGTTCGCCACGTCAGGGAATTTCCGAATCAGGTCAACTCCATCCCTGACATACTTATCCCCCTCCTGAGCCAGCTTGACGAAACTGTCGAATCCGAAGCGATGCACGTCGCGCAGCTGCTTGTTTACGGCGACCAACCGCCCTGCGATGAGCACTATGCGCCCGAAGCCTTCATGATGCAGCTTCAGAATCGGCTGAATCATAACGCCGGTCTCCCTCTCTACTGACAGCGCAACTGCATTGAAGAACAGCTCAAGCCGCCACAGTGTCTTGGCATCGGGATCACCGATAATCGGCAATGCGCGCCGCTTCTCCATGTTCAGGATATAGGGTTCGAGCAGATCACGATCGCTCTTCCCTTCCCAGGCTCCGTTGGTATCCTGAGCACGCCAAATCTTGACCAAATCGATGAGGAATGGCGCGTCGACCGGGCTGGCCTGCTGCTCTATTTTTGCGGTCATATCACCTCATTCATCAAACTCGAACGTTCTCCCCTGGTCCTTTGCCATGACCTTGCGCAGCCAGGGAGGTGGTGTGCCCTTCAGCACCCGCTCGAGTTTTTCTAGGAGCACTAGAATGTTTTCTGGTTTGCTCACCTTGATAGGATGGATTTTGTTGGCCACCACTCGCGCAGCCGCTGCACCACCAATGGCAGCGACGTAAAGGATTGCGCAATCCTTGATAGCCTCGATCTTTGGCGCCAACTTATCATCGCTGCCGTCTTCCTTAAGATCGCCATCAAACTCGATCGCTTTAACAAACACGTGCCCGCCAGGAGCGACATCGTAGATTGCGATATTCTTTGCCCAACCAAAATGAGCATCGACGCGTCTCAGGTCCTGAGTGGCAAACGCAACTTTCATGCAACCGACCTCTCAGCCGCGACGGTGGAGCTGCGATGGCCCGCGCATCGTGGCAGTACGCGCCCAGTCCGCCACTTATCGGGCGTAGGCTGATCGTTCTCGTCGCGATGCGCGATCACGAGATTCGCGATTTCGAAGATCACATTCCGCGTACCACGGTAGCCTACCGATAGCTGGTGTCCCGCGCCAAGTCGATCGAATATCGGAAAACCTGCGCGATAGAACGGCACCTTCAGCCGCGCCGCCGCTTGCCTTCCATGCGAATGCGTGATCAGCAGATCGCAGTTGTTCTTTTTGGCAAGGCCTTCCAGATCTTCGAGATCGCCAATGATTACCTCCTTGGTCTTGATCCGTTCGATCACCTCCGACTGAGTAGTCGTCACGGCAACGGCCACCTGCGTGCCCATATCGTTCAGCATGCCGGACAAATCAAACAGAAGGTCTGGCTCAGCACCGATTGCGAGCTTGCGACCGCCAATATGGAAGTGCGCATCCAGCATGGCATCTGTGAGCTGACCGCGCTGGCGTCGATATTTCAAGGGTATCGGGCGGCCGCTGATCTCACTCAAAAACGTCATGAACTCATCATTCGGACAAAGGCCACACAGCCGCTCGAAGACACGAAAAGGCACGCCGGTCTTTGCCTGCATGACCTCTGCAGCTCGCCGCATCTGCGCACCGATTGCAATCGTCCACCCGGCGCGACCCATATCCGCAATTTGGCCGACGCCGATGCCGCCGATGGTCGTTGGCGTAAACTCATCCGGGATATGCCCATCGAGCGATCCCGCCAGGTCAGGGAGGAAGGACGGAGACAACCCGAAATCCTCCAGTATGACACGGAGTTCATCAAGATCGCCGGGCGTGAGGTGACATCCCGGCAGAACATTCACCCTCGATGGATCCCTCAGGCGACTGGCATTTGGCCCATCCACCAGCACCTCCACAATGCGCGCGACAGCCTTCTCCCAGCCGTCCTGGAACGCACCCTTGAAATCAGGTGTCGAGACGTAAACGAGCGGCAACTTTGCGAGTTGCGGATGCTTGCTCCGGATCAGCTTGAGGTAGGCATCCACATCGTCGCCGTTGGTCTCGGTGACACCAGTCGAGCAGATTCCGATGACCTTTGGCTTAGCTCGCTTGTAGATGTTCAGTATCGCCTGCTCGAGATTCTCATAACCACCCAGTACAGTCGTGACCTCACTCATCGCGGTGGTCTGCAGCGGTACAGCCTCTTTGAAATGCCGGACAAAGAGCGTGAGCCCGAAGGATGTGCACCCCTGGGAGCCGTGCAGAAGCGGCACTGCCCCGCCCAGCCCCATGAAGGCGAATGCGCCGCCGATCGGCTGGCTCATCTTCAGCGGGTTGACAGCGCAGGCTTTTGTTGGCGTCGTGACGATGGCCATGACGCCTCCCTACTCTGCGGCCTGCCGCATGGCAGATGGCTCGGACACCAAGATCTCCTCGATACGTCTTTGACAGCAGCCACCGACCGCATTGGTATGCTCCCTGACCGCTTCGACGCTCCTCAGGCGATGCGCGTAGATTGCGTCCTCGATCGTGCCCAGATCGACCCTGTTGCACATGCAGATCTTCCTGGCGCGGCGCGACTTTTCGGCGAGCGCCGGGTCGGCGAGCGCGGTCGCGGGCGATTGCATCTGCTCCATCGCCTTGGCCAACGCCTCCCATGGCGCAGGTCGACGTAGCTGCTTCCACATCGGACTGGAGAGCGACTTATCGATCTCCTCCACCAGCTTGACCATTCCGACATAGCCCATATAGGCGTGGCAACGCTCCTGGTTGATATCGAGCCAAGGCACCGCCGCTTTCAGCGCGACGAACTGCGACTTTCCGCCTGATAGCATGATGTCCGCCTTTGCGCCCTTCAGCATCTCGTACATTTCGCGCGGCGTCATATTCTCGATCATGTGGGCATCATGCCCCATGAGCTCCTTAATGCGCTCCTTATCTTCCTTGGTCGATTTTTTTACGCTGGTGCCGACTACCTCAAGCCCGGCTTCCTGGAGTGCCGCAACGACCGACCATGACTTGACGCCGCCGGTCATTAACAAGGCCTTTTTGCCTTCGAACCGTGGCTTATACGGCTCGATCGCACCCCAGGCCCACGCTTCCTCGCGCGCGATCAACGCGTCGGTGCGCCCGAGCAGATCTGTCGGGGCGCCGCGTTCAACCAATAAGCGGGCAATCTGCCGTAGCGATTCGCTCGAATCTTGAATACCGTAGAAAGAACCCTCGAAGAATGGAATCCCGTAGCGTTGCTCCATCTTGCGTGCGACGTTGATCATGGACTTTGAGCACACCAACATCGACGCCCGTGCGCGATGAGATGAAGCGACTTCGCGATATTTGCCGTCGCCTGAGATGCAGCAGAGAATTCGCACTCCAAGCTCATCTAGTAATGGCTTCACTTGCCAGAGCTCGCCCGAAAGATTGTATTCTCCGATCAGATTGATGTCGTACGGGGTGGTGTAGTCCGGTTCTCGTGTACCGATCACATAGTCAAGCAAGGCCTCGCCGGCCAGCTTGTTGCCGAGGTTCTTCGAACCGACGAAGCCCGGAGAATTGATCGGGATCACCGGCTTTAGAAATCTTCGAGATGCCGCCTTGCAGACTGCGTTGATGTCGTCGCCGATCATCGCCGGGATGCAGGTTTGATAAACGAAGATGGCGCACGGATCGTACTTGTCGATGATCTCCTTGATCGCCTTGCAAAGCCGCTTCTCGCCTCCGAATACAATATCGGTTTCGCTCAAATCGGTTGTGAATGCGGTGCGCCACAGATCCGAGCCGGACGACACCGCACCCCGATTGTCCCAGGAATTGCCCTCGCACGCGATCGGACCATGTACCAAGTGAGCCACGTCGGTGAACGGCTGCAGCGCAACCTTGGCGCCATCGAAAGCACAGCCCCCGGCAGCACTACCCGGCTGCAGCTGTTTGGTGCAGCCGTTCCTGCGTTCAGCCTCCGACTTACTGCCATTCTTGGCGCAGCCCGGCTCGTCGAAGATATTCTGGACCGTGGCCGCTAGTGAACTCATCCTGTTTCCTCTCAGGGCGAACAAATTGCAAAGTCAACGACCATGTGCTCGTGCCATCGTCCATTGCTTGGGCGATGGCACGCGCAGTCGCTCATCAGCGAATGATGTCGAAGCTGTAGTCCGTTTTGCCAAGAACGTTGGTGTTTTTGTCGATCTCGTCGAAGATCTTGTCCAGGATCTTCACCAGCACATTCACGCCGCCCTGATAGCCCCATAGGGGGGAGCGGTGATGATGATGCCGATCAAAAATCGGAAAGCCGATGCGGATCAGTGGCGTTCCGGTATCACGCTCCAGGTACTTCCCGTAGGTGTTGCCAATCAGAAAATCGACGGGCTCGGTAAACAGAAGTGAGCGCATGTGCCAGAGGTCTCGGCCGGGATAGGCTTGGCAGCCCTGTCCAAATGGCGAGCTTGCAAGCAGCGCCTGCATTTTTTCCTGCCATGCCTTGTTGCCGTTGGTAGACAGCACATGGGTCGGTTCGGCGCCGAGTTCGAGCAGAAACGCAGCCAACCCATAGCAAAGATCCGGATCGCCATAGATCGCGAACTTCTTGCCATGAACATGCGCGCTGGAGTCGGCGATGGCGTCCACCAGGCGGCCACGTTCTCGCGCAAGTTGCTCGGGAATCTCCTTGCCGCTGAGGCGTGACAGCGCGACGATGAAGTCATCCGTTGCAGATAAGCCCACCGGGTAGTTGAAGGATACGACGTCCTGGCCATGCTCCGCCACGAATGGCAGCGTCTTTTCCGTGCACCACTGTTGCATGGAGATAGTCGCCTTGGCATGAATCGCGTTCGCCGCATCCTCCAGCGTCGTACCACCGTCATACATCCGGAATTCGCCGTCGGTCGGAGTATCAAAGACTTCCGAATTGTCGGCGAGAACCGTATGCCGGATGCCCATCAATTCCAAGATGCGCTTGATCTCGCGAAGGTTCCCAACGGTATAGCCATCGAACCCGCCAATGATGTTGATCGCCCCATTCGGTTTGCGCTCAAGCTTCGGCGCTGTTCCGGCCTTGCCGTCCCAAAAATGCTCCAGAATGCCCTTGAGCGCATTGTCATAGCCGGTGACGTGGCTGCCGACGAACGCCGGCGTGTGGGCGAACGGCACGTCGAAGTTCGCCGGAACCGAGCCTTTTTCTTTCGAAGTCTTGATGAAGGCGTTGAGGTCATCGCCGATCACCTCGGCCATGCAGGTTGTGGAAACCGCAATCATCTTGGGCTTATACATGTTGTAGCTGTTCGCGAGCCCGTCGATCATGTTGTTCAGACCGCCGAATACGGCAGCGTCTTCCGTCATTGACGAAGAGACACAGGAGCTAGGCTCCTTGAAGTGCCGCGACAAATGACTGCGGTAATAGGCCACACAGCCTTGCGAGCCGTGGACGAAGGGCAACGTGCGCTCAAAGCCAACAGATGCGAATACGGCGCCAAGCGGCTGGCACGCCTTGGCCGGATTTACCGCTAGCGCCTCTCGCGCGAAGTTTTTCTCGCGATATTCGGCGGTTTTCGTCCATTCCTTGATACGTTCGACCTCGGCGGGATGGCGAGGGTTCTCGAATATCTTCTTCTTGGCCAGCATCTGCTGGTATTCTGGACCGCGGAACAGTTCGACATGATCGATCACGTGCTCGGCACTCTGCGCCATTGGTGAAATCCTTCACTATCGTCGAGATTGGTATCGCCCGGCTTTCCCAAGCGAGATGAGTTGCTTTATTCCGCAGCCTGGAGCTTGGCCCTCGAAGCTTCCTTCCAGGGGGCCTTCGTTTTCTTCCAAATCGGCGAGTTGACAGCCATGTCCATGTCGCGCGCAAAGATCGCGAATCCGTCATAGCCGTGATATGGACCCGAATAGTCCCAAGAGTGCATCTGCCGGAACGGCACACCCATCTTTTGAAAAACGTACTTTTCCTTGATACCCGACCCTACAAGGTCAGGCTGGAGCTTTTCAACGAAGTGCTCGAACTCATAGCCATTGACGTCATCGTAGATAAGCGTGCTGTCCTTCACGTAGTGCTGAGCTGTGCGCTGATAGTCATCGTTGTGACCGAACTCGTATCCGGTGCCAATGACTTCCATCCCCAGGTCCTCATATGCGCCAATAACATGACGCGGACGGAGCCCGCCGACGTACAGCATCACCGTCTTGCCCTCCAAGCGAGGCCGATATTTAGCGATCACCGCATTCACGAGCGGCTGATACTTCTGGATTACCCGCTCGGCGCCTTCCTTGATCTTGTCGTCGAAATAACCCGCAATCTTGCGCAATGACTCTGCGATCTTTGATGGTCCGAAGAAATTGTACTCGCACCACGGGATACCGAACTTCTCTTCCATGTGGCGTGAGATGTAGTTCATCGAACGGTAGCAATGCAGAATGTTAAGCTTTGCCTTCGGCGTTGCTTCGAGCTCAGCCAGTGAGCCGTCGCCGGACCACTGCGCGATTACCCGCAGGCCCATCTCCTCCAGCAGAATTCGTGATGACCAGGCGTCGCCGCCGATATTGTAGTCTCCGATAATCGCAACATCGTACGGCGTCGGCTCGAACTTGGGTTTGCCATCGCCCTCGAGATGGCCGAAAATCCAATCGCGCACCGCATCGTTCGCAATGTGATGGCCCAGTGACTGCGACACGCCCCGGAAGCCCTCACAACGGACCGGCACGATGGTCTTGCCGCCATATTCCTTGGATTTCGCTCGTGACACGGCTTCGATATCGTCACCGATCAATCCGATCGGGCATTCCGATTGGATCGTGATGCCGTTGTTAAGTGGAAACAGCTCTTGGATTTCATCAAGAATTTTGACCAGTTTTTTGTCGCCGCCGAATACGATGTCCTTCTCCTGGAAGTCGGAGGTGAACTGCAGGGTCACAAAGCTATCGATACCCGTGGTGCCAACGTAATAGTTGCGGCGCGAGCCCCACGAATACTGACCGCAGCCGACCGGGCCATGGCTGATATGAACCATGTCCTTGATTGGTCCCCAGACCACCCCCTTTGACCCTGCATAGGCGCAGCCTCTGATCGTCATCACGCCAGGTATGGATTTGATGTTGGACTTCACGCCGCAGTCTGACTTTCCGGCCTGGTGAACATTGAGGTGCTTGGCACGCCGTTTCGCGGTTTTCTCCGGATAGACCTTCAGCACCTCCTCGATCAGCTCTTTGTTGCGAGCCCTGATTTCTGCGGTGCTCTGGGTCGTGGCGAGACTCATCTGATGTCCTTCAAAGGTTAGCTGTTGCGAGGGCGGCTTCTTGATCCAAGACTTTTGCAACCAGCATGCCAGTGTCTCGCGAGCACCAAAACTGCAACAATCAAAACTACTTAGCGAGCCTCGTGCGGTGACACGGGCGTTGTTGCGAATCCGACATCACGCTTTCGCAGAGAACTCTTGGTGTGGCCCCGTTCGAAATGGAACAAGGCGGGCTCTGCCTGAAATTCCCTACCCAGTTCTGGATCTTATCCGCGACTGCAGCGCTCTGCGATTGAAGGCGGAAGTCGGCCGCAAGGCCGGCTGGCCGACACAGGCTTGCCAATGCTTCTATACTTACTGAAACCTACAGATGCTCACCTGCTGCGATGATGATGACGTGCACGATCCATGCTGCAGAGCTCAACGCGAGCTGCCTCGCCACGTGAACGCTCGCCAGGTCACGCGAGCAGCTGCCACGGCCTGATAAGGGCACGCACAGCACATCGAGCTCTTCGCATGTATTGTAGTCCAAGGGACACACGGCACGTCGCCAGCAGGCCGAAACACTTGAGCAGCGGCATCGCACAGTGCGCCCTCGCCCGCACGGCTACACCGGCGCGGTCAAGGATGGTGGCAATATCATGCGCATGTGTTCCCTTCACTTCCAACGAAATGATCGGCCCTTCTCGGCCGGCGTCCCGATCATGCGCACGAAGTTGATGGCCTGAGCCCCTCCTCCGGGTAAGCGAGCAGTATCTTCTCGGGCGTGTGGATCTGCAACTTGCCTATTGAATTGATGTAATCGACAGCGGCGCCGAAACCGATGGGCTTCGACGATCGGCGGCGTACCCGCTTTGAACCGGTGTGGCGGATCGCCGTAAATGACACTGGAACGCGAACTCGCGAATCATCTCCCCGTCGCCATTGGAGGGCGACATCGAGGCCAGTGCTCAGACTTGCCGTAAAGTACCCCGACCCCAGTCGGGCCATACAGTTTGTGACTCGTCATGACTTAGAATTCGCAATCGATGTCGCAGAAGTCGGCGTTCAGATGGACGCATTCCTTGCGAGCCGTCGACCCGGCGAACGCAAGCGGTTGATTGCGTTGGCGACGATACGCAGCGCGTCGATGTCGAGGCTAGCATCGATCTCGTCGAGGACGCAGAGGCTCGGCTGGAACAGCGCCATCTCCAAAACTTGGTTGCGCTTCCTCTCGCCACCGAAGAAGCCGACATTGAAGCCGCGCTTGAGCATGTCCTGGGCAATGTTAAGCCAACCGTCTCTTTTCAAAAATTCGCGGGTGGAGAATTCCTGCTCGCCGCGCGCCTTGCGCTGGGCGTTCAGTGCGGCCCGCAGGAAGTTCATTGTAGTCACGCCGGAAACTCGACCGGATACTGGAATGCTAGGACGCCTCAAACGCCGGAGAATCGGTCTGGCGCAGGGTCGTCACCCAGATCACGCGCGCCACCTGCTGGGTCGGGTTGTCGAACATGTGCGGCACGATGCTCGGAAAACGAAAGCTGTCGCCGGCTTCCAGCACATGGGCCTCGTTGTCGAGCCAAAGCCGCAGGCTGCCCGAGAGGATGTAGCCCGCCTTCTCGCCGGTGTGCTGCAGGAAGTCGGTGCCGGAGGAGGCGCCGGGATTGAGCGTGAGCTCGTAGAGCTCGAGCTGGCCTTTGCCTTCCGGGGTCAGCGCTTCCTTGACGACGCCGCTGGCGGTGAGTCGCAGCAGCCGCCGGTTGGACTTGCGCACGATGTAGCGCTGCCCGTCGGCGGGATCGCTGCTCTCGAAAAAATAGGAGATGGGGACGTCGAGCGCGATGCCGAGCAGGCGCAGCGTGCGGATCGAGGGCATCGCGCGTGCGCGTTCGAGCTGGCTGATCATGCCGGTGGACAGGCCGGTCTTGTTGGCGACGTCCTGGATCGAAAGGCCGGCGCGCTGCCGCAGCAGCCGCACGGTTTCACCCAGGCGCTGGTCGACCGCATCGTCAGCTTCGATCGCCGAAGCGGCCTTGGTGACGTTGGTATCGCCGCGACCATCCATGTCGCTCTCCCGTGCATCATCTCAGCCTCGGGCATCGCGCCCCCGGCTTCAGTCGGAGTGAAAAGCTGGCGCATTCTAGCAATGCGGTGACGGCTGTATTTAGTCGTGAAGAACTTTTGCTAGAAAAATTTAGAAGCACTAAAGCCCACTCCTGTCCCTTTGCCGGGGTCTCGGGACGGCACGCTCATTACGCCGCAAGCTCTGCGAGCGACTCGCGCAAGTCACCACGGACTCGCGGCTAGCATGTGAGAAAACAGGAGACGGATAGGAAAGGCGGCGGTGTCGATAGCGTTTTCATTATGTTTCGTACGGGAGCTCCTCTCGTCGGCTACGCGACCTTTGCCGGCACGCATGTATCGGGCACCGGGCAAACGACGGCGCATTGTGGCGCGTCAAAATGCCCTTCACATTGGGTACACTGGGACGGATTGATCACATATATGTCGTTCTTCAGGCTGATCGCGGCATTGGGACACTCGAACTCACACGCACCGCAGACGGTGCACTGGGACGCGATTATCTTGTAAGCCATCACTGCGATTCCATAAGCAAAAGGTGCGGGACAGTGTCTTGCTATCAAGTCTTGTGCCAGACAGTTTGAGCTTGATTCGTCTAGAGTATTTTCAATAACGCAAATCGCCGCGTCGACACGCTGTCGCAAATCCTACAAGGGCCGTGGCGGCTTGATCTCGATGCTTTGATTTGCGCATGGTCGATTCACAGCAGTTAGCGATCAGGTGAACGACCGTTGCCAGACTTAAGGGGACGATCTGAGATCCTCCCCAACGCCGCCGTGCCACGGCTAAGATCGATGCGTCGCGCGGCATCACAGAGTTCCCCGCGGGTCTAACCCAGAGCGCATCTTGTTGATTCCACTCACCGGGACAGCCGCGGCTTACGCGACAGCATCACGGGCAGCAACCGGCAGGTCCTCACCGGTCCGCCTCGCCGCAGCCAGTCAGAAGGTCGCGGCGGCCGCTCCAGATACAGTCACACCCGTGATGCGCGTCCCTCTCGGGGCCCGCGGGACGCATTTTCAGTTGCCCCGTATTGCCGGCGAAACCGGCACATGCGCTGTATGGGGCAAAAGTACACCTGCTCCCCCTCGTGCAGGCGACTGAAGCCAGGTGTTCGTCTGGTGATCCTCCGCTACGCTTCGCGGTCAAAGTAGATGCCGGCAGCGGTCAGCCGATTGATGTAGCCGAAAAAAAGCCACCCCAAAGGGTGGCTTAGTCACGGAGGAAACGGCCATGAGGGCCTTTGGGATCACGCCGCCGCCTGTTCGATCGGTGAGAAGGGCAGCCCGAGGCTTTCGGCCACCGCTTTGTAAGTTAGCCGGCCTCGATGGACGTTGAGGCCTGCGCGCAAATGTGGATTTTCCAGTACGGCGGAAAACCCCTTGTTGGCCAGAGCCAAACCAAACGGCAGAGTTGCGTTATTCAGTGCTTGACTCGAGGTCAGCGGAACGGCGCCGGGCATATTGGCCACACAATAATGAATGATGCCATCTGCTTCGTAAGTTGGATCAGCGTGAGTGGTTGGGTGTGATGTCTCAAAGCAGCCGCCCTGATCGATAGCGACGTCCACGAGTACCGCTCTCTTGCGCATCGAGCTCAGCATGCTCCGGCGGACCAGCTTCGGCGCGCTCGCACCTGGAACGAGCACGGCACCAATCACCACATCCGCCGCAAAAACCTCTTCCTCTACGGACTCGATGGTTGAAAATCTGGTGCGAACGCGTCCTTCGAATAGCTCATCCAGCTCGCGGAGCCGGATTATCGAACGATCGATGATGGTCACTTCTGCGCCCAGACCGACCGCCATGCGTGCCGCGTGCGTACCGACGACGCCACCTCCGATCACCACGATTCGGGCAGGCTGAACACCGGGCACCCCACCGATCAGCAGTCCTCGTCCGCCTGTACTCCGCTTTAGGGCGCTACCCGCCGCTTCGATCGCAAGCCTACCCGCGACCTCGCTCATCGGCGCCAGCAGTGGTAGACCACCATGCGCATCAGTTACCGTCTCATAGGCGATCGCGGTGCATCCTGATTCCAGGAGGCCGGTAGCCTGGTCCAGGTCGGGAGCCAGATGCAGATAAGTGAAGAGGATGTGATTCTCACGCAGCTGAGACCATTCGGACGGCTGAGGCTCCTTGACCTTTACGATCATCTCGCTCAAGGCGAATACCTCAACGGCAGAAGGTAAAATCGTTGCGCCAGCATTGCGATAATCGTCATCGGTTGCACCAATGCCAGCGCCCGCATTGGTCTCGATCATCACGCTGTGGCCTGCTGCCACGTATTCGCGGGCAGCTCCAGGAGTAAGGCCCACGCGATATTCGTGCGCCTTGATTTCCTTTGGGACTCCGACCTTCATTGAAAACTCCCTGCCTGACGCGCCCTTCTTATCGGAAGCGAGCAGTGATATCGCGACGCAGCCGATAAAATGGTGCAGGAATTCAGCGATATTTGACAGGCTTCGCAGGATTTCAAACCCACAGATGCCGAGCGGACCGTGTGACCTTGCTCCCTGAGCTTAACCCGTCGACACTGCGCGATAGCGACAAATCGTTCCGAATTGCGGTCTCGGCGTCGCAGAAAAGCTGACCACCCAGCGAAGTTCTCAAGCAGCAAAGATGGCAATTTGCCAGTTACGCAGGATTGCCTATCAAGCGAAGCGGTTCTGGAGTTGATGGCCAATGACCATTGATGGTAAATTTGGCTACCAGGAAATGGACCATCACGGCGACAAGCCGGATCGCGGAGATATTGTCGCGCGCGCGATCCTTCCAGCCCTTTGCCAGGGCGCCGTCGCCGGCGACATGGAAGTTCGCGCCGCGCGTGCGGCGAGCGGATGACACAGAAACCGCGGCCGCCGCAACTGGCGCCGCGGGGGGCGGCGCCGATGGATCGGGACCATCGTCATCCTCCGGCCTGGACGGGGGCTGACGCCGAAGTCGCAGTCAAGCGGCGGGAAAGAAAGGCTCGGGCGATATCAAAGCGTGGAAATCGGCAACTACAAACGCTCTCGATCGTTTGTGCGACCTCAATCATCAAGCTTGCTAAACGAGGCTTGAAAGTCCCGCTCTGGTTGAGACTTTGCTGCAAAGACGGCCGGTCAACGTCGTATCGGTGGCGCTCCGAGGTATGCAGCACCGCGGCGATGCGGATACGTGCGCCAGATGCTCGGGATTTGCGGGGATGATCGTCATCGCCTCGGAAGCCTCGTGGAACAGCAGGCCATAAGTGCCGATCGCACCCGATAATCGGTAACCTAGCGTTGAACCCGCGGTAAGCGCGCCGCAGGCAAGCGGATGACGATCTGGCTGTCCGTGATGTCGACGACTTCCTTGCGCTTTCTCCCGTCATCGTACCGCAATTCGAACGTCACTCCCGATGCAGATGGGGCAAAGGGCTCAGGCGTAAGGCTGATCCACCCCTCCCCCAAATTCAGAATGATCGGTCGATCCGCCCGGAATCGGGCGTCGAGCAGCACCAAGTCCAATCGGAGAGACTGGAGCCGCACGTTGAGCCGTCGACGCACGCCATCACGTGGCCAGATACGCAGGGTGTGAGCGAACGTCTCCATGATGCCACCATGACAAACCTGCCCAAAGATGGGATCGTCGGCAACGATTGTCGCAGCAGCGCGGACCGCCCCACAAAATCCCAGGTCGATCTCGCACGAGTAATACCACGTTCCACGGTGATGCGGCTGACCGAGCCATGTGGTCCCGCTCGGCGCGGGCTCGAAGCCGCCACCGGCCGCGCCGTCATTCTCCTCGCCCGGATACCAATAGCCATGACCGGCCGACGCAGGGCCGCTGTTCAGCAAAGCCCACGCGCTGAGTTGTGACGCATAGCCGAGACGAAGGAGCGGATGCGGGTCGTCCGCATCGTTCAGCGCATGATCAAGCAGCGCCCAGCCACCCATCTGCGCCATGTAAGTCAGCGTATAGGCGTCACCCGCAGTGCGGCGATAATCGCTGCCCAGGTAGTAATAAGCAGGTTCCAGCCAGCCACGGCAGAACAGATTTGCAGCGATCTGACGCTCCGCGAAGGCACGCGCTGCCGCCTTCGAAACCCCCATGGCGACAGGGTCGTCAAGGGCCGAGCGCGCCAGTGCCTGAGTTGATTCGAAGGCTGTGGAATCGAACGGATATTCAGACTTGAACAGGTCCGCCTTCGGATCGACAAAGGCGCGCACCTTACGCGCCCAGTGCGCCTCCAACGTCGCCGCCTCGCGCGTCAAGCCCGCCGTCGTGAGCGCCGAAACCAGTTCGGGGATCACACATTCGTTGCAGATGCCGGTGCGGTAGGCAGACCACATCACCACGCGCATCGGCACCGTGAACATGGCCAGCGCCGTACCGTAGGCGCGTACCAAATAATCTCGTGCGCTCTGGTGGGTGGGTATCGCGGGATGGTCACGCGCGATACGGTGCATGGCCAAATACATCGCGAAGATGTGCGGATAGTCATAAGGCCGCCAGATATGCAGGCGGCCCTTTGGGCCGGGATCGCTGCTTTCCCTGTTCTGCTTCCAATCGGGTATACCGTAGAGGCCGTAGGCGTATGCCTCCTGTGTGGTACGTTGCAGCCCGCCCCAGACGAACGTATCTATATACCGATCCAGCGCCGCCACTTCCGCCACATCAGGATGCTCGGCATTCTTGGTCGCGAGGTAAGCGGGCTTGCTCAGCCCGGGATCGTCGCACGTCACCTCGTAGATGCGCCAGCCCTTGATCCGGTCGTAATTGTCCGGGCCAAGCAGGACCTGCGTCTCCATATTCCACTCGCCAAACAAACCGTCGTACCATTTGGACGGGTCACGATGCTGCCGCTTCACGATGAAGGTTGCGCGCTTCTTCATCATCGTCTCGACGGGCTCGGTAGCGAAGAATTCAAGAAAGGTCTGGCGCGCACCCGGCTGGTGCAGAGTCAGCCGGTTCTCGCCCAATCGCGAAAAGCGAACCCGCCACAGTCGCCTGCCAGCCCGATCCGGCAACCGTTGCACCACCGTGTCGCCGGTAAATTCCGCCTCAATTCGCTCCACCGGAATGGAGGACGCGAGCGCAATGTCGACATGCAGGTCGTTGGGAACCGTCATGCCCGGCATTACTTCCACGTCCACCAGACCGGCGTGCGCGATAGCCCTGCGCGCCGCCTCGTAATCGGCAACCCACTGGAAGCGGAGACGGTAACGCCGTTGCTCGGCCGGCGACAGGGACAGGGAATGGGTCGGCTGTCGCCAGCGAGTCCCGCCCGCCACTGCCTCGCCGGCGGCCGCCCCGCCCAAGATGTAGGCGCACCACGTCCCACTGGCTTCGGCCGAATCCTTGTGGACATCCCAATATTCCAGTGACGTGTCCGCTTCCGGTAAGAGCATGAGGAACGGACCGGTGCTGTTGCCGCGAATCCAGAGGATGTGCGATCCATGCCCGGAGACGAAGCTGTGCTTCAAAACAGCCATCGATACCGGTTGCCTGCCGGAAATTCGGTGTTCATCGGCATGGGTAAATAGAGGTCGCCAACCTCCACGCTCGCCATGCCGTCGTTCCGCAGCATGATCTCCCACGTCAATCCAGCCTCGTCGACTGCGAGGCGGGTCGTGAGAAGGACACCAGCATCGCGGGCTGCTAGTTCGAGGGCCGCGCTATGCATCGGCTTCGTTGCATCAACGCCGGTTCGAAGCGTATGCCACTCGGATCCGGCACGCCGAACTCTAGCGTGAGCCGTCCCCAGCACGGCTCCAGGCAGAACATAATCCGTGTCATACGCATCGTTACGATAACGCAACGAGGTAATGCCGTCTTGTGTGCACCCAACGACGAAGGGAGAGTCGGCCGCCTTCAACACCATAGCAACCTTGCGCTGCGGCCGATTGGGTGTAGGCACCGTAACGCCCCCGAACAACGCGCTACCCAAGAAGCTACTGCCCAACAGCATCGTACGACGCGTATACGTCCAGGCATTAGACATCTCTTTGGTCTTCGTCATCAACGGTATCCGGTATCGCTACATACGGATGATCAAGGCGTGCCGTTTCCCGTCGTAAACGTCAACGCGACAAAGCGACATACGTTCTCAAGTACCCAGCGTTCGGTCGGCACCGCTTCGTCACCATCGGTCCTCACGATGCCCTTGGACACCAGACCTTGCACGCAAGGAGGCCTCCGTTCTTGTCGGCGAGTCGCGATCGGCGGAGCAGACGAGATGCTCGGGCGCAAGGAGTAGGATCAGTTGGAGCTCGATCTCTCCGTGGCGTTCGATGCTCGGCAGCACTAACTCACGGCAGCAGATCCACATAAGCGCACTGGAATGGGTGATTGATCCGAGCCGACCAAGCGGGAGAAGCGGACGTTCCTGAAGGAGCTGACGCTCGTTGGCTCTACCGTTTCCGTGCGAACCAACCGTCAGAGTAGTAACTACAGAATATGGAAAAGACACAGCAGCGAAACGTCTAATAGCAAGCTGCAACAAGTTTAGCTGTCGTATCAACTCTCAGCCCAATCTATGTGAGCAAGTTGTCGCTCTACAATCTCGGCAAATTGTAGGGCTGCTTGCGCCATGTCGTGTTCACGACACGGCGACAGCGGCCCTTTGGACAGGATAAGCGTTGGTTCTGCTTTATATCCAGGTGGCGCGCGCCCTGGCGCATCCCATGGCAAATGGCCCCGCCTTTGCTTCATTGCATTTCGGACGGTGTGCGGCCGCCAAGTCTTGTTCTGCTCCGCCACAGTCGGTGCATATATATGGAACGAAAGGCGTTACCATGAGCGATCGGAGTTCGGTCACCGCCAACACAAAAGAGACCGCCGCAGGTGCCTTCCCGATGACGCGGACTACGCTGGTCGAAGACGGAACGAGGGATAGCACTACTCCTAACCGATACGGTTCACACGAGGGCGGCGTTCTTGCTCAGGCGAGGTGGGATCGACCAGCCAGCTTTGCGCTTCAGAATGGGCTCGAGGTTGTGGTGATTCCGGATCATCGGACGCCCGTCGTAACTCAGATGATCTGGTATAAAGTCGGCTCGGCCGACGAGCCACCTGGAAAATCGGGGCTGGCGCATTTCCTCGAACATCTGATGTTCAAGGGCACATCCAAACATCCGCCCGGTGAATTTGACCAGGCCGTGCTGCGCGTCGGCGGCTACCAAAATGCCTTCACCTGGACCGACTATACCAGCTATTTCCAGCATGTTCCGCGCGGGCAGCTCGGAAAGATGCTGGAATTTGAGGCCGACCGCATGACCGGTCTCATCCTCGAAGATGAACAGGTGTCGTCCGAGCGCGACGTCGTGCTCGAGGAACTAAATGGGGCCGCCAACGATCCGGGTGCGCGGCTCGTCGAGCAGATGATGGCGGCGCTTTACCTTAACCACCCATACGGTCGCCCCATTATCGGCTGGCGGCAGGAGATCGAAAAGCTTGGTCGTGAGGACGCGCTCGGCTTCTATAAGCGGTTCTATGCACCAAACAACGCTATCCTGATCATCGCCGGTGACGTAGAGGCGGGCGAGATCCGCCCGCTGGTGGAGACGAGTTTTGGCCGCATCCCCCCGCAACCATCGATCCCCGCAGAACGCTTGCGACCTCAGGAGCCGACGCCGGCCGCGCCGCGCAACGTGACGCTGGCCGATGCCCGCGTTGAGCAGCCAGCGCTGTACCGCTACTATCTCGTGCCGTCGGCGCGCACCGCGGGTGCGGGCGAAAGCGCAGTGCTTGACGTGCTCGCGGAATTGATGGGCGGTGGCATCAATTCGTATCTCTATCGCGCGCTGGTAATTGACAAGCAGCTCGCAAGTAGCGCCTCGGCGGGCTACGAGGCCGCCCAGCTCGATCATTGGCTACTCGAGATTTCAGCCATACCAAAACCCGGCATCGACTTCGGGCAGCTCGAATTCGCTATTGACGAGGTGATTGCCGGCATTGCGCATAATCCGGCGAGCGCCGAAGATATCGAGCGGGTCAAGACGCGGCTGATCGCGCAAGCAATCTATGCTCACGACGACCAGGAACAGCTTGCGCTCTGGTACGGCAGCCGGCTCACGACGGGACAGAGCATCGACGAGATCCGAGGCTGGCCGGACGGCATCCGCGCTGTTAGTGACGCACAGGTGCTCGAGGCCGCGCGCAAATGGCTCGACAAGAAGCGCTCAGTAACAGGCTATCTCACTAAAGAGCGATCCCAAAAAGACGCGGAGAAGCGATCATGACCTATTGTTACACACGACGGGGGGTTCTCCTCGCCGGAGCATCGCTGTCAATCGCGACGCTCGCCTGGCCAAGCTTGTTTGCCGCCAGCAGCACGCTTTCCGCGGCCAAGATCAAACGGCTGGTCTCGCCTTGCGGTATAAAGGCATGGTTGGTGCAGGATGCAACTGTCCCGCTGATCACGGTGGAATATGCCTTCGGCGGCGGCGCGACGCAGGATCCCGCCGAAAAGGCCGGTGTTGGGCACATGGTGGCTAGCCTGCTCGACGAAGGCTCCGGCGATCTTGACTCCAAGACCTTTCACGAGCGGCTCGATGGCCGCGCCATTAAGTTGAGCTTTGCATCGCATCGCGACTACTTCCGCGGTAGCTTGCACATGCTCAAGGACACCAAGGAGGAAGCCTTTGACCTCTTACGGATGGCGCTAACCTCACCACGTTTCGACCCAGCCGATGTCGAACGGATTCGTGCCGGAGTGCTTGCGAACCTTCGACATCACTCGACCAATCCGGCGTCGCTCGCAAATCGCAAATTCTTCGAAGTCGCCTTCAGGGATCATCCTTATGCTCGGCAGGCCAGAGGTACCCTCGAGAGCGTGCCGAAGATAGAGGTAGCGGATCTCAAGGGCTACCTCCGAGGCGTGATCGCCAAAGACACGCTCAACATAGCGGTGGTTGGCGACGTCGATCCAGATGCCCTTTCCAAACTGCTCGACATCAGTTTTGGCGGCCTGCCGGCCAGCTCGGATTCAACGCCGGTTCCTGACGTGGTCGCAGCAAAGCCGCCGCAGCGGGTCTTCATTCCGCTCGACGTACCGCAGACGGTCGTGGCTTTCGGCGGTCCGGGCGTCCGCCGCAGCGAACCCGATTTCATGGCGGCCCGTGTCGTCAACCACATCCTTGGCGGTGCCGGTCCGACCTCGCGGCTGTTCCGCGAAGTCCGGGATAAGCGCGGGTTGGCCTATTACGTCGGTCAGCACCTGGTTTGGATGAATCATTCGGCCGTTTTCGTCGGCGGTAGCGGCACGCGCGCCGACCGTGCCGACGGAACGGTCGAAAAGATCGAGACGCAGGCCCGCCACATTGCCGAGGAAGGGCCAACCCAGCAGGAACTCGACGATGCAAAGTCTTATCTGAAGGGCTCGCAGATACTGGCTCTCAACACATCATCGAAGCTTGCGCGAACGCTGTTGCAGCACCAGCTTGACAAGCTGCCGATCGACTATCTCGAAAAGCACGACGCCATCGTCGACGGGGTGACGTTGGAGGATGCTAAGAGAGCTGCGCAGCGGCTGTGGGGCGACGGTCTGCTCACCGTTCTCGTCGGCCGTTCCGCAGTGCCATGACTACATCCCGGTCAAGTGCCGAGCTGGACGTCAAACCACAATACGCAAGGCCTCAACGCCTGAAGCGAGGACCGGCAGGCTGTCCTGGATAGGAGAGCAATGCGGCTTGGCTCGGCGCCCGGTCAGCTTTCCCAAAGCTAGACCTGCGAACATGGCAGTCGAGAAATTGCGGGACTGATTGCGGCTGCATCCAACGCAAACATCGGTGACGGATTTGTGAGATGCTGCACCTTCATAACACGCGCGCGACGACGAAGTTCGCGTACGGCAGTACATCGCAGCCCGCGCAGCAAGACGAACTTGGAACAGCAAGCCGATGCGGGTCCGTCCCATGATGTTATCTTCGGCTAAGTGGAGAGCCGCCCGGTCGTGTAGACCAGAATCTACATGAAAGATCGTCATCCTTCCGAACCGCGGCTCGCCGGTCGACTGCAATAAACCCAAGGCCGGCGGGCTAGCAGACCTGAATGAGCGGATAGCTTCCGTCAAACATGGGGACGTTAAGTTACCGCGTTAGGCCGCGCCGGTCGCACTTTCCAGTGCCAACAGAATGCCCCAGTCCACCGGGAGAGCTCGCAGCGTTTGGGCGGCTGCACAAACATCAAAAAAATCGACGTCCAGCTTTTTCGGCGATACGGTCGAGAAAATCAATTGTCTGGGTCTTCCCATGGCGGCTCAAGGCCACTCATGTAGGAGCGGTCAATCCCGGCCTCGTGGGTAATTTAGCTTTGTGAAACACCTTGATCTCAGCGGATCCGACGCACATTCGAGGCCACAATCGCACGAGTTTTCATGCGTCAACTCATGCCATGGGCCAGGCTTGTCAAAACACTGGCTATAACTCGACTGTTAGGGTTCAGGCTGAAGTAATCCAATAGGCAGTGATGGCGGCGAGGTGGATGGTAGCCAAGAAATTCCTGGCGAGTTTGTCATCGGGTTGCGACACGCCTGAAATCCTTAGACGGCTGAAACAGCGCTCGAGAACGTTGCGCCTTTTGTAGGCACGCTTACTGAAGGTGTGGAGGGTTACCCGTCGGATTTGTTTGGAGTGACGGGCTTTGCGCCGCGATTGACGATTTCGGCACGAAAGCCGACGCCGTCGTAGCCTTTGTCGCCAAAGAGGGTAGACATCGGCGGCGCGAGTTCCAAGAGGGCCGACCTGCAGTAAGATCTGCGGCTTGCCATGGAGTGAGATCAAATGCGCAAGGCCTGCAATCAGGGTCGCTCAGCGCGTGGATTTTGGTGGTCCGCCCACCGCGCGAGCGGCCGATCGCCTGTTCATGCTCGCCCTTTTCCGCCGCTCGCCGAGCGATGCGCTTTGATCGTGATGGAGTCGATGGACAAAGTCACGCCGTCCTTGCCGCAGCGGGCGAGTGCTTCAAAGATCGCCTGTCAATGTCCGCGGTTGGGCCGGCGATTGAAACGATTGTAGATCGTCGTGTACGGACCATAGTCGCGCGGGCAATCGCGCCAGCGTGCGCCGCACTGAAGCATGTGAATGGTACGCTGATGATGCGCCGATCGTCATCGCGCGCCGGGCCAGTCTGGTTCGTGGGCAGATGCGGCTTTATCTGAGCCCACTGCTTGTGGTTGAGCCAGAACAGCCCTTTGCGCATCGAAGCCGCCCGCCGAATCAACTCGGTGCGAAGGAATCAGAGTTCGCTAATTAGGTACAGACCCTAGGAGGCGCCGGCCGAACGATGGCTCATTACCCGGCACCGCTTTTCAAGGCGCTGGTCGGCATGCGGGGTCTGAGCCTAATTAGCGACTTCCCTTGCGCGCTGCCTGAATATCGAAAGGGTCTCCAGCCGACTGCCACTTTGCCTCCACTGAGAAGTTCTCAAAGCTGCCGAGGGCTGCACGAGCTGACGTTAGTCAGCGTTGGTGAAAGTAACAACTGACGAGCAGATCGTGCTCCACTTCACCCACCATCGACAAGCCGCCGATGTGCATAGATGTAGATGAGCGCATCCTGGCGAGCACTTTCGATAGGAGTGGCGGGCCCATGTCCGCCGTTGAAATCCTCATAGTAGAAATACGGCTGGCCAAGCGCACGCAGCCTGGCGGCTGCCTTGCGGCCGTGTGCTGGATGTACGATGTCGTCGTTAGTCGCGCTGAGAATGAACGGAGCCGGATAGGTTCTGCCTGGCACCAGCTTCTGATAAGGCGAGTAACGCTGGATCCATTCGCGTTGGTCGGGAATGGCGGGATCGCCATATTCACCCCTCCAGAGCGCGCCCAATGTCAGCTTGGTGAACCGAAGCATGTCGAACAACGGTACCCGCGCGATCGCTGCATTGAAGAGATCGGGGCGCCGGGTCAGCGCGGTTCCCACCAGCAGGCCTCCTTGGCTGGCGCCGACCACTCCCAGCCGCCGCGGACTTGTGACCTTCCGCCTGATCAGGTCCTCCGCAACTGCGATGAAGTCCTCCCATGTGCGCTGCTTCGACGCTCCCTGGGCAGCCTCGTGCCAGTGCGGCCCTAGCCCGCCGCCGCCGCGCAGGTTCGCGACGACATATGCGTTGCCCTGTTCGAGCCAGAGTCGTCCCATGACCCCATCATAGGACGGCAGGAGGGGATGCCCAAAGCCGCCATAGCCATAGAGAAGAGTAGGAATTGAACCGTCGAGACGGGCGTTACGGGGCCGCACCAAAAAGTAAGGAATACGCGTTCCGTCGCGCGAGGTCGCCTCGAGTTGCTGAACGACATGTTGAGACGCGTTGAAGCTTTCACGCGCGACCTTCAAGGACTCAAGGTGTTCGGTCTCGGCGTCAAAGTACCAGAGTGACGTCGGCTTGAGGTAGTTGGAGACGGTGAACACTACTCGATCGGAAGCATCGGAAGCGGTTAACAGGCTGACATTCGCATTTTCTGGAAGTGGAATGGACGTGACCCGCCAAGTGCCGCGGTCGTACCTGTAGGTGAATGCCTTGCCCTGAAGATTGTCAAGGACTGTGAGTATCAACAAGCTCTTGCTGATGAGGAAGCCGCTGAGTTCCTGTCGAGGCCCGGGCTGAAAGACAAGCGAGGGCCTGGCATGCAGCGGATCCCGCTTCCATTCCGCCAAATCATACGAGATCATCGAGCCGCCCCTGAAGCCGGCGCCACCGAACGGCGCCCAATCTTCATCAAGGCCTTTATCAAGTTTAATGAGCAGGCGGCCACCGGTGATGCCGCCGATCTCCGCGCGCTTGGGCAGACGGAGCTTGATTGGTCCCTTGGGTCCCAGGAGTATATACTCCCGCTCATCGCGGCTCGTGACTCGTATGGCGCCGGTCGCATGGACCGCGCCCTCATTGTCTCGCAGCACGAATGGCTCAACCCTATAATCGGTCCGTTCGCCGCGAAAGACCTCGCGTGCTTGCGCGAGCGGCTGAGAGCGCTTGACCTCCTTCAAGACGAAGGGATGACCGGCACGTGTCATGGTCCCTTTGCCCCAATCTCGCGCAACCAGAATAGTGTCGCGGTCTACCCAGTCGACATCCTGCTTTCCCTCAGGGAGATTGAAGCCGGTTTTGACGAAGGCCTTCATATCTTGGTCAAACTCGCGTACAAATGCAGCTTCCCTTCCGCCATCGAAAAGTTTGACCAAGCACAGCCGCTCTTCCGGCTGTAGGCATCTGGTGTCTCCGTTAAAAACCCAATTCTTCTTCTCCTTCGCAGCTAACGCGTCCACGTCCAAAATAGTTTCCCATTGCGGCTCTTTGGTGCGATAGCTATCAAGCGTGGTACGACGCCAGATGCCGCGCACGTGCTTCTCGTCTCGGGTGAAATTGTCTAGGCCGCGCCATCCCAAGGAAACCTTCGGGATGTCGTCTCGGCCCTTCCTGATGGTGAGCGCGCCCTGGTGGAAGCGCCTATAGCGCCAATCCGATTGTAGGGTCACTAGTGTCTTACGGGTCTCTTTGCGAGCCCACCTCAATGCGCGCGGCGCCTTCCTCCTCTCAAGCCAAAGAAAAGGATCACCTGCCGACACGCTGGCCACTAAGGTATGGGGAAACGCCGAGGATAACATGTCATGGAGAGTGATGCGCGAGGAGGAGCGACTTATTTAGGGGCATGTCCTGGACTGGGTCGGCCGGCCAAGCTCTTGCGAACTGGACGGAAGCTACGAAGCGCTGGATTTGGTCTCAAAGAGTCACATGAGAGATCGCGTCTGCGACTTGCCTGAACTTTGCAAGAGGCAGGCCAATCAAAGCAGATGGAATCTCCAGCCGCCCGAGGCCGAGAAGCACCTGAACTTGGTTTCAAGCACGACAATCCCACCAACTTTGTCGGTATCGTCTCAAAAACGGCAGTCCCGGCGCGAGCTCCGCGCCTTCCTCCAAAGATATACTCTCCTACTTCTCATATCGGCTTTCGGACGCAGAAAGCTACTGTCTATCTCGCAGCAGACCTTCAAAGTACTTGAACGGCATCCCCATAGCAGGATCGAAGACCTCATGCCGCGGCTATTCCGCAAAACGTCACGCCAGCCTCACAAGGATCAAACGAAATGAACGAAGCCCCGCCCGGATACGGAAGGGCGCTGTTGCCGCAGCGGACGAGTGCTTTAAAGATCGCCTGCCAATGTCCGCGCTTGGCCCAGCGATTAAAACGATTGCAGATCGTCGTGTACGGAACATAGTCTGGCGGGCAATCGCGCCAGCGTGCGCCGCACTGAAGCATGTGAATGATGCCGCTGATGATGCGTCAATCGTCATCGCGCGCCGGGCCAGGCTGGTTCGTGGGCAGATGCGGCTTTATCTGAGGCCACTGCTTGTCGTTGAGCCAGAACAGCCCTTTGCGCATCGAAGTCCACTGCGCCGAATCAACTCGGTGCGAACCAATCAGGGTTCGCTAATTAGGTACAGATCCTAGTTCTTCCTCGCGTTCTTCGACGTGATCTGGCCTCAAGTTCGGGAGCGCCCGGGATCGATGCATCATCATAATTGGGCAGGCGGCGCAATTTGCCGGGCTGAGCCAGCCGACCCGCTGTCCGTGGCCCAGCAAACGCCGAGACGTGGCGCTAAACTCAAACAGCAAGCGGGTGCGGAGCCGACGATGGTCTGGGGAGTCAACGGCGCCAGAGCGTTTCCGGTGGTCGCTCGCCAAATCGTGCGCGGTAAGCGCGCGCGAACTCGCCTAGGTTTATGTAGCCCAGGCATAGGCCACACTCGACACGCTCTGTCCCGGAGCCGAACCGCACAGATCGCGCCTGACGCCTTGCATGTCGCTACTCCCGAAGAAATGCACTCGGCGCATGATGGCCATATATTGTTCAGCAAGCCTGACCGCGCGAGGGGCAAGCCGCTTGCGGGGGTTCTCTCGGTCCAGATCGGCGCGGCTGGCCCATTCGTTCAACAAGTGGATACAGATCGTCTGCTCGAGGTGTCGCCCGACGCGGTCACGTGCAAAGACAGCTGGGCGCATCGGTGATGCAGCGCACGATGTATTCCATCAAAGCCAACCAGCTCGAATTGTTGCCTCCGATCCGGGTCTTGTATTGGCAGAGCACATTGTCCGGCACGAAGCCGAACCAGTCGCGACAAACCCGCTCGAGCACGCTGTGCGGGATGGTCAGATTGAGCTGGAGATGATCAGGATCGAAGTCGACATTGTAGTCTGTTCGGCTGCAATCGACGGCGGAGCTCTCGCCGATGGCGATTGCCTCAGCTCGGGTCGCATCGACGAAGTGCGTTGCGTTGTCACCGATCGTTGTCAGGACAACCGCATGGCCCGCGTCCTGCGACTCCTTGATATTGACGGGAATGCCGTAGGTAAAGCGGGTGACAGTAATCCGCCCGATCTGCGCCGAGTGCATAGTGGAATCCGGGGCGGGCCAGCTTGCCCGTGGGGGATACGCGGTGTGGCATATAGACCTGGTTCGACCAGTCGCGGATCTCGTCCCAGTCGTTGACAAGACTTTGTGGTCTTGCCGGATCGGATCTCCTTTGGGGTCAAACAGCAGAGCCTGCCTCAACGTCGACGTTCCCCCTCCCTGAAAGTCGCCTGCCACGCAGCCTTAGGTAAACCCACCACCCTAGCCTGAACAGTCCTCAAAGCCGCTGCGATATGGAAAATCACCGATCATAGACATCCTTTGCCGATTGACACACGCAGACGGCCCTGGATTGTGCCAAGTTCATCCGTATGTGGTTGAACGACGGACAGGGCTCGTGCGGCGCGTCCTCAAGAAGGAGACAGTCGAGATGGCGGCCAGAAACGGCTTGCCTGCCAGCATGAAGATCAAGGCCTGCCAAGCGTCATCCCAAATCTGTCGAATTATGCCGAGTTCTTCCCGGGAATGCCGAAGGGTTGGGCTCTCACGTTTATGGTCAATGAGCAGGATGCCGTTACGGGGCGCCTCGCTGGTGCGCTCACCTAGGCCGGTCGCGCCAACCTTTGCTATTGGATCGACCGCTGAAATGGGATTGGCGGCTACCGGGCAACACAGATCTTGCCCTTTGCCGACCCAACCTTCGGTCGGAAGCTATCTTCAGTTCGAGACTACTGTATACGGCAATACTAGAAGAGCTGTAGCCTGAATCCAACTTGCGAACTTCTCGCCGGACCTCCCGTGAAGTCGTGGTTCATCCCTGTGGCAGCCAGTTGGCAGCCACAGGCTCGCTCTCGAGAGTTACGCTCGTTCTGTGGGCGACGACCTTCCGGTCGGCCTCTTCCGCTGCTGAGGCTGGCTGTATGGGAGTCGGCGGCAGTTAGGCGGATTCGGTTGCTGCTCGTGCGAGTTGCGGCCGTGCACGATCAGCGTTGCGCCGATCGAGCGCCTTCTCGAGGAACAGGGTCGCAACCATGGGAAGCCAGTCGCTACCAGCGGGCGCGGGTTAATTTACCGGGACGATGGCTTTGGGGATTGGGGCCGTTCACACGCCGCGTAGAAGTTTCAGATAACCGCGCTCGACCAGGGCGGTGGAATCATGAATGAGCCGGTTAGCCTTGCGACGGGCATGCGAGTCCTTCCACTCGACCGAAGGACGGTGGGCGTGGTCGGAGGCGAGCACCTTCGCTGCCACGTCTTGCGGGCCACCGCCGAGGTCGTGGACGTCGAAGGCGTGAAGGAGCTGTATCAGTGGACGTTTCTGAAACGCCGTCAGCCGCAGAGTGCGCACCCTGTTCAACAGATCCTAGGCAATTGTTCGCCCCACAGCCAGTCGACGAGGCGTCGGCCGCCGAAACAGGTGGTTATCTGCACAAATTTGTGATCGTCAGCCACCGCCTCGCCAATATCAGCTGCATCGGACCCGAGCGGGTGCGCCTTCATGGCAGCAAGTACGGCATCGGCCGCATCAGGCGCGACGATCGCAACGAGCTTGCCCTCGTTGGCGACATGGATCGGCTCTAGTCCAAGAAGTTCGCAGGCAGCCGCAACCGCAGGCTTCACCGGAATGGTTGATTCCTGCAAATGGAACCCGAGGTCGGATTGATGCGCAATCTCGTTGAGAGTCGCAGCGAGCCCGCCGCGCGTGGGGTCGCGCATCACCCGGATGCCGCCACCGCCGGCGGCAATCATGACCGCTACGAGATGATGCAACGCTGCTGAGTCCGAGACGATTTCGGTTTGAAAAGCGACGTTCTGACGTTTTGACATGATCGCCACCCCATGGTCGCCGAGGCTTCCGGACACCAGCACACGATCCCCGACCCTTACCTTGTCGGCGGACAGATCCAGCCCATCGGCCACAAGCCCGATCCCGGCCACAGAGATGAACAGACCGTCTGCCTTGCCGCGCTCGACGACCTTGGTGTCCCCGGCAATGATGTAAACGCCGGCCCCGCGTGCTGCCGCGCCCATCGAATCCGCGATCGTCTTCAGATCCGAAAACCGGAAACCCTCCTCGATGATAAAGCTGGCTGACAGATAGAGGGGACGCGCACCAGACATCGCGACATCATTAATCGTGCCGTGCACAGCCAATGACCCGATATTGCCGCCGGGAAAGAACAGTGGTGAAACCACATAGCCGTCGGTCGTCATCACCATCCTGCCTGCCGAAACGTCAAACGCCGACTGATCATTGCAGCGGGCGAGCCATTCATTACCGAAGGCTTGGTGAAAAAGGTCGGAGATCAGCTGTGCCATGGCACGGCCCCCGGATCCGTGGGAAAGTTCAACGCGCCCGTTCTTTACGTCGAGCTTGCGTGGATAGGATTTCACGCTCATGACCTCTGCCTCACCTGTTCATCGCGAACTCGGCCATAGGTCCAATACGCCGCACAAGCCCCTTCTGATGACACCATGCAGGCTCCTATCGGCGTTTCCGGCGTGCAGATGTTTCCAAACAACTTGCAATCGACCGGCCGTTTGGCGCCACGCAGGATCGCACAGCACTCGCACGCCGGATTGTCTGCGACAGGCATGTCGCGGGTCGCAAAACGTGTCTCGGCGTCGAATTTTGCATAAGACCGCTTCAGCTTCAGTCCGCTGTTGGGTACGAGTCCAAGCCCCCGCCATTCAAACTGATCACGCAGTTCGAATACCTGCGACACCTCGCCCTTGGCGCGCCGATTGCCTTCGCGTGTCACTGCACGGCTGTATTGGTTTTCTACCTCATAGCGGTGTTGATTCACTTGCCGCACCAGCATCAATATAGCTTGCAGCACGTCGAGGGGCTCAAATCCCGCAACCACGATCGGCTTCTCGAACTGTTCTGCCAGCGGCTCGTAAGGCTGCGTACCGATAATGGTGCTGACATGTGCAGGCCCGATGAAGCCGTCAATTGGGACGCCACCGGTGTTGCGGATCTTCGGGTTCTCGAGAATGCTGTGCATCGCAGAGGGTGTAAGCACGTGATTGCAGAACACGCTCAGGCCCTCCATCCGCTTGCTCTCGGCAATCCGGATCATGTTCGCCGTTGGGGGTGTCGTGGTCTCAAATCCGATGGCAAAGAAGACCACCTCGCGGCCCGGCATCTGTTCGGCGAGCCGGATAGCGTCGAGCGTCGAGTAAACCATCCGAATGTCAGCGCCCAGCGCTTTGGCTCGCAACAGGGACTGTCCTTGCGACCCGGGCGCGCGCATCAAGTCGCCGTAGACGCAGAGAGTGACCTCTGGTCGGTCGACGAGCCGGATCGCCATGTCGATTCGGCTTGCGGGCAGAACGCAGACGGGACAACCGGGCCCGTGGATCATCCGGACGTTCGCGGGCAGCAGATCCTCGAGGCCATAGCGGGAGATCGCATGAGTGTGTCCGCCGCAAAATTCCATGAACCGATAGGCTCTTTGCGAACTCACCTCAGCGTCAATCGCACGCGCAAGTCCCTGCGCGATGATCCTGTCGCGAAATTCATCAGAATATTTCATGACCGGCGTTCCTGCGCGGCGCTGCCTAGCTCCTGCAGGAGCTCCAGCGTGCGTTTGGCTTCTGTCGGATCGATCTTGGCGAGCGCGTAGCCGACATGGACGAGGACGTAATCGCCGACATCGAGCTCGTCGACGAGGGCAATCGATATCTCCAGGCTGATGCCGTCGATCGACACGAGAGCCACGTCGTTGGGTAGAATTTTCGCGATCCTCGCCGGAACCGAAAGACACATGTCAGGCAGATCCTCTCCCGGCGGACGACTGTTGAGCAATCTGTAGAGCGGCAATCCAGGCTTGGCCAAGGCTCAAACCGCCATCACTGGGCGGCAGCCGCCGCGGCACCAACGGTGTAAGACCGGCAGCGCTGCAACCGCGCGGGATCTCGTCCGCGAGCACCGCGTTCAGGAAGCAGCCCCCGCTCAGAACGACGGTGTTGACGCCGGTTGTCCGCGCGGCGCACGTGACCCAGTCGACGCAGGCGGCGACGAAAGTGCCATGAAACAGCCCGGCTCCGCCTGCGGCGTCAATGTCATCAGCAATCAACCGCGAAAATAGCGGATGAAGCGACAGCACGCCGCCATCGATCGTCCAGCCGGCTTCGAGAATCGCTGCCCGCCGCACCAGCGCTTCGAGCTTCATCGCTGCTTCGCCCTCATAGCTCTGCAAATGCCCAATCCCGAGCAGCGCCGCTGCCGCGTCGAACAACCGTCCCGCACTGGTCGTGGTGATCCCGCCCGGCTGATCGAGCAAGTCCGACACATACGCGGCTTGCCGTTGTGCCGCAAAACGCTGCCCGATTTCGTTGCCCCTGCCGAGCCCGTGTAAGACTGAGCTCGCCATACGCCACGGCTCGCGGGCTGCACGATCTCCACCAGGCATCTGCAGAGGCGCTAAGTGCCCGATGCGACGGGACCACGTCCCTTCGCACAACAATAGTTCGCCACCCCAGTTACCGCCGTCGGAGCCGAAGCCATGGCCATCGAGCACCAGGGCAAGCGCTGGTCCCACATGCCCATGCTCGGCGATCACTGCGGCAGCGTGTGCGTGGTGATGCTGGACCGCGATCAGCGCGCGAGCATTTGCTTGCGCAAAGCGGGTAGAAGCCATATGGGGATGCAGATCATGGGCGAAAGCGACAGGTTCCACGTCAAGGCTCGATGTGAGGTGTCGGATCGTCTTCTCGAACGCACGGATGCCTTCGGCCGAATTTAGATCGCCAATATGCTGAGAGACGAACGCTTGGTTGTCCCGGGTGATGGTGACGGTCGATTTCAGTTCGCCGCCGACGGCGAGCACGGGCGGGACGGATCTCGCAAGCCGGATCGGCTCGGGAACATAGCCACGGGCACGACGAACGAATTGCGGCCGGCCAGCCACCACCGAAACCACGGAATCATCAGCACGCGTCAAGATATCGCGATCATGGGTCACGACAAGATCGGCGATTCCCTTGAGCCGCCGCAGCGCCTGCGCGTTGTCAATCAGGAGCGGTTCGCCGCAAAGATTGGCACTGGTGGCCACCATGACCGGGCTAGACCCCGCACGTGCACCTGGCGAGCGAAGCGCATGGAAGATGAGGTGATGCAGCGGCACTACGGGCAGCATGATACCAACTCGCGATAAACCAGGTGCTATGGCGGGCGCCAGATTGTTGCGCGATGGCAGGAGGACGATGGGACGTGCTACGGATTTTAGCAGCGCTAGCTCGGGCGCGTTCGCCTCCGCGATCTCGCTGACGCGCTCGACGGAGTCGACCAAAACCGCGAACGGCTTCTGAAGGCGGTGCTTTCTCCTGCGCAAACGCTGCACGGCATCCTGATTACGCGCATCGCAAAGAAGCTGGTATCCGCCCAGCCCCTTTATCGCCACGATCTGCCCCCGCGCGATTGCCGCGACAATATCGCTGATCCCATGGCTGAGCCGAGGACCGCATGCTGGGCACGCGATCGCCTCCGCGTGAAACCTGCGGCTTGCCGGATCGGCATAGTCAGCCGCGCACGCGGCGCACAAACTAAAAGCCCTCATCACAGTGTTGCGGCGATCGTACGGAAGCCGTTCGGCGATGGTGTAGCGTGGGCCGCAATGGCAGCAACTGATGAAGGGGTAGAGGTAATGCCGATTTTCTGGATCGAATAGCTCTTTGAGGCATTGCTGGCAGACCGCGGCGTCAGCGACGATCTGCGTTGACAATTTGCCGGCTTCGCTCGTACCGATCGAAAAGCCCTTCGCTGCGAGCGCCGTAGTCTCGCGAACGCAGATGTCGACTATGCGTGCCAATGGAGGCGCCTCGAGCGGCAACGTGGCGACAAACTCCGAGGCGCGGTGGCCCTCAACCTCGATGATAACCCCCTCAGGGCCATTGATGACAAACCCCGCCAATCCGTACCGAACGGCAAGTCCATAGACGTAAGGACGAAAGCCGACCCCCTGCACTGCCCCACTCACGACCACGCGCAGCCGTGTTCCGTCGCAGGTGGCTGCGGCGCTCATTGCCCTTTGTCCTCGAACGCGTGCCTCTGACGGCCCGCCTGTCTATCGATCCAGGCGTAGAGCGCGGCAAAGCCTTCGCCAGTCCGAGCCGAAACTACAATCACGTCGATCTTTGGGTTGACCCGTCTGGCGTATTCGATGGCCTTGTCCACATCGAATTCGAGCAGCGACGCTAGATCAATCTTGTTAATCACCATGAGCGACGAAGCGGCAAACACATCAGGATATTTGAGCGGCTTGTCTTCACCTTCAGTAATCGAGAACACTACGATTTTGCAGGTTTCGCCAAGATCGAAGGCAGCGGGACAGATCAGATTACCCACGTTCTCGATGAAGAGAATACCGCCCGAGAGCAGCGGCAGGCAGCGATAAGCCTCGCCGATCATTGCAGCGTCGAGATGACAATTCTTGCCGGTATTGATTTGAACGGCTGGGACGCCGGCGGCCTGAATACGTTTGGCATCGTTCGAGGTCTGCTGGTCCCCTTCGATGACCCCGACCCACCGGCTGCGCTTGAGCTCGGACACCGCGCGGACGAGCAGTGTCGTTTTGCCAGCACCGGGGCTGGACAATAGATTAAATACAAGCAGGTCATCGGCTACGAAGAGCGCGCGATTGTTCGCCGCAATTCCATTATTCTTGTCCAGAATATCGCGCTCAATCTCAACGAGCCGCTTTGTGCTCTTGCCACAGCCCCTCAAATCAGGCGGATCGACGCCGCTCGGACGCGCCTGCGCGTTATGCGGCTGGTGATTGGCTGAGCGAGGAGAGCGATTATAGCTATCACCAGGGTGGTTTGACGGCGGCGGCCGTCGCTCGCCCGGTGGAAGGGTAGAATGGCAATCTCGATCGTCCTGAAGGGATCGCTCATGCATCTCCGCATCATTCGGCTCGGCGCGTTTTGTGGACGGCGTCCCTTGGTGGCAGCCGCAAAGAGTACACATCAATCGATCTCCAGCTCTTTCACGCGCATCTGTTCGCCCGCGGTCACCTGCAGGTGATAGCTGCCGCAGCAAGGGCAGCACTCACCGCGCCGAGTAATTTCGACGCTCTTCGAACAGCTCATGCACCAGGCAACGCCTGGCAGTTCGACGATGTTAAGAGCCGCGCCCTCGGCAATGGTCCGCCTTGCAGCGGCAGCAAAGCAGAACCTGATCGCTTCAGGCGCCGCATGACTCAGCGCTCCCATCTCCAGACAGATGCTCCGCACCCGCGAAGAGGATCGCTCGTGTACCTTCTCCTCGACGATCTGAATGATGCCAAGACAAATCGCCATTTCATGCATCGCGAACTTCGCTAAGGTTGAGGGTGAACGCGACGCACGGATCGAGCGATGCAATCACCGCATGAACTGCATCTTCGCGTCTTCGAGCCGTCAGCACCGCGCCTTGCAGGTTCCGTACAAGCGGTCCGCGCCGGTGGAAATTCCACTCCGTCGGCGCAAGGAATTCGAAGCGGGATATTCGGCCCTGAGCATCGAGTTCAACCGCGTGGTAGAGACGGCCCCTAGCGCATTCGACCGCGGCCGCTGCACGGCGCGGCCCTAGCTTATATCTTTCGATGATCCCATGCTCCGCGGCACCAATCTGAGCGCCGGCCTTGAGCCAGGCACATAGCCGGAGGATTTCATTAATTCTGGCCATCAGCCGCTCGGCCGCACCGAAGGGTCCCAGCGGGAGCCGATCCCGGCTGACCTGGCGCGCCCATGGACCCGTCTCGGGCACATGTCCGTCAACATCGGGACAATAGCAGAACGTCGAGTCATCCCCGAGCAACCGTTTCGTGATGTTGAGGTCGTCAGCAACAGACAGGAATGGGTGCCCCGCCGGGATTGACTTCACGTCGACGTCATTAAGCGCCGCAACGCGAAGCGCCAGCGGGCTACCAGACCTCAGCGCCTCCCCCTCATGTAGACCGAGCGCGGCCAGCGCAGCGACAATCCGCGCGGTTGCTTCGCGTTGAGCGGAGCTCCAGGCTGGCTGTGCGGAGCGGACAAACGCTGACAGTTCCGACATCAGGGAGCGGATTGCTGCCGCACTGGCGACATCTAACGTAAGATGTCCGACAAAAAGGCTCCGTGCCAAATCCGCGATGCGCTCAGTAACGATAAGTGCAATCCGCTGCTGCCTTGTTGCGCGGGTGATCACTTCGTCGCGCGCCGTCTCGAGGGCGGACAATAATGCAGTTTTCTGCGCAGCGACACACAACGCGAAAAGCCGCGGCAGCACGGTCAGCACTGTCGAGGGCTCCTTTCCGGCGAACACCCGCGCCAGCGGTGGCCGGACTCGCGGCAGGATCTCGACCGAGGCGACTACGTCGGCAGCTAGCAATATGTGGACATCGATTTTGTTGCGGGCAACAAGGCTCATGCGCAACACTCCGCCATCATCCCGCGCAAGCTATAGTCCATGCGCATGCGCCGTCTGCGGGATCCCACCCGATGCCGAATGCCCGACGTCTTCATGTGAAGTACGCCTCGATAATTTCCTGCATGCGCTCGGCTGAGTCCTGGAAATCCTCATCGGCAGCCAACGCAACAATCGGCACGCCGCCGATCTCCAGCGTATCAAGGATGATGTCGTCCGTAGAATTGAAGAACTGCACGGACCAGACATTCCTGGTCCCGGTCGCCTGCACTCGGCAGGTGCCGTAGCCGTGCAACATGAGTTGGACCGGTCCATTGCCCAAGCTTTGCTGTAGGAATGCCAAATCCATAATGCTCATTGGCAGTGACGTCAGATTGATGACATGGGCGTGCATGCCTAATCGCCAGACCCTCGCCCGCTCGCGTATTTCGGCCAGCACCGGTTGAACGTTCATCGCGCCATTCGGCGGCATGCCGATCACAAGATCGGCGGACGTCAGGTCAGTTGCGGCACGCCGAACAATCTGCGGAATCGACCCGACCTCAACATATTCATGCGCGGGCTCGGTGCCGATGCGCAAGCGCCAGATTCCCGCAAGCACAGACTCCCGGATTTGCGCCAAAGAGCCATCTGGCAGCGCAACGACGCCGGCCACCTCACCTTCTCCGAGCAATTCGTCGATCAACTTGCGTTCGCCATCGCTAAGATTTGCGAGTCCGTACAGTTGTGTCCGAGCACCGCTTCTCTGACCGCGAACGGCAGCAGCGGCGTTTGCTAACAGCAAGGTGGCGTTCGGATAGTTACTTCCACGCTCGTCCGCATCGCGCCAGGCGCCGCCGGCGAGCGCACTCATGGGGCCGGTATGGAATACATCGAGACTTGCAGAGCCAGTGGCAAGGTCGCTCGTGGCCCGGTCGGCGCCGCCGGATACAACGGAGATCGCTGGTTTCATGATACGAGGTTCCGTTGTCCGCATCGAGGGGCAATGCACTTGCCGACGCAAGTGCTGGCGGCGTGTGCCCTAATGATCGGTACGGAGATGCGGTTGATCGCAAGCAAACGGCCCGATCTCTTGCCGATCAGGCAGAGTTCATCGTGCCTAGAGCATGGGTTCGGCGTCGACGGTCTACGTCGACCGAGCCTGCCGACTCGTGTGCCATTAACGATGCGGAAAACCACTGCGCCTTGCGTGCCTTGCCGAAACCTCTTGACAACTTCAAGAAGGAAGAATGCGAGCTGGATGATCCGGAGCTCGGCCGCCGACAGCGGCATCACAGTCACCCCCACTTGAGCGTGCGCGGCTAGGCGCGCATCGACGCTGACGCCCTCCACGTCGGACGGAGGGGGTCGCGCCGAACCATGCTGCGCCGGCTGCAATTTCATCAGACGCCTTTCTCATGTTGTTCGTTTCTGCTAGCAGGCGGTTAGCAAGGCGCATGCCAATCATGCTCTGGCCGCGCCTCGCACTCGGACCAACGGCGAAGCGCCTGATATTTTCCAGGCAAACGTTACGTGCGATTGGAATTCGAACTGTGAGATCCCTTCAGTCGGCGCAAGCGAGCGGAAGGGCTAGCGTAAGTGCTCCGGCAATTGTGGCTCGTGACCGATCAAGTCCGCAAAGAATCGATCGATGTCCTGGCCGTTGAGGCTGGCCTCAAGCCCGACAAGTGCTTCCGAGATCAGTCTTGCTTCATTGTCGTCCAAAACCCGCACCGCGCTGTCGATATGAACGAGCACCTTGGCGCCGACCGGTACATCGGCGAGCAGCATGACCGAGACGCGCCGCTGTTCATTGCCATACTCGCACAGCGCCGTGATACCGTCGGTCTCGGCAATCGTCATTGGCAGGCCAAGGCACATTGTCAGTCGCAGGCCGCTAGACGGGCTGCGCCCTCATCTCATAATTCGCATCGTCGATGCTGTTCGCCAACAGCCGTTCTGATGCAGGCAGCGGCGCTCCCCGCGGTTTTGCCGGCGAGCCCCACTGCGCTAGGAGCTTACAAGCCAGTTCAATCGCAGGCGCAATCTGAAAGCGCACCGGCGCGGTCAGAGGACCGCCCCAAGTCTCCAGGTCCAATGGCTGACAGCCGATGAGAGCGAGCTCTCGCGGGCGGCGGCCAAGAAAATCGGCCGCGCTCAAGACCTCCTGAAAACCGGTCTGATGCAGGCTCACTTTCTTGGCACCAGTAAACTTTGGCACTTCGCCATCTCGTACCAGCTCCAACTGCCCGGGCGGCAATCCATAGTCGATGGCATCGAACACGACCAGGCAATCGGCCTGTTCAAGAAAACTGACGAGGTAGAGTCCCTGGGTACCGCCATCGAGGACGGTGACATTATTATCGACGGCGTAGCGGCTATGAAACTCTTCGACCACTCGCACGCCGAAGCCCTCATCGGCCCACAGGATATTGCCGATGCCGAGCACGAGGATCCGTTTTTTGTCTTTCGGGTTGAGCATTCGCTTCCCGGTCAATCGCCAAACCCGCGCTCAGCCGATCTTTTGGAAAAGAAGCTGCGCCGCGATATGATGTATTCCCGGATCACCGCGTAGATGTGGACCAGCGCGAACATCACGATGACCCACAGGCCGAGATGATGCAAGGTGTGGACGTCCTGACTGTTCGGCCAGATTGAAAACACCCAGCCGAACACCTTGTACTGCCAGCTGTCAGTACCGGCACCTTGCCCATAAAGTGCAAACCCAGTGACGACCATGAACGTGATCGTCTGTGTAAACATGAAGAACATTGCGAGCTGAGCAAGGCGATCGTGCCCGGGGCGCCTGTCAGGATCCCCTGTAAGGAACGCATACCAGAGTATCTCCTGATACACCTCCCGCCAGAAGCACCCGCGCCAGAGCGGCACGCAAAAGATCTGGACGGCATGCGCATTTCCCATCAAGGCCCAGTAGATGCGCAGAAGAAAGCCAACGCTGGCCACATATCCCGCCGAGAAATGGGCAAAGCGGATATAGCCGAACAGGAAATTGCCGCTTGCCTCTCCCTTCATCGCTGGTGTGCCGGTCCCAATAAGGTAGCCGGTTAAACTTAGTACCAGAATGGCCGCCGCGTTAGCCCAATGCCACAGTCGCACCGGCGCATAAACGTAGGCGACGCCACCGCCAATGCTACGATCAGTCGGTGCAGCATCGTCGGCGGCGAGGAGCTTCCGAGCCCTATTCAGCATGGACCTAACGCACTTTGACTGAAGCCATTTCTTGGCCCTCAGGACTCATCACGTGGGTCGAGCAAGCCAAGCACGGGTCAAAGGAATGGATGGTGCGCAAGATCTCCAGGGGTCGCTGCGGATCGGCCATCGGGGTACCGATCAGCGAAGCTTCAAAAGCGCCAATATTGCCTTTGGAATCCCGAGGAGATCCGTTCCACGTCGTCGGAACGACACATTGATAATTGTCGATCTTAGCGTCCTTGATCTTGATCCAGTGGCCGAGTGCACCGCGAGGCGCCTCAGTGAACCCGTAACCCTTGGCCTCCTTACGCCAGCTTTCCGGGTCCCACCTGCTAACGTCGGCAGTTGCCGTATTGCCTGCCCTGAGCTGGACTACGAGCTTATCCTGAAAATAACGCATCTGATGCGCCGCCCACTGGCATTCGAGCGCCCGCGCCGCTGTACGGCCAAGCGTCGAGAACAGCGCAGTCAGAGGGAGATTGAGCCCCTTGAGCAGTCTCTCGGCGGGATCCTTGAACTCGGCTTTGCCTTGTGCATAACCAATGATGTATCGCGCCAACGGCCCGACCTCGACGGCGTGGCCGCGCCAGCGCGGCGCTTTGATCCAGGAATACTTGCTGCCTTCGTCGAGTTCCTTGATATCTGTCTTGCTGCCCTTGAATTCTGGCCCAAGTTCAAAGCTCGGCTCGGTGATGCCGTCCCAGGGATGCAGCCCACCGCAATCGCTGGGGTATTTATACCATGAATGCGCGACGAATTCCTGGATCTGCTCGGGATCGCCATGGTCGATCGGCAGTATCTCCTTGAGATTGCCATTAAGAATGACCCCGCGCGGCAGCTTGAGACTTTTCGCAGAACAGTCATTGGCGTTTTCGGGGATGTCGCCATAGGACATCACGCTTTTGCTCGAAAGACCACCGCCGTGGAGCCAGTCCTTATAGAACGAGCAGATTGCAGCAATGTCGGGTAGATAGACCTGCTCGACAAACTCGATCGAGCGGGCGACGATCGAGGACACGATATTCAGTCGTTCCATATTGATCGCGCCCACCGCACCGATTCCGTCGATGTTGATCGCGCAGGGTACGCCGCCGACCAGCCAGTTCGGATGCGGGTTCTTGCCACCATAGATAGCTTGGATCTTGACGATCTCCTTCTGGAAGTCGAGCGCTTCCATATAATGAGCTACCGCCATCAGGTTTGCTTCCGGTGGTAGCTTGTAGGCTGGATGCCCCCAATAGCCATTCTTGAACGGACCGAGTTGCCCTGACCCGAAGAATTTGTTGAGCCGGATCTGAAAATCTCTGAAATAGCCGGGGGATGACAGCGGCCAGGGCGAGATAGACTGCGCCAGTGCGGAGGTCGACTTGGGATCGGCGTTGAGCGCGGAAACCACGTCGACCCAATCCAACGCATGCAAGTGATAGAAATGTACGAGGTGATCATGCACGAGCAAGCACAACTGCATGATGTTACGGATCGAATTGGCATTCTCCGGAATCGTAATTCCTAGTGCATTTTCAACCGCGCGCACGGAGGCGAGCGCATGGGTGCCGGTGCAGACCCCGCAGATCCGCTCGGTGAACGCCCAGGCGTCGCGCGGATCGCGCCCGCGCAGGATGACTTCGATGCCACGCCACATCGTCCCGCTTGAGACCGCATTGCGGATTACATTGTCGGAATCGAGATTGGCTTCGACGCGCAGGTGGCCTTCGATCCGCGTCAGCGGATCGATGACGATTCGCCTGCCGGAAGGATCGAGACTGAACCCATTCGGCGTCTGGACGGCCACCGTCGTGTCTCCTCAACTCGGTTTGCCTTTATCGGCCGCGCGATCCGGGTTGTGAGTCCACCGATTCACGGCGGTGACCGCCGCATGGGCAGCGACGGTTAGCCCGACCACGCCGGCAGCGGCCATGCCGATCTTGTCGGCGTTCTCCTCAATGCCGAACTGCTTGATGGTTGTAAGTCGGTCGTAAAATGACCCTTTGTCCCAGAAGCCGTCCTCGGAACAGCCGAGGCAGCCGTGGCCGGATTGAATGGGAAATGAAACGCCGCCGTTCCACCGAACGGCCGAACAGGCATTGTAGGTGGTTGGCCCCTTGCAGCCCATCTTGTACAGGCAATAGCCCTTGCGGGCGTACGTATCGTCCCACGCTTCGACGAATTGGCCAGCGTCGAAATGGGAACGCCGATAGCACTTGTCGTGAATGCGCTCGGAATAAAACATACTCGGACGTCCTTGGCGATCGAGCTCCGGAAGCTTTCCGAATGTGATGATGAAAGTCACGAGACCACTCATGATCTCTGCGATAGGAGGGCACCCGGGCACCTTGATGATGGGCTTGTTGGTGAGCACCTTATCGATTGGCGCCGCGCCAGTCGGATTGGGCTTGGCCGCTTGCACGCATCCCCAGGACGCACACGTGCCCCAAGCGATAACCGCCATGGCCTCTTCCGCCATCGACCTGAGCTTTTCAACGAACGGTTTGCCGCCGTCAATGCAGAACATGCCACCCTCCTTCAACGGTGGATTGCCTTCGACTGCGAGCACATACCTGCCTTTGTACTTGGCACGAGTTTCTTCCAGGATGGCCTCAGCCTGGTGTCCAGCCGCCGCCATGATCGTATCGTCGTAGTCGAGCGAAATCATCGACAGCAGCGCGTCTTTGATCAAGGGATGGCCCGAGCGGATAAAGCTTTCCGAGCAACAGGTACACTCGAGCCCGTGCAACCAGATGACGGGCACACGCGGCTTGGTTTCCAGGGCCTGGGCAATACTGCTTGCGGTGAGCGAACCAAGTCCCAAGCTCGCGGCCGTCACACTACAGAATTTGTGGAAACTACGGCGCGTGATACCCTGACGTCTGATCACGCTGTAGAACGTTTCCGTTGCATCAGCCATGAAACCTTCCAAGTGAGTAGTCGTGGCCGTTACGAATTGCTGGCGGTTTAGCAAGAACCAGGCCAGCGAAGCGAAACCCTTAAGACATCAAGCGACCGCTGAGATTTGCGAAATTGTGAACCTGGCCACCTGCCAGTAGCTTTGCCATGGATCTGTCATGCTAATGGTTCAGTTGCGGAGATGTGAGCACTTGAACAACTCAGCATGAAGGTTCACCACTGCACGGAGACTAACCTACAATCGCGACACTCGTCAGCCCGATTGTCGAATAGAATTGGTGCAGTTGACGGGCACCGCAATGCGCGCTCCCCCAAGGCGCTGCTGAGAAACGCCGACCTCATCGGCCGCCGCTTCGGGCAGAGGCGCGGAGTGCACCGAATTGAGAGCGAATCCAGCGGCTGCCGTGGCGATAGCAAGCTTGTTCATTGTACCCTCGGAAGGATGGATGGGCCCAGTTTGCAAGACTGCCGCCCGCATTATCGGATGTCGGGCGGCAGTCCTAAGACGATTAGGTGCCCCTCCTGGCACAGTGTCTGTCGATGAGCGCCAAAGTGAAGATTGTCGCAAAGGCGAACATCACCATACCACCAGCAACCACACTTGCCTCACGCCAGCGCGACGCTTGGACGTAGTCTACGACGTAGGCCGACAACACCTTGGTGCGCCCAGGAATATTGCCGCCGATCATCATCACGACGCCGAATGTGCCGATCGTATGAGAAAAGCCAACCACGGCGGCTTTAACAAATTCCAATCGCGCCAGTGGCGCGGTGATGGCGATGAAGGCATACAACGGCGAAACGCGCCCGGTCGTCTCCAAGGGGAAATCGCCTATCGCAACAAAGGCGTTACGGATCGGCTGCACGACCAACGGCAGCGCCGAGAGGACCGATCCGACCACGATTCCGGCGAAAGTAAAGGCCAGCGTGCGCTCCCCCCAGAAAGAGGCGAGAACGCCACCCGGTCCGTGGGGGCCGAGCAAAACGAGGACGCAAAAGCCGAGAGCCGTTGGCGGCAGCACCAGCGGCAGGGCGATCAACGTGGCCACCGCCTCGCCCGCAAAGGTCTTTGAGCGCGCTAGCCATCAAGCCAGGGGCACACCAATCAAGAGAAGGATCACGGTCGTCAAGCTGGCGAGCTCAATCGTGAGCGCAAGGGATTGCGAAATCTCTGCCCAAACCACATCCATCTGCGTCAGCCCGCCAGGGAGCGCGGGCCGACGTATCCTGACAGTGATGGCCTGCACGTGCGGCTCACGCAGCGCGGTGGCGCGAATCGCCAGTTGGTCGCGCGGCAGCTCGTGGCGGCCGCCAAATTCACGCGCTTCGTTTGTGCGAGCAAGAGCGGCATCGCAAGCCTCATCGACAACTCCTGTGGCAGCTCCGCTTCGGTTCATGCGACGGCGGCAACTTCTCATTTGTCATCAGCAATTCCTGTGCCGGGTGCGAACAGTGGCAGCTCTATGCTCAGCGAGAGAAATTCGCGTGGACGGCGACGTCACTTTGGAGTGGACCTAACACTCTGTTAGGTTTCCGGCACCTTTGTTTCCGAGCAGACAGCGAGACGGCCCTGCAACGAAGCGTTAGAAATTGTCAGCCGAAGAGATGCCTGTGTGGTTGGTCGACGGCTCGCCGCGCCAGTAGTGGAGCGGACCGCAGGAAGCCGGCCGTTTGGCAGCAACACGAACGGATAGCCGAGAACTCGTTGTAAGCTGCTTCTGCGACGGCGCAAAAGGCGCGAGGGGCCGCGAGCGAAGCCGGCCTCGTGACCGCCCTGGCCAATGCGGATCGTCAGCACAGGCCTGGAGACAAATGGCTTTTACGAACAATCTTGTTTTCCAAGCCGCGCTTCCATCCGGCAAATGCGTGCAATCCAAACTATCGATTTTACCGATGCCACGTGTTGTTGCATCGATCTCAGCACTGTGTGCATATCGATCACGCTAAGGCTCCCAGTCGAGACGTAACTCCGCCAATGTGCGCTACGCTGCAATTATTTTGTTCGACCTTGCGAATGCGGTCCGCGCTCGACTCAGCCAATGCGCCCAGGCAGACGACTTGTCCACGACTAATCAATCGGCCGCAGTTTAGGCATCTGGTGCATATCTTGCTTAACGAGAATGGACAACGTAACTACACGCCTGCCTTTGGAAGGACGCGCCGGCTCCCGGAACCGTCTTCAATCGGACACGGCTAAAATGATGAGTCTCGTATGACGCTGCCGCCTCTGAAGCGCGGCGGCTCACATTCGAGTATATTCGGGAAGGAAGCGTCATGACCACCATGGCAACTGCGGCGCCTGTACGCGCGTCGCAAGCTTGGTATAAGATACTCTACGTTCAGGTGCTGATCGCGATCTTTATGGGCGCCGTGGTCGGCTGCCTCTGGCCATCTCTAGCCACCAACGACTGGATTAAGGCTCTCGGTGACGGGTTCATCAAGCTCATCAAGATGGTGATCGCGCCGATTATTTTCTGCACCGTCACATCTGGTATTGCGCATATTCAGGATGCGAAGAAAGTTGGATCCGTCGGCCTCAAGGCGCTGTTCTATTTCGAGATCGTCTCCAGCTTTGCCTTGCTGTTGGGCCTTGTTATGGGCAATCTCGTCCAAATCGGCCATGGCCTTGCGGTCAAGCCGGATGCTGCGGCGGTCGCCAATTACGTCAAGCAGGCGGAAGCTTCGAAGACCGTCGACTTTTTTCTCAACATCATTCCCGATAGCGTGGTCGGCGCCTTCGCTCGCGGGGATGTTCTGCAGGTTCTCCTGTTCGCGATCCTTTTCGGCTTTTCTTTGATGGCTCTGGGAAAGCGTGGGGAGCGGCTGCGCGGCATGATTGACGACGTCGCGCACGCAGTGTTCGGCGTAATCGCTATTGTAATGAAAGCCGCCCCGGTCGGCGCCTTCGGCGCCATGGCGTTCACGGTCGGCAAGTTTGGGCCGGCAGCACTCGGTAATTTGATCGGCCTGATCGCGCTGTTTTACGCAACTGCCGCGCTGTTTGTTGTGGTGGTGCTCGGCCTGATCGCGCGCCTCGTCGGCTTTTCAATTTTCAAGTTCCTCCTCTATATCAAAGGCGAGATTCTGATCGTGCTCGGTACTTCGTCCTCCGAAAGCGCACTGCCGCAATTGATGGAGAAGCTCGAGCGGCTGGGCTGCTCCAAGACGGTCGTCGGACTGGTGGTGCCAACTGGCTATTCCTTCAACCTCGACGGCACCAACATCTATATGACACTTGCAACATTGTTCATTGCCCAGGCACTCGGCGTCGATCTCTCCTTTAACCAGCAGCTGACGATCTTGCTTGTGGCAATGCTAACGTCGAAGGGAGCAAGCGGCGTCACCGGCGCTGGCTTCATCACCCTCGCTGCGACATTGTCGGTGGTAAACCCAGCGCTTGTGCCGGGCATGGCAATCGTGTTTTCGATCGACAAGTTCATGAGCGAGGTGCGTGCCCTGACCAACATCATCGGCAATGGCATCGCGGCCGTGTTCGTATCCTGGTGGGAAGACGAGCTAGAGCACGGAACGCTGCAGGCTCGGCTCAACCAGCCCGCAGTTTCGACCACTATCGACCCTACAAGCACAATGAAGTAGGTCCCCGGATCTTAACCGCCACCAGCCGAACCCGAATTGAATGCAAGATTCACACTTCTTGTACTTCGAATCGGCCAGGCCAAGTTAAGGCAAGCCGGCACTTTCTCGTGCGCTCTCCAGTGCACAGCTCTTGCTCCCGCGTCGCGGCCAGGCAGCTCCCCCTGAAAAGCACGCGATCAAAGAAGTGCGGGCTTCTTCAGGGCGCCTCTTTGCCGGTCAAGGCTACCGTCCACCTGAATGCGGCGAGTCGCCCACGGCACCGTCGGCTCGGTATCATGTCGGCGCTCGATCCCACCGAAGCCAATTGGAGACGACCTCCGCAGCTAGGCTGATGGCCTAATCGCCAAGTAGCACTCGCGCAACTTGGCCTTCCTGTCTCAACACATGACGGTTGCGCTTTCCTCCGCAGGACCGACTGTGCCGGCGAGATGAGTGGTTCGCCCGCTTATTTCTGCTCGTCAGGCTCGAGCGACTGCCGTAAGGCCATCGTCAAGGGGAGCAAAGCAGACGTTTCAGCTTCGACTGCCGCACGGTCAGCGACCCCTCATCGAAAAGTTTAGGACAACTATACGTACGTTTATGATGCGTTTTTTCCCCGCACGTGCTGAGTTCGGCCGCAGGTGATCAATCTCGGACACGCTCGATCCAAGCGTCGAGGATTGCCCCATTTTTGCCTAGAATGCTATAGCTCTCCCGCCGGAGAACAGGCCGGACGGTCTCAAAATGTCTATCCAGATCAGCAGTCTTAAACGTTCAGCCCCTCAGTTGACCTTCGGCGGTATAACGCTAGCCGCTGTTACATTGAGTTGCGTATACCTTAATGCCCATTTCGCCGCGACGGCGTTCGCCTATTTGTTAGTAGTCTTGCTATTCTCGTTGATGGGCAGCTTCATCGCGTCATCCGCGCTTTGCATCATGGCAATCGCTGCTCTCGCATACTACTTTGCGCCGCCCGCGTTCAGCCTACAAATCGATGACCCCCGCGATCCTCCAGTGGTTGTCGCATTCTTTATTGTCTCGATCGTAGGAACGTACTTGATCGGAAAGCTCCGCCAGGAAAGAGAGGCTGCGCGTGTGGCTGCGGTCAAGCTTCAGCGGAGTGCGGCGGATTTGGAGGATCGTGAAAAACGGTGGCGAGCAATCTTCGAGCACAATCCGGCCATGTACTTCATGGTCGATGAAGCCGGCACTGTCCTTAACGTCAATACATTCGGCGCGACCCAACTCGGCTATGCTCCTGCAGAACTGATCGGCCACTCCGTGCTCTGCATATTTCTTGAGGAGGATCGCGCATTCGTTCACAAATGCATTCGGGCGTGCCTTGAGGATATTGGACAATCGCGCACGTGGGACGTCCAGAAAGTCAGGAAGGACGGCTCCGTATTGTGGGTACGTGAAAACGCCAAGGCCATGCTTTGGGCCGACGACCGGCCCATTGTCCTTATCGCCTGCGAAGATGTCACGGAGCGAAAGCAGACGGAACTTGCCCTGCAGCGGAGCGAAGCGCATTTGGCTCAAGCGCAGGAGTTGAGTCATACAGGCAGCTTCAGCTGGAACGCCACCACCGGCGAGGCGTTCTGGTCAAAGGAGACATTTCGGATTTTCCAATTAGATCCTCAAACGACTCCCTCGCCGCAGCTTGTCGTTGATCGCACTCACCCAGATGATCGGGCTTCGGTTAAACAGGTTATCGATGGAGCGATGCGGGATTTGAGCGATTTCGAGCACGAGTATCGATTGCTGCTACCAGACGGCTCTGTGAAGCACATCCATGCGAAGGCACGACTCACGAGAACCGCTTCTGGTGAAATCGAGTTTGTCGGGGCAGCTACCGATATTACGGCAGCGAGGAGAGCAGAACAGCAGTTGCGTCGCAGCGAGGCCTATCTGGCCGAGGCCCAGCATCTCACCCACACAGGCAGCTGGTCCTGGGACGTCCATGGTCTAGATTTCGTGTATCGCTCCGCGGAAGTTGATCGACTGTTTGGCTTTAACCCACAAGAGCCGGTATCGATAGAGACCATTCGCTCGCGCATCCATCCGGAAGACTTGCCGCGGTTACAGGAGGTGCAGCGCCAGGCGAGAGAAAAGGAGCAGGAGCGGTTCGAATATGACTTCCGTGTTCTTCTGCCAGATGGCGGGATAAGGCGCATACACTCCGTTGCGCATGTTGTCGTCGCTAGCGATGGTAAGATCAGCGAGCTGATTGGAACACATATGGATGTCACCGATCAACACGCAGCTAGGGAACGCCTGGAAAACACACTTGTCGCGCTGCGCGAAAGCGAACAGCGCTTTCGCGACTACGCCGAGACAGCTTCCGACTGGCTCTGGGAGACCGGTCCAGATCATCGGGTCACTCGCTTATCCGAGCACACCAGCACTGCAGGAATTTTGGCCACAGGATTGATAGACCTGCTTCGCTGGGAGATCGCGTGCGACGTCGAAGACGAGCCCGAAAAGTGGCGGCAGCATCGGGCGACGTTGCAGGCGCATCAGCCGTTTCGGGATCTCGTCTACCGCACAGTGAATAGGATGGGATCTCCGATCTACGTCCGCACGAGTGGCAAACCTTTCTTCGACGGAAACGGCAATTTTCTGGGCTACCGTGGCGTCAGCACTGACATTACAGCCATTATTCGCGCCGATCAGGCCGAACAAGACCTGCGAAAGGCACAGGCGGAGCTTGCCCATGTGACGCGTGTAACGACGTTAGGAGAACTGACAACCTCCATCGCCCACGAGATAAACCAGCCACTCGCCGCTATTCTCACGAACGCCGATGCGTGCCTCGGATGGATGGCTCGCGAAGCTCCTGATCTTGCCGAAGCGCGCTCTTCAGTGGAATGGATCATCGAAGACGCGATCCGGGCAAGCGAGGTGATCCGTAGTGTTCGCGCACTCGCGAAGAAAGGCGAGATTGAGATGGTGCCGCTAGACATTAATGATGTCGTCAGGGACGTCATTGCGCTGGTAACACGAGAGCTGGTGAGCCACCGGGTGACGTTGCGAACCGAGTTGACGGCCGTGCTGCCTAGGATCCTCGGTGATCGAATTCAGCTACAACAGGTGATCATCAATCTGGTAATGAACGGAATCGAGGCGATGGACGCAATTACAGACCGGCCGCGCGAACTTCTGATTCAATCATCCAAGGACGATCTGGGGCGCGTGCAGCTTGCCGTGGCCGATTGCGGCGTCGGGATCGCTGAGAAGGACGCTGACCACGTCTTGGATCCCTTCTTCACCACCAAGTCGAGTGGCCTTGGAATGGGACTTTCGATCTGCCGTTCTATCGTGGAAGCTCACGGAGGGCGGCTATCGTTTCTTCAGAAAGATGAACCGGGCGCGACCTTCCAGTTTGTACTGCCCGTGCATAAGGAGGCCATCCAGTGACAGGACCATTTGACTCGCCAGGTGAGGGTAGCAGTGCGGAGGCCTCGACGAAGGCGATCGTCTTTGTCGTTGAGGATGACATCTCCGTGCGCCGCTCGCTTACTAACCTTTTTAAACAGGTAGGATTGGAGGTCGTTGCGTTCGGATCGGCCCGGGAAATGCTGCAGAGCACAATTCCGGACGTCACAAGCTGTCTAGTTCTTGATGTCCGGCTGCCAGGCCTGAGCGGCCTCGAATACCAGACCGAGCTGGCCAGGTTGAACATACACATCCCGATCATTTTCATCACCGGTCATGGCGACATTCCCATGACCGTCAGGGCCATGAAGGGAGGTGCGGTCGATTTTCTCAGCAAGCCCTTCCGCGATCAGGAACTGCTTGATGCTGTGGTTGCGGCGACCGAACGCGATCGCAAAAGACGGGAAGCTCAGCGAACCGTCGCGAACCTGCAGTCTTTATTTGAGACCTTAAGCCCGCGAGAGCAGGGGGTGATGAAACTGGTCACGGCCGGCCTGATGAACAAGCAGGTAGCCGCCGAACTTGGGCTCGCCGAGATTACCGTCAAGATCTACCGGGGTCACGTAATGAAAAAGATGCGTGCCCGGTCGCTCGCCGAGCTGATCAGAATGAGCGAGACGCTGGGGCTTCGTGCAAATCGTCCTGAACAAACGCAAGTATGATTTTACAGCTTCATCTCTCCAGCCCATCTTTGGCCGAAGGTGGCTAGTGCTTTGGCAGCCGCTATTCCCGCGTCAGGAGGGCTCATCTTGTCCACGCCTTTGATTTCCGTCGTTGACGACGACGCCTCAGTCCGTGCGGCGACAGGGAACCTCTTAAAATCGCGTGGCTACCTCGTGCAGATATTTGCTTCGGCCGAGGCGCTCCTGCAGTCGCCGCAATTGAACGAGATATCCTGTGTCATTACCGATGTGCAGATGTCGACGATGAGCGGGCTGGAGCTGCTGGAACAGATGCGGACGCGTGGTTACGAAGCACCTTTCATTTTCATTACCGCTTTTCCCAGCGAGCGTGTGCGCACGTCAGCCCTGGACGCGGGAGCAATTGGCTTCCTCGCCAAACCATTTGGCGGACAAGAGTTACTTAAGTGCCTCGACAGCGCACTGAAGGCACCTGGCGCCCGGGGCGATATCTGATTCCAACCTGCAGCTTGAGTTCATGTCCGATCTAAACGCTCGTGGGCGACAATCACGCCACCTTGCAACGTCTTCGCAGTCCGAACCCGGGCTTACTGTAAATATGCTAGCGGCCAGCAATTTCTTGCCCGTCCACGCTTTACGGATATGGGAGGCTGCAGAACAGACTATCCTGCGAGAGACGCTGGCACGCCAACTCGACTGATTCCACGCCAACGCTCATCGTAACGCTGACCCAGAGCCGTCGTTGCGCTAAAGCACTTCTTAGCTCCATCTGGAGCGAGGCTATATATTCCATTGCAGAGTGCCGAGATGGCCCGGCAAGCACGAGATTGGCTGTGCAGCCCCACGGCGGTGACGATGACAATGGAGCTTCGCTCAGCAGCGGCCCATGTATTGGGTATCCCTCTTCTGGTGAGAGCGTTCTGCACTATGCTCGTGCTCACCGCATCGTTACGTCCGTTGACGCTTGCGGGGCCCGGCTTGTCCGTTGGGCGGCCATTCGCTGTACATTGTTGCGACTGACTATCGTCAGGCGCCCACGCCATTATTTCTTCGCAAGCTTCATCTGCGGAAGAGTTGTGGTCCCAGCCGTCCAACGTGCTGGCGCCACACGTGCCGGCCCCTCGGCCGGCCCCGGGGTCACAACAGGTCGTCGCCGCAGGCGAGCATTCTCAGCAATAGGCTTGTACAAGAAGCCCTACTTCCCAGGCGCGACAATCAGCAACTGCTAAGCCAAAGGAGAACTGAGGAGAGAGCATTCTGAGTCAAACGAGGAACTCTGAGCTAAACGCCGACGCCGCCGCAGAGAAGTGCGGAGCAGGCTAGATCGATTTCTTCCACGAGGCCAAATGCCGGTAATTCCATGGTCACATGAAATCATCCTCATAATCGTATGTTGAAGCACTCGCTGGCATCTCGACTTTACGGTCTTGGCTGTCGTCAGCTTTGCGAAGATACCGCGAAGCGGTGCCTTCTCGCTGCCACTTGCCGTCGCCATTCCTCACCCACTTGTCTGACTTCACTGGGTCGAGAACCATGTTATCGGCGTCAACCTCAACGAACCCCATCTTTGCAGCACGGGCTCTTGCCTCCGGATTAGCCGGACGCAAATTCAGCAGTGGCCGTTCACCGGCCATTCCAAGTTGATGCTCGAGCAGAATATCGCCGGCGTTCTCGACAAGCGGATGAACGACCTGGAGATCTACAGTTCCGGTCGTCCCAGGTCGCCCGGGAAACAGCTCCTGCCACTTTTCCACGTCGAAATTCGTCATGCTGTCGCCCCCTTCCATTCGAAGAAGACCGACACTCTTGTTTCCTAATTGATAGCTGAAGTATCGCGCATTTACAGAATCTTGAGTTGTTCCATACTCCTCAGCAACCTCTGCAGTTCGCGCCGCTTTCTGAGAGACGAAGTCCGAATATTCTTGTGGGTTATCGGCGATTTTCCTGATTTCGTCGCTGTGATAGCCCTCTGCTGCTTTTCTGAACGACCTCTTATCGATCTCTACGACAGGCGGGCTTGAATCAAGCCAATAGGGCCGTGCTGCCGAAGACGAAGTGCCGCTGGAGTTTGGCGGGGCTAAGCGCAGTTGCCGAAACGCATCCGCGAAAGTGTCTGCGTCGTTTTGCTCATCAGCCTCGTCAAGGGGAGAGGATGTGAAATAGGACGAGCCATTGATCCGATTATACATGGCAATTGGTACTCCGGTCAGACATGCAGTTTCCACGTCTAGTTCAGGCTTGCTAGGCCATGCGGCGCAGATAGGGACTCGGGCTTACCAAAACCTGACGTGATGCTGCTGGCCGCCCTCACGTTAGCGGACACAGGACCTGCTTCTAATGGAACGGCGGCGCGCTCGCCCATTGCCATTCACTAGGTCGGATGAGAAGCGAGCAGTGCGAGGATCCGCCTCCGTTGGGAACGGTCGATTGACCATTCACCTGCGGACGCCAATCAGATCCTTCCCATAGATCGCGATACTATGCAGAACGGCATTGTAGAGCGCGTGCTTCATGACGACTGCATCGCGACCGTTCAATCCCAGCATACGGCTTGGAGCGTCATTAGGCCAACAAGCCTGGAACTCTTGGCATCCTGTGGCGGATTGCAACGCCTCCTGAACGGCTTCGCCAGCACATTGCAAGCCCAGAGGCATCCCGCGCCGCCGCTAGGGTGACCAATCCTAGTACACCAAGGCGGGCTGACGGTAGTATCGGTTGAGGTTGCACGACCGCACGGCGGCTACCAGCGACTTCGGATTGGGAACTCGTCGAGATCCATCTCGATACCAACACTGCAGCCTCATTCCACAGTGACCGATTTTGCGAGATTACGCGGCTGATCGACGTCCGCGCCGCTTACGACGCCGGTATGGTAAGCCAAGAGCTGGACCGGAATGGCATAGACCATCGGCGTAAAGCTTGCGACCATTGTCGGCAGAACGATGGTCACGAGCGTGTCCACCGTCGCTTCCGAAGCGCCCTTCGCATCGGTGATCAGGATGATCTTGCCGCCCCGAGCCGCCACTTCTTGCATGTTCGAAATGGTCTTCTCGAAAACGCCGTCGTAAGGTGCGATCACCACCACAGGCATAGCCTCATCGACGAGTGCGATCGGCCCGTGCTTGAGCTCGCCGGCGGCATAACCTTCTGAGTGGATATAGGAAATTTCCTTCAGCTTGAGCGCGCCCTCCAACGCCAGAGGCGCCGATGTGCCACGACCGAGGTAGAGTGCGGCCCTAGCGGCGGCGATATAGCGCGCGAGCTTCTCAATCTGCGGCTCGACCAACAAGGCCGCAGCAATCAACCGGGGCATCTCGATGAGCTCTTGCACGAGCTTCGATTCATCGATTTCAGACAGCTTGCCTCGCTCTCTCCCTGCTGCGATGGCAAGCACCGCCAGTACCATCAGCTGGCAGAGGAATGCCTTGGTGGAAGCGACGCCGATTTCTGCCCCCGCCAGCGTCGGCAGAACGGATTCGCTCTCGCGCGCAATCGTCGACGTCGGGACATTAACGACAGATATCGTGTGCAGGCCCTGGCCCTTGGCGTATCGCAACGCAGCTAGTGTGTCGGCCGTCTCGCCCGATTGCGAGATGACGATCGCGAGATCGCCCCGGCGCAGAGGCGCCTCCCGGTAGCGGAACTCAGAGGCTACATCTATCTCGACAGACAAACGCGCCAGCCGCTCGAACCAGTATTTCGCGATGTGGCCAGCGTAGCTTGCCGTGCCGCACGCAGTAATTGAAATGCGCTCAATGGAATTGAAGTCGAACGGCAACGCGACCGGCAGCGCTACCCGTTTGGCCGCCACATCGAGATAATGCGCCAATGTCTTGCCGACAACTGTCGGCTGCTCGTGGATTTCCTTAGCCATGAAGTGGCGATAATTCGCCTTGTCCGCAAGGAGAGACGATACATCAGACTTTGATGTTTCTCGTGGGACGACAGAGCCGTCTGTACCATAGATCACGCACGTCGCGCGTGTAAGCACGGCCCAGTCACCGTCCTCAAGATAAGTAATGGTATCGGTCAAAGGCGCGAGCGCGAGCGCATCAGATCCTAAGTACACTTCACCGTTACCATGTCCGATCGCAAGGGGCGACCCTTTGCACGCACCGATCAAAAGGTCGTCGTGCCCCTTGAAAAGGAATGCCAACGCGAAGGCACCGCGCAAGCGCGGCAACGACGCCTGCACCGCATCCTGCGGTGAGTAGCCATTTTTGAGGTAGAATTCGACGAGATGCACCACAACCTCGGTGTCCGTCTCTGAGTAAAACTCGGCTCCATTTCGTTCCAGCTCCGCTCGCAGCTCGCGGAAATTCTCAATGATCCCGTTATGCACGACCGCGACATTATCCGTCGCATGCGGATGAGCATTGCTCTCGGTCGGCTTTCCATGAGTCGCCCAGCGGGTGTGACCGATGCCGCTTTGACCTGCAGGGGGACTGTAGCTCAACTGCTCCTCAAGGTTTCTCAGCTTACCTTGAGCGCGGCGGCGCTCGATACGGAGACCTTCGAGAGTCGCGAGACCCGCTGAGTCGTAGCCTCGATATTCCAGTCGCCTGAGCGACGCGACCAACTGCCCAACGACCGGACCACGTCCCAAAATGCCAATAATTCCACACATATTATCCATGCAGCCCAAGTTCGAGGAGTCCGGCGTCCGCGCTATAGGAGCCCCGTGATAGAACTCGCTTGCCCGATAACAACGGGCTTCAAGTTCGGAATCTTCCGCGGCCGTCTTTATCGCATCCCCATTCGCCCGCGTGATTTAGATCTCTTTCAGCCATCATTGTTCGTCGGCTTCATTCCACCCTTTAGCTAGCTAGTCGAATGACGCTGCGACGGGATCGCCAACGCCGTGACCGCCTGGACGAGAGCCAAACGTGCAGTAGCGCCTGCACGGCGACGTCCAGCTTGGCACAAACAGCCTCACCCTTACTGATGAGCCACCTCACGACTCTCACTTCTAAGTCTCCAAAAAGAAATGAGCAGCGATACTGGCCTACCGGATGAAGTTGATGCGGCAACAACTGCGTCGATGCTCAGGATCGACTCCTAGATAGGGGTCACGTTTCGTCTCGGCTTCTCTCCATTTCAGGCAGAAAAAAGAACGCTGCCCACATCCTCTACATGGTCTGCTGGTGATATACCTGCGCAGCAGCTCTAGCTTGAATTGTCCAGTTCTCCCGGGAACAAATTTCCGGCGCGGGCTTTAAGAGACTTGTCATACTCGGACTGAGGCAACTTACGTTCGGTCAAGATTAAAAGATCGGCGTCGAAGCTCCATTGTACTAACGTAAACTTTCGATATCGAAACGTTCGACGGTCTATACCAACGTTTGCCAGTCCCTTTGTCTTGCATCGGCTGTGCATCGCCTACTGCAAACCAGCTATTAGGGAACGGCGTGGATTATAATTTTATACCGACGATAAGACGGGTTCTTCTATTCGGAAGCCGCACCCCCCCCGCTCCTCTGCGCCCCGATGAGAGCGCGCGGATCCATACATGCTCGTCAGGATCGATGAGGCTCACAGATGGACGGCATCTGTCTCCTTGGCGACATAGGCAGGCGGCAAGCGCGCCCGGGCGGGCGTACCGGCGCTTACAATTCATCTCACCTGCCTCGGATCATCGCCGTTGCGACGTCGCCTGACTTTCATCTCTGAAGATCGATGTGTTGGCATAAAACAGTCCACTTATAAATCAATGTATATGGTGTGTATTCCTACGCGATGTGTATGACAGGGGCTAACGATCGCGCTCCTTGAGTTGACGGTGGAGCGCGCGTGCGCATCTCGAACTTTCGGGAAGCGGCTTCGCAATGTTCTCAGAGCGAACTCTTTCCGTCGCAACTAAGCGAGATCATGGTGGCTCACAATTCTAAACGGCGCGTTGCGCTGATCACCGGCGTCACCGGGCAGGATGGCGCATATCTCGCCCAGCATTTGCTCGGTCTTGGCTACACCGTGCATGGGATCAAGCGCCGGTCGTCCTCCTTCAACACAGCGCGCGTCGATCATCTCTACAAGGACCGGCACGCCGGAGATGTGCCATTCCTAATGCACTATGGGGACATGACGGATTCGTCCAACCTGATCCGGCTCGTGCAGCAAATTCGGCCGACCGAGATCTATAACCTGGCCGCACAGAGCCACGTCCAGGTCAGTTTCGAGAGCCCGGAATACACCGCCAATGCCGACGCGATCGGTGTGCTGCGCCTGTTGGAAGCTATCCGCATCCTCGGCATGGAAAAGGAGACGCGCTTCTACCAAGCCTCGACCTCCGAGCTTTACGGCCTCGTGCAAGAGGTGCCGCAGAAGGAAACCACGCCATTTTACCCGCGTTCGCCCTATGGCGTCGCCAAGCTCTATGGCTACTGGATCACGGTGAACTACCGTGAGGCGTACGGTATGTTCGCGAGCAACGGCATCCTGTTCAACCACGAGAGTCCGATCCGCGGCGAGACTTTCGTGACCCGCAAGATCACCCGCGCCGTCGCCGGCATCGAGGTCGGCCTCGAGAACAAGCTCTATCTGGGAAATCTCGACGCCAAGCGCGACTGGGGCCATGCCGGCGACTACGTCGAAGGCATGCACAGGGTCCTGCAGGTCGACGAACCCGGAGACTTCGTGCTTGCGACCGGCCAGACGCGGTCCGTCCGCGAGTTCGTCGAGCTAGCGTTTGCCGAGGTCGGGCGCAGAATCGAATGGCGGGGCAAGGGCGCCGAGGAGATCGGCGTCGATAAGGCTTCTGGCAAGACCCTGGTACAGGTCGATCCGACCTATTTCCGTCCGACCGAGGTCGATCTCCTGATCGGGGACGCCAGCAAGGCGCGCGCGAAACTCGGCTGGACGCCGAAAACGTCGTTCTCGCAAATGGTGAAGGAAATGGTCGCCAGCGATCTCGTCCAAGCCAGACAGGACGCAGCAAATGGCAAGCGCGGCTTTTGAGCTGAAAGGCAAGACGGTTTTCGTCGGCGGCCATCGCGGCATGGTCGGCTCGGCGCTGATGCGCCGGCTCGCACGCGAGCAGGTCGATCTCTTGACGGTGTCGCGAAGCGAGGTTGACCTGCGTGACCAGGCCGCGGTGACTGCCTGGTTTGCAGCGAAGAGGCCGCAGGCCGTGTTCCTCGCCGCTGCCAAGGTCGGCGGCATCGTCGCAAACAACACGCTGCGCGCCGAGTTTCTCCACGACAACCTCGCAATATCGAGCAACGTGATCCAGGCGGCCCATGCCAACAGATGCGAGAAGCTGATGTTCTTCGGCTCCTCCTGCATCTATCCACGCCTGGCGCCGCAGCCGCTGCGAGAGGATTCGATGCTGACCGGCCCGCTGGAGCCGACCAACGAGCCCTATGCCATCGCCAAGATCGCGGGCATCAAGTTGGCCGAGGCCTATCGCAGCCAGTACGGCGCCGATTTCATCAGCGTGATGCCGACCAATCTATACGGCCCCGGCGACAATTATCACCCGGAATACAGCCACGTCATGGCCGCGCTGATCCGCCGCTTCCACGAGGCCAAGATTGCGGGCGGCAGCAACGTCGTGGTGTGGGGTACCGGCAAGCCGCGCCGCGAATTTCTCTACGTCGACGATCTCGCTGACGCCTGCATCCATTTGATGAAGACCTATTCCTCGCCAGAACCGGTCAATATCGGCACCGGCGAGGACATCAGCATCGCCGAGTTATCACTCATGGTTGCGGCCGCCGTCGGCTTTCGCGGTGAGATCAGCTTCGACACGTCGCGCCCAGACGGAACGCCGCGCAAGCTGCTCGATGTCAGTCGGCTGTCCGGGCTCGGCTGGCGCGCCACCACCTCGCTCAAGGAGGGCATTCAGCTGGCATACCGCGCGTTTCGCGCTGAGAGCGATCAACGGCACAAGTGTGATCGGCTTGTTCACGAAAAGGAAGCCTGCATCACGGATCAGAGCAACCCCACCAACGATCCGAATGGCAGGCCGAGCCATTCGCGATGATTGGTAGGTCCACCTTTTTATCAAGAGAGCACCCATTGTCTTTTGCCCCCTCCGCGAGGTCGAGCTTGGTTCCGAAGCCGTGAATAACCGGCGCCGTTACGCCTGAGCAGCCAGCAGCGGACCACCGAAGTGTTCTTCGCCGAGCAGATGAGGCGCCCTGCTCCCGAAGATCTCGATGTCCCAGGAAACGTAAAACGGTCCTAGGCTCCTTCGCGCGCCACACGGAGCAAACCCAGATTGATTTGATGGGTCATTGCCTGGCCATCTCGGCGTGAGCAGCGCCGGTGAGGTCGAGCTTGGCGAGGTTCGCGCAGTCGGCGCTCGCGTCGTCACGGTGATCGGACGCGATCGCGACATAGAGCGCAGGAAGCACGAATAGCGTGATCAGAGTGCCAACAGACATGCCGGCGGCGAGGACGAGCCCGATCGAGAAGCGGCTCGCCGCGCCAGCTCCCGTTGCAGTCAACAAGGGTATGAAGCCCGTGACCATCGCCGCCGTGGTCATCAATATTGGGCGCAATCGGACCCGCGCCGCCATCTCTATAGCCGAGCGACGGTCAACTCTCTCCTTGAGCTGCAGCTCATTGGCGAACTCAACCATTAGGATGCCGTGCTTAGAAATCAACCCGACAAGTGTCAACAGTCCAACCTGGGTGTAGATGTTCATGGTCACCCAGCCAAAGAATGGCGGAATCAACGCGCCGACCATTGCCATCGGCACGCTGATCATGATGATGAGCGGATCGCGCAGACTTTCGAACTGCGCCGAAAGCACCAAGAATATGATGATGAGTGCAAATGCAAATGTACTGGCCAGTTGATTACCCTCTTGCACATACTGGCGCGCGTCGGCCAGGAAGTCGTGGCTGAAGCCTGCGGGCAGTTTCTTCGCCTCGGCTTCCAGGAAATCCACAGCCTGTTCGATCGTGACGCCGGGCATCGGCACTGCCTGAAAAGTCGCGCAGTTGAGCTGGTTGTAGTGGGTGAGCGCGTTCGGATCGGTGGCGGTCTCGATGGAGACTACGGTAGACAACGGAAGCATTGAGCCTGTCGCGGTCTTTACGTAATAACTCCCGATTGCTTGCGGCACCAGGCGTTCCCCTCGGGGAACCTGCGGGATCACCTGGTAAGAGCGGCCCTGCAAATTGAAGCGGTTGACGTAGTTTCCCCCAAGTAAGGTGGCAAGCGCATTGCCGATAGTCTGCATGGTGATGCCAAGCTCGTTAGCCTTGGATCGATCAACCTTGATTCGTACCACCGGCTGGTTGAACTCGAGGTCGGAGTCGCTCACCATGAACAGCCCGCTCTTTCGCGCGGCATCCTTCAGCTTTGACATCTGCTCGTAGATGGATTGGAAGCCAAGGGTCGAATTGATCACCATCTGCACTGGTAGCCCGTCCGAACCGCCCGGAAGCGGAGGCAAGCTAAAGGCAAACGCGTTGATGCCTTCGATTTTTGACAGCTCGGCCTGGACAAGGGACTTTAGTACAATCGATGATCGCGTGCGGTCGTCCCACGGCTTGAGCAACATGCCCGCCAGGCCACTCTGCTGGCCGCTAACGCCGTTGAGCACGAAGCTCAAGTCAGTCTCTGGAAATTTCTGTAACGCGTTTTCGAGCTTGTTGCCGTAATAGTCGAGGTAGTCGATATTTGCGTATTTCGGCGCCTTCATTAAAGCGAATACGATCCCTTGATCCTCCTCGGGGGCGAGTTCTTTGGAAGTGTGCATATAGAGAAAGCCGACGAGGCCCAGCATGGTTACCGCAAACAGCCCCGTAACCGGTCGATAGTCAAGCGAGCGATCGAGCTTGCGGCCGTACCACTGTGTCATGGCGCCGAACCCACGGTTCACAAATCTTGCAAACCGTCCCCCCTCGGCGCTCTTCAGGAGGAGCGAGCACATCATCGGCGATAGCGTCAAAGCGATCACGCCCGAAACGATCACCGCTCCCGCTAGCGTAAACGCGAACTCGCGGAACAGCGCACCGGTGAGCCCGCCCAGAAATCCGATTGGGGCATATACCGCAGCCAAAGTAATCGTCATGGAGACAACGGGGCCGACGATCTCGCGCGCGCCCGCTGTGGCAGCCTTTAGGGGCGTCGCACCTTCTTCTAAATGGCGGTGAATGTTCTCCACCACCACTATCGCGTCGTCGACCACGAGACCGATAGCCAGAACCATTGCAAGGAGGGTCAAGAGATTGAATGAAAACCCCAGCACCAGCATCATGCTGCAGACACCAACGAGCGACAACGGAATAGTGACGACAGGAATGATGACCGAGCGCAGCGAGGCCAGGAATAGGAAGATCACGACCACAACGACCACGACGGCCTCAATGAGCGTCTTCTCAACTTCATCGATCGATGATTGAATAAATTTGGTGGAGTCGTAGGCTACTTTCATCCTCAGTGAAGGCGGCAGGTTACGCTCGATTTCTGGAAACAGCCCTCGAACGCCTCGCGCTATGTTTAGAGGATTGCCTTGCGGGCTCGCCTGCACGCCGACAAAGACCGCGTGCTCGCCGTTCATCGCGACACTAATGTCAGTAGTCTGCGCGGCAAGCTCCACTACCGCAATGTCCTCCATGCGCACAAAGCCACCGTCATTGGCCTTCACGATCATGCGCTTGAAATCTTCGACACTCCGCAGATCCGTATTTGCCGTGACATCGGAGATAGTGAAATAGCCCTTGGTCTGGCCCGCCGCGGCCTGGAAGTTGTTGGCGGCGATTGCAGCCGAAACCTCAGCCGGCGACACGCCGTGCCCAGCCATTTTCGCAGTATCGAGCCATAGCCGCATCGCAAAACTCTGGCCGCCCAGAATGTCTGCCGCTGCAACGCCGTCGACCGTCGAGATAACCGGTTGCACGACGCGTGAGAGATAGTCGGAGATCGCACTTGCCGCCAGTTCCTCGCTGGAGAAGGCGATGTACATGACAGCAGTCTTCTGACCCGTCGACTTCGTGACGACTGGATCGTTTGATTCCTTCGGGATCAGGTATTTGACTGAGTTGACCTTGGAGAGCACCTCCGTGAGCGCTTCGTTGGGATCGAAATTGAGCTTGATGTAGACTTTGATGGTCGAAGTACCAAGCACAGACGAGGAACTAATGTAGTCAACGCCCTCGGCGGACGCGACTGCCTGCTCCAGGGGAGAGGTGATGAACCCCTGGATCATGTCGGCGGAAGCGCCAGGATAGGAAGTCGTGATATTGACAACCGTATTAGACAGCTTGGGATATTGCCGGATCGGCAGTACGGTGGCCGCGCGCAAGCCGATCAGCAAAATCAAAGAACTGACGACGATAGACAATACCGGACGTTTGATGAAAAGCTCGGTAAATGCCATATCGACCTATGTTTTCAAGAGTGGGATGCAAATTCGCCGCAACTTATAAAGCGGCAATGATCACCGATGCTGCGGCTGTGCTAGAGCCTCCGGTATGAGGGACGCGCCATCGGCTACTCTAAGAGCTCACGTGCTCGCGGATGCGGACGCCCTATCCTTCTCTTCCATGTTCGTCACTCGAGTGAATGTTGTTCCGCTGCTCTGATGGCTGATCCCCGTCTCGATGATGGGCACCTGCTATAAAGCCTCTGTCTTCTTAAGTGCAATCGGCCGAAGGTCCGAACTCTAGATGTTCGTCGCAACACCTGATTGGAACTCAACGAATTATAGCAAGGCAGCAGCTCAGGCTTCGCACTGACCCGCAAACCAAATGATCGAGGTTCGACGTCGAAAGTACAGACGACGTGACGGGTGCTCAACTCTACAAAGGTAAATGGGTGATATAGCCTGGGCTGTAAAGCACTATACCAAGGTTTGTCGAATTGATCGATGATCGCCGTAGAGCAAATCTCGTGATGTTGCCGGACACAAACTTTTAGGTCCCACAATATTCCGTACGCACCCGCGACTTATCGCTTCGCTAAGTCGCTGAACAAGGTCGCCTTGGAGTCGGCCCTTCGCCACCAGCTTGGCGCGCCCTTCGGAGGTGCTTTGAGCATTTCTTGCTGCTCAATATGCTGCGCACGGCTTAGCGACGCATTGCGCTACCGAGTTCGCAACCCCAGTAGGACGTTGTCGATCAGCCGCGTTGAGCCAACGTAGGCTGCCGCACAAAGCGCCGCGGGGCGCCGCAGTGGACTATCGGCGGTTTTGAGCGTGTCACTGTCGACAAGTTCAAGATACTGCAGTCTGTCAACTGCCTTTAAATGCCGCCTGGCGACCGCAATCAGCTTTTCTACGTTGCGCTCTCCCGAGCGAAATTCGTCGAGCGCTGCGGATAGTCCACGATTGATCGCAAGGGCCCGCTGACGCTCTTCTTTGCTCAGGTAGCGGTTGCGACTGCTCATTGCGAGCCCATCCTGTTCGCGAACGGTTGGTACAGTGACCATCTCGATCGGGAGATTGAGATCAATTACCATGCGACGCACGACTGCGCATTGCTGAAAATCCTTCTGCCCAAAAAACGCGACATCGGGCTGCACCATGTTGAACAACTTGCATACGACGGTCGCGACACCGCGAAAATGCCCAGGCCTGAAGACTCCGCACAGAGGTTTGGCGAGGTCGCCCGGTTCAACGAAGGTTTCGAAATGGCTCGTATAGACCTCCTGTGTCTCCGGCGCGAAGAGGATCGCAACACCGCCATCACGGCACAGTCCCTCATCACGTAAAAAGTCGCGCGGATAGCTACTGAGATCCTCGTTTGGTCCGAACTGAGTGGGGTTGACGAAGATGCTGACGACGGTGACGTCGCATTGCGCCTGGCTCGCCGCGATCAGCGCCATGTGGCCATCGTGGAGATAGCCCATTGTCGGCACCAATCCGACCCGTTGATCGGCACCGCGGGATTTTGCGAGAGTACGGCGAAGTTCAGCGACCCTCGTGATTGTTTGCATGTAGAGCTCTATATCAAGTTGGGTTGGACGGCGCCCAGTTGGTAATTGCTTCTTCGACGCCTTCGGGAAGCCTATAGGACTCTTGCGGTCCCGGGAATGCACCACCGCGGACATCCGCGGCCCAGCGCGAAAGCGCATCATGCAACTGCTGAAAGCCTTCTGCATAGGCGCGAACGAATTTGGGGCGATGACCTCCAGTGAGGCCCAGCACGTCGTGAAACACGAGCACCTGGCCTGAACAGTCCGGGCCGGCGCCGATCCCGATCGTCGGTATTGTCAAGGACTTGGTTGCTCGAGCAGCAAGCTCGGCCGGAATGCCCTCCAATACCAAAGCGAAACAGCCGGCCTCCTGCAGACGGTGAGCGTCATCGAGCAAACGCAACGCTTCATCCGCTTTCCGACCCTGCACTTTGAAGCCCCCCATGACGTTGACGCTCTGGGGCATAAGACCGAGATGACCCATCACAGGAATCTCGCAATCGACGAGGGCCTGTACCATCTCGATTCTCTTGCCACCGCCTTCGAGTTTCACCGCAGCTGCGCCTCGCTGCAGGAATCCGCCGGCATTGCGTATGGTTTCCTCGACGCTGACGTGGAAGCTAAGAAATGGCATATCGGCGACGAGTAAAGCACGAGGCTTGCTGCGTACCACGGCTTCCAGATGATGGTTCATCATCGCAACGCTCACTGGAAGCGTATTTTCGAATCCAAGGCAAACGTTACCCACACTGTCGCCGACGAGAATGATGTCGACGGACGGATCCGCGATACGCGCCGCAACCGCGTCGTAGGCAGTCGTCATGACGAGACGCCGACCATCCTGCTTCCACCGCTGCAGCATGGGAATTGTGATGCGATCGATCGGCTGCTCCGAAACGTGGCTCATTTGGACCTCAGTTCGATTTTGCGGTGCGAATGTGGCAAAGCTTGAACTTCGCTTAACTCGCCGACGATTTCGAAGTCATAGCTATCCACAGCGTTCGAAATGATCGAATATGTCGGGCGATCACTGGTTGCTGCGAAACGCAGGTGAACCTCTTCTTTGTGCTCATCCAAGAAGGACAAACAGCAAACAATGAGTTGGTCACGGGATTGGCAGATCCGCGCAACAGCGGCGTTGAGAGCACAGCAACGCGAGCGCCTGCGCTGAGAATGACATAGGTCGACATCCGCATCCCGGAGTTCTTGTTCCGGGGATGTTCACGAACTACATTGGCGGAAGGGCCGCTGCGAGATAGGGGTGGATCGAGGGGTGATGGAACCGAGGTAATGAAGATTGCCTCCGTCACACGCTTCGCAGCGTATACTGTTCTCATTTGAAGAACGTTCAGCCTTCCGCAGACACGGTACTTCCTACGGAGCGCGGAAGAAAATTGTCAACTTGCGGAAGAGAAAAAGAAATCGACGGCTCAAAAATGGCCCTCGGATGGATGAAAATCCTTTTGGTTGCGCCATCATCGCCGGGAGACTTTCTTGGGTTGTCTGTTGGTTACGCGGGCGAGGATCGGCTTCCGCCGATTCGCCGACCGGCTGCCGCCGTCGGCGACCGATTCGGTCTGCTCTAGAGCAGCTCATCGGCTGGATCGACGATGTACAGTGTAGAATTCCTTGAGGTCCGCCGAGGTGACGCAATACTGCGGCGTGACAAAGATCGTGTTTCCAAGCCAGCGCAGCACCAGATCTCGATCGCGAAATAGCCCCTGCGCCCCGCTTGCATTTCTTCCGAAAAATATAGAGCTCGGTGCCGATTTGCTCGAGGCCGAGGCGTTCGCATGCTTTGCGGGAAGCAGAGGTTCGTAGCAGGGTCCGTTGTCGGTCATGACCTGCTGACCTTGATGCCGACGCTTGTGGCGTCCCCGCCTTGAGGAGGGCCGCGGCGCAGCCCTGCCGCTCGCTCTTCATCTCTTTGCTGAAGGTATTTCGGGAGGCATCCTCGATTCAGACGTCGACATAATCCCGGCCAGGTTCTTCGCCGCGTACCCGCAGGCTGCTCTTTCGAGTCCGGCCACCATCGATCGATCGTCTACACGGTTGGACTTGCCCAGCTTTGTCGATAGCGATGTGTCAGCTCACCGGGACGTTCACGTTCATAGCGCCGCACCGGCTCGGCCGGGTCAAGCTGCGCAATCGGCGTGGCGCGGCCGTGGCACTCCGAGTTCGGCGCATGTGGCAGGCAGAGTTTGGCTTGGCGTTGAAAGAGCCTTGTAGAGCGATCACGCTCCATCGACGCCTGTCCTTGCGGAACGCTTGACCCACTTGGCGACGGTTTTGGCCGAAATATTGAATTGCAGCGCGGGTTGGCCTTTGTGAGGCCACTATGATCACGCTCGTCACCATGGCTTCCCGATCCTTCGGCGTCAGAGCCGCGTCCTTATGGGTGCCTATCGATCCTCCACGAGCGGGCTAAAGCTTCGCCAACTTCAGCTTCCTCGTTCACGAGAGGCTGGACAGCTTACCGAAAGCTCACACTAGTGGTCTCACAGACATGCTACCCGAACCGGCTGACACCCATGCGTCCCCTCTAAAAGCGCGCGTATGCGCGCAGCGATCTGCCGTGCTTCCTTCGGCCGCAGGTCGGGTTTTATGCAATCGAGTATGGCTAGCATTGCCTGAACTTCATCCATGTTCAATGTGGCGAGCTTGCGATCGGATAGTCCCAGAGACTGATCGGCGGCACGGACCTGATTGGCTACAAGCACCGCAAGCGCTTGCGACCGCAGGGACGTGATATGCCGCTCGAACATGTGCATTTTTGCCCTGTAGCTGCCCTATGGGCATGGTGTCGCAAGCGCTGGTGGCCAACCCGGTCACAAAGACTGGGGCTGGCCACCTTTGCTCCCATGAGGCTCAAATTCCCAAGGGCGACCTAGTCATATCTTCGAGAAGTAACGAAGGGCACCTATCAAAATAGGTCGGTCCCATCTCATCGGCGACTCTCTAAGCTGGGTCTTTGCTTGAAGCAATTGGAGACACCAGCATGACCAGACACGTGGGCGTTCCTAGAAAACAGTGCATAAAACACAATGACAGGCCAACGCACATGAGAGGCGCAAGGAATGTTGGCAGAGCAAGTCCAGACGAAGCGCGATAGAATCAGTCCATTGAGAAGATTATCCTAGACCTTGAAAGCCGCGACAGGGAGCACCGCGTTGAAGAATCGACGACGCTGTCGGCATCGTCGTCGCCACACATGGCGGACACAATTGCATCAAGACAACAGCGGACCGGATTCAGCCAGGCAATCTCCTTTCCCTTCCTGAGTGTTGGCGAAGATTGATCGGAAGCAGTGCGGGCGCGACTCGGCGCCGCTTGGTTGCGCTGGAGCAGACGCTGTCCCTACCCCGCCCGCACTGCCAGTTGAACTTAGCAGAACTTGAATCAGCGCTTTTCCCCCACGCACACATAGGGGCAGCGCTTTCGCTGCCACCCAGCTAACTGCTCCAAACTGAGCTTCAAGCGGCGCAAGAAGCTGATTGCTTGCAGAACGAGCAAAATCGGCAGAAGGAGAACTAACCCGCGAGTTGGAAGCATTGCGGGCGCGGCTCGGCGCCTGGGGGCATCATGAGGCACTATCCTGCCGCATCCGCAATGCAATGAGCTTAACGGAAGCGTGACTCGGCACATGGTGGTCCTTCAGCTCATGCGCTGTCCCTGCCACACCCCCGTTAAACCCAACGATTCTTTATCGGGGCTGGCTTACCGAAAGCTGACAGACCTGCACAATTTACAGAACGAAAGGCGACCCATGTGGGCGGGCCGCTTGCCGTTGGCAGCGATATCGCCGTTTACGCCTCAGATAACAGTCATTCGGCGCGCTTGCGATCAGCGGCACCCGCATTGGGACTACGCGCCGGATTGACACTCAGCCAATCCACTGCACGTTTGATGACTGATCGGCCGTATGACCTCACGCCCCCTGGCTCGTGGGCTCTTCGACCATGCAGGATTGGCCATTCGGATTGCGCATCAGTTGCTCTCGAATTTGAATACGTCGCGCCGCTTACCGGCTCGTGCTCCACGCTGGGTTCGCGTAGGGAGGACGATTGGGTTCCGATTCGTCAAAATGCTTAATGAGCTCGATCAGCCTATCTCCCAGTGAGGCGCGAAAACTAGACGCAATTAGCGAGTTCGAGAGAATGCAGCGCGGATGCGACTCGGCGCCGATGTCCACCGGGGAGGTGGATAAATGCGCTATCTGCCGCATCCGCTTCGCCGGAACGCTAGTCAGCCTCGGGGATCACAAGGCTAACCCACCCGGCTTTCCCGTGAGGCCCGCCGCCTCAGGGTACAATGACTTTAGCGAGAGAGCGGCCTCGGGTGACCTACCAGCATTGGTAGTCATGCACAGCACGGCGGCGCAAATGGGCAAGCACACCACGTTGAACCACCTTGCATGAAAGCAGCACGCTTCGCGCCGGGTTCGGCGGTATCGGCCGCTCCGTAACGCGTTATCCAGAGCGTCTCTGCGTACAAGCACTGGAGCTCCCTCACTACATCGTGGCCTTTGTCGGGCCGATATAGCTCCCGGCGCTGTTCGCCATTCTGGCGAGCTTCTCGTTGCCCAGCGCCCCTACGCGCCCCTTGCTTTGCGAGAGACCAAGGTGTGGCCACCACGGCTCGCGGCGGCGAGCGTTGGTTTCGAGGCGTTTGTCCCTCGGGCTAGCGTCTTCGGCAGGCTTCCTGCTATTTATGGAGCGCAGTTGCGCGATGAAGTTCGCGGCGAACAGCTCGATGTCAGGCAGAGCCTTTGATTTTTATAGAGAGGCGCAAGCGTCTGCATGCTTTTCTTTCACTAAGCATCGGTCAATTCCTTCTCTCGCGAGCGACCAAACGGGTTCCCGTTCCCAAAAATGAAGCCACACGAGCAACGCCATGACGGCTATGCGTGCCGCAATGCAGTCGCGCCTCTTTGCGTACAGCGCGTGGCTCCGAATTCCCGCAGGATCCTTCGATGGATCCCGAGAATTCGCGCGGCCTCAACCTGTGAGGCTGCGAGGCGATCAGCGTTGATGTTGTCTGTGCTCAGCATAGCTTTGAAATTCGCGTCTGCCGGTTCGTCAACGGCATGCCACCATTTTTCTTCGCCGAGACACGGCGGAACAACTCGCAACATTGGAAAGTGCGAATGTGCGGGATCGGCTGCGAAAATACGCGCGGAAGAGAAGTGCTGCCGCCCTCGTCGAGCGGCCTGCCATGATCTGTTCGGCGAGGACGATCGGAAAGGACCTTGTACTGCGCAATGCTCAGGTAGACTATCTGATTTGCGCGTTTGCCTCTTCGCTCTCGCCAAAAATCTCGACTCATCTGCGATATCTCGTACGCGCGGCAAAGATCCGTCGCCTGCCGAACCGCAATGGCGGCGTTTGGCGGCACCAGCATTCGGCCTCCTCTGCAGCTTAAGCGAGGTCAAGGAAGCTATGACCTATCGGATGTAAGAGGGCGCAAAAGACGTCGCTGATCGAGATCAGAGAACCGTCCATGTTGACAAAAGCGATCTCAGCGGCGCTCGGCATGGGCAGCCGCCTCGACTCATGCTGACGCTTGCCAAGGAACGTGTCCGTCCGCTTATGCAGCAGATCGCGAAAGCATCTCAAGGTTCTGGCTGACAGCAATCGACGAGCAGGATCGGGCATGGCTCACCCGTTAGTGTGTCGAAGTATTCCGAGGCCCAGAAGGTCTAGAATTAGAGGGGAGGCAGCGCGGGCCGGGCCTCCGCGCGGTTCAAAGCTCTGAAACTACCAACGCCGCGCTGCCAGCGGAGTTAAATGACGTGTGACTCGGCGCTCGTCGGAGAGGCCCTTGGAAAGCGCTGTCCCTATCACGTGCGCCACTAACTTCGCTCGCCAGCGTCGCGGTACTGCAACGCTGCCGCCTCGCACCCTTGGGGCGGCTGCCCCGGGGCCGCCCTGCCTTTTATCGTCGAGACGTCCCGCAAGGCACCTGCCAGATTTGGTAGGTTGAGCTGTCTTACAAGGGAGAAACTGAAGCGTTATGCCGAGCACTCCTGCCCCGCGCCCGATCCTGAAGCCGCTTATCGCGAGGGGGGCAATTATGAGCTTCTGGCTAGTGCACCGTAGCCACGCATCTGATTCCCGACTCCCGCATCATTGGAGCGCGCGTGAAAACACCGGCCATCTCACGGGAATATTGAAATGTCAGAACCTGAAGGCATTTCGCAGAATTCGCTACGTATGCGCGTCCTTCATCTGAGACAAAATTCGGCAGACGATCGTACCTGGCCATATGCTTATTGCGGTTGCGCCAATGCCATATAAGAGTCTTTCTAAATGGATCTTCGAAACCGGTTCCACATGGCACCTGCCAGATTTGATGGGTAGGCTCCCCGTCACACGACGTTAGCCATCAGGAGTCGCAGCAACATGCGCACGAGGGTCGTGCGCCAGCGAAGGGCATCGATTTCGTCAAAGACGCAATATCCAGGCCATAGTCGAGCCATAGCAGTCTGTCTGATGGTTGCGAGAACGGCGAAGGCCATTTCCGCTCGCTGGGTAGACCTGCCTAAGGACGATTGAACCATCCACCGCCTTCTCGCTCACGGTCTAGCTAAGGGCTCCAATCAGGCCGAACTGGTGGCGAATTCGACAGCTGGAATAGAGTCCTTTGGCGAGGCCCGGAGTTTCCACTTCGGTATTCGCTAGATGGAGAGGTTGTGCGCTTCCCAGCAGTATCAATTCCATTCACGCAAAGCCGTTCGCTCCTGTCTTTTTCTTCGCCTAGGCATCCGATTGCACGACGAGTTCATAGCGGCCGTTGCACTTAGTCATCATCCGAGCAGGATGCTCGAGATGATCAGTTCCCCCGACGTCGTCTTGTCGACTGACGCCAGCGTAGGTGCGTGCACCTCGTTGAGCTGCGCGATTGCCTAGAGGTTCGATCGTGCGGGAAGCCGATCTCAAATTTTCCTTGCAGGCGAAACCAGACAAGGCGATCTTACGCCTCGCGCGAGTACTTGCCCGTGTGGCCGCGAGGGAAGATCATGAAAGACAGCTCATCGAGCGAAGCGGGGAAAAGAGCGACGATCTATGCTCGATTTTCAACCGATCTTCAGAACGAGCGATCGATTGAGGATCAGCTTTCACTTTGTCAGAGCTATGCCGAGCGCGAAGGATTAATTGTTGTCAGTACCCATGAAGATCGGGCTCGTTCGGGCGGGTCTGTCATGGGCCGCGAAGGCCTTCTACAGATGTTGGACCAAGCGCGGGAGAGATCCTTTGACGTGGTGATCGTCGAAGCGCTCGATCGCCTCTCTCGCGACATGGAAGATCTGGCTGGCATTCATAAGCGGCTGTCATTTCTCGGGATCGAGATCCGGGCGGTCCACGAGGGCGTCGCTAACACCGTGCTGGTGGGCCTTCGCGGCTTGGTCGGACAACTTTATCGCGAGGACAATGCGCACAAAGTGCGTCGCGGCCAAGCGGGGCGGGTTAAGCAAGGTTTGGCTGGCGGGGGCCTGACGTACGGATACGCACCGGTACCTGGAAGAAGTGGTGAACGAGTGGTTGTCGAGGCCGAGGCACAAGTGATCCGGCGCATCTTTCAGGAATACGTGGGTGGTCGTACGCCTCGGGAAATCGCGCATGATCTCAATAACGAGGGGGTATCACCTCCGCGGGGGCGAGGCTGGAATGCGTCAACAATCAATGGCAATCATGAGAGGGGCGCCGGCATTCTGCTAAACGAACTTTATGTGGGGCGCCTTGTCTGGAACAAAGTCAGGATGGTGAAGGACCCCGACTCGGGAAAACGCCTGTCACGACCAAATCCGAAGAGTGACTGGCAGGTGGCTGAAGTGCCGCATCTTGCAATTGTCAATCCAGAGCTATTCACGGCTGCTCAGCAACGCAAGGAAGAGCGCGGTCACATCCACCCCAGCCACCAACGTCGGCCTCGTCGGATGCTATCCGGACTGCTCCGGTGCGGCTCATGCGGTTCGGGTATGGCAACTAATGGACGCGACAAGTCAGGCCGCATTCGTATTCGCTGCTCTGCGGCGAAAGAGAGCGGCACATGTTCTGATGCCAAGACCTTTTATTTAGATGCGGTCGAAAGTGCAGTCCTCAGCGGGCTCAGGGCCGAGCTGCGTGCACCGAAGGTTTTTTCGGAATACGTACGAACGTATCTGGAGGAGCGGAAGCGCCTCCTAGCTACATCACAGGCAAAGCGGCACCGCCTTGAGCAGCAGCTAGAGCAGTTGAGTCGAGAAATCGAACGACTGGTGGATGCGATCGCGAAGGGACATGGCGATCCGTCCGTGCTCGGGCCGCGATCGACTGCCTTAGATGCCGAACGAAAGCGGATATCTGAGGAGTTGCAAAGCGAACCACCCGCTCCGATCGAAATTGCGCTGCATCCGGCCATCCTCAAACGATATGAGGAGCAACTCGGTCGGCTTGAAGAAGCACTGGGTAAAGGTGTCAGTGCGGGCGACGGAGAGGCCGCAGAAGCCATTAGAGACTTGGTCGAGACGGTCACCGTGTTCCGCGAACCGGAACGCCCAGGTGGTTTAGCCGTCGAGATAGCAGGCCGGCTAAACGCCCTGCTCGGCGAAAAGGCCTATCCAAATCAAGTCAAAGGAGTGTGGGGAAAGGTGGTAGCGGGGGAGGGACTCGAACCCCCGACCCCAGGATTATGATTCCCGTGCTCTAACCAGCTGAGCTACCCCGCCACAGGGATCGCGGCGGCGACTTTGGGCCGATCTCGCGAACGCGCGGCATATAAGGAAGGGGGCGGGGGTAAGTCAAGCAAAGTGGTCCGCCTTTTTCCGCGTTCGCCAAGGCTGCGGCGGGACAAGGCGCCTTGTGAATGCGGCCTCTTTTCAATGAGTTCGTCATGGCCGGGCTTGTCCCGGCCATCCACGCCCTTCTTCGTTCGCCCAAGAACGTGGATGCCCGGGACGAACCCGGGCATGACGGAGGTTGGGTCGGAACAAGCCCTTATTTCGGCCTCACATTGGGGTCGCCGCCGGGGCTGCCGGGGGGCGGGATCACGGGGGTGTTGCCGCC
>NZ_JADYVO010000014.1:0-162434 GCF_020193825.1 Bradyrhizobium sp. NBAIM18
GCCCCTCCTCCGCCGCCCAATATCCCGCATAGTTCACCTTGATCGTCTCATAGGCCAGCGCGAGGTCCGACAGCGGCTGGCGGCCCGTCGCGACGCATTCCATGAAGTCCTGGATCTCCTGCAAATAGCCGCGCGTCCATTCCTCCTCGAGACAGACATATTGCCAGCCGGTCTTGCGGTCGACTTTTTCGGTGATGTAGACGGAAGCGAGCTTCTCCTCGCTGGTCTGATAGCTCATCAGATGATTGTTCGGCGTGATGTTGGCGAACAGGGAGCCGCCGCTCGTATAGGTCTCGATCAGATTGCGCACGCCGCCCATGATCATGTCGCCGGAGAACACGGTCGCCTTGGTGCCGTCCGAGAAAGTGGCGGTGAGCGTGCCCCAGTCCTCGACGTCGACGGGATTGGCCTTGATGTAGCTGCGCTCCTCCGGCTTGAGCCCGGCCGTGACGTTGCCGACATCGCCGGTGACGCTGGCGACGCGGATGCGCTCGCCGCGCGCCCTGGCTTCGACCTGCTTCAGATACAGCACGGCCGAGAGCGGATGGCAGCCCATGCGGATCAGCGAGCCGCCGCCGGTCATCGCCCACTGCGCGGCATGCGCGGCGTGGGAGCCGGAATGGCTCTCCTCGCCCTTCATGAACAGGATCTTGTCCTTGGTCGCCTTGATGATCTCGGCGGTCTTGGTCACCGCCGGCGCGTAGATCCAGTCCTCGGCATACATGAAGAGTTTTCCGGTGCGCTCGATCGCGGCCCGCGTCCTGTCCATCTCTTCGATCACGCGTTCATACATCAGCGCCTTCGGCACGTGCTTGCCGATCGGCTGCTGATCGCCTTCGCGGCCGAAATAGCCGGCGAACGGCTTTTCGCAGATGACGTGCTTGCCGGACTGCATGGCGGCGACGATCATCTCGGCGTGAAGATTGGGCGGGGTGCAGATGTCGACGACGTCGAGATCGCGGTCGGCGATCAGCTCGGCGAAGCTGCGGTAAACACGCGGGATATTGTGATGCCCGGCAAACGCGACAACCTTGTCGCTGCGGGCAGCAACCGCCGCGACCTCGACGTCAACGCCATAGACGCGCCGGAACGCATACATGTGCAGCTCCGACACGAAGCCGCAGCCGACGAGTCCCACCCTGATCCGAGTCATAGCGCCCCCTTGCTTTCGGCGGCACTATAGCGCGCTCGGACGCCTAATCCACCGAGACCCGCACCACGCCGGCGCTCATCATGCCGAGCGCGCGGGCGGCCGGCACCGAGAGATCGACGATGCGGCCGCGGATGAAGGGACCGCGATCATTGACGCGGCACTGGATCGTGCGTCCGCTGTAGGACACCCTGAGCACGCTGCCGAACGGACGGGTGCGGTGGGCACAGGTCAGCTCCCCGCCTTTGCCGGCTTTGCTGTATCCGTAGTACGAAGCAAGCCCGCTTTCAGCGTGGGCAACAGAAAAGGCAAAAAGCAAAAAGCTGGCCAGAGATACCAATAGTGTCATCTGCGCTTGCACGGCACCCTCCCGGTTGCCCTGCCCGGCGCTGCAAACGTCCCTTGTTCCCTCCGGTTCCAGGAACCCTGCCGGCAAGTGCCCGGCAGGGCTATCACACTTTGTTACTGCCGGTGGAACACCAGCGTGCGGACCTCGATGCTCTCGCGCGGCGCGGCATCGGCCGGCGTGGTCGGATCGACGAATGCGGTATGCGGCCCGAAACGGGTCCGGCCGTCGGTTGCGGAATCGTAGCACTTCAGCAACAGCGCCTCATCCGGCGTCATCTCCGGGAAATAGAACCAGCGGTGGTTCGGATTGTATTTCACCGAATAGGTCTCGCCGCGGCGGTTGGGATAGATCAGGTCGGAAGCGACGAGGTCTTCCGGCTTGACCGTGGTGCCGTCGGCCATGGCGAGCGGTGAATCCCGCAAGGGACCGCGGATCGGCCGCCACAGATTGATCACCTGCACGCGCCCCTTCAGCAGCTCGTCGGCTTCATCAGGCAGATGCTCGCGGACGCGGTTGGTGCCGGACGTGATGGTCTGGTCGACATGGACGCGCGTGGCCGGCTGACGCGGGCCACCGTCGCGGATATCAGGCGCGCCCTCGACACGCTTGCGCACAGTGTGGTCGAAGATGACGACACGGTCGGCCTTCAGCGTCGCGCGCAGAAAGGCCTCCACGGCGGGATAATAGACCGCCCTCACCTCGTCCTCGTTGTAGAAATCCTTCACCTGCGTCGGGTGACGCACCAACGCAAAGCCCTCGCGATCCAGCGAGAAGTTCTGCGCGATCAGCCGCGCATCGAAGATCGGCACCTTGTGCGGCTCCGGCAGCGAAGTGCTCTTGGGCTCACCCGGCGGCGGATCGAACGCGTAGGTACGCGGCTTGCCTTCGATCGGTGCGAGATAATTGAGTTCGGCAGTGACGAAGGGAAGCGATTCGATTTTTGTTTCTTGCAGGCCCATGGCCGGTCTCCCGATGTGGTCGTCGGATTGATCTTTGCGGGAGTGCGCCGTGCCGCAAGAGCTGCGGCGCAAATAGCAATGAGGGTTTTGTCGGGCGGTGAGAATGCAGAAGGAATATTTCGAAGAAGGCGATTGCGCTGGAACGTGCTCGTCGCGCTTCACGAATGCTTGAGTGACTCGTGAGCTCTCACACCCACAGTCGTCATTCCGGGGCGCCTGAAGGGCGAGCCCGGAATCCATCGAGCCGCAATGTCTGTCGATGAATGGATTCCGGGCTCGCGACTTCGTCGCGCCCCGGAATGACGGCGGAGCATTACAACCCCGCCTTCGCGATCGCGTCCGTGAACGAACGATCGACGATCTCCGCCGCATCGAGCTTCTGCTTGATCAGTCCCCAGCGGAAATAGAGGTCGATCGTAGCCTGCTCATCGGCGATCACGCCGTCATCGATCGGCGCGATGCGGATCTTGGCGCGCGACAGCCAGTTCTGCGGCACGGCGGTGGGGATGTTCATCAACCTGCCCCAGGTCGCCGCGTAGCTGTCGATGTTGTTCAGCGACCACGCCCGCGCCGCGGTGAGGCGGCGGATGAAGTCCGTCAGCTCGGCGCGCTTGTCCCTGATCGCGTCGGGCCGCGCCACCTGGAAGCTTAGCCCCGGTGTCAGCCCTTCCGAGGTGATGATACGGCGCGATTTGAACAGCACCTCCTCCTGGCTGACATACGGCTCCCAGGTCGACCATGCATCGACCGAGCCTTGCGTGTAGGCGATCTTGGCGTCGGACGGCGCCAGGAACGCGATCTGCACGTCACTCGCGCTCCAACCGTTCTTCTCGAGCGCCGCGAGGATCAGCTGATGGCCGATCGAGCCGCGGCCGGTTGCGATCTTCTTGCCCCGGAGATCGGCAAAGCTCTTGATCGCCGAGTTCTCGGGCACGAGGATCGCGAGCCCCTCGCGCGTCTGCCTGATGGCAGCGATCGCCTTCACCGGCGCACCGGAGGCGGCGGCGAAAGTGAACGGCGCATCGCCAACGAGGCCGGTCTCGATCGCGCCGGCGCTGAGCGCTTCCAGCAAGGGAGCCGCCGCCGGAAACTCCCTCCACTCGATCTTGTAGGGGACTTCCTTGAGCACGCCGGCCGCTTCCATCACGGCCTGCGCATTGCCCTTCTGATCCCCGACGCGCAAGGTGGTTTGCGCAGCTGCGACTTCGAACGAAGCGAACAGCAGCGCGCCGGCCAGCATGAGGCGGATCATTCCGCGGCCTCGCCGCGAACGGCCTGGCGCTTGGCAATCAGCTCGCGCGTCAGCGGGATCAGCTCGCGGCCGTATTCGATGGCGTCGATCAGCGGATCGAAGCCGCGGATCAGGAAATGGCTGATGCCGAGGTCGTAATAATCGCCGAAGACTTCGGCGACCTGCTCGGGCGTGCCGACCAGCGCCGTGGTGTTGCTGTTGGCGCCAGTGAGCTTTGCGATCTCGGTCCAGAGCCGCTTGTCGATGCGGCTGCCCTGATCGGCGAGCGCGAGCAGCCGGCGCGCGCCGGCGGTGGCGTGGCCGTCGGCCGGCTTGCGATAGCCGGTCTTGTCCTGCAGCGCGGTGGCCCGCACCAGGATCTCCTCGGCCTTTTCCCAGGCCTGCTTTTCGGTCGGCGCAATGATCGGCCGCACCGACAGGCTGAAGCGCGGCGTCGGCCGCCCCTGCCGCACCGCCGCGTTGTGGACGCGCGAGGTGACGTCGCGCACCTGGGCATAGGACTCACCCCACAGCGCAAAGGTGTCGGCGTGCTTGCCGGCAACGTCGATCGCCGCATCCGAGGCGCCGCCGAAATAGACGCGGATGCCTTCGGGACGATACGGCTTCACCTGCGAGAAGCCGTTCTCGACCCGGTAATACTTACCGTTGTAGCTGAACGGCGTGTCGCTGCTCCATTCCAGCTTGAGCACGTCCAGGAACTCGGAGGTGCGGGCATAGCGCTCGTCCTTGTCGTCGAGCGTATTGCCGTCCTGCCGGAGCTCGGTCGCGTTGCCCCCCGTGATGACATGCAGGGCGACCCTGCCGCGGGAAAACTGGTCGAGCACCGCGAACTGCCGCGCCAGCAATGTCGGCGCAGTAAAGCCGGGCCGCTGCGCGATCAGCACGTTGAGCCTCTCGGTGTGGCTCAGGACGTGCTGGGCGACCTGGAGCGCGTCGGGCGAGGTCGAATGAAACGCCAGCAGCGCCCGGTCGAAACCGGCATTCTCGTGCGCCTTCGCCACCGTCTCGATATGGGTCGGATTCAGCACCGGCCCTTCCCGGACGACGGTCTCGGACGAATTGTTGTTGCTGATGAAACCGATGAACTCGATCGACATGATCGTCTCCCTGTTGATCCCTAGAGGCCGAGCGCGGCACGGCCGAGGCCGATGCGCGTGGAATCGTCCTGCGGCGTGTGCACGCGGCCGCACAGCACGTCGCGATAATGCCGCTCCAGCGGATTGGCGCGGCTGAGCCCGTGGTTGCCGGTCAGCGACAGCGCATCCTCGACGGCCGCAACGGCGTTGTTGGTGACCGTCAGCTTGACCACGTTGGATTCACCGGCGGAGAGCTCGACCCCATCGTCGAAGTCTCGGGCGAACGTGTCGATCAGCCGCGCGTTGACCGCAAGCCGCGCCTCGATCGCACCGAGGATCTCCTGCGCGCGGGCTAAGGTCGCGAGCGGCGCGCCGAGGCTGGCGGGCACGCGTTGCTTCAGGAACGTGATCAGCCAGTCGCGCGCGGCACGGGCAACGCCGTCATAGATCGCAGCGACGAAGACGGTGTGGACGGTCGCCTGCGTGACGTCGAGCGTGCGCCAGTCCGCCGGCTTGCGCACGTCGACCTCGGCATCGAGCGGGATCACGACGTCGTCGAAGATGACGTCGTGGCTGCCGCTGGCGCGCAGGCCGTGATGGTCCCAGGTCTCGACGATGCGCGTGCCCGGCAGGCCCGCCGGCACCAGGAACTGGCCGACCCGCGGCTCGGCCTCGTCGGTGCGCGCCCAGACCAGGTACCATTTCAGGATCGGCGAGCCCGTCGAGTAGATCTTGTGGCCGGAGACGCGCCAGCCGGCTTCAGTGCGCCGCGCGATCGTCGCCGGCAGGCCGCCGCGCGCGGGCGAGCCGAGCTCCGGCTCGACGCGCAGGGCATTGATGAGCGCGATGCCCTCGACGCTCTCGCGCGCGAGAGCCGCGCCGGCCAGTTCGGGCTGCGCGCCATCACGAGATGATTGATGTAATGCATCGACAGCACCAACGCCGTCGGCGGATCGGCCTTGCCGAGAATGCCGAGCACGCGCGCGGCATAGCGCGCGCCGGCACCGGCCCCGCCATGAACCGCCGGCACCGTCAGCGACAGCAAGCCCGCCTCCGACAGTTCGCGAAAATTCGCGAAGGGAAAGCTGCCGACGCGGTCGTGCGCGGCCGCGCGCGCTGCAAAGCTTGTGGCGAGCGTCGCGGCGCGGGCGATGTAGTCGGGCTCGCTATGAGCCGTGCGGCCCTTGGCTATGGAGGTCACCATGTGGCGTCCAGCCCCAACAGTCCAAGGATCTGACGGCGCAAGTCTGCCAGATAAGGATCGCCGCGATGGCGCGGATACGGCCGGTCGACGCGAATGTCGGCCTTCACCCGCGCGGGCCGCTCGCTGAACACGACGACGCGGTCGGCGAGCACCAGCGCTTCCTCCGCATCATGCGTCACCAGCAGCGTGGTGAACCCCTTGCGCTGCCAGAGCGCAACGAGCTCGGCCTGCATGGTGATCCGGGTCAGCGAGTCCAGTTTTCCCAGGGGCTCGTCCAGGATCAGGATCTTGGGATCGTTGACCAGCGCCCGCGCCAGCGCGACGCGCTGCGCCATGCCGCCGGAGAGCTGGTGCGGATAGGCATTGCGGAAGGACGACAGTCCGACGAGGTCGAGCGCAGCATCGACGCGCTGGCGCTGGCTCCTCAGAATGCCCTGGGCCTCGAGGCCCAGGGCGACGTTGTCCCAGACCGACCGCCAAGGAAACAGGGTCGGATCCTGGAATACGACGACGCGCGACGGATGCGGGCGCCTGATGCGCTCCTCATCCTCCCGCAGCCTTCCTGCCTTGGGCTTGTCGAGCCCGGCCACGAGCCGCAGCAAGGTGGACTTGCCGCAGCCGGACGGGCCGAGCAGCGCGACGAACTCGCCGGGCTCAACCGAAATCGAAACATCGCTCAGCACCGGCAGCTCGGTGCCGTCGATATCGAAGGCGTGGCTGACCTGCTCGATGTCGAGCGCAGCGCCGGCGGCCGGATGCGTGACCGCATCGGCGAGAGCTGTGGCTACCATTTGACGGTCCCCTTCTGCCAGACCAGGAGGCGATCGCGGATCGCAAACAGCAGCGTGATCGCGCCGGAGCAGAGCAGCGACATCACGATCAGCGCTGCATACATGTTGGCATAGGCGGCCCAGCCCTGCGCCCATTGCAGGTACCAGCCGAGCCCGGCCTTCACGCCGATCATCTCGGCGACGACGAGCACGGCAAAGGACGAGCCGAGCCCCATGAACAGGCCGACGAAGACGTGCGGCAATGCCGCGGGGATCGCGACCTTCAGCACCAGGAACGACGGCTTTGCCCCCAGCGTCCGCGCAACGTCGTAGTAGGCGTTGCTGACGCTCGCGACACCCGACCAGGTCAGCACCGTCACCGGAAAGCCGGTTGCGAGCGCGATCAGGAAGGTCGAGGCGCTCCAGCTTGAGGGGAAGGTGAAGAAGGCAATCGGCAGCCAGGCGGTTGCCGGCAACGGGCCGATGAAGCGCAGCACCGGATGCACCCAATAGCCGACCGCGCGCGACCAGCCGATCGAGACGCCGGTCAGGAAACCGATCGTCGCGCCGATCAGATAGCCGCCGAGCTGCAGCTTGATCGATGCAAAGACGCTGTCGAGCAACTTCGGCAGATCGTCGGTATAGACCTCGATGATCGCCTGCGGCGGTGGGAAGAACGGCAGCGGCAGCCAGGCGAATTTTGCCGTCGCGACCTCCCACACCGTCAGAAACGCCCCGAGCGCGACCAGCCATGGCGCCCGCTTGTGCAGCGCCTGTCCCGCCGATCCCAGATAGTCGGCGCCGACGGTATCGAACAGCGCGAGCGCCGCGATGATGAAGGCGGCAATGCCGAGCGAATGGGTGCGCGACCAATCGCCGACATCCTGCCACCACAGGCAGGACAGGCCGAAAGCGATCCACGCGACGCTGGCGAGCACGCCGACGCCGGATTGCCGGATCCACGTCGCCAGCAGCGGCACGCGCGAGGTACGCGGCGCGCCGGAGGCGAGGCCGTCAGACAGCGAATACGTCGACATAGATGCGCTCCGCGAATTTGGCGGTGTCGGTGCTCTGCTTGAAGACCTGCACGCTCTTGAGGTCGTCGGCATAGGCCTTGAGCTCGCGCTTCAAGATATCGCCGACGGGATGATGATGGTGGGTGTGGTAGCGCACCATGCCCTCGATATCGGCGAGCGTCGCCGCCTTGGGCGCATAGGGCTGGAACGATTTCGCCGCGACCGTCGCATTCTGCGCCGTGAACATCGCGGCATCGAGCAGCGCCCGGGTGATGGCGCGCGCGACCTGAGGCTCTTCGCGCACGAGCGAGCCGCGCAGGCCGAGGATGCAGCAGCTCTTCTCGCGGTACTCGCCATCGAGATTTGAGGCGACCTCCTTGTACTGCGTGTCCTTGAGCCAGAGATAGGCGAGCGGATCGGACGACAGGAACGCCTGCACCTCGCCCTTCTCCACGGCAACGTTGAGCAGATTGCCGGGATAAGCGCGCCAGTCGACGTCCTTCACCGGATCGATGCCGAGCTTGGCCAGCTGGATCGAAAAGAAGTTCTTGTCGGGACCAGCGAGATCGCCGACCGCAACGATCTTGCCCTTGAGGTCGGCAAGCTTCGCGACGCCGGAATCGGCGCGCGACAGCACGCGCATGCAGCCGCCATGGGTGCCTGCGGCGATCTTGACATCAAACCCCTGCTCCAGCGGTTTCAGCCAGCGCAGCGCCATGCCAAGACCGGCATCGCTCTTGCCCGTCGCGATGGCTTCGAGCAGCTGGTCGGTCGAGCCGGAATAGTTGACGAGCTCGACGTCGAGATTATGCATTTGGAAGAAGCCGTGCTCGATGGCGACCGGCACCGGCGCGAGGCAGACGGCGCCGGCATTCCACGACAGTTTCAGCTTGCGCGGCGCGCCGGTGAGCGCGGGTGCGTCGGAGGCGGTGCGGCACAGCGGAAACTCGGAGAAGTCGACACCCGGCGCGATGGCGCGCGGTGCAAAGGCCTGCGCGCCCAGCGCGCCGAGCGGCGCGGCAAAAGCGGCGGCAAGCCCTGCCTGAAGCAGGTGGCGCCGGTCGAATTTCGATCCGCTGCGCTGGTTGTCGTTGGTCATTGGCCCCTGGCTCCTGCGCTGGCACGGCTCCGCCGTGTGCGCAACGGGTCGCGTTGCGCATGTTCCGTGCGGAGCTGCGTTGAGAGAAAATTGTTCCGTCGGCGCTTCCCGCGCCGCATTGATGCGATGCGCAAATCATGCGGCGCGTTCGCGACATCGTCAATGAAATGGATTTTCGAATGTTGCGCGAAGGGAAGTCATTTCTCTCCATCTGCGCATGCGGGAGCGATGAAAGGATTTTCGCAGATGCAGGGGCACGCAAGGTCAAGCGCGACTCCATCGCCTGCTGCATCCCTGTGCAGCTTCGGCCGCGCACGCGGCGCATTCTCGAAAGCAGCGCTCCGCTGAAACGTCATTGCCTGAAGCACGTACAATACGGTTGCCCATTTCATTGACGGCACGCCGCGCGCTCATAGACTTGCGCGTCTCGCTGCATCGTTTGCTCACGCCTCGTGAGCGACGCAACAAGACGGATCCAATGAGCATCAACTCTCACCACCATTCCATCACGCGCCGGCTCGCCACCTCGCTGCTCGCCGCCGCGATCGTACTATCGACCGCCGCCGCATCGCTCGCCGCCGACAATGTCGTGCTGCGCGTCGGCGACCAGAAAGGCGGCAATCGCTCGCTGCTCGAAATCTCCGGCTATGCGAAGGACCTGCCCTACAGAATCGAATGGTCGGAATTCCCCGCGGCCGCACCGATCCTCGAAGCGCTCAATGCCGGCGCGCTCGACGTCGGCTACACCGGCGATCTCTCGTTCCTCTCGGTCTATGCCGCGGGCGCGCCGATCAAGGCGATCGGCGGCACGCGCTCGGATGCGAAGACGCAGGCCATCCTGGTGCGCCAGGAATCCCAGATCAAATCAGCGGCCGACCTCAAGGGCAAGCGCCTCGCCGGCACACGCGGCGGCTGGGGCCAGTTCCTGATCGATGCGACCTTGGAGAAGGCAGAGATCAAGCTGGAGGATGCGACCTTCGCGCCGCTCGGCCCGGTCGATGCCAAGATCGCGCTGCTCGCCGGCTCGATCGACGCCTGGGCGGTGTGGGAGCCCTACGTCTCGTTCGCAACGTTGAAGGACAAGGCCCGCGTCATCGCGAACGGCGAAGGGCTGACGCCGACCATCACCTTCATCGTTGCCTCCGACAACGCCATCGCCACCAAACGCGCGGCGGTGCAGGACCTGGTGCAGCGGCTGAACAAGGCGCGGCTATGGTCGCTCGACCATCTCGGCGAGTACGCCAAGAACACCGCTGAACTGACAAAACTGCCGGAGGACGTGCTGCTGTCGGCCTACACTGCGCAGCGCACCAGCCCGATCGTGGTCGACGAGAACGTGGTCAAGGAGGTGCAGGAAGCCTCTGACCGCGCGACGCGTTACGGCATCCTGCCGAAGAAGCTCGACGTCAGCAAAGCCGTCGACCGCAGCTTCACGGCTGCGGCCGCGGGATCGAACTAGGCGGAGGCGGCGGGATGCACAGGCTTCGCCTCAGGCCAGGGCCATTGCATCTCGCCGCGATCCTGCTCATGCATGTTGCATGTATGAGCCTGATCGTGTGGCTCTCGTTCTAGCCGCGCGGTCTCACCAGTAGCCGCGGTAGTAGGGACGGTAGACCCCGTACGGCCGGTGATAAACCCGGTACGGCCGGTAGTAGCCATAGCTGTAGTACGGACGATAGGGCCGATAATATCGCGGATAGACCGGTGCGTAGCCGTAGCCGCCGTAATAGGCGGGGGCGTAACCATAGCCGTAGCCCGGATATCCATAGCCGTAGCCGCCGTAATAGGGGCCGCCGTAGCCGTAATAGCCGTAAGGAGACCCCGCGGCGATGGCACCGCCGATGAGCGCGCCGGCTGCGAGACCACCGAGGGCTAAGCCCCAGCCGCCGCCGCGCCAATGCACCGGTGTGACATTATCACCGGCCGCAGCCTTCATCGTCGCAACGTTGGTCGGCATCGGGCCCGCCGTGGCCTGCCCGATCTGGGCCGCCATGACCACGCCGGCCAACGAACAGGCAATTGCCGTCTTCCAGATCCTCATCGTCTTACTCCCTGTCTGACCTTTCGTTTGGAAAAGGATCGCAGCGCCATGATCGGGCATCCTTGCGCCAAGTCAAAGCGCAGAATTTTCAAAGCCTGGAGTTTGCGTGCACCGCACAAGACGCTTGCCTCCGTTCTGATCACTGGTGCCCGGCGACGTCGTCGCCTGTGACAGCCGCACGACGGTGGCTGAGGCCCGATCACCCCGGCAGGGCATTAAGCTTCCGGTGCATTCGCAACCAACAACCACCTTCACGATTTACTATTCGTGCCATTACTATCGGTTCCAATGTGCGCGGCCGGGAGGCTTCTCGCGAGCGCCAGAGTTGTGGGAGGATCACATGAGTGCCGCGAGACCCGAGCCGCTTGCCCGTCAGGCGCTGGCGTTTGTCCTGGCCGGAGGACGCGGCAGCCGCCTGCTGGAGCTGACCGACCGCCGCGCCAAGCCGGCGGTCTATTTCGGCGGCAAGTCCCGCATCATCGATTTCGCGCTGTCGAACGCGGTGAACTCCGGCATCCGCCGTATCGCGGTGGCAACCCAATACAAGGCGCACAGCCTGATCCGGCACCTTCAGATGGGCTGGAACTTCTTCCGCCCCGAACGCAACGAGAGTTTTGACATCCTGCCCGCCAGCCAGCGCGTCTCCGAGAGCATGTGGTATGTCGGCACGGCGGACGCGGTGTACCAGAACATCGACATCATCGAATCCCACGCCTGCCGCTTCATCGTCGTGCTGGCCGGAGACCACATCTACAAAATGGACTACGAGGTGATGCTGCGCCAGCACGTCGAGAGCGGCGCCGACGTCACCGTCGGCTGCCTGGAAATGCCGCGGACCGAATCTTCCGGTTTCGGTATCATGCATATCGACGAGAACGGCTGGATCCAGGAGTTCCTGGAGAAGCCGAAGGATCCGCCGCCGATGCCGGGCAAGCCGGACGTCTCGCTCGCCAGCATGGGCATCTACGTGTTCGACGCGAAATTCCTGTTCGATCAGCTCAAGCGCGATGCCGAGGACCCGAACTCGAACCACGATTTCGGCAAGGACATCATTCCCTACCTGGTCAAGAACGGCCGCGCGATGGCGCACCAGTACTCGACCTCCTGCGTCCGCTCCGGCAGCGACACTCGCGCCTATTGGCGCGACGTCGGCACGGTCGACGCCTATTGGGCCGCCAATATCGACCTCACCGACGTGGTGCCCGAGCTCGACCTGTTCGACCGCGCCTGGCCGATCTGGTCCTATGCCGAGATCACGCCGCCGGCGAAATTCGTCCATGACGAGGAGAGCCGGCGCGGCCAGGCGGTGAGTTCGCTGGTCTCCGGCGGCTGCATCATCTCCGGCGCGTCGCTGCGCCGCTCGCTGCTGTTCACCGGCGTGCGCATCAACTCCTACGCCAATGTCGAGAATGCCGTGATCATGCCTTACGTGAGTGTCGGCCGCGGCGCCCGCTTGAGGAACGTCGTGATCGACCGCGGCGTCGAGATCCCGGAAGGGCTCGTCGTCGGCGAGGATCCCGAGTTCGACGGAAAGCGCTTCCGCACCACCGAGCAGGGCATCTCGCTGATCACCCAGCCGATGATCGACAGGCTCAATACATGACGCCTGTTCGCGTCCTCGCGGTCGCCTCTGAAGTCTATCCCCTCGTCAAGACCGGCGGCCTCGCAGATGTTGCGGGCGCGCTGCCGGTTGCGCTGAAGGCGCATGGCGTCGAGATGCGCACCTTGCTGCCGGGCTATCCCGACGTGATGCGCCTTTTGTCCGGCACAGAGGAACTGCGGCGCTGGCCCGATTATTTCGGCGGTCCCGGCCGGCTGCTGGCGGGTTCGCATGCCGGGCTCGATCTGTTCGTGCTGGACGTGCCGCATCTCTATGCGCGGCCGGGCAACCCCTACGTCACCACTGACGGCGTCGACTGGGCGGACAACGGCGCGCGCTTCGCCGCGCTGTCGCGCGTAGCGGCCGATATCGGCCACGGCCTCGTGCCGGCCTTCGTGCCCGATGTCGTGCACGCCCACGATTGGCAGGCGGGGCTCGCGCCGGCCTATCTGCACTACGACAATCGTCCGCGGCCCGGCACCGTGATGACCATTCACAACATGGCCTACCAGGGCAAGTTCGCTCCTGAGCTGATCGGATCGATCGGCCTGCCCTGGCATGCCTTCAACGTCAACGAACTGGAATATTTCGGCGGCATCAGCTTCTTGAAGGCCGGCTTGCGCCTTGCCGATCGCATCACCACGGTATCGCCGACCTACGCGAAGGAAATCCAGAGCGACGAAGGCGGCATGGGCCTCGGCGGCCTGCTTCGTGAACGATCCAATGTGCTGAGCGGCATCCTCAACGGCATCGACACCGAGGTCTGGAATCCGCAAACCGATCCGCACATCGCCTACCGCTTCGGCGCGGAAGACCTGACATTCCGGGCCGCGAACAAGGCGGTGCTGCAGCAGCAGTTCAACCTCGATTCCTCGGACGAAGCGCCGCTGCTCGGCGTCATCAGCCGGCTGTCATGGCAGAAGGGGCTCGATCTCCTGATGGAGGCCATCCCGACCATCCTGCGCGAAGGCATGCAGCTCGCGCTGCTCGGCAGCGGCGACCGCGATCTGCAGGATGGCTACCAGGCCGCGGCCCGCGCCAATCCGGGCCGGATCGGCGTCGTGATCGGCTATGACGAGATTCTCGCGCATTTGATCCAGGCCGGCTCGGACGCGCTGATCGTGCCGTCGCGCTTCGAGCCGTGCGGCCTGACCCAGCTCTGCGCTCTGCGCTATGGCGCCGTGCCGATCGTCTCGCGCGTCGGCGGCCTCGAAGACACCATCGTCGATATCGGCGAGGCCGACGCGTCCGGCCACGATGCCACCGGCTTCAAATTCGCCCCCGTGACGGCGGATGCCCTCGCCGGCACGCTGCGCAAGGCCAACATTGCCTTCCACGACAAGCTGACCTGGCGCCGCCTGCAGCGCAGCGGCCTTGCGACCGACGTCTCCTGGCGCAACCGCGCCGGCGACTATGCCGCGCTCTATCGCGGGCTGATGGCGGCCCGCGCGTGAGGCAGAGCCGAATCCATGCTATAGAGCCGACATGGACCCCTTCGCGATCAAGCTGCTCGGCTTTGCCGCCGCCACCTGCACCACCGTCGCCTACGCGCCGCAGTTCATCAAGGTCTGGAAGACCCGCTCGGCGCGCGACATTTCTCTCGGCATGTTTCTGGTCATGATGCTGGGCCTCACGCTCTGGCTCATCTACGGCCTGCTTTCAGGCGATGCCCCCCTGGTCGCGGCGAACGCCGTCACCATGGTTCTCGCCGGCGGCATTCTGGTGATGAAGCTGAGATATGGGTGAGGCTTTCTTCGCCTCTCCCCGCTTGAGGGGCCAGGGAGAAGAGATCATTACCCAAACACATACGAGGCCATCGCCACATGCGCGACCTCGTCGACGAAGACGCGCCGTCCGACGTCGCTTCCCGCAGCACCGGCCGCCACCATCAGCGGCAGCAGATGGTCCTCGCGCGGATGTGCAAGGCGTGCGCTCGGCGCGTTCTCCCAATCGACCAGCATGGCATTGCGGCGCGCCGCATCGGGGTTGCTGATTGCCTCGTTCAGATAGGCCTCGAAATCATACGAGACGGGCTTGGACTCCGGACGGTTGAAGCCGCGCATGTTGTGATAGGTCAGGCCGCTGCCGACGATCAGGATGCCTTCGTCGCGCAAGGATGCGATCGCTTGCCCCACCTTGACGTGCTCGGCCGCGTCATAGCTGGACTTCAGCGACAGCAGCACGATCGGCATGTCGGCATTCGGATACATCAGCCCGAGCGGAACGAACGTGCCGTGATCGAAACCCTGGTCGGGATCTTCGCGGCAATCGAGGCCGGCATGCGTCAGCAGCGCCTTCACTTGCGCGGCAAGCTCGGGCTTGCCCGGCGCCGGATATTTGATGTGGTAGGTATGCTCGGGGAAACCGTAATAGTCGTACACCATCGGCGGACCCGGCGAGGTCGACACCGTGAAGGCGTCGGCTTCCCAATGCCCGGTGATGACCAGCACCGTCTTCGGCCTCTCGGGCAGAAGCTGCGGCAAGTTCGCGAACGCCTCGGCGGTCTTGGCATATTGCACCCGCCTGTCCTCCATGAAGGGCCAGGGGCCGCCGCCATGCGACAGGAACAGGGTCGGAAATCGCGTCATCGGCTCGTCTCGTTGACAACGGGCGCGTGCGAGCAGTCCGCACGATCGGCGATGAGCATAGGCAAAGCGGCATGGTTAGCAAGTCGTTAACGATTTGCCGCCCAGAATCCCCGCTGGGCCGAAGCAGTCGGCCTGAAGACAAGTGAGACGTACGATGAGGAAGTTTGCGCTGGGGGACGTCGTCAACAGTGACAAGGGTCGCCGCGGTGTCGTCCGCGCCGCCTTCAAGTCGCGGGATGGCCAGCAGTTCTATGCCGTCGAGAAGGACGGCGCGATGGATTACCTGGAGGAAGACCGGCTCAGCCCGGCGCCGCGCGTCGAGCTCGCGGCTTAAATCCGCTTCATCTCCGGCCCTCATTTGCGAGCCGGTCGAGACGATCCGCGATCGGATCGTCGCCGCTCGCGATGCCATCGTTCGTGATCAGCAGCAGGCGATCGCCGCTAGCTGCGTCCCAGCGTGGCAGGTCGGGACCATGTAGGTCGGGACCATTGGGATCGCCACTTCGGGCGAAGTTTATCCAATAGGCGCGCATGCGGCCTGCGACCTCGCGGTCGCGCCGCGACAGGATGCCCGCACCGGGCACGCCTTCCGTACCGAAGATGAACTGCAGCTCGCGCCCGTGGCCGACGTCCGGATTGGCGCGCCTGGCCTCCGGCACATAGGCGAAGCGGTAGCGAAAAGTCGGCGCGCCGCCTGCCGCGTGCAGACGTGCCAGCAGCCGCACCGGCTCGGAAAAGACCTTGTCGGTGTAAATTCTTGCCGCGAGATCCGAAGGTCTGGCGAGATCGGGATAGAGCTTGCGCAATTCGCCGCCGCCCGCGCCCGGCGGCGCAAGCTCCTCCTTGATCGCGGTCTCGTTCTCCAAGCCGGTCTCATCCTCGTTCGAGCCGATGATCAGGGGAATGCGGCTTTGGCGTCCGGCCGCAAAACCCGCGGCGGGGTCCTCGGTCGCGAGACGTCCATCCATCATCGGTGCAAAGCTGTGCGGCGATTTATCCAGCAGTTGTTTCTCGGCGGCCAGCAGGCGCCGCGGCTCGACTGCACGCAGATCCATGTTCACCGAAAGCGCGGCCACGAACTCCCGGCCGATGGCATCCGCCTCTTCTGCCGAACGCAGGCGCGCGCGGCCGGGCACCGATTGCAGAATGGCCTTGTGGAAGAGATTGCGCGCTTGCGCGGACAGCATCAGCAGTGCAATCGATGTCGCGCCTGCATCGCTGCCGAACAGCGTGACGTTATCAGGATCGCCGCCGAAGGCCGCGATGTTGTCGTGCACCCAGTGCAGCGCGGCGATCTGGTCCATCAGGCCGAAATTGCCGGAGCCGGCGTCCGACAGCGCGGGATGCGAGAGCCAGCCGAGCGCGCCGAGGCGATAATTCACGGTGACCACGATGAGGCCCGCCTGCGCCAGCTTGGCGCCATCGAACAGCGGATCGTTCGCGGTGCCCGTGACGAACGCGCCGCCATGGATGAACACCATCACCGGCAACGGGCCGTCGACCCCGAAAGGACGAAACACGTTCAGCGTCAGGCAATCCTCGCTCGCCGCCGGCAGCGCCGGCTGAAGGCACGGCGCGCCGTATTCGTAGGCGGTGCGCATCTCCGAGCTTTCGGTCGTCGGCTGCGGCGGTTGCCAGCGCAACGCGCCGAGCGGCGGCGCCGCGTAAGCCAGCCCCTTGAACGAGGCCACCTCGCCCTCCACGGCGCCGAGCATCTGCCCTTCACGCGTCAGCGCGAATGGAAACTGCCCGACCGGCTGAGCGGCGGCCGGGCCGACGCCACACAGGACTGCAATAGCCGCAACGAATGCAAGCCAGGCCCGCATCTTCGCAACGATCTCGATGAAGGGTTTCGGCAGGTTATGTCCGAAGCCGTCGGCGAGGCAAGCCTCGCGCGCCTTGAGCCTAACCGCCTTTGCCAATCAGCTCCGCGAGCGCGTGGCGCGCGACGATGCCGAGCTCGCCGAGCGTGGAGTGTCCCGCCCGCGCCGCCTCGATCAGGCGCTCGGCGATGAACCTGCGGCTGTCGTGATCGCCGCCATGCGGCAGTTGCCGGCACGTCTGCTCGAGGACGACGTCCATGTTCGCTTTGGTGCGTTCACTCAACTCTGTCATGACGCCCGGGCGGTACGCGTGGCTTGTAAGCGCAAGCATACACAGAAGGACGATGGCTGATTACCCCGGGCGATCACGGCCATTGTGCATCGCGGTGCGTGTGGTGCCACAACCTTCGCGCGGTCACGAAGCCGCCGCAAACGACCACCCTAAGATTGCACTTGCTGTAATGACAAGCTGAGCCTGCGGCGATAGCCTGCCGCCAAAACAAGACATCCGGGAGGAATACCATGCCTGACGCAATGGTCGCCACACGTACCTCCGATGAGCGCGGAACCCCTCAGCAGGTCGATGTTGCCGTGGTCGGCGCCGGATTTGCCGGCCTTTACCTTCTGCATCGGCTGCGCAAGGCGGGGTTCTCGGCGGTCGGGCTCGACAAGGCCGGCGATGTCGGCGGCACCTGGTATTGGAACCGCTATCCTGGCGCGCGCTGCGACATCCAGACCATCGACTACAGCTACACGTTCGATCCGGAGCTCGAGACCGCCTGGACCTGGTCGGAGAAATACGCGACCCAGCCCGAGATCCTGCGTTACCTCGGCTTCGTCGCCGATCGCTACGATCTGCGCCGCGACATCCGTTTCAAGACCAAGGTCACCGAAGCCAGATGGGACGAAGCGTCCGAGCGCTGGCTCATCACCACCGACAATGGGCCGCCCGTCTCCTGCCGCCATTACATCATGGCGACCGGTTGCCTCTCCGCGCCAAAGCCGCCGGAGATCGACGGCGTCAAGGACTTCAAGGGCGAGGTCTATTTCACCGGGCGCTGGCCGCATGACGGCGTCGATCTCAAAGGAAAGCGCGTCGCCGTGATCGGCACCGGCTCCTCGGCGATCCAGTCGATCCCTGTGATCGCCGAGCAGGCCGCGCATCTGACGGTGTTCCAGCGCACACCGAATTTCGCATTGCCGGCGCATAATGGCCCGGCGCCCGCGGACCGCATGAGCCTGCTGCAGAGCGACCGCGCGGCCTATCGCGAGCAGGCGCGGCAGTCGATGGCCGGCGTGCCCTACCCGCAGCAGACGGTCGTGAGTTGGCAATTGAGCGATGCCGAGCGTCGCGAGCGGTTCGAGCGCGCCTGGGCGGCCGGCGACCTCGTCCACATCCTGACGCAGCTCTGGGCCGACCAGGCCGTAGACGTCGACGGCAACAAGATCGTCCAGGACCTGATCCGCGAGAAGATCCGCGTCGCCGTCAAGGATCCCGAGACCGCCGCGGCGCTGATGCCGGACGACCATCCTTTCGGCGCAAAGCGCCCCTGCCTCGAGACCAATTATTACGCAACCTACAACCGGCCGAACGTCACGCTGGTCAATCTGCGCAAGGAGCCGATCAAGGCGATCACCGCGAGCGGCATTTCCACGAACGGCCGCAGCTTCGAAGTCGACGTCATCGTCTTCGCAACCGGCTTCGACGCCATGACCGGCGCGATCCGTGCCGTGCATCCGATCACCGGGCGCGGCGGCAAGTCGCTGTCCGATGTCTGGGCGCAGGGACCGCAGACCTATCTCGGCCTCACGGTCGAGGGCTTCCCGAACTTCTTCATGATCACCGGCCCTGGCAGCCCGTCGGTGCTATCGAACATGGCGGTGTCGATCGAGCAGCATGTCGACTGGGTGGTCGATCGCCTTGCATCGCTGCGCGATGCCGGCTTCACCACGATCGAGCCGACCGAGACGGCGCAGGCCGGCTGGAACAGGCACATGGCCGACTGCTCGATGCTGACGCTGCACCGACTCGCCAACACCTGGTACACCGGCGCGAACGTGCCCGGCAAGGTGCAGGGCCTGATGCCCTATACCGGCGGCGTCGGCCCTTATCGCAGCATCTGCGACGAGGTGGTCAGCCGCGGCATGCTCGGCTTCAAGCTCACCGGCCCCGACGGCACGGTCCAATGCAATGACGGCGAGGTGGTGCGCCTGCAGCCGGACGTCCGGCTGGTGCTGAACCTGCTCGCCTCGCTCAACCTGCCGCCGATCGAGTCGATGGGCGCGCTCGGCGCCCGCGCCTTCGTCAACGAGTTCAACAAGGGCCGCCCTGCAGGTCGGCCAATTGGCGAGATCGTCGACGGCACCCTGCCCGTCGCCGATGGCGCGCTGCCCTACCGCGTCTACAAGCCGGCAACGCCGGGACCGCATCCGGTCGTGGTCTATTTCCACGGCGGCGGCTGGGTGCTCGGCGACGAGCAATCGGACGAGCCGTTCTGCCGCGACATGGTGCGGCGGACCGGCATGATGTTCGTCAGCGTCGGCTATCGCCACGCACCGGAGCATCGTTTCCCGACGGCTGCGGAAGACGGCTATGCGGCCACGCGCTGGATCGCCGCGCACGCCGCCGAACTCGGCGGCAGACCGGGCCCGGTGCTGGTTGCAGGCTGGAGCGCCGGCGGCAACATCGCCGCCGTCACCTGCCAGCTCGCGCGCGACCGCGGCGGGCCAGCCATCGCCGGCCAGCTTCTGGTCTGCCCGGTCACCGACTGCAGCTTCGATCGGCCCTCCTACAACGAAAATGGGACCGCCTACTTCCTGACGCGCTCGCTGATGTACTGGTTCTGGGACCTCTATTGCTCGCCGGCGGACCGCACCGACCCGCGGGTCGCCCCGCTGCGCGGCAAGGTCGCCGGCCTGCCGCCGGCCCTCGTGGTCACCTGCGAGTTCGATCCGCTGCGCGACGAGGGCATCGCCTATGCCGAGGCAATGGCCGCAGCGGGCGTGCCGGTCGAGCAATTGAAGGCGCGCGGCCACTTCCACTCGTCCTTTGCGATGGTGGACGTGGTGATCACAGGCGTGTCGGGACGGGTGCAGATGGCGGAAGCCTTGCGGCGCTTCGCCGGACTGCCGCCCAAGATCAGCGGCAGTGACGGTCACGGAGATGGTCACGCCAGCCCGCGGCACGAGATCGCGGCGGCGGCGAGCTGACGCAGCCACGAGGCGGCCGGGAACCTTTTCCCGGCTGCCGCGTTCGGTGTCTGTGGCATTGAGTGCAGCGACAGGTGTATCGGCCCCGGCACACGAGCACGTGTGCTGGGGTCCTGTTTTGCGTGAGGCAGGGCGATGGGGGACGTGGTCGGGGATTCAAAGGTCAATTTCGGCGCGCTTGCGGTGCTGCATAAATGGCCATCACTTGCCAATCGGCGCCAGCCTGACCGGGAGCCCTACCAGCTCATCGAAGGCACGCTCGACGATTGCATCTCGGCTTTCATGCAGAAACCGGCGACGACCCGCCATCTCTACGAGATCCGCACCGTAGCGCAGCCGCCGCTCGTCACCGAAATCCTCTCCCCCGAACACGTCCTCGAGCTGTCGCGCTTGAGAGAATTTCTCTGACGCCCTTCACAAGCGCGCGAGTAGGAACCTTCTTCCGGTTCTTCCCGTTGTCAGGGATCAAAGCAATGACGTGAGCGCCTCGAGATGTTTGACGCCGGCGTATCATCACCGATCGTGCCTTACGGAGCGGACCAGACCCTGTTCGTGGTGGTTGATCGCCGTGACGAGGCGACCGAAATCCGCATCGAGCGCAGCGATCTCGACACCACGATCGGCGAGCTCGTCGCCGGCTGCTTCAATGACCCGATCAAGGTGATCTCGTTCAACACGCTCGAGCACTGGATGAAGGATATCTCGTGCGACGTCGCCGGCGAGATCCGCGCACGCTGCGACATCTATGGAATAGAGCTCCCCGATTATCTCAGCGACTTCATCGAAAGCCATTCCCAAAGCGCGATGAAATGAAGCTCGCTTGCCGAAAGGACGGCTAGTTGCGACGGTGCTTGCCGGCGATGACCTCGATCTCGCGGCGGCGTTCGCCCGCGAAGGTCAGCAGCTTTTCGATCGTCAGCGTATCCGTGATCCGTTTGGCGAGCCGCTCGGCGCGCGCAGCCTGATCTTCGAGATGCTGGATCGTGTTCAAGCGTCGCCCCCCCAAAGCCCCGAATTGTGCGGACAGCCATGGTGCTTGAGAAGCCGCTAACAGCCGGTTAAGCGCGCCGCACGGTCGCGACGCGTGGCGCCCTATTGCACGACTTCGAGCCTGACATTGGTAATGCCCTTGTCGACCATGCCGAGCGCCTCGGCGGCGGACGGCGAGATGTCGACCACGCGTCCGCGCACGAAGGGCCCGCGATCGTTGACCCTGACCGTAACGAAACGGCCGGAGGAGGTCTCGGTAACGCGCAGCTTGGTGCCGAACGGCAGGGTGGGATGCGCCGCGGTCAATTCGTTCCTGTCGAACTTCTCGCCGCTCGCGGTCTGCGTATCCGAATAGAAGCTGGCGATGCCGTGCGAAGCGGTTTGCTTTGCGTCGCGGTCGGTGACGCGCGCCCGGCTGATCGGGCGCGGATGCAGCGCCGCCACCCGGTGCGGGCGCTCGACCGCGGCTTGCCGGGTTGTTCCGGCGAGATCGGCTTTCTGACGGCCGACCGGCGATTGCGAGCAGGCAGCGAGCGATGCGGCACCCAGGACCGCGAGCAATAACCGGCTCGAGCTCGCCAGCGACATCCGGGCAGTTTCGGCACTTGCAATGCGAGACATGATGCGCCCTCCGAACAACCCCAAGTTTCGGTGGGCAATGAGGGCAGAACCTTGTCGGAACAAAAGCGGCTCTGGGGCCGCCTTCGTTTCGCGCCAGCTGTGGCGATTCCACCACAGTGACCTGTTCAGAATCGGGACAGATCGGCGAAGGATGCAGCCCGATACGGCCCGCGAGCCGCGCGTTTCGGCGCGGCCCGATCTCTAGTACTTCGGCTCGTACATCTGCGACTGGACCAGAGCCTTCACGTCGTTGGGCGCGGGTCCGTCGGCGAGCGCGCGTTGATAGGCCACATCCGCAACCGCCGCCGCGATGCGCACGGAGACCTCGCGGATGCGCGGCAGTGCCGGATAGAGGCTGCCCTGGGCGAGGTCCTCCTTGCCGACGCAATCGGCGAGCGCGTGGGCCGCCGCCATGAACATCTCGTCGGTCACGAGGCGCGAGCGGCTGGCGATGACGCCGAGGCCGACGCCCGGGAAGATGTAGGAATTGTTGCCCTGGCGCGGCACGAAGCTGCGGCCGTTGAGCTTGACCGGATCATACGGACTGCCGCAGGCGAACAGCGCGCGTCCCTCCGTGTAGCGATAGGCATCCTCCGCCGAGCACTCGGCTTTCGAGGTCGGGTTGGAGAGCGCGAACACGATCGGCTGCTCGTTGAGCTCGGCCATCGCCTTGAGCACGTCGGGCGTGAAGGCGCCGCCGACCGCGGCGACGCCGATGATCGCCGTCGGCTTCAGCGTCTTGATGGCGGTGAGGAAGTCGGCGATCGGCGCCTGACCGGCATGGGCATAGCGGAGCTTATGGCCAGAAAGGCCTTCACGGCCGCTGACGACGAGACCGCGGGAATCCACCAGCCAGTTTCGGCGAAGCGCGTCCGCCTCGGATGCGCCTTCCGCCATCATGGCGGAGACCACGAGGTCGGCGATGCCGGTCGCCGCCTCGCCCGCGCCGAGGAACAGGATCTTCTGATCCTTCAGCTTGTCGCCGGAGATGCGCAGAGCCGAGAACAGGCCGGCGAGCGCCACCGCCGCGGTGCCCTGGATGTCGTCGTTGAAGACGCAGGCCTCGTCGCGATATTTGTGCAGCAGCTTGAACGCCGAATGATTGGCGAAGTCCTCGAACTGGATCAGCACGCCCGGGAACGTCTTGCGCGCGGCTTGCATGAACTCGTCGACGAAGCTGTCATAGGCCTCGCCCGTCAGCCGCCGCTCGCGCAGGCCGAGATAATAGGGATCGTTCAACAGTTCTTCGTTGTTGGTGCCGACGTCGAGCACGATCGGCAGGCACGCTTCCGGATGCACGCCGGCGCAGGCCGAATAGAGCGATAGCTTGCCGACCGGGATGCCCATTCCGTTGGCACCGAGATCGCCAAGTCCCAAAATGCGCTCGCCGTCGGTGACGACGATCAGCCTGGCCTGGTAGGGCCAGTTCTTCAGGATCTCCGCGATCTGGCCGCGGTCGCGCGAGGAGATGAACATGCCACGCGGCCGCTGGAAGATCAGGCCGTATTTCTGGCAGGCAAGCCCGACCGTCGGGGTGTAGATGATCGGCTGGATCTCGTCGATATTGTCGACGACGACGCGGAAGAACAGCGCCTCGTTGCGGTCATGCAGCGCGTTCAGGGCAACGTATTTTTCCAGATCCGTCGGGAGCGTGCGCAGATTGGTGAGCACGCGCTGAGCCTGGGTCTCCATCGTCAGCACGCAGGGCGGCAACAGGCCGCGCAAGCCGAGTGCGGCGCGCTCCGCTTCCGTAAAGGCCGTGCCCTTGTTGAGCAGGGGGTCGCGCAGCAGCGTCATGCCGTGCGCGGTGTCGGATGATGTCGAATGGGCGCTGACCCGAGCAGGTCTATTCACGATTCCCCCAAGGAGTTTCTTATTGAACCACGGCCATTGTCGGCCAGCGTTCAGTCGAGATCAAGGACGTAGCGACTCCGGCCGCGATCGTGATCTCGCACCGCAGCAGATTTTTGCAAACGCCTGGCACTCGCGCGCGAAAAGCTTAACACGGCAGGGCACGAACTCCTCATGGTGGGGAGCCGCGTCAGCGCCATCTCGAACCATGGAGGCCCCTATCTCACCCGCGGCCATCCTTCGAGACGCCCGCTGTTGGCGGGCCCTCAGGATGAGGACGGAGTGCGCGACATCAGGATCAACGGGCACCGACGCCGATTAGCCTCATCCTGAGGAGGCGCGTAGCGCCGTCTCGAAGGACGAGGCGGGCGCTCAGGCCGCCGCCAAGAACTGATATGGATCGCCCGTCTATCCCGCCGCCCGCCGGGGCGTCAGATTGGCAGCGCTGTCCGCCGGCGGCGCGATGTGCATCAGGATAGTCTGCACCGACGATGCGACCTCGATGCCGTTCTGCTGGAAGCGCAGCTTCATGCGGCGGTTGAATTCGCGCTGGACCGGCCAGCGGCCGGCCTCGGTGCAGCGGATCTGGCCGACGATCGACACCATCGCGCCGTCGACCTTGTCGACGCCCCACAGCTCGAGGTCGCCGCGGATGAGCGCGCGGAAATCCGCTTCACGGCGCATCTCGTCGACGATGTCCTTGAGGATCTGGCCGGCGCGGTCGGTGTCTTCCTTGTAGGCGACGTTGACGCTGACCGAAGCGTTGCCGGCGCCGCGGCTGGCATTGGTGATGGTCGTGACCGCGCTGAACGGCACGATGTGCACGGCGCCGTCACCCGCGCGCAGGCGGATGGTGCGGATCGAGACGTTCTCGACGACGCCCGACAGCCCGGACACACTGACGCTGTCGCCGACCTGCACCGTATTCTCCAACAGCAGGAACAGGCCGGTGATGAGATCCTGCACCAGCTTCTGCGAGCCAAAACCGATCGCAATGCCGACAATGCCGGCGCCCGCCAGCAGCGGGGCGACATTGACGCCGATCTCGCTCAGCGCGGTGAGGCCGACGATTGTCGCGATCAGGCAGAGCAGCGCGGTCCGCAGCATCGGCTGGAAGGTGCGCAACCGCGCGGCGCGGGCATAGTGCCCGTCCCGCGACAGCGTATTGATCTGGCGGTCCAGGAGCGCATTGCTGGCTTCCCAGATCGCCGCAGCGATGAGCACGGCGAGGCCGATGGTCACCACGGCCGAGATCAGCCGGCTGCCGATCTGGCCGCCATAGAACCAGACGATCGCGTCCACGCCCCAGACCTCGAGCACCGCCACCAAACCGATGAAGGCGATCACGCCGGATACGATCCTGCGCAGCAGCGGCAGATAGCGGTTGGCGCGGATCTCGAGGCCGGGAAAGCGCTGGAGGATCTCCGGCTTGATGCGGAAGCCGCGGTCGATCAGGCTCAGCGTCAGCATGATGACGACACGTGCGATCAGCGCCACTGCGATGGTGCCGACGAAATATTGCAGCAGCAGCGAATAGCCGTTGCGGATGTTGAGCGCCCACACCGCCCAGAGCGCGAGGTCGAGCGCGATGGCAAGATAGTGCCAGCCGCCGGCGATGCGGTTGCGCAAACGAGCCGCGATCCCCTGCCGCTCGGCCGGCGCGCGGATGGCATCGGCGACCTGGCGGCGGCATTGCAGGATGATGACGGCGATGAAGAGGTGCACGACCAGCATCACCATGCGCAGCAGCGCGGCGTAGCCGGCGCGGTGCAGGCCGAGCAGCAGCGCCACATTGGCAAAGGCGATGCCGGAGATGCCGACGCCGACGATACGGCGCGCCCAGATCTCGACATAGGCGGCGGTCTCCGCGCGCACCGGAAACAAGCCGAACGGCCCCGCCAGCGCCCGGACCAGGCAGATGAGCCCGCGCGAGAACGCATAGGCGTTGACGACGGCGAGGATCACGAGGCGGACGGTTGTCGGTTCTCCAATCTCCGTCCCGAGCAGCGCGGTGGCGACGCCGACGAAGATGAGCACGGGAAGCAGCTCGAGCACGAAACGCCCGAACACGAAGGGCAGGCGCAGCATGATCTGCCAGACCCGCGCAAGGCTGTGGCGTCGCTCCTGCATTTCAGGTGCAGGCGTAACGTCGGCGACTGACGATGGCGGATCGGCTAGCGGCAACGCGGGTGCCGGCAGGCGCGCGGTTTGCGGCACGCGTCCCTCCAGGAACGCGACCGGCCGGCGGATCAGGCGGAAGATCACCCATTCGGCCAAGAGGGCGCAGCCGAGCACCAGCGCAAGCTTCCAGGCGATCTCGATCAGAAGATTGTAAGCCGCGGGATCGTTCGCGGTGCGCACGATCCAGTAGTAGAACGCCGGAAAATGCGTGAGCGTCCGCGCGATGCCGGCGATCTCACGCGAGATTTCGCCGATCTCCTCCGAGACCGTCAGCATGAGCTGCGCACCGAGGCCGTCGGCCGAAAGCGGGATCGGCGAATTCGGCTGCGGCGCGGCCTGTTGCGGACCAGACGCGTTGGCGATTGCACGGAGCGTATCGATCATCTGCGCGCGCTTCTTGTCGTCCTGAAGCGTGTCCAACGCACGCTTCGCCTCGTCAGGCGATAGCGCCGCGGCACCGTTCGCGGCCGGCGCATCGGCGCGGGCGCAGGAGAGAGAAGAGATCGCAAGGAAAAGAGCGGCGAGAAGCGCCGGGACAAGCTTTTGCGACACGCAGATTCCCTGGAAAAGTGAATGTGCTCGCAGGTAGCGTGGCCGCCCCGCCGAAGCACATCCGTCATGTCGGATCGGCGCTATTCGCCCCCCGCCTGTGTCGGAAGTTGGCCTTTGGGACGACATTCTCTTGGCATTTGCCGCAGCGCAGGATCGGGAGCTGACGTCCCGTCAGCGCGCGCAAAGACCGTTTGCGGATCAACCAGCAGGATTGAGACGAGCGGGGTGTCAAAAAAATTGGTGCGGCGGCCTTCACGGCCATCCGACACGATCAAAATACAGCGCCGGGAAGGTAGGGGCTTTGCCTCACTGATGCAGCCCGCTAAACCTTGTCCCGGCGTGCCGTTCGCGGTTTCCGCCGCTATGCGATAGTCCGAACGAGCTCCATCGCAATTAACGCGGCTGGATTTGCGGAGGTGGTGTCATAGACCTCCCCTTGCTCATGAGGTGGACGTTGCGCGTCGCTTGTTTGCGACCGCTATGATGCTCCTCCTGCGTCGCAAAACTGTCAAGCCAGATCAATCATCTGACGATCACATTTGACGAGCCGGGTTCCCGCGAAGGCCCGTTGTGTCAAGCGCTTCCGGGCGAAGTGAGGGATTTCCGAAGGCAGCCGGCATGGTGACGTTATGCCCCTGTTTTGCCCGACGATGCAAACGAATTTCGCAAAATCCGCATCGCGATGATGAAGGCCGATAAGCCATTGATTCCGCTATGCCCGGCTACTGTGCATGGGGTTGTTTTCGCACTTTCTGTCGATGGCCGGCCCCCGTCGCCTAGAGAAACATCTCCGCTAGGTCGACCGTCGACGCCTTTCCGATCTGGTCGAAGTTTCGCGCCAGCCAGTTGCGCGCCGCCGCGCGGCCCTCATCGCGCAGCCGGCACAACAGGCTCCATTCGGGGTGGAACTGCGTGGCCGTGCCGAGCTGCGACATCAGCGCGTCGTTGCCGATCCAATGCATGTACATGCGGCTGTGCCTGTTGCTGTCGAGCTCGCCGTCGTCGATCAGCCGGGTGGCGAAGGCGACCGCACGCATCTCCCGCATCAAGGACGAATTGAAGCTGATCTCGTTGATGCGGTGCAGGACATCGGCGGCACTGGCCGGCAGCTCGTCGCGCCGGATCGCCGTCACCTGCACGATGACGACGTCGTGGCTGCCCTTGCGGTAGATCAACGGATAGATCGCGGGATTGCCGAGATAGCCGCCGTCCCAGTAATGCTCGCCATCGATCTCGACGGCCTGGAAATAGGGCGGCAGGCAGGCCGAGGCGAGCACGGTTTCCGCCGTGAGCAGCGGGCTCTGGAACACCTTGATCTTGCCGGTGCGGACGTTGGTGGCGTTTAGAAACAGCTGCGGCGCCTCGGGCGAGGAATTGAGCCGGTCGAAATCGATCACGCGCTGCAGCAGCGCGCGAAGCGGATTGAAATGAAAGGGATTGAGCAGGTTCGGCGGCAGCGTGTGCGTCAGCGTATGGATGAAGGCGTGGACCGGATGATATTCCGGCGGCAGCTTCAGGGCCTGGATCCACTGGTTCAGCGGCGACATCAGATCGTACGCCATGTCCATGCGCGACACTTCGTACCAGAACGCGTGCAGGCTCTCCCGCGCGCCCTCCGCGCCGCCATGCGCCATGCCCGAGGCCATCGCCACCGCATTCATCGCGCCGGCACTGGTCGCGCTGATCGCCTCGATCGCGAGCCTGCCGTCCTCGAGCACCTGATCGAGCACGCCCCACACAAAGGCGCCGTGCGCGCCGCCGCCCTGGAGCGCGAAGTTGACGTTCTTGCAGTTCGTGGTCCCGCCGGCTGTCACTTTGCTTGCTTCTTGCCTCCCGTCCCTTCTTTCTCCAGCGCCTTGCGCACCTGCTTGAACTCCTCCAGCGAGGCCTTGTCGGCGCGGGGGAAGCGCAGGTCGAGCTTTTCCAGCTCTGCATTGATCACCGAGCCGATCACGACGCGGGCGAACCATTTGTGGTCAGCGGGCACGACGTACCAGGCCGCGTGGGAGGTCGCGGTGTGCCGGACGATGTCCTGGTAGACCGCCTGGTAACGCGGCCACAGCGCACGCTCCCTGATGTCGTCCATGGAGAACTTCCACTGTTTGGCCGGATCGTCCAGCCGCGCGAGGAAGCGCTCGCGCTGCTCTTCCTTGGAGATGTTGAGGAAGAACTTCAGCACCACGGTGCCGTTGCGGCAGAGATAGCGCTCGAAGGCGGAGATGTCCTCGAACCGCTCCTTCCAGATGTTCTTGGTGACGAGCCTTGGCGGCAGCTTCTCCTTGGCGAGAATCTCCGGGTGCACGCGCGTCACCAGGCATTCCTCGTAATGCGAGCGGTTGAAGATGCCGATATGGCCGCGCTCGGGCAGCGCGACCGCATGACGCCAGAGGAAGTCGTGGTCGAGCTCCTTGCTGCTCGGCGCCTTGAAGGCCGTGACCTCGCACCCTTGCGGGTTGATGCCCTCGAAGATCGCCTTGATCGCGGAGTCCTTGCCGCCGGCGTCCATGGCCTGGAATACGATCAGCAACGACCAGCGGTCCTGGGCGTAGAGCTTCTCCTGAAACGCGATCAGCCGCTTCTTGTTGGCATCGAGGATCGCCTGCGCCTTCTCCTTGTCGAGATCGCCCTTCTCGTCGGTCTTGTGGTCCTTGAGGTGAAACTTGCCCGAGCCATCGTAGCGAAACGGCGTGATGTAGCGGTCAAGCTCCTGGACGAGCGACTTGGACGGCTTTTTGCTCATGAGCGCGGGGCACCTTGCGTTGCAACTTCAATCGGTCGAGCAAGCTACCAAGGATGCCCTTGGGAAGGAATATGATGAAAAGCACGAGCAGCACGCCGTAGACGAGGTTGTCCCAGCCGACCGCCTTGGTGCCGAAACCGATGCGCAAGCTTTCCGCCAGCAGGATGGTGATGATGGCGCCGACGGTCGGACCGAGCGAGACGAACAGCCCGCCGACGATCGCGGCGAACACCATCTGCAGCGAGACCGCGATGCCGCTGACCGTGTCGGGCGTGATGAACATCTGGTACTGGCAGTAGATCGCGCCCGCCAAAGCCGTCATCAGCGCGCTGAGCAGCGTGATCTTCAGCTTCTCGGCAGTGACGTCGACACCGGCCGCAGCCGCGGCGTCCTCGTCCTCGGAGATCGCCTCCAGCGCATAACGCGCCATGCTGCGGTCGACCCAGTGCCAGACCACGATGCCGAACAGCCAAACCGCCAGCGCGATCAGGTACCAGGTGGTCTTGTCGTCGAATTGCAGCGCCAGCAGCCTGTTGCCGGACGCGCGGTTCGGGGTGTAGCCGAGCGAGCCGCCGGTATAGTCGCGCGTCGCGGTGATGACCTGGAGCACGATGCCTGACAGCGCCAGCGTCACCAGCACGAAATAATGCCCTGTGATGCGAAAGCGGAAGCAGGGATAGCCGACGATCATCGCCAGCGCGCCGGCCGCCGCCATGCTGATGGGAATGCCGATCCAGGGCGACAGTCCTGCGTGATTCCACAACAGCGCAGTGACGTAAGCGCCGATCCCCATGAAGCCGCCATGGCCGAGCGAGACGAGGCCGAACCGCCCCATCATCGACCAGGACGTATAGGCGAACGACCAGATCAGGATCAGCACCAGGATGTGCAGATGATAGGGATCGCGATAGACGAAGGGCAGCGCGACCAGCGCCGCCAGCCCCACGCCCCATGCAGCAAGCCGCCCCTGCCCCATCATCGGCGCCTCGTAAGCAGGCCCGCGGGCCGGATGAACATCATGACGATGAAGAACGCGAAGGCCAGCACATAGCCCCATTCGAGGTCGGAGAACAGGCCCCCGAGCGAGATGATCTCGGCGAACACGAAGGCGGCGATGAAGCCGCCGATGAAATTGCCGAGGCCGCCGAGCACGCAGATCAGGAAGGTGATCGGCCCGAACGACAGGCCGACGAAGGGATGAACGTCGTATTGCAGCACCAGCAGGCAGGCGGCGAGACCGGCGAGCGCGCCGCCGAGCGCCGACGTGATCAGGTAGATCCGCCTGGTGTCGACGCCCATCAGCGCCATGATCTGGCGGTCCTGCGAGATGGCACGGATCGCAGTGCCGGTGAAGGTACGCGTCATGAACAGATAGACCGCGACCATGCCGACCAGCGCGGCGGCGAACGAAAGCAGTCGTGCGTAGCTGAAATTCATGTCGCCGAAGGCGAGCACCGGCAGGCGGATGCCGAGATTGCGGAAGTCGATGCCGAAGGCAACGGTGGCAAAGCTCTGCAGCACGAACAGCACCCCGCCGGTCGCGAGCAGCTGGTTGATCGGTGGCGCGGTCAGCAGCGGCGCAATAACGAGGTAGTGCAGCGCCGCACCAAGCACGGCGACCAGCAGGATAGTGAGCGGGGCGGCGACGAAATAGCTGACACCGTAATACTGCACCATGAAATACATGCCGTACATGCCGATCATGACGAGCTCGGCGTAGCAGATCCAGGTCACGTCGATGACACCGAAGATCAGGTTGAGCCCGAGCGCGAGCAGCGCCAGCACGCCGCCGAGCAGGATGCCGTTGATGACGGCCTCCAGCAGGTAGATGTCGAATATGTCCAGGAACGCCTGCATGCCCATCACACCCCGAGATAAGCTTCCTTGACCGTGTCGCTCGCCAGCATCTCGGCCGAGGTGCCGGACGCGCGGATCGTGCCCGCCTCGATCAAATAGGCGCGATCGACCACCTTCAGCACCTGCTGCACGTTCTGCTCGACGATCAGCACCGTCAGCCCGCTGGCGCGGATCCGCTTCACCAACTCGAACACCTGCTGCACCACCACCGGCGCGAGCCCCGCCGAGGGTTCGTCGAGCAGCAACAGTTTCGGATTGGACATCATCGCGCGGCCGATGGCGCACATCTGCTGCTCGCCGCCGGACATGGTGCCGGCCATCTGGTGACGGCGTTCCTTCAGGCGGGGGAACAGGTCGAACACCACCTCCAGCCGCTCGGCGTACTGGTCCCGCGCCTCCTTCATGAAGGCGCCCATCTTGAGATTGTCGTCGACCGTGAGCTGCGGAAACAGCCGCCGGTTCTCCGGCACATGCGCAATGCCGAGGCTGACGATCTTGTGCGACGGTGTCGCGACGAGGTCGACGCCCTCCATCCTGATCGATCCGCGCGAGGGACGGATCAGGCCGGAGATGACGCGCATCAGGGTGGTCTTGCCGGCACCGTTCGGGCCGATCACGCCGACGGCTTCGCCGGCCTTCACGTCGAGGTTGACGTCGAACAGCGCCTGGAAGGTGCCATAGCCGGCATTGAGGCCGCGAAGCTCCAGCATCGCCTAGCCCCCTGCGCGGCGGCGCGCTTCGGCGGCCGCGGCCTGCGTGGTCTCGGCGTCGGTGCCGAGATAGACCTCGATGACGCGCGGATCGCCGGCGACCGCGCTCGGCAGGCCTTCCGAGATCTTTTCGCCGTGATCGAGCACCATGACGCGGTCGACGACTCGCATCAGGACACCCATGATGTGCTCGACCCAGATGATGGTGATGCCGAGCTCGTCGCGGATGTTGCGCAGCATGTCCGCAGCCTGGTCCATCTCGGCCTCGTCGAGACCGCCGAGGCTCTCGTCGGCGAGCAATAGCTTTGGCGCGGTGGCGAGCGCCTTCGCCAGCTCCAGCTTCTTCAGCCCCGCTGCGCCAAGCCCATCGACGCTAGCATGGCGGTCGGTCGGCAGGCCGACCATCGCCAGCGACCGCTCGGCCGCCTCCTCCGCCTTGGCGCGGCTGTGGCGGCCCTGGCCGTAGAAGCCGGCAAGCGCGACGTTCTCGAAAATGCTGAGGCGGCGGAACGGCCGCGGGATCTGGAAGGTCCGCCCGATGCCGCTGTTGATGATCCGGTGCGGCGCAAGGCCCGCAATCTCGTGCCCGGCGAACAGGATCGATCCGGAGGTCGGCGCCAGCGTGCCGGACAGCATGTTGAAGATCGTGCTCTTGCCCGAGCCGTTGGGACCGATCAGGCCGAGGATCTCGCCCTGATCGACCCGGAACGAGACGTTGTTCACGGCGGTGAAGCCGCCAAACCGCTTCACCAATCCGCTGACTTCCAACACCGCAGAACCCCGCTATTGGTTGCTGTAGGTGGTGCCCTTGGGCAGCGGCAGCACGGCCTCGCGCTGCGCCTGGCTCTTGGGCCACACCACATAGGACTTGTCGTCGACGTATTGGATCACGACCGGGAACGAGCGCTCGTTCTGGCCGGCCATTGGCGAACCCTCGCCGTGGAATTTGACGCCGAAGCCGAGCATGGTGCCGCCTTCGGGTATGTCGGTGTCCAGTGCTGCCTTGCGCAGGGAATCGGGATCTACGCCGCCATACTTCTTGATCGCTCGCGGCAGCACGTCGTTCAGGAACAAATAGGTGTTGGACGCAGCCATGCCGACATGGGCCGAACGGATGGCGACACCCGGCTTGCGCTTGTCGAACTCCTCGCCGACCGCCTTGATGATCGGCGGTAGCTTCGGATCCATGCTCTTCTGGTTGGCGAGCCAGATCGAGATCGGATCGGTGTTGAAGACGTAGTTTACGTCGGCGCCCAGGCCTTCCTTCAACTTCTCATAGACCCCGTAGCCGGCGCCATGTCCTACCAGTGCGCCGAACTTCAGCCCCTGCTCGCGGGCTTGCCGGAGCAACAAGGTGATGTCGGGATTATAGCCGGTATGGAACACCACATCCGGCTTGGCCCGCTTCAGCTTGGTGACCAACGCAGACAGATCCGGGGCCGTCGCCGAATAGCCCTCTCTGAGCACGATGTTGAAACCGGCCTTCTTGGCACCGGCCTCGTTGCCTTTGGCAACGTCGACGCCGTAGGCGCCGTCCTCGTGGATGATGGCGACGCGCAGGTCCTTCGGGTCCTTGCCCAGCTTTTCCTTCGCATTCTGCGCGATGAAGTCCATCGTCATCATGCCGAACTGGTCGCCGGAGGCCTGCGGGCGAAACACGTATTTGTAGTTCTTGTTCTCCAGCACCGCCGACGAAATGCATGTCGTGATCCACATGAACTTCTTCAGCTGCTCGACCCGCGCGGCCACCGGCACGCATTGCGCCGAGGAGAAGAAGCCGAGCAGCATGTCGACCTTTTCCTGCTCGATCAAACGGATCGCTTCATTGATGGCGATATCCGGCTTGCTCTGAGCATCGGCATAGATCGCCTCGATCTTGTAGCCTTCGACGTCTTTCGCGCTGTACTGATCCAGCATGATCCTTGCGCCGGTATATTGCAGCTCCGAACCGCCGCCGGCGAGCGGGCCGGTCAGATCGTAGATGACGCCGATCTTGAGCTTCTTCTCTTGGGCCGCGGCAGACACCGCCAAGCCCGTCGCTGATATCGCGACCAACAGCCCCCGTACCAAGCGGGCAGCCATGCGCAGGCGCATCAAAACCTCCCTGGACGATTTGTGCATTGCATTCTTGGTGCAATTCTTCGGCCCATCACATGGGCTGCGCGCGGCGATGTCAAGCCTCGCGCATCAGCGGGCTGCGAACTGCTGCTCGACGAAGGCCGTGACAAATCGCGGCATGGACGGCCTGAGATCGCTGGTCCCGCGCACGAGGTGAATAGCGGACAGCTCCGGCTCGGTCTCGCGCGCAAGGGTGGCTTCGATCCGGGCGCGAGCCACATCACCCGGAATGTCCAGGTTAATGACCTGCAACATCGCGATCGTGGGGCCCGTGACCACGCAATGCCAGCCCGGCTCGATCCGATAGTCGGTCGCGGTCAGGCCGGTCTCCTCGCCGACCTCGCGGACGACGCTGCCGGGAATGTCGAGCGCGCCGTCCCTGACATCGTCGAGATCCGGCGTTCCCGAAGGGAAGTAAATGCGGCCCGCATTGGCGGTGTGGGGCGCCATCTCGCCCATGATGAAGGCGCCGTCGGAGGCGCGCAGCGCGCCCATGCCGAAGCCGTTGAACACGGCCTTGTCGGGAAAGCCCCAGTCGCGCCAGGCGAGGAAGCTTGCGAAATCCGTCTCGAAATAGGTCGCCGTCAGGTGACCGTCGTCGAACACGGCGTCGCGCCCGAGCAGGATGCGGCCGTTCCAGATTTTCGGCCGCTCGCGCTGCTTCTCGGCGAAATGCGCCGCGATCTCGGCGCGCCGTTCCTCGGCGAACGGCCACACGATCGGCCGCACCGCAAGATCGAGCGTCGCGACGCGATGTATGACCGGTGACGTCATGACGCCTGATATCACGCCATGGCGTCGGCTATTTGGCACTCCCCGTTGTCTTCTTGGCCTGCTCGACGAATTTGTTGGTGAAGGTCTTGCTGACGTCGATCTTGGCGTTCGCCACCTCGGGCGAGCCGACGCTGAACACTGCAAGCACGGCGTCGGCGCCCTTCGGGTCCATCTTGCCGGTCTCGGAATACATCGGGATCGTATTCTTCAGTGCGGCAAGATAGAGGTCCTTGTTCTTGCCGACGGTTTGCTCGGGCATCTTCGCCATGATCTCCTCCGGCGTATGCGAATGGATCCAGGAGAGCGTGGCGAGGATCGCATTGGTGAGCGCCTGCGCCTCCTTCTCATGGCCGTTGATCCAGGCCACGGTCGAATACAGCGCGCCGCCCGGATATTCGCCGCCGAACGTCTCCAGCGTGTCCTTCTGGGTACGGGTGTCCGAGAGGATACGCAGATCCTTGTGGCTGCCCTGCAGGACGGTCACGGACGGATCGAGCATCACCGCCGCGTCGATCTGGCCCTGCTCCATTGCGGCCACCGCAGTGGCGCCGAGGCCCACCCCGATCACGGCGACGCTGGTGGGATCGAGCCCGTTCTTCTTGAGCATATATTTCAGGAAGAAGTCGGTGGAGGAGCCGGGCGCACTGACGCCAACCTTCTTGTTGGCGAGATCCTTGACCGACTTGATGTCGTTGGTGCGCGAGGGCGCGACCACCAGAACGAGGCCGGGATAGCGGTCGTAAACCACGAAGGATTGCAGCTCCTGCTTCTTGGCGGCGAGGTTGACGCAATGGTCGAAATAGCCGGAGACCACGTCGGCGCTGCCGCCGAGCACGGCTTTGAGCGCATCCGAGCCGCCCTTGAGGTCGACGAGCTCGACACTGACGCCGGCCTTCTCGTATTCGCCGAGCTGCTTGGCCAGTACCGTCGGCAGATAGCACAGGCAGGAGCCGCCGCCGACCGCGATGGTGACCTTGCTTTGCGCCGCGGCAAGCGAGGTGGTGAGCGTCAGCGCGAGCAGTGCGCCGGCGAGCCTGGCAATCGTGTTCTTCATTGGTTTCCTCCGTTCGGCCGCCGGCACCATAGAGCAGCGGGCCTGGCTTGAGAAGCTCCGCCTGAGCGGGCTGGCCATCAGCCCCTCGGCGCAATAGCGGTGCCCAACACACGTCCGCGATCGCATCGACGCGATCAAATAGACCTGCTTCCTACCCCCGCCCGTCCGACGCGGCCGGCCGCCACACCAGGAGGCGCCGCTCCACCAAGGTGACGCCGAAATCGATCAGGATGACGAAGGCCGACAGCACGAACATGCCGGCGAACACGCCGGCGACATCGAAGATGCCCTCGGCCTGCTGGATCAGATAGCCGAGCCCGGCCGCCGATCCCAGATATTCGCCGACCACCGCGCCGACCACGGCAAAGCCGACGGAGGTATGAAGCGACGAGAACATCCACGACAGCGCCGACGGCCAATAGACATGCTGCATCAGCTGCCGCTCGCTCATGCCGAGCATGCGGCCGTTGTCGAGCACGGTCCGGCTGACCTCCTTGACGCCCTGATAGACGTTGAAGAAGACAATGAAGAACACCAGGGTGACGCCGAGCGCGACCTTGGACCAGATGCCGAGCCCGAGCCACAGCGCGAAGATCGGCGCCAGCACGACACGCGGCAGGGCGTTGACCATCTTCACATAGGGGTCGAACACCGCGGCGACCAGCGGCTGGCGCGCGAACCAGAAGCCGACCAGGACGCCGCCAAGCGATCCGATCACGAAGGCGAGGATCGATTCCGCGAGGGTGATGCCGAGGTGCTTCCAGATCACGCCGGAGGCGAACCATTTCACGATCTGGCTGAACACGTCCAACGGGTTGGAAAAGAAGAACGGCGGCAGCAGGATCTTGCCGAACACGGGAACGGTCGACAGCACCTGCCACAGCACCAAGCCGACGACAGCGACCAGGATCTGCAGCGCAAACAGCGTCGTGCGCGACATCAGACCACCTCCGCCGCCTGAGTGGACTGTGCGTACCCCTTCATCACCTCGTCCTTCAGCACGCTCCAGATCTCGCGATGGAGCGCATGGAATTCCTTGTCGAGGCGCACCTCGAAAATGTCGCGCGGGCGGGCCAGGCCGACGCGCCAGTCGCCGATGATGCGCGAGGATGGCCCCGCCGACATGATCACGACGCGGTCGGCGAGCGCGATGGCCTCTTCGAGATCGTGGGTGACGAACAGCACGGCCTTGCGGTCGGCACTCCACAGATCGAGCAGCAGATTGCCCATGACCTGGCGCGTCTGCGCATCGAGCGGCCCGAACGGCTCATCCATCAACAGGATCTTCGGATCGCGGATCAGCACCTGCGCCAGCGCCACGCGCTTGCGCTGGCCGCCCGAAAGCATGTGCGGATAGCGGTTCGCGAAGGCGCCGAGGCCGACGGCGGTCAGCCATTTTTGCGCCTGCGACAAGGCTTCAGCGCGCGGCGTGCCCTTGACCTCGAGTCCGATCGCGACATTGTCGAGCGCAGTCTTCCAGGGGAACAGCGCATCAGCCTGGAACAAATAGCCGGCATCCCGATTCAGCCCCGCCAATGGCTGGTCGAAAATCCTGACGCTGCCCGCGGCGGGCTTGAGCAGGCCCGCCGCGACGTTGAGCAGCGTCGATTTTCCGCACCCTGTGGGCCCGACAATGGCGACAAACTCGCCCTGTGCCACCGCGAGATGGGCCTTCTCCACCGCCGTATAGACCCGGCCGTCCCCCAGCCGGAACGCAACCTTGGCATCTTCCAGCGCCACTGCCGTGGGCGTCGTCATGTGCTTCCTCCAACTCAGGCCGATGCCTTAGCCGCTCGTGCGGCCAAGTTCAATCGAGGCGCCGGGCGTGCTACGCATGTCGTTCTGCCGCGCTCTTACCCTCCCCTGGAGGGGGAGGGTCGGCTCACATGAGCGCAGCGAAATGTGAGACGGGGTGGGGTGACAGTCTCTCCACAGAGGCAGTGCCCGAGTGGACAGATTACCCCACCCCGCTCGCGCTGCGCGCGATCGACCCTCCCCCTCCAGGGGAGCATAAAAGAAAAGAGAGCTCTCCCACGATGTCTTCCAAGCTGGCGATCAGCTACCAGCACGTCACCAAGCGCTTCGGCTCCCTTGCAGCCGTCGATAACGTGTCGCTCGACATCGCCGCGGGCGAGTTTGTGGCGATCGTCGGCGGCTCGGGCTCGGGCAAGACCACGCTGCTGCGGCTCGCCAACCGGCTGATCGAGGCCGACAGCGGCACCATCACCGTCGAAGGCGAGGACGTGCGGAATGTCGATCCGGTCGCGCTTCGGCGCCGGGTCGGCTACGTCTTCCAGAGCGGCGGGCTGTTTCCGCATCTGAGCGTCGCCGACAATATCGGCATCACGCCGAAGCTGCTCGGCGAGCCGGCTGCGGCCGTTGCAGGCCGCGTCGACGAGCTGCTGGAGCTCGTGCAGCTCGACCGCGCAACGCATCGCGACCGGCTGCCCGAGGCGCTCTCCGGCGGCGAGCGCCAGCGCGTCGGCGTGGCGCGGGCGCTCGCGGCAAGGCCCCGCATCGTGCTGATGGACGAGCCGTTCGGCGCGCTCGATCCCCTCACCCGCGATGCGCTCGGCGACGATTATCGCGCGCTGCACCGCAAGCTCGGCCTGACCACCGTGATGATCACCCATGACATGACCGAGGCGATCCTGCTCGCCGACCGCATCGCAGTGATGCGCGGCGGACGATTGCTCGCACAGGGTACGGCTGCGGAGCTCTCGAGCAGCAGCGACGAGTACGTGCTCGAGCTGTTGCGTACCCCGCGGCGCCAGGTCGAGCGGCTGAATGCGTTGCTGCCGATGGGCGGTGCGGCATGAGCCTCTTCACCGATCCGCGCTGGGGCGAGGCGCTGTCGCATCTGCCGGACTACCTCGGCAACCATGTGCGGGTGAGCCTCGCCGCCCTCGCGCTTGGCCTCGCCGTGAGCCTGCCGCTGGCGATCCTGACGCGCAACCGTCCGGCGCCACGCGGCATCCTGCTCGCGTTGGCCAGCATCGTGCAGACCGTACCCGGGCTGGCGCTGCTCGCGCTGTTCTATCCGCTGCTGCTGCTGGCTGCTTCCGTCACGCTGGCCTGGTTCGGAATATCCTTTTCGGCGTTCGGCTTCCTGCCGGCGATGCTGGCACTGGCGCTCTATTCGATGCTGCCGGTGCTGCGCAACGGCATCACCGGCCTCAACGGCATCGATCCCGCGCTGATCGAGGCTGCCGAGGGCGTCGGCATGACCGCGCGGCAATCGCTGCTGATCGTCGAGCTGCCGCTCGCGCTGCCGGTGATGATGGCCGGCATCCGCACCGCGGCGGTGTGGGTGATCGGCACCGCGACGCTGTCGACGCCAATCGGGCAGACCAGTCTCGGCAATTACATCTTCGCCGGCCTCCAGACCCAGAACTGGGTCTTCGTGCTGTTCGGCTGCATGGCTTCCGCCCTGCTCGCGCTCGCAGTCGACCAGTTGCTCGGCCTGATCGAGAGCGGCCTGCGCCGCCGCAGCCGCGCGCGCAGCGGCCTCGGGGCGCTCGGAATCGCGGCGCTGGTTGCAGCAACGCTGGTGCCGACCATGGGGCGCTCGTCGTCAGGCTACGTGGTCGGCGCCAAGACCTTCGCCGAGCAATATGTCCTGTCGGCATTGATGAGGGACCGCCTCAAGGCGGCGGGCCTCTCGGCGACCGCACGCTCCGGCCTCGGCTCCAGCGTGATCTTCGGGGCGCTGAAGGCCGGCGACATCGATCTCTATGTCGACTATTCCGGCACGCTCTGGGCCAACCAGCTGCATCGCACCGACATCAAGCCGCGCGCCGAACTGGTGGCGGAATTGAAGACGGCGCTCGCCAAGGACGACATCACCCTGCTCGGCGAGCTCGGCTTCGAGAACGCCTATGCGCTGGTGATGCCAAGACGACGCGCCGATGCGCTCGGCATCCGAACCGTCGCCGATCTCGCCGCACATGCGGCCACGCTGTCGATTGCCGGCGACTACGAGTTCTTCTCGCGCCCCGAATGGGCAGCGCTGCAAAAGGCCTATGGGCTGCAGTTCCGCGCCCAGCGCCAGATGCAGCCGGACTTCATGTATGCGGCCGTGGCCAGCGGCGAGGTCGACGTCATCGCCGGCTACACCAGCGACGGCTTGATCGCCAAATACGAGCTCACAGCGCTCGACGATCCCAAACACGCGATCCCGCCCTACGACGCGATCCTGCTGCTCGCGCCGAAGCGCGCCGGAGACGAGCGACTGCAGGCGGCGCTCAAGCCATTGCTCGGCAAGATCGACATCGCCACCATGCGCGAGGCGAACCTGCGCGCCAGCGGCAATGATGCGAATTCATCGCCCGATGCTGTGGCGAAGTGGTTGTGGGAGAAGATCAAGCAGTAGGTCCGCCGCCGCTTGATGAGCACCTCAGGGGTGACGGTCGAAGAGTTGCGTCCGCGATCCAAGCGAGAGGCTACAGCCCCCGGATCATCCCCGCGTCGATCAGCAGCCGGTTCAGCCGCCGCGCCTCGGCGCCATCCTTGCAGCCGTAAAAGATGCCTTTGCAGCGGAGCATGATCTCCTTCTGCTCGGCAAAGGACGGATCGAGCGGGATGCCGGCGGCTTCCTGAACCACCAGCGGCAGATAGGGACCGTCAATCGTGTCCATCACGGCCTGGCTTCCGACCGGTTCGAAATTGATGGCGTCGATGGCATAATAGGTCGCGTAGAGGCGCGGATCGTAGGCGTCGAGCTTCTTGCCGATGGCGCCCTCGTCGAGCCCGGGCTCGAGGATGGCAGCCGCAAACTCCGGCTGATGATCGCCGTAGCGCACGATCAGGAATGGCTCGCCGGGAAAGGTCTTCTTCAAACCGGCAACGAACGCCTTGTACTGCTCTGCGCTCATGGTCTGGCGGCGCAGATATTCATCGATGGACGGCACATTGCCCGGCGCGCGCCAATTCGGCAGCAGATCGGGACGGAAGCGGGTCTCCCAGGGGAAGTGGTTGGCACCGAGATAGATGAAGGCGAACAGCGGCTTGTTCGGCGGCTGCTGGCCGATCAGCTGAAGCGCCTTGTCGTAGAAGAAGCTGTCGGGCTCGACACCCTTGGCGCCCAGATCCTTGGAATCGAGGAAGCGCTCGATTCCCGTCGTCATCTGGAAGCTGCGCGCGCCCATGAAGCCGCCATGGGCGGGATAGAGCGACAGCGTGTCATAGCCGCAGCGGCGCAGCGCCAGCGGCAGGCCGCGCTCGACCCGGTTCGAGGCGATGCGCGTGACGAAATAGGCGAAGCGGCCGAATGAACGCGAGGAAAGCCCTGCGAGCACGTTATACTCGGTGAACCAGCTCGGCCCGCCATTGCTCTCGGCGAGGAACGTGCGCTGCTTGCCGTCCCACGATTTGAAATAGTCGCCATAGCGCGGCGGCACCTTGATGCCCTGGGCGGCGCGGATGTCGAAGCTCGATTCATCATGGATCATGATGATGTTGGGCCGGCGGCCAGCCGGGTGGCAGGCATCGACCAGCGGCATGTTGAGCCGCTCGCCGGTCGAAGCAGACGCCTCCATGAAGCCGTATTGCGCAAAATCGGAGACGGCCGTGACGCCCGAGCGGAAGAATTTCGAGAGATAGCCGTCGTCGTAATAGCCGCGCCAGGCCTCGTCCGGGTGATAGAGCGAATAGCAGACCAGGGCGGCAAGGCAGGCGAGCTTGCAGGCGAGCGCCGGCAGGCGGCGGATGCGGAACGGATCGAGCCACCACAGCGCATACATCAGCGGCAGCGTGACCAGACCGGCCAGGATCACCGACCAGCGCAAGTTCGGGAAGATCGTGAACAGGAACGCGACGGAGTCGCCGTCGATCATCATCAGGTCGATGAAGTTGACCGTCATCTGCACGACGTCGTGCTTGAGCCGCGACAGCAGCACCAGCACGACCACCATGGTCAGCGACAGCGCACCCGACAGCGCGGGGCGACGCAGCAGCGTGATCCAGAAGAAGTTGAGGATGCCCCAGGCAAGCGCGAAGGACAGGCGCGAGCCGAAATCGGTCTCGGTCTCGTACATCAGGGCGAGTGCCGCCAGATGCGGCGCTGCAACCGCGAGCAGCCGCCAGATGCCGAGCGCGGCGACGCTCGCCAGCACGGCCGTCGTGGCAGAAGGACCTGGATTCGGCGCGGACGCCATCGACGACACGCAACTTCTGGTCCGGCGCGGTGATGCCAAGCCTGGCTGGCCGACCCAAAAACAGCCAGGGCGTCCGGAGCAGCCGGAAGCCTGCACCGTGTCATAAAACTGTAACGGAATGGTCAAGGAGAGGCAACGCGCGGCGCGGTCCGACCTTCGCTTAATGTTAGCGGGCTGCGCCGTACGGCATCGACCAGAGCCGCTGGCCCGCTAGGGCTTTGCGATACCTGCGATGAACAGGTCGATCACCCCCTCCGCCATCCGCTCGATCTCGCCCTCCCCGACGCCCCAGCGCGGGAAATGGCCGTCGAGATTCATGCGGGCGAAACCGTAGACGAGGGCGCGCCCGGCGATCTGGATACGCTTGAGGTCGGCCGACCGCAGCAGGCCTTGCTCTGCCGCGTCGACCAGCATCTGCTCCGTCAGCGCGATCAGCTCGGCGTTGTCTCGTGTCAGGTCCGGCGAGCTGCCATGGGCAAAATAGCGCCCGGTCGAGATGATCTCGAAATGCGCGGGATTGCGCATGGCCCAACGCAAATAGGCGAGACCGAAGGCGCGGAAGCGGGCGAGCGGGTCGGCGGCCGGAGCCTCGCGCAGCGCCGCATCGATCTCGGCGCGAAAGCGCCGCTGCGCCTCCTCGGCCGAGGCCGCCATGAGCGCATCGCGGTTGGGAAAGTGTCGGAACGGCGCCCCCGGCGAGACCGCGGCCCGGCGCGCGGCCTCCCGCACCGAGACTTCGGCGCCTTCCGCTGCGAGTTGCAGCGCAGCATCGATCAACACGCGGCGGAGGTCGCCGTGATGGTACGGCCGGGCTTCGGTGGCAGGGCGGCGGGCGCGTGGCTTGGACGGCTGATGGACAGGCATGGATCTTTCTAGCCTCACCCGAACGTGAATGTAAGCAATGATTACACCGTTGACGGCGCCTTTAACGCCAAATGTAATCGATGATTACATAGGGAGGAGATCGCCATGTCCGAACGTCGAAGCTGGCTCGAAGGCTGGCGCCTGCTGGCCGTTCTCTGCGTGAGCCTCGTCGCACTCAGCCTATGGATCGCCTCGATGCGGCAGTTCGAGGTCGAGGGCGTTCGCACGGTGATCCGCTTCACGGCGCGAAGCTCGCTCCTGTTGTTCTGCCTCGCCTTCAGCGCCGCGGCGCTGGCGCGGCTGTGGCCCAATGCCTGGACGCGCTGGCAGAAGCGCAACCGTCGCTATCTGGGCCTCAGCTTCGCGGCCTCCCACGCCATCCACGCGGCGGCGATCATGACGTTTGCCGGGATGGATCCGGCCGGATTTGCCGAGGCCACCTCGGCAGCCTCCTACGTCTTCGGCGGCATCGGCTACGGCTTCATCATCGCAATGGGCGCGACATCGTTCGACCGCACCGCCGCACTGATCGGCCCGCGCGCCTGGCGGGCCCTGCACCTTGTGGGCGGCTATTACCTCTGGCTCCAGTTCATGGTCTCGTTCGGCAAGCGCGTGCCGACGATGCCGCTCTATGCCGCCTTCTTGCTTCCGCTGCTCATCGTGCTGGCGCTGCGCATGATTGCGATGGCCCGCGATCCGCGTGGGCAGACCGTCCCGGCGGGCTGATGCGACGCCGTATTTGGCAGGAGCCGAGCCGCTCAACTGCGCTTCAGGCCGCGGAAAGAATGAGAGAGCGATGTCTCGCCGAGACGAAAAGAGCGAGACCGCTGTTTGCGATCTCGCTCGACCATAGCCGCCAAGGTCCAAGATTTGGCTTGGCGAGCGAAGCTTGAATTTCGCTCGTCATTCCGGGGCGCGCGCTGAGCGCGAACCTGGAATGACGGCGCAGACGTCAGTTCTTGCTCTTGTCGACCAGCGCGCCCTTCTTGATCCAGGGCATCATGTCGCGCAGCTTCGCGCCGACTTCCTCGATCGGGTGCTCGGCGAGCTTGGCACGGGTCGCCTTGAACGAGGTCTGGTTGACCTTGTTCTCGAGCATCCAGTCGCGGGCGAACTTACCGCCCTGGATGTCGGCCAGAACCTTGCGCATCTCCTTCTTAGTCTCGTCGGTGATGATGCGCGGGCCGGTGACGTACTCGCCGTACTCGGCGGTGTTGGAGATCGAGTAGTTCATGTTGGCGATGCCGCCTTCATAGATCAGATCGACGATCAGCTTCACTTCGTGCAGGCACTCGAAATAGGCCATCTCCGGCGCATAGCCGGCTTCGACCAGGGTCTCGTAGCCGCCCTTGATCAGCTCGACCAGGCCGCCGCAGAGCACCACCTGCTCGCCGAACAGGTCGGTCTCGCACTCTTCCTTGAACGTGGTCTCGATGATGCCGGCGCGGCCGCCGCCGATGGCGGAGGCGTAGGACAGGCCGAGGTCGTGGGCGTTGCCCGAGACGTCCTTCGCAATTGCGATCAGGCAGGGCACGCCGCCGCCGCGCTGATATTCCGAGCGCACGGTGTGGCCGGGGCCCTTCGGCGCGATCATCAGCACGTCAAGGTCGGCACGCGGATCGAGCAGGTTGAAGTGAACGTTGAGGCCGTGCGCGAACACCAGGGCAGCGCCCTTCTTCATGTTGTCGTGCAAGTGCTCGCGGTAGATGTCGCCCTGGAGCTCGTCCGGGGTCAGCATCATGACGAGGTCGGCCCATTTGGCAGCTTCCGCAACTTCCAGCACCTTGAAGCCGGCGGCTTCCGCCTTCTTCGCCGAAGCCGAACCCTTGCGCAGCGCAATGGCGACTTCCTTGACGCCGGAATCCTTCAGGTTGAGCGCATGGGCGTGACCCTGGCTGCCGTAGCCGACGATGGCGACCTTCTTGCCCTTGATCAGGTTCAGGTCGGCGTCGCGATCGTAATAAACACGCATAGGTCGTTTCCTCGTTCAGGGCCGAAATCGGCCAATGGTCAGTGTCCGAAGGGTGAAATTTGCGGATTTCGGGGGCTGTCTAGAGCATTTTCAGCCCTGAGGGAAACCCGTTTCTGCATGGAAATCCGCGACATCATGCATCCATGAAAACGGGGTAGAGGGAGGCCAGCAGCAGGATCGCCATCAGGATGTTGAAGGCGCGGACCAGCCGCTCGGAAGTCAGAACCGGCCGCAATGCGGTACCGAATAGCGCCCAGACCACCGTCGAGACCGTGCCGACGACGAGGCTGATCACGGTCTGAATGGCGATGTTGAGCGGGAATTGGGCGATCGCCGCATAGGCAGTGATGGTACCGATCACGATCACCCAACCCTTGGCATTGATCCACTGGAACATGGCCGCGCCCCAGAAGGTCATGGGGCCGCGGCCATTCTCCTCGCCCGGCTTGGCCGGACCGGCCATGGCGATCACAGCGGCGAGATAGATCAGATAGGCGGCACCGGCATATTTCAGGATGGTCTGGAGGATCGGATAGGCCAGGAACACGGAGCCGAGCCCGAGGCCGACCGCGGCGACCATGAAGGCGAAACCGAGCACGATGCCGACGATGTGCGGGATGGTGCGCCGGAAGCCGTAGGTCAGGCCGGAGGACAGCAGCATGATGTTGTTCGGCCCAGGCGTGAAATACATCACGACCATGAAGACGAGGAAGGCGTAGAGCAGCGAGTACGTCATCATCACCCTCACGCAGTCTTCGGTAGAACTTGCGGGCGCTTCGCCAGCACCATCACGGCGATCCCAAAGATCACGGTCAGCATGCCGGCGAGGCGCAGCGGCCCGAACCGTTCGCCGAACACGATGCTGGAGGCCGCCGAGCCCACGAACGGCACCAGCAGTGCGAACGGCACGACTTGCGCAGCCGGATAGTCGCGCAGGAGGCGGCCCCAGAGCCAATAGGCAATACTGGTGGAAATGCCGCCGAGCAGCAGCATGCAGAGCGCTGACGCGAGCGACATGTGCGTCAGCGACGTCCAGGTCGGCGCCGGTCCGTTGGCGATCAGCGCCAGCACGAACAGCGGCACGGCCGAGGCGAGGCAGAGCCAGGCGAAGAGATCGAACATCGGCACGCCGCGGGCGCCGCGCAGCAACAGATTGCCGATGGCGAAGCTGAGCGGCGAGACCATCAGAACCGCGAAGGCGCCGACGCTGAAATCATAGCCGACGGTGCCGCAGATCATCAAAAGGCCCGCCGCGGCAACGACGATCCCCAGAGTCTGCACCGGCGTCGGCCGCTCACCGAACGCGAGCGCGGCAAAGCCGATCGTGAACAGCGCCTGGCTCTGCACCACGACGGAGGTCAAACCCACCGGCACGCCGTGGGCGATACCATAGGCCTGAGACAGGAACTGACCCAGGAACAGCGTGAAGCTGATCGCAATCAGCAGTGACCAGGCGATCTTCGGCTTGGAAATGAACAGGCACGGCACCGCAGCGATGGTGAAGCGCAACGCCGTCATCAGCTCCGGCGACAGCTCGTCGAGCGCGATCCGGCTCGCCACGAAGGCAAGCCCCCAGATGATCGCCACCATGACGGCGATGAGGATGTCGGCCGGCTTCATTGTTGTTTCCGGTTCTGCTTTGTCTCGCAGCCCTGTTTGTTGTTCTGGTCTAGCCTTGCTCGCCGGCTTTCGGTTTCCGCAGCAGATACGTGCCGTGCATCGGCGCGTGGTAGTCGGCCGCGACCAGGGCGAAGCCGACGTCGGTCAGCATCCGCTCCATCACCCAGCCGAAGGTGGAATATTCATCGCGCATGTGAGTCACCACGCCCTCGCGGGAGAAATCGTGGTTCTTGATCTGGAAGTCGGCCCATTGCTCGACGTCACGCTCGATCGCGTCGGGCATCGATGAGTAAACGATGTCGCGGAGATAAAATGTCGCCCCGGGCTTGAGCGCGCGAAAAATCCGCGACATCGCCACCGCCTTCCAGAAATCCGGCAGGTGGTGCAGCGTGAACTCGCTCACGATGAGATCGTAGGATTCCGGCCGGTAGGCGAAGCTGAGCAGGCCGGCGGATTGGGTGCGCACGGGCGCCTTGCGGTCGCGGGCGTAGATCTCGGCGAGCGCCAGCATGGCCGGGGAAATGTCGATGGCGTCGACGTCGGCCCCCATCAACGCCGCTTCGGTGGCGAGCACGCCGTTGCCGCAGCCGATATCGGCGATGCGCCAGCCGCGCTGGACCCCGAGCATCTTCAGCGCGGCGCGCGCGCGCAGATCGGCATCGTCATGGTTGTCGTAGATCGAGGCCACAGCGGGCTCGATCCCCATCCGGTTCCGCTCGTTGTAGTACCAGTCGCGCGCCAACATGGCTCACATCCCTTCAGGCCCGCGACCTATCGCGGCAACACCCGTGCGCGACACCTCGACGAGGCCGAGCGGGCGCATCAGATCGATATATTGATTGATCTTGTCCGTATTGCCTGTGATCTCGAACACAAAGCTCTCGGTGGTGGCGTCGATCACACGGGCGCGGAACGCATCCGCCAGCCTGAGCGCCTCGACCCGATGCTCGCCCTGCCCGCGCACCTTGACCATCGCCAACTCGCGCTCGATCGAGCGCTTGGTCTGGGTCATGTCGACGACCTGGTACACCGGGATCATGCGGTCGAGCTGGTTCTTGATCTGCGCGATCACCATCGGCGTGCCCGTGGTGACGATGGTGATCCGCGACAGATGCTTCTGGGCCTCAGTCTCCGAGACCGTGAGGCTCTCGATGTTGTAGCCGCGCCCCGAGAACAGGCCGATGACGCGCGCGAGCACGCCCGGCTCGTTCTGCACGAGCACCGCAAGCGTATGCGTCTCGTTGGGATCGTGACGGTCCTCGATGAAATAGGCGGATGCGGGCTGGTTCATTGTCGTCCCCTCTTGTCTCTCCGTCACGCCGTCGCCGGCGCGTCCGTCCCGACCCAACGGCGGAACAGATCGAAATCGATATTGCCGCCGGACAGCACGAGACCGACGCGCTTGCCCTTCAGCTTGCTCTTTTCCTGCAGCGCCGCCGCCAGCGCGGCAGCTCCAGCGCCTTCGGCGAGATTGTGCGTGTCGGTCCAATAGGCGCGGATCGCGAGCGCGATCTCATCGTCCGTAACCTGGGCGATCCGCGAGGCGCCCTTGCAAACAAGCGCAACAGCTTCCGCGTCCGGAAAGCGTGTCGCCACGCCATCGGCCAGCGTATCACTGGTCTCGGTCGTTACGACCTTGCCGGCCGCGAACGAAAGTGCATATGACGGCGCCTCGGTCGATTGCACACCGATGATCTCCGTCTTCAGGCCCAGCAAGTCGCGCACCAGGATGCAGGCGCTGATACCGGAGCCCTGCCCGATCGGAACGTAGAGCACGTCGAGATCCGGCACCGCGCGGAACAGTTCCAGTGCGTAGGTCGCCACCCCCAGCACGAGGTCAGGGTGGAACGACGGCACCATGTGCAGGCCTTCGAGCTGCGCGCGGCGCCCGGCTTCTTCGCGCGCCAGCTGGAAATCGTCGCCGTGCTCGACCAGATCGGCGCCGAACGCGCGCATGGCATGGTTCTTCTCAACCGAATTGCCTTTTGGCACATAGATCACGGCGGGCACGCCGTGACGCCGCGCCGCGAAAGCAAGACTCTGGCCATGATTGCCGCGGGTGGCCGAGATGATGCCCGGCACGTTCGGCCGCTCTCGCTTCAGCCGATCGAGGTAGACCAGGCCGCCACGCACCTTGAAGGCGCCGGTCGGCGTGTGGTTCTCGTGCTTGACCACGACCGCGGTGCCGAGCCGGCGGCTGAGCAACGGCCAAGCATGCGCCGGCGTCGCCGGCACCGCCTGCCCCACGATCGCATGTGCGCGCTCGAGTTCGTTCAGGTCGAACATGGCGTCACACCAACGCCTTGCCGCCGGCGAATGCCTTCGCGGTCGCCTCGTCGTTGGCCTGCTCCGGCAGCAGCATCTCGTTGTGGGCCTTGCCGGAGGGGATCATCGGGAAGCAGTTTTCGAGCGCCGCGACGCGGCAGTCGAACAGCACCGGGCGCTTGACCGAGATCATCTCCTTGATGGCGCCGTCGAGATCGGCCGGCTTGTGCACCTGAAGCCCGACGGCGCCGTAGGCCTCCGCGAGCTTGACGAAATCCGGCAGCGCTTCGGAATAGGAATGCGACAACCGGTTACCGTGCAACAGCTGCTGCCACTGGCGCACCATGCCCATGTACTGGTTGTTCAGGATGAAGATCTTGATCGGCAGCTCGTACTGAACCGCCGTCGACATCTCCTGCATCGTCATCTGCACCGAGGCATCGCCGGCAATGTCGATGACGAGGCTGTCGGGATGGGCCACCTGAACGCCGACCGCGGCCGGCAGGCCGTAGCCCATGGTGCCGAGACCGCCCGAGGTCATCCAGCGATGCGGCTCCTCGAAGCCGTAGAACTGCGCCGCCCACATCTGATGCTGGCCGACCTCGGTCGTGATGTAGGCATCCTTGCCGCGCGTCTGCTCGAACAAGGCCTGGATCGCGTGTTGCGGCAGGATGACGTCGCTGCTCCTCTTGTAATAGAGCGAGTTGCGGGCGCGCCATTGCGCAATCTGCTGCCACCACGACTTGATGTCGGGCTTCTTCGCCTCCGCCTTGAACACCTGGAGGATGTCGCCGAGGACGTTGCCGCAATCGCCGATGATCGGCACGTCGACGCGGATGTTCTTGTTGATCGAGGACGGATCGATGTCGATGTGGATCTTCTTCGAGCCGGGCGAAAACGCATCGACGCGGCCGGTGATGCGGTCGTCGAAGCGCGCGCCGACGCACAGCATGACGTCGCAATCATGCATGGTCATGTTGGCCTCATAGGTGCCGTGCATGCCGAGCATGCCGAGCCAGTTCTTGCCCGACGCCGGATAGGCGCCGAGGCCCATCAGCGTCGAGGTGATCGGGAAGCCGGTGACCTCAACCAGCTCGCGCAACAGCTGGGTCGCCTCGGAGCCGGAATTGATGACGCCGCCGCCGCTGTAGATCACGGGACGCTTGGCGTTCGCGAGCAGCGAGACCGCCTTGCGGATCTGCGTCGCATCGCCCTTCACGCGCGGCGCGTAAGAGCGGTGCACGTCGGACTTGCGCGGGGGATGGTAGGTGCCGGTGGCGAACTGCACGTCCTTGGGAACGTCGACCAGCACCGGGCCCGGACGGCCCGAGGTGGCGACGTAGAAGGCCTCATGCAGCACCTTGGCGAGATCGTTGACGTCGCGCACCAGCCAATTGTGCTTGGTGCAGGGACGCGTGATACCGACGGTGTCGCATTCCTGGAACGCGTCGTTGCCGATCAGATGCGTCGGCACCTGGCCGGAGATACAGACCAGCGGAATGGAGTCCATCAGCGCATCCGTCAGCGGCGTCACCATGTTGGTGGCGCCGGGGCCGGAGGTCACGAGCGCAACGCCCGGCTTGCCGGTGGAACGCGCATAGCCCTCGGCGGCATGGCCCGCGCCCTGTTCGTGGCGGACCAGGATGTGCTGGACCTCGCTCTGCTGGAAGATCTCGTCATAGATCGGAAGCACCGCGCCGCCGGGATAGCCGAAAATGTCCGTCACGCCGTGATCGATGAGTGCGCGGACGATCATCGCGGCGCCGGTCATCTGGTTCGGATCGTGGCTCTTGTCGCTCATTGGCTTGCTCCGGATGCGCTGTTGTCAGCGGCTTCATTCGTGTCGGGTTCGGGAAATAAAAAAGGCCCTGAAGAGGGCCCATGCACACCGCCTGTCATGTGGATGGCAGCTAGCCACCCCCGGCGGTGTGCCTGGGTACGACGGCGATAAGGAGTTTGGTAATAATGTTACGCATGACGGCGCTCGGCTTCCCAAAGGTTGCGCGAAACATAGCGGCCAAACCTTGGATGTCAAGGCAATGCGGCCGTTCCCGCGCGATTTTGGCAGTGTAGCGGTGTTCCCCGGGTTCGGCGAGAGGTAAATTCGGGAACCCGGCACAAAAGCGCGTCAGTCGGTGCGCCGTTCCGCCGGCACGGCCGCGGCGAGCCATCCGCTCGCTTGCTCCGGCCTCACCCATTCGAAGTCCGGCAGCTGGTGCCGGAACCAAGTGAATTGCCGTTTGGCGTAATGGCGGGTATCGGCGCGGCCAATGCTGGCGGCCTCCTCCAGGCTGAGCTCGCCGCGCAGGTGCCGGATCAAGGATGGCACGCCATGGGCCTTCATGGCCGGCAGCAGCGGATCAAGATGCCTGGCGGCGAGCCGCTCGACCTCCTCGAGCGCGCCGGCGCCCAGCATGGCATCGAAACGGGCATCGATGCGGGCATAGAGCTCGTCACGCTCGGGCGCGAGGAAGACCGCGCGAAATCTGTCCTTGGGCAATAGCGGTGGCTGTCCCTCCCGCTGCCAATCGAGCAGCGAACGGCCGGTTGCCTCGATCACCTCGAGCGCGCGGGCAATGCGGGTGCGGTCGCGCAGGTTCAATCGCTCGGCCGCGCGCGGATCGCGGACTGCGAGTTCCGCGTGCAGCGCTTCGACGCCGTTCCGTTCCAGCCGCGCGCGCACATCCTCGCGCAGCTCGGCGGGGATCGGCGGCACCGCGGAGAGACCTGTGGTCAGCGCCTTGAAATAGAGCCCGGTGCCGCCAATGAAGATCGGCAGCTGTCGCTGCGCACTCGCCTCGTCGAGCGCCTTCGCCGCATCGCTTACCCAGGCACCGGCCGAGAAATTCACGGCGGCATCGACGTGGCCATAGAGACGATGCGGCACGAGCGCCTCGTCCGCCGCGGTCGGCCGCGCCGTGATGATGCGGAGGTCACGATAGACCTGCATGGAATCGGCATTGATGACGACGCCGCCGGCGGCACGCGCAAGCTCCAGCGCCAGCGCCGACTTGCCGCTGGCGGTCGGGCCTGCGATAAGCACGGCCTTGCTGGAATACCCCTCGCTCACGAAAACCTCAAATGTCCCTCGTCGCCACGCTGATCTGCAACCCTGACAATCCCGCGCTCGACTCGACCATCGTCGATGGCGCCCGCGCCGTGCTGCCGCAGGCGGCGCCCGCGCACTGGCTGTTCGACGGGGTTGCGGTCGACATCCCCTTCGGCGCGGACAGTAACCTCGAAAGCGACCGCAACGCCATCGAGCAGCGGCTCCGCGAGCTCCGCGGCGATTTGCCCATCGACATCGTCGTGCAGCCTGTCGGCTTCCGGCGCAAGAAGCTTTTTCTCGCCGACATGGATTCCACCATGATCGGCCAGGAATGCATCGACGAGCTCGCCGATTTCGTCGGGGTCAAGGCGCATGTCGCTGCCATCACCGAGCGTGCGATGCGCGGCGAGATCGAGTTCGAGCCGGCGCTGCGCGAGCGCGTCGCGCTGCTCAAGGACCTGCCCGCCAGCGCGGTCGACGAGGTCCTGGCCAAGCGCATCACGCTGACGCCGGGCGGCCGCGAGCTGGTCGCCACCATGCGTGCGAACGGCGCCTATACCTGCCTCGTCTCCGGCGGTTTTACGTTGTTCACGCGCGCGGTCGCCGCCAAGATCGGTTTCCAGGAGAACCGCGCCAACGAGCTCGTCGTGCGCGACGGCAAGTTCACCGGCGAAGTGAAGGAGCCGATCCTGGGCCGCGCGGCGAAGCTCGCGACCTTGGTGGACCTGATGGAATCGTTCGATCTCGACGACATCGACTCGGTCGTGGTCGGCGACGGCGCCAACGATCTCGCGATGATCCAGGCGGCGGGTCTGGGCGTGGCGTATCACGCCAAGCCGGCGGTGGCTGCCGCCGCGGCCGCGCGGATCGATCACGGCGATCTCACCGCGCTGCTCTATGCGCAGGGGTATCGGCGCGAAGAGTTCGTGGAGGGGTAAAGCCTCCCCTCTCGCTGTCATTGCCCGCGAAGGCGGGCGATCCAGTATTCCAGAGACAGCGAACTAGAACCGAGAAGCCGCGGCGTACTGGATGCCCCGCCTTCGCGGGGCATGACAGTTGAGTGTGGGGCGAACAGCGCCCCTTACTGCACGCTCAGCGCGACGAACCGCAGCTCGCCCTCGCCGTTCGAGACCAGCAGCAGCACCGATTTCTTGCCGTCCTTCTTGAGCTGATCGACCCGCTTCTGGATGTCGCCGCCACTCGACACCGCCTCCTGCGCCACCTCGACGATGACGTCGCCGGCGGACAGGCGCTTCTCGGCGGCATCCGAATTGGCGTCGACATTGGTGACGACCACGCCCTTGACGCTGTCCTTGATCTTGTAGCGCGTGCGCAGATCCTTGCTCAGCGTTGCGAGATCGAGGCCGAGCGCCTTCTGCGTCACCGGCTTCTCCGGCGCCGGTTCGTCGGTCTTCACCGCTGCCTGCACCTTGTCGGGATCCTGCAGGCGGCCGAGCGTGACCTTCTTGATCTCTTCCTTGCCCTTGCGGATGATGACGACGTCGACCTCCTTGCCGACCGCGGTGTCGGCGACGACGCGGGACAGGTCCTTCGGGTCCTTGACGTCTTTGCCGTCGAACTTGACGACGACGTCGCCGGGCTCGATGCCGGCGGGCTTGGCCGGGCCCTTGTCGTCGACGCCGGCGACCAGCGCACCGCGCGCGGGCTTGATGTTGAGGCTCTCGGCGATCTCGTCCGTGACGCTCTGGATGCGCACGCCCAGCCAGCCGCGGCGCAGCTCGCCGAATTGGCGGAGCTGGTCGACGACGCCAACCACTGTCTTCGACGGCACGGCGAAGCCGATGCCGATGGAGCCGCCGGACGGTGAGATGATCAGCGTGTTGACGCCGATGACGTCGCCATCGAGGTTGAACAGCGGGCCGCCGGAATTGCCCCGGTTGATGGACGCGTCGGTCTGGATGTAGCTGTCGTATGGTCCCGACGAGATGTCGCGGTTCTTGGCCGAGACAATGCCCGCCGTCACCGTGCCGCCGAGGCTGAAGGGGTTACCAATCGCGACCACCCAGTCGCCGAGCCGCAGTTTGTCGGAATCGCCGAACTTCACCGCGACCAGCGGCTTCGTCGGCTTGATCCTGAGCACGGCGAGATCGGTCTTCTTGTCGACGCCGACCAGCTCGGCCTTGATCTTGGTGCCGTCGTTGAGGATGACGTGGATCTCGTCGGCATCCGCAATGACGTGGTTATTGGTGACGACGACCCCCGCCGTGTCGATGATGAAGCCGCTTCCGAGCGAGTTGGTCTTTCGCGGCGCGTTGTTCTCGCCGCCTTTGCTGCCGCCGCCGGGGCCCCGGCGGTTCTTGAAGAAATCGTCGAAGAACTCTTCGAAGGGTGAACCGGGCGGCAGCTGCGGCATCGAGTTGCTGCCCCCGCCCTTGGCTTCGACGTTCTGCGAGGTCGAGATGTTGACGACCGCGTCGATCACCTTCTCGGCGACGTCGGCGATGCCATCCGGTCCACGCGCATGAGCCGGCGCGCCAAACGCGCCGCAAGCACCGATGGCGAGCGCAACCAGCCCAAGTCGAACACCAAATCGCGCGCGGCGGCGCGAGCGGGACGGGGCAATGGTGGCAGCAGTCATTGTGATCTCCAGGCAAAAGGGATTCGGCGCCAGACTGCGCTCTAACGGGGGCGCGGCGCAAGCGCGGAGCTTAACGGGCCTCAAGAGCCCGATAATACGGCGAAAACCAGTCTGGCGCCTTCACTTTGGCGTTGGGCCGAAGGCCTAAATCGGGCGCCGCATAACCCAGATCAGGACCAGGCCGGCCACGGCCGAGCCGATCCCGACCGCCCGCAGGATGTTGTCCGGCGTGGCGATGGCGCTTTTCATGGCTTTGCGCATCCAGTTTGGACTGGCCGCGAACATCAAGCCTTCGAGGACGAACAGGATGCCTAGGCCGATGAGGAAGTCGGCGACCGCAATGGACCTCATCGGAATGGAACCTCCCGCTATGCTGTTCTTGTCTGGACGAAGGGCGGCGAAATCCGCCGCCCTTTGTCTGGCTTACGGCTTCGCCTGCGTCTCGGTTGGCGTCCTGCCGGACGGGCTACCGAAGTACCGGAAGAAATCCGACTCCGGCCGGAGCAGGAAGCGGGTATCGTTCGCACGCAACCCGTTCTCATAGGCCGTCATCGACCGGTAGAAGGCGAAGAAGTCGGCGTCCTTGCCGTAGGCTTCTGCAAACAGGCGGTTGCGTTCGGCATCGCCCGCACCACGGGTCTGCTCAGCCTGCGAATTGGCCTCAGCGATGATGACGGTCGCCTCGCGGTCGGCCCTGGACCTGATCTCCTGGGCCTTCTGCCCACCCTGTGCCCGGAACTCGGCGGCCTCGCGCTCACGCTCGGTCTTCATGCGCAGGTAGACCGCCTGGCTGTTCTGCTCCGGCAGGTCGGCGCGGCGGATCCGGACGTCGACGACCTGAATGCCGTAGCCATCGGCCTCGCGGTCGAGCTGGTCGCGAATGCGCAGCATCAGTTTCTCGCGGTCGTCGCGCACCACGTTGATGAAGGTGACCTCGCCGAGCACGCGGCGCAGCGCCGCGTTTAGGAGTGTGGTGAGCTGGATGTTGGCGGCCTGGATCGAGCCGACGCTCTGATAGAAGCGCAGTGCGTCCTTGATGCGATAGCGCGCGAAGGCGTCGACCACGAGCCGCTTCTGGTCGGAGGCGATCGCCTCCTGCGACGGGTTCTCCAGATCGAGAATCCGCTTGTCGATGTTGATCACCGAGTTCCAGGGCGCCTTGAAGTGCAGGCCGGGCGCGGTGACGACGTCGACCGGCCTGCCGAACTGGAGCACGATCGTCTGCTCGGTCTGCTGCACGGTGAACAACGACATGTAGCCGACGATCACGACGAACAGGAGGGCGAGCAGCGTGACAAAACCTGTGACCGGAGACTTCATCGGGTGCCTCCGCTCGACTGCGGACCGGTCGTAGGTGTCCGCTTTGGCGCCAGTTCGGGAAGCGGCAGATAGGGCACGACGCCCTGGCCCGAGGGGCCACCGTCATAGACGAGCTTGTCAGCCCCGCCGAGCACGCGCTCCATCGTCTCCAAGTAGATCCGTTCACGCGTCACGTCGGGCGCCTTCTTGTATTCCTCGTAAACCTTCAGGAAGCGTGCACTCTGACCCTTGGCCTCGGCGACAGCCTGTTCCCTGTAACCTTCGGCATCCTGCTGGATCTTGGCCGCGCGTCCACGCGCCTGGGGGACAACCTGGTTGGCATAGGTCTGCGCTTCGTTCTGCAGCTGCTCCTGATTGGCGCGGGCCGCCTGGACGTCGCGGAAGGCGTCGATCACCTGCGCGGGCGGATCGACCTTCTGCATCTGCACCTGGGTGATCTGAATGCCGGCACCATAGCTGTCCAAAGTCCTCTGGATCAGCTCGTGCACATTCTGCTCTGTGACGTTGCGCGCTCCGGTCAGGATCGGCTGGATCTGAGACCGCCCGATCACCTCGCGCATCGCGCTCTCGGAGACCGCCTTCACGGTGCCCTCGGGGTTCTGGATGTTGAAGAGGAAGTCGCCGACACCGTCCGGCTTGATGCGCCAGAGCACGGTGAAATCGACGTCGACGATGTTCTCGTCGCCGGTTAGCATCAGGCTCTCTTCCGGCACGTCCCGGATCGAGCGGCCGCGCCGCGCCGGATCCTCGATCAGCGTCATGCCGATCGAGGTGGTGTTGACGCGCAGTGCCTTCGGCAGCAGCACGGTCTCGATCGGATAAGGCAGATGATAATTCAGACCCGGTTGCACGGTGCGAACATGCTTGCCGAAGCGCAGCACGACGCCGAGCTCTTCGGACTGCACGCGGAAGAAGCCCGACAGCAGCCAGAATGCGACGATCAGCAGGATGATCAGCGTGATGCCGATGCCGGAGAAATAACCGCCCGGCATGATCTGCTGGAGGCGGTCCTGGCCGCGCCGCAGAAGGTCTTCCAGATCCGGCGGCCTCGGCCCGACCGGTTGCGGGCCTGAGCCCCACGGTCCCTTTGGACCCGAGCCCCACGGGCCACCGCCCTGATTCTTCCACGGCATTCGACGTTCTCCTCGGCAGGGTGGAATTGCCACCGCCCGCTTTGTCCGGTCCGGCTTTATAGGGGACAGGCAAGTCCCTTACAACGCAGCCATGACCGTCTTCCGAGCTATGCTCGGGCACGAAAAAGTCAATGTAAACATTGGCAAAAGCGGTTAATGGCCGCGCCGCCGACGATATGTCACATAGGACAGGTCGGCGCTGTCGTCGGGGCCGGCCGGATGGCGGATGCGTTCGACCTCGTCCCATTCCGCCTTGTCGATGTCGAAATGCGTGTCCCCTTCGGGGCGCGCGTGCACTTCGGTGATCTCGAGACGATCGGCACGACCGAGCCATTGCCGGTAGATCTCGGCGCCGCCGATCACCGCGATCTCAGTGACCGAACGCCGCAGAGCGTCGCCGCGCGCGACTGCCTCCGCATCCGCTGGCGATCTCGTGACGATGGCGCCATTGGCGCGATAGGCCGGATCGCGCGTGACCACGATGTTGGTGCGACCCGGCAGCGGCCGGCGCAGGGTCTCGAAGGTCTTGCGGCCCATGATCACCGGCTTGCCGATCGTCAGCGCCTTGAAGCGCGCCATATCGGACTTCAATCGCCACGGCATCGCATTGCCCGCGCCGATGACGCCATTCTCCGCGATGGCGACGACGAAGACGATCTCCATCAGGCAGAGCTCCCGGCAAGCTGGGTCAGCGCAGGCCCCGTGACCCGGCACAGCGTCCAGTCGTCCATCATGACCGCGCCGATCGATTTGTAGAACGCGATCGAGGGCGCGTTCCAGTCGAGGACCGCCCATTGCAGGCGCGACCAGCCGTTGTCGACGCATTCCCTGGCGAGATAGGCCAGCAGCGCCTTGCCGAGGCCCTTGCCCCGATGCGACGGCCGCACATAGAGATCTTCGAGATAGATGCCGTGACGGCCGCTGAAGGTGGAGAAATTGAGAAACCACACCGCGAAGCCGACCGGCTCACGGTTCCACTCCGCGATCGCGCAATAGAGCTGCGGCCTCTCGCCGAACAGCGCGTCGGCGATGTCAGCCTCGGTCGCTTCGACCTCGTGCGACAGCTTTTCGTACTCGGCGAGCTCGCGGATGAAGGAGAGAACGAGCCCGGCTTCCTCGGGCCGTGCACGGCGGATGGTGAGCGACATAGGGCGCTAGACCGCCACTTCCGCCTTGATGTGCGGATGCGGATCGTAGCCGACGAGCTCGAAGTCTTCGTAGCGGAAAGAGAAGATGTCCTTTACCTCAGGATTGATCCGCATCACCGGCAGCGCGCGCGGCGCGCGGCCGAGCTGCAGCCTCGCCTGCTCCAGATGGTTGGAATAGAGATGAGTGTCGCCGAGCGAGTGCACGAAGTCGCCGGGCTTCAGGCCTGTGACCTGCGCGACCATCATGGTGAGCAGCGCGTAAGAGGCGATGTTGAAGGGCACGCCGAGAAACACGTCGGCCGACCGCTGATAGAGCTGGCAGGACAGCTTGCCGTTCGCGACATAGAACTGGAACAGCAGGTGGCAGGGCGGCAGCGCCATCTTCTCGACGTCGGCCGGATTCCAGGCGGTGACGATCAGGCGGCGGGAATCAGGCGTGCGCTTGATCATGTCGATGACATTGGCGATCTGGTCGATGCTGCGTCCGTCGGCCGTGGGCCAGGAGCGCCATTGATGGCCGTAGACCGGGCCGAGATCGCCATTGGCGTCCGCCCACTCGTCCCAGATGGTGACGCCGTTGTCGCGCAGATATTTGATGTTGGTGTCGCCCTTCAGGAACCAGAGAAGTTCATGCACGATCGCCTTCAGCGGCAGCCGCTTGGTCGTCAGCATCGGGAAGCCGGCCGACAAATTGAAGCGCATCTGATGGCCGAACACCGAGAGCGTGCCGGTGCCGGTCCGGTCGGTCTTCTCGGCGCCGTCGGAAAGAATCCGCTCGAGCAGGTCCTGATACTGGTGCATGTTGCGACTGAGCCTTTGGGGAGGCGGCGAACTTAGCGACACCCCCAGCGCTACGACAGCGGCGATTCGCTGTCGCCGTCGATTATACCCGGAAAAGTGAGTGTTCCCGGCACAAACGGCAAGGGGCGGAACTCAGCGTTCCGCCCCTCGCCTAGCGCCTTGATCGCCTTCGCTTAATTCGCCGGCTTGAGCACCGGGCTCCACTTCGCGATCTCGCTCTTGACGAGGGTCGCCAGCGCCTCCTGGGTTCGGTCCTTCGGCGCGGGGATGACGCTGCCGAGCTCGAGCAGGCGCTTCTTCACCGTCTCGTCGTCGAGCGCCTTGACGGCAGCGGCGTTCACGCTTGCCACGATCGCGGGCGAGGTTCCCTTGGGCGCGAACATCGCGTTCCAGGCCTGAGCCTGGAATGCCGGCAGGCCGGCTTCCGCCGTGGTCGGCACGTTCGGCAGCGACGGGTTTCGTTCGGCCGTGGCGATCGCATAGGCCTTGATGGTGCCGGCATTGATCTGCGGGACGGCGTTGACGATCTGGTCGCACATGTAGTCGACCTGACCCGCCACCAGCGCGTTCATCGCAGGTCCCGTGCCGTTGAACGGCACGCCGACGGGCTTGATGTCGAGGATGGAGTGGAGGAGTTCGCACGAGACGTGCGAAACCGAACCGACGCCTGCATGCGCGGCATTCACCTTCTCGGCATTCGCCTTCACATAGGTGACGAACTCCTTGAGATCCTTCGGCGGAAAGTCCTTGCGCGCCAGGATCAGGATCGGCGTACCGGCCAGCAATGCGATCGGCTCGAAGTCCTTCTCGGGGTGATAGGCCAGCTTCGGATAGAGCGGCACGGAGGCGGCATGCGTGCCCATATGCCCGGTGATCAGCGTATAGCCATCGTTGGCCGCACGCGCGGCACGCGTCGTGGCGGTGGTGCCGCCGGCACCGACCACGTTCTCGATGATGATGCTCTGCCCCAGCGTTTGCGCCATGTGCCCGGTGACGATGCGTGAGATCACGTCAGTCGGCCCGCCGGCTGCGAACGGGACGATCACGGTAATGTTGCGCGTCGGATAGGTCTGCGCCTCAGCCGTTGCGATGAAGGCGCCCAGCGATGCTATCGCTGCTGCACATGCGCCTGTAAGCGCGCGAATGAACGTCATGGCGATCCTCCCTTTGGACACAATAAAATGCCGGCCCAAAGGCCGGCATTTCCATTTCACAAAGCCGTAACACAAGTCGATTCGACTTCCGAATGCGGCGCGCCGACGCAGGACCGAGCCGACTCGGCGCGCACGACCTCAGTTCTCGGACTCGGTGAACACCTCGTCGCGCTTGGCGCGCAATACAGGTAGCACCGTAAGGACGAGCAGGCTTGCCGCGACCGCAAGCAGCACCGCCGACAACGGGCGCGTCAGGAACACGCTCCAGTCGCCACGCGAGATCAGCAGCGCCCGGCGCAGGTTCTCCTCCATCAGCGGTCCTAGCACCATGCCGAGCAGCAACGGCGCCGGCTCGAAATCGTGCTTGATCAGCCAATAGCCGACGAGACCGAAGACGCCCGCGAGGATGACGTCGACCGGCGCGTTGTTCACCGAATAGATGCCGATCGCGCAGAAGATCACGATCGAGGGGAACATCAGCCGATAGGGCACGCGCAACAGCCGCACCCAGATTCCGACCAGCGGCAGGTTGATGATGATCAGCATCAGATTGCCGATCCACATCGAAGCGATCATGCCCCAGACCAGATCCGGCTGCTTCTGCATCACCTGCGGACCGGGCACGATGCCGTGGATGGTCATCGCGCCCACCATCAGCGCCATCACAGCGTTCGGCGGGATGCCGAGGGTGAGCAGCGGAATGAACGAGGTCTGTGCCGCGGCGTTGTTGGCACTCTCCGGCCCCGCCACGCCCTCGATCGCGCCGCGGCCGAACCGGGACGGGGTCTTTGAGAGCTTCTTCTCGAGCGTGTAGGCCGCGAAGGACGCGATCACCGCGCCGCCGCCGGGCAGGATACCGAGGATCGAGCCGAGCACGGTGCCGCGCAGGATCGGCGGCGTCGCATCGGCCAGATCCTTCCTGGTGGGCATCAGTCCGGTGATCTTCTGCTGCACCAGATCGCGGTTCATTTCGGCGCCGTGGTCGAGGTTGCGGATGATCTCGGCAAAGCCGAACACGCCCATCGCCACGGTCGCAAAGCCGAGACCGTCCGCGAGCTCGGGAATGTTAAAGGCCATGCGCGAGGCGCCGGTCTCGATGTCCGAACCGACCATCGAGAGCAACAGGCCGAACACGATCATCGCGATCGCCTTCAGCACCGAGCCCTTGGCCAACACCACCGCGAAGATCAAGCCGAGCACCATCAGAGAGAAGTATTCGGCCGGACCGAACGCCAGCGCGAGTTTCGTCAGCGGTGCGCCGAGCAGTGCGATCAGGATGGTCGCAACGCAGCCGGCGAAGAACGAGCCGATCGCGGCGATCGCGAGCGCCGGACCGGCGCGGCCCTGCTTGGCCATCTGGTGACCGTCGATGGCGGTCACGACCGATGTCGCCTCACCGGGTATGTTGACCAGGATCGACGTGGTCGAGCCGCCATATTGCGCGCCGTAATAGATGCCGGCGAGCATGATCAGCGCGCCGACTGGCGGCAGCCCGAAAGTGATCGGCAGCAGCATCGCGACGGTGGCGATGGTGCCGATGCCAGGGAGAACGCCGACTAGCGTTCCGACCAGGGCGCCGATCAGGCACATCAACAGGTTGATCGGGGAGAACGCGACGGCGAAGCCGTGAGCAAGATTGGCAAAGATATCCATCACGCCCTCACTGGATCAGGAAACGCGGATACATCGGCATCGGCAGCCCGAGCACATAGGGAAACAGGATTGCGCAGCCGACCGTCAGGCAGGCGCCGACGATCACCGCTTCCAGCCAGCGCGTCTCGTGCGAGCCCGTCGCCGCGATCATGAAGCTCGAGAAGGCCGTGACAACGAGACCGAGCGACCGGATCGACAGGGCGAAGAACAGGATCGCCGCCACCACGAACAGCGGCCCGCGCCAGGAATAATGCGCAAGCGCCGGTCCCTCCGTGATCAGGCCGGTCAAGGCGATGCCGGCAGACAGGGCAACTAGCAGCCCACCGAACATACGTGGCGCAGTGCCCGCACCGAAGGAGAAGCCACGCATGCCCTGCAAATCGCTCGATGCCCACAGCGCGAACAGGGCGACGGCCATCAGCACGACGCCGCCGACATAATCTTGCGCCGAGCGGATGTTCATAAACAGCGTGAGGATCGCCACCGCAAACAGCGGATAGGAATAGATCAGCGCCAGCAGCACCTCGGACGACATCTTCTTGGCGCCGCCGCCGAACGATCCGAAGAGGGCGCTCGGCGCGCCGGCCAGCAGCGCCGTCGCATGACCGGTGACGACCGCCGCCGGACCGCGGCCGGTCCCCCAGCCGAAAATCGTCCCGATCGACCAGATCAATTCGAAAATCTGCGGCGCAATCGCCAGCAGACAAAAGCCGAGCGCCACCCGGGTGTTTCGGGTGGCCGTCGCTGAGTGGCCCATCGTGTCGGCCATGCCTGTCTCCTCCGCGACCTGTAAGTCACGAGCACTGTTGTTCTAAATCGGCTGGAACTGGATACCCGCCCGGATCACTGCCTAGCGATTTTCATCAGACAATGCCAGCAAAACCCAACACGCCGCGGCAAGCAAAAGCCAGAGGGGATTGATGCGCGAGATGGACGCGACCACCGCAACCACCGCGGTCAGATGCAGTGCAGCAAATTGCTGGATCGGCCCGATTAACGTCACGATAAGCGTTCGGACCTGGCAAGTCCTGCGAGGTCGGATCGTTGTCCTGGTCGGCCTCTGGTGCTTCGCCTCAACCGCGGTGCAGTGGGTCTCGCGCAGTGACGGCGCGGCGGCGACGGCGAAGAGCGAGATCGGGCCGAAGTGGAGATCAGCGCCCAGTCGGCTTGCGGCTCGTCACGCAGCTACTTTCCGCCGCAGGAAATTAAACGTCGCTGAGACTGACATTGTCCGTTCGCTGGAGCAGCAGCGTCATCATGCGCAAGGCCGCAACGATCGGGACTGCCGGGCAGGAGATGCGCAAGGATTCGGCACATCGGGCCGGCGACCTCTGGCAAAGGCCAGAGCCGCGATAGGCCCGGCACTCCGAAGCCTATCCAAAGGGAACTGCGGGATTGCGCCTCCAACCCTCTGTTTTTCGAAAGCTTTGCCCCCTATATTGGGGGTGCCGGTTCGCCGGCTATGGAAATAAACGGTCGTCGCAATAAACCATTCGGACCCGGGGGCGGTACCCGGCGCCTCCACCAAAGCCCACCATCGGGCGTGCCCGAAGCTGGGCTTTGGCGGGGGCGAAATAGGATCGACGAGGGCGTAAAGGGCGTACTTTTTCCCGGTATTGTTCCGCCGTTATCGGGCTACTGCAATAGTTGCCAACGACAACTTTGCTCCGGTTGCTCAGGCTGCGTAACGCAGTTTGAAAGACCACTCTAAAGTCCTAGCGGGTTAAGCTCCGCTAGGCGGGGTTCGGAGGCACCTGGCAACAGAAGCCTCCACTTTACTCTTTGATTCTTCCCCGGCGGGGACTCCTGCTCGCCCGTCAGGCGCGGTACTATTGCGACTTGGCGAGTCGGATCGGCAGGGTCCGGCTGCTTGGATGCAACAGGACCACCATGGCGACCGATCATATCCGATACGATGTGCTGGCCCGCGATGCGCTGCGCGGCGTGCTGCGGAAGGTGCTGACCGATGCCGCAGCCCATGGCCTGCCGGGCGAGCATCATTTCTTCATCACCTTCGTGTCCAAGGCCGAAGGCGTGAAGCTGTCGCCGCGGCTGCTCGCACAATATCCGGAGGAGATGACGATCATCCTCCAGCACCAGTTCTGGGACCTGACCGTGCTCGAGGACCGTTTCGAGGTCGGCCTGTCCTTTGGCGGCATTCCGGAGCGGCTCGTGGTGCCGTTCAGTGCCATCAAGAGCTTCCTCGATCCGTCCGTGAAGTTCGGTCTCCAGTTCGACACCTCCGACGTCGCCGAGGTCGCGCCGGACAATCTGCCGGCAGCGCCCGCGCCATCGGCCGTATCGGTGCCGGCACCTGCCGCGGAGAAGCCGGAAGCTGCCGACGAGCCGCCGCCGCCGAGCCAGGGCGGCGCCGAGGTCGTGCGGCTCGATCGTTTCCGCAAGAAATGATCTAGGTTGGGCGCAGAGCCATCGCCCCCGGCCAACTGTCTATATAGAAGAGCACATGAACAGGCCGCGCGGCGTTTCGCGCGGCAGAATGGATGTGCTCATGGCCAAAGCGTCCCGCTCGAAGACTGCCCGCCCCGCAACCCGCACCGAGACCGACAGCTTCGGTCCCATCGAGGTCGCCGCCGACCGCTATTGGGGGGCGCAGACCGAGCGCTCGCGCCAGAATTTCCGCATCGGCACCGACCGCATGCCGCTCTCGCTCGTGCATGCACTCGGCATGGTCAAGCTCGCCGCCGCGCAGTCCAATCTCGAGCTCGGCCTGCTCGATCGGCGCCGAGCCAACGCCATCATCCGCGCCGCGCGCGAGGTGATCGAAGGCAGACTTGACGACCATTTTCCGCTTGTCGTGTGGCAGACCGGCTCGGGCACCCAGAGCAACATGAACCTCAACGAGGTGATCGCCAACCGCGCCAACGAGCTGCTCGGGGGCGAGCTCGGCGCCAAGAAGCCGGTGCATCCCAACGATCACGTCAACATGAGCCAGTCGTCGAACGACTCCTTCCCGACCGCGATGCACATCGCGGCGGCAAGCCGCATCAATGCCGATCTCGTCCCTGCCCTCGGCGAGCTGCTGCGCGCTCTGCGCAAGAAGGAGAGGGAGTTTTCGAAGATCGTGAAGATCGGCCGCACTCATACCCAGGATGCGACGCCGCTGACGCTCGGTCAGGAATTTTCCGGCTATGCCGCGCAGGTCGAAAGCGGCATCGCCCGGCTCAAGATCGCGGTGAAGGACCTCTATCCGCTGGCGCAGGGCGGCACAGCCGTCGGCACCGGCCTCAACTCGAAGCCGCGCTTTGCCAAGCTGTTCGCAAAGCACGTTGCCGGGATTACGAAGCTCCCCTTCACCAGCGCCGCCAACAAATTCGAGGCGCTGGCCTCGAACGATGCCTATGTGCTGGCGCACGGCGCCATCAATTCGGTCGCGACCGGCCTGTTCAAGATCGCCAATGACATCCGCCTACTCGGCTCGGGCCCGCGCTCGGGCCTCGGCGAATTGATCCTGCCGGAGAACGAGCCCGGCTCCTCGATCATGCCGGGCAAGGTCAACCCGACCCAGTGCGAGGCGATGACCATGGTGTGCTGCCAGGTGTTCGGCAATCACACCGCGATCACGGTCGCCGGCAGCCAGGGTCATTTCGAGCTCAACGTCTACAAGCCGGTGCTGGCCTACAACATGCTGCATTCGATCCGCCTGATGGCGGATGCCGCGCGCTCCTTCACCGAACATTGCGTCAGCGGCATCCGCGCCGACGAGAAGCGCATCAAGGAGCTGATGCAGCGCTCGCTGATGCTGGTGACGGCGCTGGCTCCGAAGATCGGCTACGACAACGCCGCCAAGGTGGCCAAGACGGCGCATGCCAACGGCACCACGCTGAAGGAGGAGGCGCTGCGGCTCGGCTTCGTCTCGGCCGACGAGTTCGACCGCCTGGTGCGCGCCGAGAAGATGATCAGCCCGGGATGATTCCGAATTCCGATAGCCATCCGTAATGATACGGACGCTCGGCGCCCAAAAATATGCGGTTTTGGGGGCGGGATTTGATTACCGTCAATGTTGCGGCGGAGCGGCATGTTACGCAGCTCCACTGCCCTCGACGGGGCGAAATTCATCGTTTGATGGCCCAAGGGCCGATTGACGAGGACGAGCGAATGGCGATCAAGTCTTCTGCGGCGCAATGTGGCGCCCTGTTTCTGAATGTTTCATCCTGCCTGAAGAGGAGCGGATGATGGAGACGCGGCATGGGGAACGTCATCAACCTGAATCGTTTCAGGAAGCGCGTCGAGCGGGAAGCCTCGGCGAAGCAGGCGGACGCCAACCGGGCGAAGTTCGGGCGCACGAAGGCGGAACGGTCGTCCGAGGCGAAGCGGGCGGACCAGGCCAAGGAGCATCTGGACCAGCACCGGATCGATCGCGAGGAGCAGCCATGAAGTCGCCGGTCGTGAAACGATCTATCGTCGTCGCCGGCCACAAGACCAGCGTCAGCCTGGAAGAGGCGTTCTGGAACGGCATGAAAGAGATCTCCGGCCTGCGCAACATGACGTTGTCCGAGCTGGTCGGCGAGATCGACAACAACCGCCAGCAGGGCAATCTGTCGTCGGCGATCCGCCTCTTCGTCCTGGACTATTTCAAGAGCCGCGCCATGGCCGCCCAGCCGGACAAGGTCCCGGCCCAGTAGCCGTCGGGGTCGCCCGCGACGGCGCCCCGGCCTCTGCACTTTAAAATCGCTCTAAGGTGCAGCTTCGGCGCGCGGGCACGCTTGACCTCAATGCCCGGCGTTGAAAATACAGGGCATGACCGACACCACTGATACGCATTCGCACATGCCGCTGGGTCTGGCCCAGCGCGGCTATACCGGCGTCATCCAACACCTTGCCGCCAAAGAGGCTGGCTCGGCGCTTTCGGACGTCGAGCTCGAGAGCCGCCTGATCGAACTCGGCTTCGTCGAGGGCGCCCGGGTCGAGATCCTGCATGAGGGGCTGGTCGGACGCGATCCGATCGCGGTACGGGTCGACAGCACCACGATCGCGGTCCGCCGTCGCGAAGCCATGGCCATCATCGTCGCCTGACGCGCGACCGCAATCTGCCCCCAGGCCCTTGATCCCATGGAAGCACCGCTGCTGCATCTCGCCCTGGTCGGCACGCCCAACAGCGGCAAGACCTCGCTGTTCAACGCGCTGACCGGCAGCCGGCAGAAGGTCGCGAACTATCCCGGCGTCACGGTCGAGCGCAAGGAAGGCTTCTTCGTCACCCCGCTCGGCCGCCAGGTCTCCGTGGTCGACCTGCCCGGCACCTATTCGCTGCGCGGCCGCAGCCCGGACGAGGAGATCACCCGCGACTTCGTGCTCGGCAAGGCCTCCGGCGAGACCCTGCCCGATCTCGTGCTGTGCGTCGCCGATTCCACCAATCTGCGCCTGACCATCCGCCTGCTGCTGGAGCTGAAGCGCACCGGGCGGCCGATGATCCTCGTGCTCAACATGTTCGACATCGCAAGCCGCCGCGGCATCACTGTCGACGTCGAGCGGCTCGCCAAGGAGCTCGGCGTGCCCGTGGTCACCTCGATCGCAGTGCGCAAGGGCGGCACGGCCGACCTGCTCAAGCTGACCGACGAGATTTCCGCAGCGCTCGCCGCCGAGCCGGTGGAGAACAGCTGGCGCGCGCTCGGCGTCTCCGAGCTGCGCGCCACCCAACGCGAGGCCGACCGCATCATCGCCGACTGCGTCAGCCTGCCTGCTCGCCCCGACACCTGGACCGCACGGATCGACGCGATCGTGCTGCATCCGGTCGGCGGGCTGATCGTGCTGGCGCTGATCCTGTTCGTGATGTTCCAGGCGGTGTTCGCCTGGGCGCAGCCGGCGATGGAGCTGCTGAAGTCCGGCTTCGACTCGCTCGGCGAGCTGGTGCAGGCCACCCTGCCCGACGGCTTGCTGCAAAGCTTCCTTCAGAACGGCGTGATCTCCGGCGTCGGGAGCGTCATCGTGTTCCTGCCGCAGATCATCCTCATCTTCCTGTTCATCCTGCTCCTGGAAGATTTCGGCTACATGGCGCGCGCGGCGTTCCTGATGGACCGCATCATGGGCGGCGCCGGCCTGCACGGGCGCGCCTTCATTCCGCTGCTGTCGAGCTTTGCCTGCGCCATTCCCGGCATCATGGCGACGCGGGTGATCGACAACAAGCGCGACCGGCTGACCACGATCCTGATCGCGCCGCTGATGACCTGCTCGGCGCGCATTCCGGTCTACACCCTGATCATCTCGGCCTTCATCCCGGCCAGGGACGTCTGGGGCTTCATCAATCTGCAGGGCCTCGTGATGTTCGGCCTCTATGCCGCCGGCATCGTCAGCGCGCTCGTCGTCTCGTTCCTGATCAAGTTCTTCATGCTGCGCGACTTTGCGCCGGCGCCGTTCATGCTGGAGCTGCCGGACTACAAGATGCCGCGGCTGAAATCCATCGCGATCGGGATCTACACCCGCGCCAAGATGTTCTTGCAGCGCGCCGGCACCACGATCTTCTCGATGATGGTGCTGATCTGGTTCCTGGCCTCGTTCCCGCAGCCGCCGGCGGGCGCGACCGGGCCGGCCATCGAGTTCAGCCTTGCGGCGATGATCGGCAAGGCGCTCGAGCCCCTGCTCGCGCCCGTCGGCTTCAACTGGCAGATCGCGGTTGCGCTCATCCCGGGCATGGCTGCACGCGAGGTCGCGGTCGCGGCGCTCGGCACCGTCTATGCGATCGAAGGCGGCAGTGAAGCGGTCGAGCAGATCGGCCAGGTGCTGGCGACGAAATGGTCGCTCGCGACCGCGCTGTCGATGCTGGCCTGGTACATCTTCGCCCCGCAATGCGCCTCCACGCTCGCCGTGATCCGCCGCGAGACCGGCAGCTGGGCCTGGATGGGGGTCACCTTCGCCTACATGCTGGTGCTGGCCTATGCGGCGAGCCTCGTGACGTACAACGTCGCCCTCGCGCTGGGGGCGGGGTAGCCCCTTCCAAAACAAAACTGCGAAAACAACCCCATGCACAGTAGACCGGGGGTCGTGAAATCAATGGGTTGCGCGCGAGGCAACAAACCACCCGGCCGCGTCCGTTGACCCGTCGGGCAAAACAGGGGCATGATGGCAGGATCAGCCCGCAGCGATAGCAGCATGACCGACGACACGCCACGAAAGCGGCGATCTGTCTCCGTGGACCATTTCAGCACCGCCCGCCTGACCGCCGAGCGGTTGCGCGAGAATCACCTCGCCGAGCTCGTCGCGCTGCATTGCGACCCGGAGGTCTCCCGCTATCTCGGCGGGGTGCGGACGCCCGAGGTCACAAAAGCCTATCTTGCGACCAACATGGCCCATTGGGATCAGCACGGCTTCGGACTCTGGACGCTGCGAACGGCAGACGGGGCTTACGCCGGGCGGGCGGGCATTCGACACGTTCTCGTCGACGATGTCGACGAGATCGAGATCGCCTACGCATTGAAGCGCGAATTCTGGGGCCAGGGATTTGCAAGCGAGATCGCGACTGCGCTGACGGACATCGGGCTGTCACAGCTCGCACTGCCGTCTCTCATCGGCATCGTCTATGTCGGCAACACTGCATCCCGCCGCGTGCTGGAGAAATCGAACTATCTTCTCGAGCGGAGCAAGAACCGTCATGGCGGGGACGTCGTGATCTACCGCATCCGGCAGTGAGGGCAGCAACGGGATGGACCGGCGAGCGGACCGTTTGTGTTCATTTTTGAACCGACACCATCCACGGGTCGGCACAGTCTGAGCGGCAACGAAGCGGTCGCCTGACCGTCCGAAGCGTCTCGGGACGGGAACTCAGCCCCGACATCGGAGTTCCTTAGACGGACCTTTTCAGTCATCCGGCTCCGGCATGCGCTGGGAGCGCATGGAGAGCTTTGGGAAGATACGCGTAAGGGGGGTTCATGACCGGTCAATCCGCGGCTGCTCCGGGCAGCGACCTCAGGGATTTGCCGAGGGTTTCGACCGGCAGCGAAGGGCTGGACGACATCCTCGGCGGCGGTCTCGATGCCAACCGGATGTATCTCTACGAAGGCCGGCCCGGTACAGGCAAGACAACGATTGCGCTCCAATTCCTGCTTCGGGGCGTGCGCGAAGGCGAGCGCGTTCTCTACATTTCGCTCTCCGAGACCAAGAGCGAGCTCACTGTGGTCGCGCAGCGGCACGGCTGGTCGCTGGAGGGCGTCGACGTCTTCGAGCTCGTCCCGCCGGAAACGACGCTTGATCCCGACCGTGAGCTCACCGTCTTTCATCCTGCCGAGATGGAGCTGAGCGAGACCACCAATCTGATCTTCAAGGAGGTCGAACGGATCAATCCCACCCGCGTGGTGCTCGACAGCCTGTCCGAATTGCGCCTGCTGGCGCAGAACCCGCTTCGCTACAGGCGACAGGTTTTGGCTCTGAAGCACTTCTTCACCAATCGCAACTGCACGGTTGTTCTGCTCGACGATCTGTCGTCCTCCCAGGATGATCTGCAACTGCATTCGATCGCGCACGGCGTGGTGATGCTCGAGCAGCTGGCCATCGACTACGGTGCCGAGCGTCGGCGGCTTCGCGTGATCAAGATGCGTGGCATCCGTTTTCGCGGCGGCTTCCACGACTTTACGATCGCGCAAGGCGGCCTGCGCATCTTTCCGCGGCTCGTCGCGGCCGAACATCACAGATCATTCGATGGCGACATGGTGTCCAGCGGCAACCCCGAGCTCGACCAGCTCCTCGGAGGCGGGCTCGAACGCGGCACTAACGCGCTTTTCCTCGGCTCGGCCGGCGTCGGCAAATCGTCACTTGCGCTGACCTACGCCATCGCGGCGGCGCAACGCGGCGAGCACGCCGTGTTCTTCGCATTCGATGAAGGACGCGGAACGGTTGAGGCACGCGCCAGGACGCTCGGGCTGCCGCTGGACGAGCACCTCGCCTCCGGAAAGATCCGGTTTCAGCAGATCGACCCTGCCGAATTGTCGCCGGGTGAGTTCGCGGCAACGCTTCGCCGCAGCGTCGAGGTCGACAATGCCCGCATCATCGTCATCGACAGCTTGAACGGCTATCTGAACGCGATGCCGGACGAACGCTTTCTCGTTCTGCAGATGCATGAACTGCTCAGCTATCTGGCCCAGCAGGGCGTGCTCACAATCCTCATCCTCGCCCAGCACGGGCTTGTCGGTCCCATGGATACGCCGCTCGACCTCAGCTATCTGAGCGATGCCGTCGTGATGCTGCGCTATTTCGAGTTCGCCGGAACAGTTCGCCGCGCCTTGTCGGTCGTCAAGAAGCGCAGCGGCGGCCACGAGCACGGCATTCGCGAATTTCGACTTGGCGGCACCGGGATCAAGCTCGGCCCGCCACTCGTTGAATTCAGCGGCATCTTTTCCGGCAATCCGCGCTATACCGGCACGGTCCTCCCGGAGGGGCCGCTCGAATGAGCGCGCAGCGCGATCACCGCGTTCTCGTCTTCGCACCGGTCGGCCGCGACGGACCGGCATCAGCCGAACTTTTGCGAAGCGCGAACCTCGAGGCGGTCAATTGCCGGGACTTGGCCGAACTCGTTGCCGAAATGACGGCAGGCGTCGGCGCCGTGTTTCTTGCCGAGGAAGGATTGTTCGGCAAGGACACCGCGGCCCTGGCACATTGGATCGCCGGCCAGCCGCCGTGGTCCGATCTGCCTTTCGTCGTTCTCACCAGCCACGGGGAGCGGCCGGCAGTGGTCGCGTGGCGACGCAGTATCGTCCAGCTTCTTCGCAACGTGTCGCTGCTCGAGCGGCCGGTTCAGCCGATTACACTGACCAGCGCCATCCAATCGGCGATGCGCGCACGCCGGCGCCAATATGAAATCCGGGCCTTGCTGGAAGCGCGCGAACAGACCGCGCAGGAGCTCGAAAAGCTCGTCGTCGAACGGACCCGAGCGCTGGAAGAAGCCAACGAGCAGCTTCGGCTCGAGATGAAGGAGCGCATCCGGGTCGAGGAAACGCTCCGGCAGGCGCAGAAGATCGAGGCCATCGGCCAGCTCACCGGTGGTGTCGCCCATGATTTCAACAATCTGCTGATGGTGATTTCCGGCGGGCTCGACATGCTCGACCGCCAGACGGATCCGAACCGCCGTCGCCGCCTGATGGACGGGATGATCCAGGCCGCGCAGCGCGGTGCCAGCCTGACCAAGCAGCTTCTGGCATTTTCCCGACGGCAGAAGCTGCGGCCGCAGCCCGTCGACGTCGCCGCGCAGATCGGCGGAATGCGTGAACTGCTCGATCGCAGCCTGAGGGGCGACGTCCATGTCGAGTTCGACTTTCCGGAGCAGCTTTGGCCGGTGGAGGTCGACCCCGGCGAGCTCGAGCTGGTCATCCTCAACCTGGCCGTCAACGCCCGCGACGCCATGCCCAATGGCGGCACGATCATCGTGCGCGGCGACAATCTACCCGACCTGAACGAGGGAGAGATTGCCGGCGACTATGTCCGCTTGTCCGTCGTCGACACCGGTGTCGGCATGCCCCCGGAGATCATGTCGCGGGTGTTCGAGCCGTTCTTCACGACCAAGGACATCGGCAAGGGGTCGGGACTGGGACTCGCACAGGTCCATGGATTTGCGACGCAGTCGCGGGGCACGGTGCGAATTCAATCGGAGGTCGGACGAGGCACGAGCATCGAGCTGTACCTGCCGCGATCCTTCGAGACGCCTTCCGACGAGCGACACCTCATCGACCTCACCAGGGTGCGCCCGAAAAAGAGCAATCAGGGGCAGATCCTGCTGGTGGAGGACGATAACGAGGTTGCCGCGCTGGTCAGCGAGATGCTCGGTCAGCTCGGCTACGAGGTCACACGCGCTTCCAGTGCCGCGGCAGCCCTTGGTGCCCTGGCGGATGGCCGTCAGATCGATCTGATCTTCTCCGACATCATGATGCCGGGCGGCATGAATGGGGTCGAGCTCGCGCGCGAGGTCAGGACAAGACGAAGCGACATACCGATATTGCTGACCAGCGGATACGCCGAAGCCTCGGTCCATGAAGCGGAGAGCGCGGGCATCGCCATATTGGCCAAACCCTATCACATCGACGAGCTCGCCGCGGCCTTGGCCGCGGCAAAGTCAGGTCTTCGGCGCGATGCAGGCTCCAAACGCTCGAACTCCTGCTGAGAGTCGTCGCGAACTACGCTGCGCGCCAGACTCGGGCGATCTCCGGATCCTTACCGGAAATATCCCATCACGAGATCGACATCGGCGCTGCGGGCCGCCGTGCCGTTCAGCTCGGCGTCGATGACGCGGCGGCAGGCGTCCACCGCGGCGTGATCGCCGAGGTCGTTGGCGGCTTCCAGAACGAGCCAGGCGGCGTCGACCGAAGCCTTGTCCGGAGCTGCGCCGCCGAGATCGGTAGCGCCGGCATTGGCGAGATTCTTCTTGCGAACGGCGGTGCCGAATTGAGGTAACATTGCAGGTACTCCCCTCTCCTCAGTGGACCTGTCAGTGGACTTGAAGTTCGGGCTGACGGCCCGCATCGGCACCCGCGCCGGTCTTGCGCGACTGGTAGAACTTCAGAATGCTGCGCGACGTCTCGATCTTGAGCCGGCCGTACTCGCGCTCGTTGTCCTGGAGCTCGCGCGCCGTGATCAGATGATCCTTGGCGCCGAGGAACAACAGCGACATCGTCGTGTCCCAGGAGAAGTCGAGCGCCTTGCACAGCACCAGGATCATCTCGCGGTTGCGGTCCATCAACGCGCGCTCGATCACGTCGACCGGCAGCGCCGACAAAAGCGACAGGCCGATCTGCACCTCGTCGAAGCGGTGCTGGCGGGCATAGTTCGAGATCGAATCCTGATTGAGATTGCCCTGGCGATACTGCGTCGTGACCACGCGCTTGGCGACGAAATAGCTGCGCGAGGACGGGCCGAACTTGGACTGGAGATCGCCCGTGACCTCGGTCACCGAGCTCTGGATCTGTGTCATCATCTCGGGCCGCTCGGTCTCGAGGCGGCGGCGGACGTCTTCCGAGGCCTTCGCGATCAGCTGCTGGAAGATGTGGCGCGGCACGTCCTTGCGCAGGCCGAGTTGCTCGGCAAGGATCGAATCGCCCTCGGCGCGGCGGACCATGTGCAAGAGACCCGAGCCGGAGAAGCGCGCGCCCTCGTTCCTGGCGACCGAGGTCACGACCTCCTGGTTGCCGCGCTTGACCAGCACGTCGGTCACGGCTTCGCCGATCGACTGGCGCTGCGAGATCGCCAGCAGATGCGCCTGACCCTTGGTCATGGCGCTCTGGACCAGCATCTTCTCGTCGATGCGGTTGGAATCGCGCAGCACGGGACCGGCAACCGCGATCTCGTCGTCGAGGGCGAGCCTTTCGATGACGTTGAGCGGGGCGTGATCGCAGGCCGACATCACTTCGGAGAGCTGCGCGCGCGCTGCCACCTCGATCTCGTCGGCGAGCCGGCCGATCACCTCGCCGAACATGCTGATCTCGTCGTCGCTGTAGCGGCCGGTGATCAGGATGTCGGTCGCATGCCACAATGCACGCGCCCGGCTTTCGTCGGTGCCGCGCGCGATCGCGTCGTCCAGATCCTGCAGAAGCGATTTCGCCCCGTTCATCTCGATCACCCCAGTTCTTGGCAGCCCGTTGGCGAGCCGTCCCGCCGCTCGCGGCGCGACGCCGAATTCCTCTGGGAACCCACGCTAGAGGTGAAACGCGAGAATTCAGTAAAGTCGGCAAATCAGTTTTGCCGACGAAAATTCCGTCAAATGCGAGGGAATGGATTTACTGTTGTGCAAGAGCCGAGAAGCTTTGGGCACTGAAACCTCTCCGCGTCATGGCCAGGCTTGTCCCGGCCATCCACGCCTTGCCGCATGGCACAAAGAACGTGGATGCCCGGGACAAGCCCGGGCATGATGAGCATCGGCAACGGAGCGCTTTAGATAGCGCTGTCTACGGATTCTGCGGCGTCAGCACCAGCGGCGGCTTCGGCCTGGGTTTGGCGGGCGGCGGGCCCGGGGCGGGCTTCACGTCGATGGCTGGAGGGAGCGGCGCGAGCTGCTGGCTCGCGAGCGGCGGGCTCGTCAGTGAAGGGCTGGGCGCGGCGGGCGCGGCCTGCGGAGCTTTCGGGGTCGGCGCCACCCTGGGCTTTGCCGGCGCGCGGCGCGGGTCCTGGCCCGGCAGCGGCACGTTGGGTGGCGCCTGCTCGGTCGCTATCTCTGGGGACACCAGCGTCGGCAGCGCAGCGGTGGCCGGCGGCGGCTCGCCGCGCTCGATGGCGTCGAGCCGCCGCGTCTCGCGATCGATCGTGCGCACCGCAAGCCATGACGACAGCGGTGCGAGGTCGATGGTACGGCTCAGCCTGTCGGGCGGGCCTGCCGCAAACAGCTGGATCTCGGGCGGGGCGCCGGAAAGCCCGGTCATGATCGGCGTCAGGCTGGCGCGGATGTCGGCCTGGTCCGCCGGAATGTCGTAGCCGCCGGAGACGATGGCGCGGGCGTTCTTCGCTTCCAGCGGCGTTGCGCCGATGCGCAGGCGGCCGTCGCGGATCGTGAACGGAATCTGCGCCGAGGGCACCGCGATGCGCCCCGCCGACAGCGCGGGCTCGACGAGCTGCCGCAGCCGGTTGTCGTCATTGACCTGGCCGCCGTCGCTGGCGCGGATGGCGATCTCGAACGCACGCGGATTGAGGCCGGCGATCTCGGCGGATTCGAGCGTCACCGTGCCGTTGCCGGCGAGCGCACCCGTCAAGGCCGCGACGCTGCGGCCCTGGCTGGTCAGCGCCACCTGCACCGAGGCGCGTCCCTTGGGCAGGGCGAGGTCGCGATAGCGCAGCGCCGCCGCATCGACATTGCCGAGCTCGATGCGCGCGTTCAGCGCAAGCCCACCCGCGCCATTGCGCGCGTCCAGGCTTGCGGACATTTCGCCGCCGCCGACCCCGCCCTTGAGCGCATCGAACGCAAGCGACTGGCCGTCGCTCCGGATCGTGCCGCCGAAGGGGCGGAGCTCGATGCCGCCGGGCAACATTCCGCGTAAGGCCTGGAAGGCGATGCGGCCGCGCCAGCCGCTAACCAATCCTGCGCTGAGCGGCTCGCCGGACTCACGACCTGCTGCGCCGACGGCGATTGCGAGCGCCGGCGCCAGATCGAGCGAGTCGAGACCGACCTCGCCGTCGATGCTCTTGTCCTGACCGAGCGTCACCGAAACATGGCCGCGCAGATGCGAGCCCGCGGCATTGCCGTCGAGATCGCCGAAGGTCAGGCGATTGCCGGAGAGCGTGAGGCGGGAGGACAGGCTGACGTTCTGCGCCGACTTGCCGGCCGGGCTGGTCCCGAGCAGCGGCGCCAGATTGGCGTTGCGCACGCGCAGGTTCACGCTCGCCTTCGGTTCGAACGATTTGGGCTCGAACGATTTGGGTTCGGACGTTTTGGGCTCCGACCATTCGACGCTGCCTTGCGCGTCGGCATCGAGCCCGCCGCCGCTGAGCTTTGCGTTCAATTGCGAGGGACGGCGCCAGGCTCCGCTCAACCGTCCTTCGAATTGCGAGGCGCCCTCGCCCGCGGCCACGATGCGGTCCAGCCCCAGCAGTGCCAACAAGGCGCCGGCCTGCGGCGCCGCGACCTTCGCGTCCAGCGTGAAGTCGCTGTTGCGCAGGCGTTCGAGGTCGATACCGCCGATGGCGGCCGCCGGCGTCTGCGCGGCCAGGGTCGCCGTGGTCTTGAGCTGCGGTGCGTCGAGGTCGAGCACGACACGGGCATTGCTGCGATCGGCATGCTCGGCGTTCTTGTCGAGGCTGAGATCGAGCTTGAGACGGGTCGCGCCGGGCAAGGACGGGAGCGCATCGAGGCGCGCGCGCAGCGCGGGCGCGAACGGCTCGACCAGCGCGGTGAGCTCGCGCAGCGAATTGGCCGAGGATTTCAGCGCGAGCTTGCCGGTCGTCTTGGTGCGGTCGAAGCTGCCGCTCGCCTCCGAGGTCACGCCGCCGCCCTGGCCGAAGCGCAGCTGCTCCAGCGACAGCGACGCCGGGCTGTAGGCGAGCCTGGCTGCGAACGGCCGCAGCTCCTGGCCGGCGGAGATTGCGCGGCCGATATCGAGCGAGAGCTTTGCTTCTTCCGGCCATTCGCCTTGCGGCCCCGCCAGCGCGCGCACGAAGCTCGCGGCGGCATCGAGGTCGAGCCGGTCGGCCCTGAGGTCCGCATCGATCCGCGAGCCCTTGCTTGCGCCTGTCTGCACGAAGACGATGCGGCCTTCGACGGCGCCGCCGTCGATGTCGGCCTTCAGCCTGTCGATGGCCAGATGATTGGCGGCGATGGTGACGTCGCCGGCAAGACGCAGGGGCCGCGTGCTGCGGCGGGTGATCTCGCTGCGGCCCTGCAGCCAGGCCACCAGCGTGTCGGGATCCGGGGATTCGACGCTGAGCCGGCCGCTGAAACTGTCGGCGCCGGGAGCCGCGCCATTGAGCGAGACCTGCGTCATGCCGGGCGCGCGCAGCTCGAGCCGCCGGAAGGTCCAGGACCGGCCGTCGGTCGCAAGCTCGGTCGCGATGTTCTGAAGCGGACGGCCGCCGAGCATGATCTGATCGGCATTGAACTCGATCTGAGCCGGGATCGGCACCTGCGGGATCGCCGCCAGCCCTGCGCGCAGCGCCGGCAGGACGCGCTGCGGATCGGCATCATCCTTGGCGGTCAGCCTGTCGGCATCGACCTGCCGCGCCGACAGCACCGCGCGCAGCAAGGGCGATTCGCCAAACCTGAGATCGCCGACGCCGCCGAGCTTCAGCGCGGTGTCCTCCGGGCCGAAGCTCGCGTCGATCTGCTCCAATTTCGCGCCGGCCGGATCGGCCTTGAGCCTGGTCGCAAGCTTCCAGGGCGTCGGTCCCGCCTCGCCCGCCTTCCTGGCCGCGGGCATGGCGAGGGTCAGCGCGCCCTCGAATTTCGGCTGGCGATTATCGAAGGCGAGCACGCCCTCAAGATCGGCGAGGATGGCGCGCTCGCCGGGATCGATGTTGAGGTGGAGACGGGTGGCGCTGCCGTCGGCGCTGGGACCGGAGGAGACGCGGAACGGGTAGCGCACGCCGCGCGCGGTGAAGCTGCCCTCGCCCCGCACCGAGCCAGCGAGCGAGCGCACGTCGCCGGAGAAGGCGATGTCGTTTAATTCCAGCGTCGAGCGGCTGGCGGCATCGTGCAAGGCGATGCGGCCGGTGAGGTTCAGCCGCTCGATGGCGAGGGAGGCCAGGTTGAAGGTGCCGCTCGCGGTGGAGGGTAAATCGACCCGTCCGCGCGCGTCCAGACCAAGATCGACCGCCATGCCGCCGACCGAAAGCTCGGTGGCGCGCCATTCGCCGCGCATCAGGGAGCCGAGGCTGAACTCGACATCGAGCTTGTCGGCGCGCAGGCGGCCGAGATCGTTGTTGCCGCCGAAGGTGACGCCGCGCAGCCGCAGCGTCGGCGCCGGCAACAGCCGCGCATCGAGCTCGCCCGCCACCCGCACCGGCACGCCGATGATCTTGCCGGCCTCTGCCTCGAACTGGGGCCTGAACTGGTTCCAGTCGATGTAGTAAGGCCCGATCAGCGCGGCCAGCAGCGCAATGATGAAGGCAATCGCCAATCCGAGCAGCGTCGTCTGCACGGGTCTCCCCTCGGCCAAACCGGCCTGGGCCGAAGCTGAGAGCCTCAGGCGCGCCGGAACAGCCCCTTATATAGGGGGAAGTATGGCGAAGTCACAGCGACTGTTGCGCGCGGAGGTTAACGCGCAAGCCCCCTCACCAGCTCGCCGGCAGCCGCCTCAGCCCGCGCAGCACGAAGGTCGGCCGCCATTCCGGGGTCTCGATGTCGTCGATGCGCAAATCCGGCAGCCGCCGCAGCAGCGTGGCGATGGCGATCTCGGCCTCGATCCGCGCCAATTGGGCCCCCAGGCAGAAATGGATGCCGCCGCCGAACGACAGCGGCTTGACGTTCGCCCGGGTGACGTCCAGCCGGTCGGGCCTGTCGGGGTAGACCGCGCCATCGCGGTTGGCCGAGCCGAGCAGGCACAGCACGGTCTCGCCCTTGGGGATCGTCACGCCGCCGAGGTCCTCGATCTCCTCCAGCGTGACGCGCCCGGTCATCTGCACCGAGGAATCATAGCGCAGGAACTCCTCGATCGCGTTCGTCATCAGCTCCGGTTTCGCTTTCAGGAGCGCAAGCTGATCCGGGTTGCGGTGGAGCGCGAGCAGGCCGTTGCCGATCAGGTTGACCGTGGTCTCGTGGCCTGCGCCGAACAGCAGGATGATGTTGGCGGTCAGCTCCTCGTTGGTGAGCTTGTTGCCGTCCTCCTCGGCCTGCACCAGCTGGGTGATGAGGTCGTCGCCGGGATTCTTGCGGCGCAGCTCGAACAGCTGCTGGAAATACATCTGCGCCATCAAGTTGGCGGCGTTGCCCTGGCGGATCTCCTCCGGCGAGAGCGGCACGGGGTCGAGCAGCCGTCCGCCGTCGCGCGAGCTCTTGTAGAACACTTCGCGATGCTCCTCGGGGATGCCGAGCATGTCGCAGATGATGGTGACGGGCAGGCGGAAGGCGAAATCCTCGATCAGGTCCATGTGGCCGCGCTCGATCACGGCATCGATCGCCTGGTCGACGATCTCCTGGATTCGCGGTCGCATGTCCTCGACGCGGCGGGCGGTGAAGGCCTTCACGACCAGGCCGCGCAGGCGGGTGTGGTCCGGCGGATCGGCTTGCAGCATCCAGTAGCTCATGCTGCGAAACACCGGCTCCTTCATGATCTCCGGGCCGTAGCGGCGCGTGGTCCGTTCGACGAAATCCTTGCCGAAGCGCTTGTCACGCAGCACGAGACTGACCTCGGCGTGCCGGCTGGCGACGTACTGGCCGAAAGGCGTCACGTGGATCGGATCGACGGTGCGCAGCCGTTCATAGTGCGGATAGGGATCGCGGATGAAATCCGGCGAGAGCGGGTTGAACAGCGGTCCGCCAGCGGGTTGCACTTGCTCGTTCATGGTGACCTCGGATCGGTTGCCGCACGACACGCATACGCAAGGCTGCCCCCATCGCCCAGCGTAACCATCCCTGTAAATTATCAACTCGATACATTGTTGTATCGAGTTGCATTCTGCCCTAAGCTGCGCCGATGTCAAGGGTGAGAACCAGGCCGACCAGGGACGACACACGCGAGGCGCTGTTCGAGGCGGCCGCGCGCGTGTTCGAGGCGGACGGCATCGGCGGCGCCAGCATCGAGGCGATCGCGGCGGCGGCGGGCTTCACCCGCGGCGCGTTCTATTCGAACTTCAAGAGCAAGGACGAATTGATCATCGCCATGCTCGAGGACCATGTCGCGCAGTCGATCCGGCGCAACATGGACATCCTGGCGCAGCACGACAATCTCGACGACTTCATCGCGGCGTTGAAGACGATGGACCGCAGCCGCCAGGATCCGCTCGGCCGCTCGCCCCTGCTGCACATGGAGATGATCCTGTTCGTGGCGCGGGCCGAAAAGCGCCGCCCGGAACTTGCCAAACGCCTGCGCGCGCGGCGCAGGCTGGTCGCCGACATCATCGAAGCGACATCGAAGAGCAACGGGCGCAACGTCAATCTGAACCCGCCCTGGATCGCCTCCGTCGTGCTCGCGCTGGAAGACGGCTTTCGCCTGCACCGGCTGATCGACCCCGAGACGACGCCCGCCGACAGTTTCCTGCGCGCGATCACGGATCTCCGGCGCCGGACGGGACTGGCCCCGGCCTAGCGCAGCACCGACTGTCTCCACAGCGTCATGGCCGGGCTTGCCTTGCTTGGGCTGTTTCACCGCCTGCTCGGCGACAGCTCCTCGTTACTTCTTCTTTGCGGGTCCGAAATCCGGTTGCCAGGCGACTTCCTTGCGGGACGGGGCCGCGGCGATCACCTTGGCCTTTTCCTTCTTCGGCTTCTTGGCTTCGCGGTTGCCGCGTTGCTGGCCCTTTGCCATGTCGCTTTCCCTTGTTGGTTTGAGTTCGTCGAATTCATTCGGCTGCAGGACACGGCCGCGCGGAGTTCAGACCCTGACGTCCATGTAGCCCTCGCGCAGCAGCTTTTCCGCGAGACGCAGCGCGACCGTCGCAGTTCCGCGGCCGAGATTGGAGCTGCCGTATTCGTTGGTGCCGCTGACCAGATACGGCACGCGTGTTGTCCTAGCCATTGATGACCGCAGCGGCGCACACGAGAAGCAGAAGAAACAGCGGAACGATCACCGGCGGCACGATCCATTCCGAGATGCGGACACGCGACATCGAACGCCCCTGCGAAGCCTTCGGCGGGAGCACACGTGACCCTCAGTCACCGGTCGATGCCGTTGATAAGCGCGGTGATGGCAACGAGCCTACGCTCACGCCGAACCAATAGCGAGCAGTAAATGCGCCACGGGCTCGGCCTCGCACCGTCGCAACCAGCGTTCGCCAGCGTGCAGACGATAGTGCTGGCTATTGCCGCGCCAAAGGCGCATGGTCGCAGCAGCCGGCACCGGTGGGGCTTCACTTGCGAAAGGCAGCGTGCATGACCATCCGCTCGCGGCGAGAGACCGTCATCTTCAGACATCCGTTCCAAATCCGCGGCGTCGCGCGCATCTTGCCGGCGGGCGCTTACGAGGTCGTCACGGATGAGGAGACGATCGACGGCTTGTCTTTCGCCGCCTATCGCCGGATTGCCACGATGATCACCGTGCCCGCCGAAGGCGCGCGCGGTACCGTGGAGGTATTGTCGATCGGCTCTGTCGATCTTGCTGACGCGCAAGCAGCGGACGCGAGCATCGCCAGTGAATGACCGGCCCGTCGATCTCGACAAGCACCGTGGCATGGCCGCGCAAAAGGCCACCGACCTGCGCCGCGCGTTGGGCGAGGTCGAGGCCCATGCCCGGGAGCTGCGCGAGCGCGAGGCCGATCTCGAGCACCGCATGATGACGGTGCCCGCGGCTTCCTGGCAGGAAGCCGCGGTGAAGGCGCGCCATCTGCTCAACCTCTATGCTGCAAGTCTTCCGGCAGAGGACACGCGCCACCGCGCGCTGGTGTCGGCGCTGTTCGATGATTTCGCACGGCTGTCCGGGGACGGCTGAGCCGAGCGACGGCCGCCTGCATTCATGCCGGCGCGAGCGACGGGCAATGGAGTAGGCCATGACACTGACGAGCGGCCGCTTTATCGGCCATGAGTACGAGCGGATGATCGTGCGGTTCTCGATGCATGACGGCGCCCGGGAGATTCCTTGCGCGATTTCGACCTCGGCGATGGACGATCTCGAGCAGGGACCGCAAGTCAGGCCCGAGCAGCGGGAAGCCCAGTTCGCCCGTCTACGCGATCGCATCGAAGCATGTGCTGCGAGCAAGTATCGCGCCACAGAATTCGAAGGCACTCCGCCGGGCATCGTGCTGCGAGGCATCGATTTCAGGCGATAGGATCTCGGCCTAGTGAAGACAGCCCGCGAAGCCTGGTCGAGCTTTTCTGCTGCGTGATGCCTGACGCGGCATGGCGTGAGATCCGGAAAAGCAGATCGTTGCTACTCCGGCCTTGCCTTGATCTCCGGCAAGGGCGGCTTGCGTTCGAAAGGCTTCTTTTTCGGTGGCGCGGGCAGCAGTCCCTCCCTGATCGCCTGCTTGCGAGCCAGCTTGCGAGCGCGGCGAATGGCCTCGGACTTCTCGCGGGTCTTTCTCTCCGACGGCTTTTCGTAGGACCGTCGCTGCTTCATCTCCCGGAAGACGCCCTCGCGCTGCATCTTCTTCTTGAGAACGCGCAGTGCCTGCTCAACATTGTTGTCTCTGACGAGTACGTGCAATTGATCCTCCTGGCTCGGGCTGCGAATGCGACACGTCCTGCAGCGCAGCCAATTGCGCAGGAGCTTCATTGCGATGTGTGAGGATAGTGAGCCGCGACATTGGTCGCGGCTTCGGACGAGCCGATCTGCTTGTCACGGCGAGCAGCTTGGTGGCGTCACGTGACCATTGTCGTGCTGCGCTGTCAATCGATAACGCCTTGCTCGCAGATCGATGGACAAGCGCCGCGGAACAGAAGAAGCGGCATCGCAGCAAACAAACTGGCTTCGCTCCTTGCAAATGCGCGAAAGTTGTATATATTGAAGTTGTTCGATTAGCCGCTGTGCCTTGTTGAATGCGCCCGCGGGCTCCTTTTCCAAAGACATCGACGAAGTTGAAGGTAACCGCGCGATTGTCGCGCGGGATGCGCTCGCGCGCTTTGGAGAAGAAAAATGACGACAGGTACAGTCAAGTGGTTTAACGGCCAAAAAGGCTTCGGTTTCATCCAGCCAAACGACGGTGGCAACGATGTGTTCGTTCACATCAGCGCCGTTGAAAGGGCTGGGCTTGCCGGTCTCGGCGAAGGCCAACAGGTCAACTTCGAGATCAAGACCGACAAGATGCGAGGCAAAGCCAGCGCCGAGAACCTCTCGCTGGCTTGAGATCGTTGCGCCGTTTCACGGATGTACTGAAACGGTTGCATTGCCCGCTCAATCCCAGGATTGAGCGGGTTTAGTCTTTGCGGATCGGGTGAACGATGAGCAGCAAGAGGCCGGCAGAGCCGTCACCCGAAAGCATTGCGCGTTCCGATCGCAAGCGCCTGGCCGCTGAAGAGGGCGCGCGGGCATTGGAGGACGTGGAAAGGCAAGCCATCGAGGTTCGCAAGAACATGGCCCGACTCCGAGAGGCGCGCCAGGCTAGGGAAGCTGTCGATGCAGCTCTTCGATCGACTTTGCCGGTGCCCAAGCTCAAGAAGCGGACAAGGAAGCTGGCGCGATAGCCGTCTTCAACGCCGCCGGCGAAATCTGAAGTGCCGATCCCATGCCGGAGAGTGCAGATCGTGCCTCGCATAAAGCCAGATCACGGAACCATCACATTCTTTCTCGCGTCCGGCGCAAATCGGCAGATGTGCCGGCTTGCAACGACATTCAACACGCAGAAGCAGGCCTTCAGCTATCTACAGAAGCATCGCACGGAGTTCGAGCGCATGGCGCGGGCGCGCCTGGCTTCAGGGGAGCTTGAGGAAGGCATTGTCGTGCTTTCGATGCTCTAGCGTTACACGCGAGCGCGAGCACTCTTGACGATCTCATTGGCCATCTCAATTGACCGGCCTGACTTTCTCGTAGACGAATGTCGCTGTCAGGACAGGACCATCCGCATCCCGAACATTGATGGCAAGGCCGTCGCTGCTGGCGAGCGGCTCGCGCTGTTTGGCAATGTCGGCAAGAGACATCGCCGCCTCGATCTCCGCGGCCCGCCGGCTGGCCAAATCGAGACCTTCCTCGTCTACGACGAGCGCTTCACCATCCCAGATATCAAAGTAGAACTGCGGCACTAACTCGTCCTCTCGGACCGTTCTCGCCGTTCAGCCTCCCTTGCCAACCGTTCAGCCTTCAGTCGCTCTCGATTGTCGTGGAAGACCCGTTCTGCTTTCTCATAGTCGGTCGCGGGCTTCGTCGCGGTCTGCTTGAAGAGCTTGTTCGCCTCGGTCGCTGCACGCGATTGGGAATGCCGTCGCATTGCTCGTCCTCCTATCGCTGGTGACTAGAAGTCCGCCGCTGTCGGCGGCTTTGTTGTCCGCCCTATTCCGGGATCGGCTTGCTGCGCCTGGACCGATCTATTCGTACCCGATCGAACTCCTTGGGTCCATCGAGCAGATCGCGCTTGCGAATTGCTCTATCCTCCGCCGTCGTCGTTGTGTCGCCCATCCGATCGATCGCATCGCCGGCCATCTTGCGAGCGCGCTGCTTCTGGCGATCCGGATCGGCGCTCACCGCAAGCCCCAGTTCCACCAAGCGGCCGATTGCCTCGGACAGGCTGGGCCTGTCGCTCTGACAGGCCATCCATGCCGCGATCGCCTTGAGCTGCGGTTGTGAAGGTCGAAACCCTGCCGCTGCTGCGGTGGCGCTGCTTTCCGCTCTTTTCATCGGGCTCGTGCAGTGTGCAAACAGAGTATCGCGCGGCGTCCCCTGACGGAGACCAAGCCGCCGGTCGCTGATGCGTTCCTACCGTTGGGCAATATTACTCAAAGCGGCTACGCCGACCGCTTCACGGCAATCTCGCCCTGGGCCACAAGGTCCAGCCGCCCCAGCATCGCCCTCGCCTGCTCGGCGCAATGCTCGATCAGCCAGCGCTCGAAGGCGACCGGCGGCAGCGGCGGTGCGTAGAGGAAGCCCTGGACGATGTCGCAGCCGAGCTCGGCCAGCGTGTTGCGCTGCCCCTCGGTCTCGACCCCCTCGGCGACCACGCTCATGCCGAGGCCCTGGCCGACCCGGATCACGGCGGTGGCGATCGCGAGCGCGCCAGCGTCACGCTCGATGTCGCGCATAAAACTGCGGTCGATCTTGAGCTCGCGGATCGGCAGATGCGCGAGCCGGCTGAGGCTGGAATAGCCGGTGCCGAAATCGTCCACCGAGAGGCCGACGCCGAGCTCGCGGATCGCGTTCATCGTCTCCAGCGCCGCGGCGCCGTCCTGCATGAACGCGCCTTCGGTGATCTCCAGCATCAGCGCATCCGGCGGCAGATCGTGCTCGGCCAGGATGTCCTTGAGCCGCGCGGCCAGCGTGACGTTGCGGAAATTGATCGGCGACAGATTGACCGAGACGCAGGGGATGTTGAGCCCGGCGCGGCGCCAGCTCGCCATCTGACGGCAGGCCTCGCGCACGGACCACATGCCGATCTGCTCGATCAGCCCGCATTCCTCGGCGAGCGGGATGAACTTTGCCGGCGAGACGTCGCCGAGCACGGCATCGCGCCAGCGCGCGAGCGCCTCGACGCCGTGGATCGCGCCGTCGCAGCTGCGGATCTGCGGCTGGTAGCTGAGGCTCAGCACACCTTCCGCGACGGCGCGGCGCAACGCCGCGATCAGCGCCAGCCGCTGCTCCGCGAGCACGTTCATCTCGGCACTGAAGAGGCGATGCGTCGAGCGTCCGGCCTGCTTGGCCATGTACATGGCGGCGTCCGCCTGCTGCATCAATGTGTCGATGTCGGTGGCGTGATCGGGATAGAGGCTGATTCCGATGCTGGCGGACATCGGCATCAGCTTCGATCCAAGCCGCAACGGTGCGGACAGGGCCTCGGTGATCCCGGCCGCGATGCGCTCAGCGGCCTCGGCATTGCGCCCCGGCAGCAGGATGACGAACTCGTCGCCGCCGAGCCGTCCCAGCATGTCGTCGGGACCGATCTGCTCGCGCAGGCGCTGCGCGAGCAGGATCAAGAGCTCGTCGCCGGCGGCGTGGCCGAGCGTGTCGTTGACGTCCTTGAAATGATCGACGTCAAGGAAGGCGAGCGCGACATGGCCTCCGGTCGGACAGGCATTGATCGCGGTCGTGATCAGGTGGCGCAGCTGCGCGCGGTTCGGCAGGCCGGTGAGCATGTCGTGATAGGCGAGCCGCGCGATTTCGGCGCGCGCCTCCTTGCGCTCGATCGCGAACGCGCCGAGGTTGACGCAGGCATCGACGATCTGGCGGTGCCATCGGCTCGGCGCCCGCGGTTCGCGATAATAGAAGCCGAAGGTGCCGATGACCCGGCCGTCCTTGGCCTTGATCGGCGTCGACCAGCAGGCGCGCAAGCCCACTTCGAGCGGCCGCGCCTTGTAGGGCTGCCAGCGCGGATCGGCATCGATGTCGGCGACCAGAACCGGAATGCCGTAGAAGGCTCCGGTTCCGCACGTGCCGACCTCGGGACCGATCGCGATGCCGTCGAGCGAACGGGAATAGTCCTCGGGCAAGCTCGGGCCGCCCAACGGATGGAGCAAGCCGGCGGCATCGACGTGCAGCAGCGAGCAGACGACGCCGGGCGCGATCTGCTCGACACGGCGGCACAGCCGATCGGCAATCTCGGTGATCGGCGCCTCGTCGGCGAGCGCCGCCATGATCAGTTGCTGCAGCGAGCGCAGCTGCCGGGATTCGGTGATGTCCTCGAGCAGCGCGAAGATGTGCTTGACCCGGCCTTTCTTGTCGCGGAAGGCATCGATCCGGGCAGAGACCCAGATCTCCTCACCATCCTTGTCGTAGACGAGCACCTCGGCCTCGTCGCGCTGGCCGCCATGCATCAGCCGCTTGACGAGCTTCGCAATCGCCTTGCGATCGGTGTGGCGGCCGGCAATGAGCTCGCCGGCGCGGCGGCCTTCGGCCTCCTCGCTGGTGTAGCCGAACAGCGCCGTGAACGCGGAATTGACGTAGACGATGTTCTGCTCGACGTCGGTGATGATCACCACGCGGTTGGTCTGGTCGGAGACCGCGTGGAGAAGTGCGATCCTGGCGCGGCGTTCGGCATCGAGGGTGACGTCGCGTGCGAACACGATGTGATGGGTCGCGCCGTCGACCGTCGCCGACGACATCGCGATCTGCGCCTTGATCCGGCTGCCGTCGTGCCGCACGAGGCTGATCTCCTCGCGGAAATCCGCGGTCGCGCCGGCCTGGAGACATTTGAGAGTGAGGACGGCGGCATCGCGGTCGAGCACCTCGGCGGCGGCGAGCTTCCAGATCCGTTCCGCGGCGGGGTTGAAATGGGTAATGCGATGCGCTCATCGACGATGACGATGCCATCGTCGGCGCGTTCGAGCGCGGCGCGCAGCACGTCAGGAATTTCAGTCGCAAGGTGATCGGAGGCGGGCATCGTCTGGACCAGCGGCATCGGGAAATGCGGCAATCGGCGAGAGGTTAACGCGCCGATGGTGTCCAAGACGTTTTTGCAATTCCGGCGCGCTGCGCCAAGAGGCGGCATGATTAACGCTTCGCGAAAACGCCGAAGGTATCTTGAAGCGTACTGGAGCTATTCGGATGCCGTTTTGAGCTTGTGCAGCCGACCGGCCACGGCCCTCACCTTGCCCGGCGCCGCCCGCCAGATCGCGAGCGCCGACACCCCGCTCACGACCATGGCGAGGGCGAAAGCGAGCGTGTAGTCGCCGGCGCGATCATAGAGAACGCCGGTCAGCCACGGTCCGGCCGCACCGCCCGCCAGCGCCGCGAGCATGATCGTGCCGAAGATGCTGCCCTGGTGCCTGCCCTGGAAGATCTCGAACACCACCGCGCCCATGATCGAGGTGAGGCCGTAGCCGAGCGCGCCTTGCGTGAACACCATCAGGTAAACCAACCAGAGCGAAGCTTGATATTTCAGCGCGATCAGCGCGGCGAAGCAGACGACGAAACCTGCACAGCTGATCGCCCACACCCACTCCCGGCCGATGCGGTCGGAGACGTACCCCAGCACGATCTGGCCGGGAATGCCGAGCAGGCTGACCATGCCGAGCGCCCACACCGCAACGCCGGGGCTGAAGCCGACATCGAGCAGGAATTTGGTCTGGTGCACCTGCACCGCGTACCAGATGTACAGGCCGCAGAAATAGCCGAGCGCGATCCACCAGAACCGCGCGGTCGCGACGGCGCGCCGCAGCGTCCAGTCGGTGTTGACCCAGACGTGATCGACCACGTTGGAGACCGGGCTTGCCGCGCCTGCGGCGGGGGCGGCATCGCCGTCCGGCTGGAGCCCGATGTCCTCGGGGCGCTTGTGCAGCAGCAGGTTGATCGGCGCCAGCGCGATCAGGACGAGCAGGCCCATCGCGGTGCAGGCGGTGCGCCAGCCGGTCTGCTCGATCATGTGCTGCACCCATGGCAGCAGCGTCACCGAGCCGATACCGACGCCCGCGAAAGCGATGCCGATGGCGAAGCCCCGCTTGCGGATGAACCAGTTCGGCAGGAACAGCGACTGGCCGGAATAGCCGAGACAGACGCTGCCGGCCCCGACCATGACGCCGATGGTGACATAGAGGTGCCACGGCGCGCTGGTCAACGGCGCCAGCAAAAGGCCGCCGCCCATCAGCACGACCCCGAGCTCCATCACCGCGCGCGGGCCGGCGCGGTCCATCAGGCGGCCGATCAGCGGGCTGACCACGCCCGACACCACGAAGCCGAAGGAGAAGGCGCCCGCCGTGACGCCGCGCTCCCAGCCGAACTCGGAAATGATGGGCGGAAAGAACAGCGAAAACGCGGTGCGCGCGTTGACCCCGATCGCCATGGTGACGAAGGTCACCGCGACGACGATCCAGCCGTAGAAGAACGGAAGCCGCATGTTGTGTGCTTGTTTCATCCCTAGACGGTTCTTCGGACCATCCGGGGATGTCCGGGTCAAGCGCTTTTCGCGCATGCCTCTTGAGCGGGGCGCAGACGCTCCCGCAGCGTCATGGCCGGGCTTGTCCCGGCCATCCACGTCTCGCGACGCAGGACGGAGAACGTGGATGCCCGGGACATAGGCGAGCGGAAGCGACGCCGTCCTTCGGACGGCTATGCCCGGGCATGACGACCTAAATACTGCTTGAGCGGCGCGCTCAGGCGGCGTCGAGCCGTGAGGATTTGACCGGCGCGTCGAACAGGATCCGCTCGATCGGATGCGGCCGGCCGAACAGATAGCCTTGCGCAAAATTGACGCCGAGCGCCTTCAGCCGGTCGAACTCCTCGGGCGTCTCGACGCCTTCGGCCGTGACCGACATGTCCAGTCCGCGCGCCAGCGTCACGATCGAGGAGATGATGGCGGAAGAGCGCGGCTGCTGCGTCAGATTGCGAATGAACGACTTGTCGATCTTGATCTTGTCGAACGGGAACGCGGTCAGGTAGCTGAGCGAGGAATAGCCGGTGCCGAAATCATCGAGCGCGAGCTCGACCCCGAGCTGCTTCAGCCGCTCCATGAAGGCATGATTCTCGCTGCCGCGCTCCAGCAGCACGGATTCCGTGATCTCGATCTCGAGCCGCTGCGGCGGCAGGCCGGAATCGGCGAGCGCCGCGCAGATCATGTCGAACAGCTCGGCTTCCTTGAACTGGATCGGCGACAGATTGACGGCGATCATGAGATCGGCAGGCCAGCCGGCTGCGTCCGCGCACGCGCGCCGCAGCACGAATTCGCCGAGCGGCACGATCAGCCCGGTCTCCTCCGCAAGCGCAATGAACTGGTCCGGAGGGATCAGGCCGCGCGTCGGATGCCGCCAGCGCACCAGCGCCTCGAAGCCGCGTCGTTCGCCGCTGAGGGCATCGACGAACGGCTGGTAGTGCACCTCCAGCTGGCAGCGCGCGATGGCGTCGCGCAGATCTCCTTCCAGCGTGTTGCGGGCCTCCAGCTCGGCCGACATCGCCTCATCATAAACAGTGAAGCAGTTGCGGCCGGCCGATTTCGAGCGATAGAGCGCGAGATCCGCTTTCTTCAGGAGCTGCTCCTGATCGCTGCCATGATCCGGCGCGATCGCGATGCCGATGCTGGTGCCGATCTCGACGCGGTGTCCGGGCAGCAGGAACGGCTCGCTCACGAGCTTGGCGATCCGCGCCGCCAGATCGGTCGAGCAGGCGCGCTGGTCCTCGCCGGCTTGCTGGATGATGGCAAATTCGTCGCCGCCGAGCCGCGCCAGCACGTCGTTGGCGCGCAGCGCGGATTTCAGCCGCTGCGCCACCTGGCGCAGCAGCGCATCGCCGGCCGCGTGGCCGAGGGAATCGTTGACGTTCTTGAAGCGGTCGAGGTCGAGCATCAGGATCGCGAAGGGCTCGCCCCTCACGCTCAACTTGCCGTTCATCTCGTCGAGCCGGGTGAGGAAAAAGGCGCGGTTCGGCAATCCCGTGAGGATGTCGGTCTGGGCAAGCTCGAGCACGCGCCGGTTCGCCAGCGACAGCCGCCGCGAATTGCGGCTGGCGAGCATCAGATAGGTCGACAGCGACAGCGTCAGCAGCATGCCGACGACGAGGACCGCAACCGCGCGGTCGTAAGTCGTCGCCAGCGGACCGCCGGCGGTCGGAACCGCCCGCACCTGCCAATCGGTGTCGCCGATCTTGAGACTGCCCGACCAGTGCAGGGTCCGCGCGATGTCCCGCATCGACCGCAGCGCCGAGGCGGCCGACGCATAATCCGGCAGCATCTGCTCGAGGCTGACGATCTGCGCCGTGTACGGCGGGAAGACCGTCATGCTGACCGCGGGGCTGGCTCCGGTGGTCACGCGGATGGACTGGATGAGCAGCGGCAGGTCGAAGACGCCGACCACGACGCCGGCGATATTGCGGCGCCGGTCCGCGATCTCCTCGCGCGAGGTTCCCTTGGCGTAGACGGGAACGACGACGAGGACATAGGACGGCCGGTCGCTGTCCTTCGGCCCGAACAGGCGCGTGCGCATGGCTGCGACGCGATCGTTGTCGCGCGCGCGCTCCAGCACCGCCCGTCGCTCCGGAACGGTCGTGTAGTCCATGCCGTAGACCGACGAGGTCTTCGGCTGAGTGGAGTAGAACACCGGAAAATATTCGTCACTCTGCGGCGCGATGACGAAGCTCTCGCCCTGCAGCGCCTTGATGTGATAGCTCGACACACCGTCCCGGATCGCCGCGGCCTCGTAATCCGCGCGCTCCTTGCGGTTGATCCGCGGCAACCAGGAGATGCGCAGCATGCCGGGGTGACGCTCGAACAGGCGGGCGCTGAAGGTCTCGAATTCGCTGCGGGTGACTTCTTCGTTGGTCGATTCGAACAACGTGCGCAGCGCGAGAAGTCTCGATATGTACTCGTTCATGCCGTTCTGCAGGACGATCGCCTGGGTCTCGGCTGCGTTTTCGAACTCGATCCTGTTGACGCGATCTTCCCACCGCGCGACGGCGGCAGCGCCCACGATCGAGAACAGCAGGCCGACGCCGACCGCGACGAGCGCAGGACGATAGAGCCCGAGCAGCGGCGCGGCACGCCACCATCCGCCTCTACGTCTCCGATCCTGATCGTTCTGATCGCGACCGCCCATCTTGAAGCCGCCGTCCCCTGTCCGCGACGAACCGAACCTCTGGTTGAGGTGCCAGTGCCGCTATCGGAACAAGACGGCGGTTAAGAAGTGCACAATTTCGGAAACCAGTCGTACCGCAATGCGGAAATTAGTTAACGAAGTGCACGAGCGATCCCGGCTTTCTCGACATAAGTTGCCGGTTTTCCCCGGTGTAATACGGCCTCTCTGCGCCGTGGCGCTTAGCGAGCTATTCAGCCTCGCAAGGCTATGTTGCGCAAGGTTTCTTTCAAGGATCCGGCAAGCCTCCCGATGCATCGAATTCGATCAGCGAGATCCGTCGTTCTGACCATCGCGCTTCTGGCCGCGACCACGCTGGTTGCGAGGGGCAACGAGGCCGGCATCAGCGAGGATGCAATCCTGTTCGGCCAGGCCGCGGCGCTGGAAGGCCCGTCCTCCGCGCTGGGACAGCGCATGCGGCAAGGCATCGTCGCCGCATTCACCGAGGTCAATGCCAAGGGCGGCATTCACGGCCGCAAGCTCCAGCTCATCAGCCGCGACGACGGCTACGACCCCGACCGTTCGGTGGCGCAGACGCTGCATTTGATCAACGAAGACAAGGTGTTCGCGCTGATCGGTGCGGTGGGCACGCCGACCGCGATGGCGACGATACCGATCACCAGCTCCAGGAACGTGCCCTTCATCGGCCCGTTCACCGGCGCCGAGTTCCTGCGCGATCTCGAGCTTCCGAACGTCGTCAACATCCGCGCCAGCTACGGCGCGGAGGCGGAAGCCTGGATCAAGCATCTCACCGAGGATCGCAAGTTCACCCGCATCGGCATCTTCTACCAGGACGATTCCTTCGGCCGCGACGGGCTTGTCGGCGTGAAGCGGGCACTCGCCAAGCGCGGGCTCGAGCTCGCCGCCGAAGGCACTTTCGAGCGCAACACCCGCGCGGTCGGCCAGGCCTGGCGCATGATCAAGCGCGCCGACCCCGAAGCCATCGTCATGGTCGGGACCTATGGTCCGTGCGCGGAGTTCATCAAGCTCGCCCACCGCAGCGGCGCTCGTCCAACCTTCGTCAACATCTCCTTCGTCGGCGCCGTTGCGCTCGCCGCGGAACTCGGCCCGGAGGGCGACGGCGTCATCGTCTCGCAGGTCGTGCCGTTTCCCTGGGACCGCTCGCTCAAGCTCGTCGCCGACTACCAGGCGGCCCAGAAGGCGTTCGACCCGGCGCTGACACCGGATTTCGTGTCGCTGGAAGGCTATCTGTCCGGCCGGCTTGCGGCCGCGGCGCTGGAAAAGGCCGGCCCCAATCCGACCCGCGCCAGCCTGCTGCGCGCCATCAACGATACCGGCCGTTTCGACATCAGCGGCAGCATCGTCACCGTCGGCACACGCATGCTCGACACGCCGCCGAAGGTATTCCTGACCGTGATCCAGAAGGACGGGACGTTCAAGGCGGTGGACCGGCTCTAAGACCCTTCACGGCCGCCGCGCCCAGCGATCGGCGTTGACGGCGCCTTGCGGGATTTCTCCCCTCGCGATGGCCTCGACCTGTCGCACCGTCTCCAGCGACTGGTATTCGATGGCCTGCGGCGTCAGGCCGCCGACGTGGGGCGTGGCGATGACGTTCGGCAGCTTGGCAAGATCGGGCGTCGGCATTTGGTCCGGTGCGCGGCCGACATCCATGGCGGCGCCGGCGATGCGGCCCTCACGCAGCGCGCCTGCCAGCGCGGCTTCGTCGACCAGATTGCCGCGCGAGAGATTGATGAAGACGGCGTGCTTCTGCATGCGCGCCAGCGCCGCCTCCCCGATCAGGTTCTCAGTCTGCTCGTTGGCGACGGCGAGACAGACGACATAGTCCGATGCGGCGAGGAGCTCGTCGAGACCGACCTGCCGGATCGCGGCATCGCTGACGGTTACGAAGGGATCGGAGACCAATACCTCCATGCGCAGCACTTTTGCGATCTCGGCGAGGTAGCGCCCGATGCTGCCGTAGCCGATGATGCCGATCCGGCTGCCGGCGAGCTGGCGGCCCATCCGTGCTTCCGGCTTGCGGCCTGCCTGGTAATCTGCGGTGGTCCGCGACACGCCGCGGGAGAGATCGACCATGAAGCCGAGCGCGAGCTCGGCCACGGCCTGCACGAAGCCGGGCCCGGCGCGGGTCACGAGCACGCCGGCTTGCGACGCCGCATCCACGTCGACGTTGCGGATGTCGACGGCGCAGCGGACGAAGGCCCGCAGACGCGGCAATTGCGCAAAGATCTCGCCGCGCCCTTCAGTCATGCGGTCGGCGACGATGATGTCGGCGTCTTTGGCTGCGCGCACCAGGCCGGCGGCGTCCAGCGGCTCATCCTTCTCGTGCAGGATCACCTCGGCGGCCGCCCGCAGGCCGTTCAGGCTGCGATCGCCGTAATAGTTGCGCCGCATCTCCGGGGTGTGCGCGAGCAGGACCTTCACGACAAGCCTCCTTCACTAGCCGAATTCCCGCGGCAGCGCGGTCGAAAGGTCTAGCACAGGGACGGCTCCGGCAGATACCCTGCCCCATTTTGCCGCGGCCCCTGCGTGATCCAGCGCACAGACGCCCTCATGGCGCGGACTTAGAAATAGTGACATCATCGTGCGCATTGCCGTTGGAGGTGACATCATGCGCCGTCCAGTCTTTTCGAATTTGCTTCTTGCGTCCGGTCTTCTCGCATTCACCCAGTTGGTGACGCCCACCGACGCGGCCGCCGAAGCGCGCCTTGCGCTGGTGATCGGCCAATCGACCTATCGCACGGTGCCGGAGCTGCCGAACGCCGCCAACGACGCCAAGGGCATGACGGAGCTGCTCGGCAGCGCGGGCTTCACCGTCACCACGGCGGCCAATCTGGCACAGACCGAGATGCGTGCTGCGATCTCGGACTTCGCCGGCAAGGTCAGTGCCAGCGGCCCCGACACCGTCGCGCTGGTGTTCTATGCCGGCCACGGCCTTCAGATCGACGGCGAGAACTATCTGGTGCCTGTCGATCTCGATCCCAAGCGTGAAGCCGACATCCCGCTGCAGGGCGTGCGGCTGAACGACATGCTCAACACGCTCGGCGCGCTGCCGACGCGGGCGCGCATCTTCATGCTCGATGCCTGCCGCAACAACCCGTTCCCCGCGCTCAGCGGCGCCGGTCACGGCCTTGCGATCGTCGATACCAAGGCCGGCGCGCCCGGTTCGTTCATCTCCTATTCGACCTCGCCCGGCGCCGAGGCCGAGGACGGCAACGGCCTCGACAGCCCCTACACGACGGCCGTGCTGACGGTCGCCAAGCAGCCGAACCTGCCGATCGAGGAGATGTTCAAGCGCATCCGCGTCGCGGTGGCGCAGTCGACCGACGGCCGGCAGATCCCCTGGGAAAGCTCCTCACTGACCACCGATTTCAGGTTCTTCGGCGAGAGCGGCGGCAGCACGCCCGCTCTTCCCGGCGCATCCGCCATGGCGCTCGCCGGCGGCACGCGCAGCGTCGCGGACTGGCGCAAGACATTGCAGGGCAAGCCTGCCATGGTCGCCTATGAGCTCGTGATCACCGAGGACACCGTGGAGGCGTATCAGGCCTATATCGAACTATACGCCCAGGACACCCGCACGCCGCGTCTTCGCACCGTGCTGGAGCGGCGTCGCCAGATGCTGGCGTGGGAGCGTGCCACCGCCATCAATACCCGCGCCTCGTTCGAGGCATACCTAGCGAACTGGGACAACAGCGATCTCGCGGCAACCGCGCGCCGGCTGCTGCTGCGCGTGCAGAACCGCAACTACGCCGTGCCCGTCGCCGCCGCGGCGACGCCCGTCGCGGTCGCGATGGCGCCGACCTGCCCGTGCTCGACGCCCGCGACCCCGGCAACACCGGTCAACCCCTCGGTCCCGCCCGTGATCAAGAAGCGCGTCGACGAGACCCCGCCGAAGCGCAAGGTGGTCGAGACGCCGCCCAAGCGACGGCCGCCGTCCGAGCAAGTGGTCTACGAGCGCGCGCCGCCGCCGGATCGCGGCCCGCCGCCGGAGGCCGTGATGCAGGGCATCGGCATCGGCGTGGGGATCGGCCTCGGCATGGGAATGGGCGGCCGCGGCGGCGACCATAACAGCGGTGGCTACAACAGCGGTGGCTACCGCAGATACTGAGCCGGTCCGGCACCAGCAGCATTCGGCTCGCGCCAATCGCGCGAGCCGAACTCATTGCGACAGGGCCGGATGGTCCCGGAGCACGGCTTCTCGAATCCAGCCTGCCTGGATCGCACGCGACAAGATCTGCGCCGTCTTGATGTCCTCAGCCTTCATGCAGAGATCCACGATGCGGCGCACGGCGTCGTCGCGCATCAGATCGTCGGAGATCTTCATCGCGATCTCCATGGCAGCGCGGGCTGCGCGCTCATAGCGCTCGCGCGTGCTGGTCGGCGCCGAAGCGCCGGCGGCTTCGGCGATCGCCCGCGCAGCCTGGCAGATGTTGCGAATCCGGTCGGCTGCGTCGATGTCGCCGAGCGGCCCCCCGATCGGCTCGTCCCAGACGTCTGCCGGCTCTCGCCTCGCGCACCACTTCATTGCCCCACCAATGGTCTTCAATTGCTCACGGCGTTCAGGACATGCGGCGCGGGCCGATCGCCTCGAACTGCGCCTTCTGCTCGTCGTTGAGCGTGGCGTAGAAATCATCGAGCGCCGCCCGGACCGACTTGATTCCGTCCAGCATGACATCGAGACGCTTGCGGATCGCGGCCATGCGGGCCGGAGGCGTCATCACCTCATTGGGCTCGCAGGACGCCTTGAGCGATGTGCTAACCTTGGCGCTGGTGTCCTGGAGCACCTGGAGTGCCGCGCGCTGAGTGTCGTTCGGACGAAGCCGTTCTTCGATCGTGGCGCCGGGCCAATCGAACGCGGCGGACGGGCTGCAAGTCTGCACCGACGATCCGCCCGCATTGTTCGATGCCGCGGCACGACGTTGATCGTCGGCAAGCGCATTGAAGCGCGCCTTCTGCTCGTCGTTGAGCGAACCATAGAACTGGTCCAGCGCGGGCTGAACCAGATCGACGGCTTTCTGCATCGCCTCGACACGCTGCTGCATGGCGGCGAGCCGGCCGGGCGCCGTCGCTGCGGCCTGCGTCGGACAGGAGGTGCGGATCAGCGCCGCCGCGTCGATCGAGGCGTTGCCGAGCGCATCGAGAGCAGCGCCTTGCGCGTTCGTCGGCTGCACCGCGGCTGCGATCTGATCGATCGGCAGGCCGACGATGGCGCGGCGATCGCTGCCGCAGAGCTGATCGAGCGGCGCGCTGCGCGCTCGCCGCCGTCCCTGCGGCTGCTGCGGCAGATAAGCCGACAGCCGATCATAGCCATAGGGACCGAAAATGCCGGCATAGATGTCCGGATAGCCGTAGCCCCAGAAGGCGAGCCCGTCGCCCCAGATGGTGTAATCGTAGAGGTCGTTATAGGCGAACGGCCAGAACAGCGGCCCGACCCAGCCGTAGCCGCCGCCGGGATGCTGCCACCATCCGCTGCTTGCACCGCTCCAGCCGGCGAGTGCCGCCGCCGCGGCAATCTGCGCGCGGGCCGCCGGATTGCTGATCAGCCGGCCATTGCGGAAGGCGCTGGCGTTCCAGGCGTTGCGGAAGTTCGTCGGCCGTATCGCGGCATTGCGGATCTGACCGAAGTTCGGGCCGCCACGCCGGGCGCCGGTTGTGAACCGCATCCCGCGATGATGCCCGCCATGCGCATGCCCGCCGCCGTGGCCGCGGACATGGCCGCCGTGGTGACCGCCGCCGCGCCCGCCGCCATGGCCACCTCCATGGCTGCCGCCGTGTCCGCCCTTCGCGAACGCGGCCCCCGCAAGCATGCAGGCAAAGGCCACCGCGGCAATTCCCATGACCGGTCGCACCATCGCACCCTCCCGCGCAAAGCCCTGCCATTGAGCATCGGAAATTGGCGGGAATTGGAACCGGCAGGATTGCCGAAAGTTCCCGGTTCCGGAGGGCGCCGCCTTATGCCTCCGGCACGATCTTGCCGGGGTTGAAAATGTTGAGCGGATCGAGTGCCTGCTTCAGCGCCCGCATCGCATCGAGCGCCTCGGGGCCGAGCTCGGCCTCGAGATATTTCTGCTTGCCCTGGCCGATGCCGTGTTCGCCGGTGCAGGTGCCGTCCATGGCCTGCGCACGCTCGACCAGACGATGCATGAACTCCTCGCCGCGCGCCATCTCGTCGGCGTCGTTGGTGTCGCACACCAGCGAGCAGTGGAAATTGCCGTCACCGACATGGCCGACGATCGGCGACAGCAAATTGAGGCGCTTGAGATCCTCCTCGGTCTCGCTGACGCAGTCGGCGAGCCGCGAGATCGGCACGCAGACGTCGGTCGCGACCACGCCGATGCTGTCGCCGGGCCGCAGCGCCTTCACCGACCAATAAGCATCGTGCCGCGCCTGCCACAGCTTGGTGCGGTCCTCCGGCTTGGTGGTCCAGGAGAAATCGCCCCCGCCGCAGTCCCTCGCGATCTCGCCGAACGCCTTGGATTGCTCGGCGACCTCGATCTCGCTGCCGTGGAATTCCATCAGCAGCAGCGGCGTCTCCGGCAGCGTCAGCTTGGAATAGGCGTTGCAGGCCTTGACCTGCGCGGCGTTGAGCAGCTCGATGCGCGCGACGGGAATGCCGGTCTGGATCGCCAGGATCACGGCCTGGCAGGCGCCGTGGACGGTCTCGAACGACACCGCACCGGCCGCGATCGTCTCGGGGATGCCGCGCAGGCGAATGGTCAGCTCGGAGATGATGCCGAGCGTGCCTTCGGCGCCGACGAACAGATGCGTCAGGTCGTAGCCGGCGGACGATTTCTTGGCGCGCGTGCCCGTGGTGATGATCTCGCCGTCGCCGCGCACCACTTTCAGCGCCAGCACGCTGTCGCGCATGGTGCCGTAGCGCACCGCATTGGTGCCGGAGGCGCGGGTCGAGGCCATGCCGCCGAGCGAGGCATCCGCGCCGGGATCGATCGGGAAGAACAGGCCCTGGTCGCGCAGATGCTCGTTGAGCGCCTTGCGGGTGACGCCGGGCTGGATCACGCAGTCGAGGTCCTCGGCATGCACCGCGAGCACCTTGTTCATGTCGCGCAGATCGATCGAGATGCCACCGGCGGGTGCGTTGACCTGGCCTTCGAGCGAGGTGCCGGTGCCGAAGGGAATGACGGGCACGCGATGTTTGGCGCAGATCCGCACCACGTCCTGGATGTCGGCGGTCTCCTGCGCCATCACCACGCCATCAGGCGGCTGGTTGGGGATCCAGGTGGTGGTATGGCCGTGCTGCTCGCGCACGGCCTGCGAGGTGATGAGGCGGTTGCCGAAGCGCGCGGCAAGCTGCTCCAGCGCGCTTGCGAGGGCTTTCGGCTCCGGCCGCGGCGGATTATTGGTGATGGTCGTACCCACGGAATTCCTCCCGACGAGAAGAGACCGTGGCAAAGGACATATAACCGGTCAAGTCAAGGGACCGGACGCATAGCTTGGGAAGGACACATGCCGGAGACTGCCGCCACAGCGCCGAACGCAGAGCCGTTTCGCTCCTCGATCATGCAGGTCGAGCCGCAATGGATCGACTACAATGGCCATCTCAACATGGCCTATTACAACGTGATGTTCGACCGGGCGATCGACGAGTTCTGGCTCGAGCTCGGGATTGGCCCGGGCTACAAGACAGAGCGCAACGGCTCGACCTTCACCGCGGAGTGCCACGTGCGCTATTTGCGCGAGATCCATCTCGGCGATCCCGTGCAGATCTTCGTCTGGCTGCTGCAGGCCGACGACAAGCGGCTGCATACATTCGAGGAGATGCGGCATGCGACAGAGGGCTGGCTATCGGCGACGTCCGAGAACATGTCGCTGCACATGGACATGAACGCGCGTCGCGTTGCGCCGTTTCCGCCCGACATCCAGCAGCGCATTGCAGGGGTTGCCAAATCCCACAGCGCCTTGACGCGACCCGAGGGCATCGGCCGGAGCGTGGCGATGCCCTCGAAGCGTTAGTGGCTCAGGCGCCGTCTGCCGCCTGTGGTTCACCTCTCCCCGTCGGGGAGAGGTGAACATCGCAGCTATATTCTGTTGCGGCCGCGGGCGAGGCCCACGACGGCCGAGACCAGGAACAGAACGACTGCGATGAAGAAGATGATCTTGGCGATCTCGATCGAAGCGCCGGCGACGCCGCCGAAGCCCAGGATGCCGGCGATCAGTGCGATAACCAGAAACGTCACAACCCAGCCTAGCATGGTCAAACCCTCGTCTTGATGTTGTCTGCGATCGACGCGGCTGGCCGCGCCACCTGTCCTGACAATCTCGACGCGGGAACGATAGTTCCGGTCCCGGCGGGAGCGAAATTCGCTGGCTCAGCTGGAACAAATCGGCCTGCCGCGCACGTGGAAAACCCGGCCCGGCGCCCCATATAGGCACCAATCCCTGTTAAGAAGGCTCCCTTCCACCACCCCGCGGTGCCATCGTGGGGCCGATGATTCGCATGACCGAGCCGAGCAAGATCACAGCCGTACCCGACCACCAGCCCGCAGCCGGCGGCATCGCCGCGCGTGCGCGCGCCTCGGTGGGTCCGAAATACCTCGCCGGGCTCAATCCGGAGCAGCGCGAGGCAGTGGAGACGCTGGACGGCCCGGTCCTGGTGCTGGCCGGTGCCGGCACCGGCAAGACCCGCGTCCTGACCACGCGCATCGCGCACATCTTGAGCCAGGGCCGCGCCCGCTCGGCCGAAATCCTGTCGGTGACCTTCACCAACAAGGCCGCGCGCGAGATGAAGCACCGGCTCGGCCAGATGCTCGGCCACGCCGTGGAGGGCATGCCGTGGCTCGGCACCTTCCACTCCATCGGCGGCCGCATCCTGCGCATCCATGCCGAGCTGGCGCAGCTCAAGTCGAACTTCACCGTGCTCGACGTCGACGACCAGGTCCGGCTGCTGAAGCAGTTGCTCCAGGCCGAGAACATCGACGAGAAGCGCTGGCCGGCGCGGATGCTGGCCGGCCTGATCGACGGCTGGAAGAACCGCGGCCTGATGCCTTCACAGGTACCGTCGGGCGAGGCCGCGATGTTCGCCAACGGCAAGGGCGGCAAGCTCTATGCGAGCTATCAGGAGCGGCTGAAGATCCTGAACGCAGCCGACTTCGGCGATCTCCTGCTGGAGAACATCCGCATCTTCCGCGAGCACCCGGATATTCTCAGGCAGTACCAGCAGCGCTTCAAGTTCATCCTGGTCGACGAGTACCAGGATACGAACGTCGCGCAATATCTGTGGCTGCGGCTGCTGTCGCAGGCGCCTTCTTTCACCTCTCCCCGCTTGCAGGGAGAGGTCGCATCGCGAAGCGATGCGGGTGAGGGGGACTCTCCAAGCACCGAGCTCGTGGAGACTCCCCCTCATCCCGGCCTCCTCCCCGCAAGCGGGGAGAAGGAGAAGACCAAAAACATCTGCTGCGTCGGTGACGACGACCAGTCGATCTACGGCTGGCGCGGCGCCGAGGTCGACAACATCCTACGTTTCGAGCACGATTTCCCCGGCGCCAAGGTCATTCGCCTGGAGCGCAACTATCGCTCGACGGGTCACATCCTCGCCGCCGCCTCGCACCTGATCGCGCACAATGAAGGCCGGCTCGGCAAGACGCTGCGCACCGAGGACCAGGACGGCGAGAAGGTCACCGTCACGGGCTCATGGGATTCGGAAGAGGAAGCCCGCGGCATCGGCGAGGAGATCGAGCAGCTGCAGCGCCAGGGCGAGAAGCTCAACGAGATCGCCATTCTCGTGCGCGCCTCCTACCAGATGCGCGAGTTCGAAGACCGCTTCGTCACGCTGGGCCTGCCCTATCGCGTCATCGGCGGCCCGCGCTTTTACGAGCGCGCCGAAATCCGCGACGCGCTGGCCTATTTGCGCGTCATCAATTCGCCGGCCGACGATCTCGCCTTCGAGCGTATCGTCAATACGCCCAAGCGCGGGCTCGGCGACGCCACCGTGCAGATGCTGCACGACCACGCCCGCAAGCGCCGCATTCCCCTGTTCGAGGCGGCGCGCGCCGTGGTCGAGACCGACGAGCTGAAGCCGAAGGCGCGCGGTTCGCTTCGCGATCTCGTTGCGCAGTTCGACCGCTGGCGCGCCCAGCGCGAGGTCACCGCGCACACCGATCTCGCCCAGATCGTGCTCGACGAGAGCGGCTATACCGAGATGTGGCAGAAGGACCGCTCGGCGGATGCCGCGGGCCGGCTGGAGAACCTGAAAGAGCTGGTGCGCTCGATGGAGGAGTTCGAGAACCTGCAAGGGTTTTTGGAGCACATCTCGCTGGTGATGGACCGCGAGGGCGGCGCCGAAGACGATGCGGTGTCGCTGATGACGCTGCATTCGGCCAAGGGGCTCGAATTCGACAACGTGTTCCTGCCGGGCTGGGAGGAAGGCCTGTTCCCGAGCCAGCGCACCTTGGACGAACAGGGCCGCGCAGGCCTGGAAGAAGAGCGCCGGCTCGGCCATGTCGGCCTGACCCGCGCCCGCCGCCGTGCAAAGATCTATTTCGCGACCAATCGCCGGATCCATGGCACCTGGTCGACCACGATCCCGTCGCGCTTCCTCGACGAATTGCCGGCGGCCAATGTCGAGATCACGGAGTCCAAGGGCGGCTCTGGATGGGGCGGCAGCGGCGGCTACGGCGCCTCGCGCTTCGACGACATGGAGGCGTTCGGCTCCAGCTATTCGACGCCGGGCTGGCAGCGCGCGCAGGCGAACCGGAATCGCGGTGGCGGTCGCAATGGCGGCGGCCGAAGTGGCGGCTTCGAGGAAGAGGCCGCGACGTTCTCCTCCTCGTCATCCGGACCGGACTTCGGCAGCTTCTCCTCCCGCCGCCGCGGACCGCTGACCATCGAGGGCGAGCTGGTCGCCAAATCCACCGGCACGACCTCGGAGTTCTCGCTGGAAGACCGCGTCTTCCACCAGAAATTCGGCTATGGCCGCGTCACCAAGATCGACGGCAACAAGCTCACCATCGCCTTCGACAAGGCCGGCGAGAAGAAGGTCGTGGACAGTTTCGTGCAGCGGGCGTGAGGCCCGATATGGCTCGGTACATTGCCATCATCGAGGACGCCGACCCGGACGAAACCGTGAGCTTGTGGTTTCCGGACCTGCCCGGTTGCATCTCTGGCGGCGACGACGTCGAGGAGGCCCTGGAGAATGCGCCCGAGGCGCTCGCATTCTATGCGCAGGAGCTGATCGCGGACGGTCGCCAGCTGCCCCCGCCGCGGACGCTGGATGAGCTCAAGGCCGATCCCGAGGTTGCCGAGGACCTCAGGAACCATACCGTCGCCCTGGTCGACTGGCCGCCCCTCGCTGAGGCCGAGTGAGGACTGTTCGCCGCACTGCGCAACTCTCGACAGTTCTCGCCCGAACGCCCCTTGACCGCCGCGAACTTCCCCGTATCAGATGCAACCCATGGTCCGGGGCTCCGTCACATTGATCGTGCTTGCATTGGGGATGCCGTCGCTTGCGGCGGCGGAGACCATGAGCTTTGGCGATTCGATAGGCAAGCTGGCGGCGAGCTGCGGGGCGGAAATCGTCGCCAATTGCCGCGGCGTCAACCCGGATTCGAACCGGCTGAAGGAATGCCTGTCGCGCAATCGCGACGTGCTCTCGCCGCAATGCACGAGCGACTATCTCGGCGTGTTCGACGCCATCCAGAAGCGCGTCGCCGCGCGCGTCACCGTGGCGAACGCCTGCCAGCGCGAGATCGTCAAGGTCTGCGGCGGCTCGACCAAGGAGACCAGCAAGTCGGTCCCGTGCCTGGTCTCGACGCCCAAGGGCATCAGCAACAACTGCCTGAAGGCCGTTGACGACGCGGGGTATCGCTGATGCGCGCGAACGGGCTCGCCACCGCAGGACTGGGCTTGGCGCTGGGCCTCGCTTTGCTCGCGGGCCCCGCCGGCGCGCAGACGGCGGCGCCGACCCGCGACGACATCGTCGCGAAGCTGAACCATTTCGAAGAGGCCGCCGAGGTCGACCTGCCCGCGCTGAAGCAGCAGGTGATGGAGCGCGCCAAGACCAGGATCAAGAACGATCCGGGTCCGGTGAACCGGCCGCTGATCGCGCCGGAGCTCGCCAAGCTGCCCGCCTTCAATGCGCAGATCCAGTTCGACGCCGACACGCCGATCATCCAGCCGACGTCCTACCAGACCGTCGGCCGCATTGCGGACGCGCTGGTTCATGCCTCGCTGCTGCCCTACACCTTCCTGATCGTCGGCCACGTCGAATCCAATTCCAAGACGCGCGAGGCCAATGCGATCCTGAGCCAGCGGCGGGCCGATGCGATCCGTGACGTGCTGGTGAACACCTTCAAGATCTCGACCAAGCGGCTGCATCCGATCGGCCTCGGCGAGGAGCAGTTTCTCGACCGGGCCAAGCCGACCTCCGCCGTCAACGGCCAGTTGCAGATCCTGACTTATGCCAAGCTGCCGGAGGAGCCGCGTCCGGCTGCGACGCCAGCGCCTGCGGCGAAAAAGCCCGCCAAGAAGCGCTGAGCGACGGCGGCTCCGCCGCTGACGGAACCCCTTGAAGTGCGGACTATTTTGCAGCCTGTCCCGGGCGCGCGAAGACGGTTTCACGCGACAAAAGTGCCGGTTTGTGCACCGCCCGGTCCAGTGCTATAGCCTCTGTTCGCCCTTCCCGACCCCGTGCTGCATGAGACCGAAATGGGTGGCTTTTTTTTGCGCCAACTTGCCGTTTATGTCGAGTATCATCGCGATCCCCGCAACACGGCGATGCATGTGGTCGGCATCCTGCTGCTGTTCACCGGCGCCGTGCTGCCGCTGACGCTGGTCAAGCTTCCGCTGTTCGGATTCAACGTCAGCCTGGCGGTGGTCCTGGCTGTTCCGGTCTTGATTTACTGGCTGCTGCTCGACGCGGCGCTCGGGCTCGGCATTCTCGCTGTCTCCGTCGTGCTGTTTTCGGTTGCGACGACCATCGCGGCGCAAGTCGGCACCGCGACGATGTGGGCGATTTTCGCGACGCTGGTGGTGCTCGGCCTCGCCGCGCAGGCCATCGGCCACAAGGTTTTTGAGGGGCGCGAGGCCTCGTTGTTCACGTTCCCCTCGCATCTTTTGCTTGGACCGATGTTCGTCATGGCAAAATTATTCATTGCAATGGGTTTCCGTCGCGACCTTGCCGCGATTCTGGCGCCTCTTCCGGCCAATTCACTTTCAACCCGATAACGCTCGAAGCGAAACAGCAACCTACTGCATGGCTCTTGTCCTGGTTACCGGTGGCAGTGGCTTCATCGGACATCACCTCGTAGAAGCGCTCCGCGCCCGTGGGCAGCGGGTCCGCGTTCTCGATGTCCGTGTGCCGAGCGCGGCGAACGCGGATGTCGAGCACGTCCACGGCTCGGTGCTGGACTGTGCCGCGGTCGATGCGGCGATCGCCGGTTGCGATCAGGTCTATCACCTCGCCGGCCTGCCGGGCATGTGGGCCCCGAACAAGCAGGACTTTCACGAGGTCAATTGCCGCGGCACCGAGATCGTGCTGGCGGCGGCGATGAAGCGCGGCGTCGCGCGCTTCCTGCACTGCTCGACCGAATCGATCCTGTTCCCCTATTGCGACCTCAAGGGCGTTCCGGCCGAAGAGGCGCTGCAGCCGGCCGAGGCGATGCCCGGCGCCTATACGCGGTCGAAATCGCTTGCCGAGCATCACGCCGCCAAGGCGGCAGAAGCGGGCTTCCCGCTGGTGATCGGCACGCCGACCATGCCGATCGGCGCCGCCGACCAACATCTGACACCGCCGACCGCGATGCTCTGGTACTTCCTGCAGAAGAAGGTGCAGCCGCACCTCAACTTCCTGGTCAACCTGGTCGACGTCCGCGACGTCGCCATGGGCCTGGTCCTGACCATGGAGCGCGGCCGCCTCGGGCAGCGCTACATCCTCGGCGGCGACTGCGTCCCGCTCGGCGACATCCTGCGCATGATGTCGGCGATGAGCGGACGCCGGCAACTTCCCGTCGTCGTACCCGGCAAGATCGCCGAGCTCTCCGCGATCATGCTCGAATACATCGCCGACCACATCACGCGCCGGCCGCCCAACGGCACCGCCGAGGGCGTGCGGATCGCGCTCGCAGCGAGCGACCTCTCGATCGGCAAAGCCCGTAACGAGCTCGGCTATTCGCCGCGTCCGATCGAGCCGGTCTTGCGCGAAACCATCACCCACCTGCTCGCCCGCAACGGCCAGCAGCCCTCCGGCGCCCTCAAGCATCACGCGCTGTCCTCGCGCGCGAGCTGACGCCGCTTCAAACGCAAAGAACCTTCATGTTCGATTTCAGCAAGCTTCTCTCTGTCGCCTGGGGTGGCTGGACCACGACCTGGCCGACGCAACTGCTCGCCCTGATCTGGCTCGCTTTTCTGGCCAGCTGGGTCGGTGCCTCGTTCTGGCAGGGACAGACCAAGAAGCAGGTCATGACGCTGGAGTCGCAGCGCTATCGCCTGCCGATCCTGGTCGGCGGCATCCTGTACACGCCGTTCATTGCGGAAGCCATGGGCTGGAAGCCGCTTTGGGTGCTCGGCAACACCGGCATCATCATCGCTGCGGTCCTCTCAGTCGCCGGCATCGCTTTCGCATGGTGGGGGCGGCTGCATCTCGGGAAATTCTGGTCCAACACCATCACCCAGAAGGAAGACCACCGCGTCATCGACACCGGCCCTTACGGCATCGTCCGTCACCCGATCTACACCGGCCTGATCTTCGGCATGCTGGTGACCGGCGTTGCGATCGGCTTGGTGACGACGATCCTCGGCGCGATCCTGATCTCGCTCGGCATGTGGCAGAAGGGCCGGATGGAAGAGGTGTTCCTCTCGAAGGAGCTCGGCGAGGACGCATATGGAGCCTATTGCCGCCGCGTTCCGATGATCATTCCGTTCACGTCGCCGCGGTGAGGGCGTCACTCTCCTGTCCGGACGCGCTGCGCTGCGCGTCCGGGGCACGAGTGCACGATTCCGACTCGCCAAGGAACCACACCTGCGCTGGTCCGTTAGCCCTCGACATCTGTCAACGGCCGCAGAGCATCGAGCCATGTCGGACGCCTACGATTATTTTCGCGCACACGCGATCGCCGCCGTCCGCAGGGCGCGTGCGCTGCCCCCTGGGCGTACGAAGCAGAAGCAGCGCACGGTGGCGCGGGTCTATCATCTGCTCTCCAGGGAAGCGGCGCTGGCGCCGAACATCCGTCACTTGGATGATTTTCGCGCGGCACGACGGCTGGAGCGGCAGATCGGCCGTTGATCGCCGGGCCGACGCCGCGACCTGTCCCATGCAAATTCGATCGGCTGCCATTCCACGGGAATAGGCCCCTGCTGAGCTCCGCACAGGTTGACGTCGGCCCCGTCAGCCAGTTGGATGCGCGCGCAACCGGGGGCTTGTCATGACGTTTTCCAGCATCTTCGCGCAGTTCGTCGCCTTCATCGGCGGCATCGCGCTGCAATGGCGCAAGATGACGGGCACCGAGCCCGCGCCGGCCTGGGGCGAGAAGCCCGCCATTCCCGAAGCGAAACCGCAAGGCGCGATCCCCACCTTGAAGATGCCGACCGCACGCGGCTGGCGCGACGGACAGAAGCCGATCGCTGCACCCGGGCTCAAGGTCGATGCGTTCGCGAGCGGTCTCGACCATCCGCGCTGGATCGAGGTGCTGCCCAATGGCGACGTGCTGATCGCGGAGGCAACGCAGATCGCGGGCGCCCCGCGCAGCGTGTTCCACTATGCGATGCAGGCGACGATGCGGCGCGCCGCCGCGCTCGGCGTCTCCGCCAACCGCATCACGCTGTTGCGCGACAAGGACCGCGACGGCGTCGCCGAAGTGCGCGGCACGTTCATGGAGAACCTCAGCCAGCCGTTCGGCATGGCACTGGTCGGCGACACTTTCTACGTCGGCAACACCGACGGCGTGATGGCTTTTCCTTACGTTGCCGATGCCGACCGCATCACAGCACCGGGCAAGCGGCTGACAACATTCAAGCCCGCCGGCCACTGGACGCGCAGTCTGCTCGCCAGTCCCGACGGCAAGAAGCTCTATGCCGGCGTCGGCTCGCTCAGCAACATCGCCGAGATGGGCATGGAGGTCGAGCAAGGTCGCGCCGCGGTCTACGAGCTCGATCTCGTCGCCGGCACGCATCGCATCTTTGCGGCCGGCCTGCGCAATCCCGTGGGCCTTGCCTGGGAGCCGACGACCGGCGTGCTTTGGACCGTCGTCAACGAACGCGACGGCCTCGGCGACGAGACGCCGCCCGACTATCTCACCTCCGTGCGCGACGGCGGCTTCTACGGCTGGCCCTATTGCTACTGGGGCAAGACGGTGGACGACCGCGTGCCGCAGGATCCGGCGATGGTTGCCAAGGCAATTCAACCGGACTATGCGCTCGGTGGCCACACCGCTTCGCTCGGCCTGTGCTGGATGCCCGCAGGCACCCTGCCCGGCTTCGGCGAAGGCATGGTGATCGGCCAGCACGGCTCGTGGAATCGCAGCAAGCTGTCCGGCTACAAGCTGGTGTTCATCCCGTTCGCGAACGGCAAGCCCTCCGGCCCCTCGCGCGACATCCTGTCGGGCTTCCTATCGCCGGACGAGAAGGAATCCTACGGTCGCCCGGTCGGCGTCACGATCGGTCCCGACAGGAAATCGCTGCTGATGGCCGACGACGTCGGCAACGTAATCTGGCGCGTGACGGGGGCGTAGGAGCTCACGTCCCGACGCACAGCGTGGCGCGCTGCTTGCGGAGCAGCGCGATCACCGACAGCGCTGTGATCAGGCCGGTCTTGGGATTCTCGGACGGGATGTTCTCGATGCCCATCGAGAAGCGCGCCGAATCCGCCTCGACCTCGATGCGGTGAACGTTGCGCGTCACGGTCGGGTCGGCCCAAACCTGGATCTCGGTGCGATCGGGCCCGATGCCTGCCAGCGACAGCGCAACGGCGACATTGACGTTGGCCGGAAAGCCCTTTGCCGCTTCGCGCGCGCTGCCCTCGAACAGCTTCAGCGGTTCGCGCAGATTGTCGATGTCGATGTTGTTCTGAACGACGAACGGCGCGCCCTTCAGGCCGTCGATCGGCTTGCGGGTCACCATCTTCACGGAATGGATGGTGCCGATTGCGGCGGCGTTAACGGCATCGAGGCCGAGCAGGGCGCCGGTCGGCACGAGGATGCGGCCGCCATTGGCGCGGGCGAGATCGACCAGATCGAAATTGTCGAGCAAGCCGCCGACGCTGACCACGACCGCGGCCTTGCCGCGCTTCACCGCAGGCTCGACGATCGCACGCAGCTGGCTGCTCGGCGCGCATTCGACGACGATGTCGGCGGCCTTGCCGAGCTGGTCGAGCGGCAGGATTGTCGGTGGGCGACGCAAGCCGTCGATGAAGGCTTGATGCTTGGCGGGATCCCGCACGGCCACGGCCGCGAGCGACAGGCCCTCGATGCCCTGATCGAGTGCGGTCGCGATCTTGGTGCCGATCGAGCCCAGCCCTGCAATAGCCACCCGCAATTCGCGTGAAGCCGTCTGATCCGTCATCACCATCCCTCTGTCTTGGCCTCTGTCTTGGCCACTGTCTTGGCCGATGTCATAGCCGCTCACGCCTCCCGCGCATAGCTGCGCAGGCGGGCTTCCAGAACCGCCAGCATGGCATCGCGGGCCGGATCGCGCGAGCCGCGCAGCCAGGCGGCGGCAAGCGGCAACCGGCCCACCGGCCCGCTCTGCCTCGGTCGAAGCGGCACGAAGCGCACACCGGTCACCGCCATCCGTGCGGTCCAGCGCGGCACGATCGCGACCCCGAGCTTCGTTGCCACGAGGTTGATGATGGTCTGCTTCTCGTCGGCGACCTGAACGATGCGCGGCGTCAGGCCGGCCTGTTCGAACAGCTTTATGGTGAGGTCGTGGCTGTGCGGCCGCGAGCGCCGGTCCGGAACCAGCATAGACTCGTCGGCGATATCCGCCAGCGTGATCGCTTTGCGCCCGGCCAGCGCGTGCCGCCGCGGGAACGCAACGATCGCGCTCTCCTGGAGCAGGTCGCGGAATTCGAGCCGCTTGTCCAGCCGGTCAGGCGGACGGACGAAGGCGAGATCGAGCGCGCCGGTCAAAATCTTCGGCAGCAGCCGGACAGTCTTGTCTTCGAGGAGCTGCACCGCGATGTCAGGATGCCTGGCGCGGAAATCGCGCAGGAGCGGCGGCAACAGTCCGGCCGCCGCGCTGTCGATAGCACCGACCCGCAGCCGCCGCGCGGTCCCCGCGCGCGAGCGATTGCGCAGGTTGCTCTCGACCGCCTCGACCTTGGCGAGGATGGTGCGGGCATCGCGCAGCAGCGTCGTGCCGTCCTCGGTGAGCGACACCGCGCGCGTGGTCCGCGCGAACAGCCGAGTGCCCAGGTCTTCCTCCAGCAGCCGGATCTGCCGGCCGAGCGCGGAGGGCAGCATCTGAAGCTGCTGCGCCGCGCGGCCGAAATGCAGCTGCTCGGCCGTCGCCACGAAGCATCGGAGCTGATGCAATTCCATTCGCCGTCCTCTCGCCTCGCCCGACCGCGCTTGAGACTTGCGCGAGGTCGTCATGCCCGGGCTTGTCCTGGGCATCCACGTTCTTGGGCCGCGGGGGAAAGTCGTGGATGGCCGGGTCAAGCCCGGCCATGACGCCGTGGCGACCTCCCGATGATTATATCATTTTTTTGTATAAACCAGCGCCGATTGAGTTTGCCCGGCACTCCCGTCTAGATTCGCCAGCGACGCCGACGGCCGGATATGCCGGCCCGATCTCTCAAACGGAGCCTTCCCATGCGCACCCATTCGATCGCAGCCATTCCCGCCGACGGCATCGGCCCCGAGGTGATCTCGGCCGGCGTCCGCGTGCTGGAGGCTCTCGCAAAACGCAGTGGCGATCTCGCCTTCAACGTCAAGACGTTCGACTGGGGCTCGGATTATTACAAGAAGCACGGCGTGATGATGCCGGCGGACGGCCTCAGCGAGCTGAAGAAGTTCGACGCGATCTATTTCGGCGCGGTCGGCGCCCCCGACGTGCCCGACCACATCACGCTGTGGGGCCTGCGCCTGCCGATCTGCCAGGGTTTTGACCAATACGCCAATGTGCGGCCGACCAAGATCCTGCCGGGCGTCGCCTCGCCGCTGCGCAATGTCGGCGTCGGCGATCTCGACTGGGTGATCGTGCGCGAGAACTCGGAAGGCGAATATGCCGGCATGGGCGGCCGCGCCCACAAGGGCCTGCCGGAAGAGGTCGGCACCGAAGTCGCCGTCTTCACCCGCGTCGGCGTCACGCGGATCATGCGCTATGCGTTCCGGCTCGCGCGGTCGCGCCCGCGCAAGCTGCTGACCGTCGTGACCAAGTCGAACGCGCAGCGCCACGGCATGGTGATGTGGGACGAGATCGCGGCCGAGGTCGCCGGCGAATTCCCTGACGTGACCTGGGACAAGATGCTGGTCGACGCCATGACGGTGCGCATGACGCTGCATCCGAAGAGCCTCGACACCATCGTCGCAACCAATCTCCACGCCGACATCCTCTCCGATCTCGCCGGCGCGCTGGCTGGAAGCCTCGGCGTCGCCCCGACCGGAAACATCGATCCGCAGCGCCGCTTCCCCTCGATGTTCGAGCCGATCCACGGCTCGGCGTTCGACATCACCGGCAAGGGCATCGCCAACCCGGTCGCGACGTTCTGGACCGGCGCGCAGATGCTCGAGCATCTCGGCGAGAAGGATGCCGCCTTACGGCTGATGGCCGCCGTCGAGCGTGTCTGCGCCGCGGGCGTGCTGACGCCGGATGTCGGAGGCAAGGCGACCACGAAGGAGGTCACGGACGCCGTGATCGATGCGATCCACGGATCGAATGTTTAGTCTTATCGGATCGAGTGTCGCCAAGGACTCGCTGCACCTCTCCCACTTGCGGGGAGGGCGACGCGCTCGGCAGCGCAATTGCGCGCCAGAGCGCGGCGGGTGGGGGCTCTCTTCTCTGGGGTCCTCGATCGAGGAGAGACCCCCTCCCCAACCCTCCCCCGCAAGCGGGAGAGGGAGCGCACCGCCTTCTGCGGCAAGATAACGGCCCCTACCTCCGCGCCGCCGGTGACGCCGGCGGCGTGGCCATCGCGGCGGCCGGCTCGGGCGGTGTCAGATGGCGGGGGACGATGATGGTCTGGCCCGGCGTCAGCTGCGCGTTCTCGGGCAGCGAGTTGCTCTGCGCCAGCGTCCACAGCGGCACGCGGTTTGCTGCTGCGATGCTCTCCATGGTGTCGCCGCGGCGCACCGGCACCCGCACGCCGCTGTCCCACAATTCGACCAGCGTGTCCGCCGGCACGAGATAGCGCAGCGGCACGGCATCGGCCTGCGTTTGCGGCGGAATGCGCGGCAGCTGCGTCACCATCTCGACGATCTGACGATGGATATCGTCGGACTTCTCGATGTTGATGTGGGTGACGCGCGCGTTCCGCTTGAGGTCATAGCTGGCGTAATGGCCGCGAAAGCCGGGAACAGCCACGACGTCGCCGCCGCCGAGCACGCTGTCGGACAGGAAGATGTTGATGAAGCGCTCGACGTTGAGGGGGACATCGCCGGTCGCTTGCGCGGGATCGATGGCGATGACGAGGCTGATCGGGATGTTCTCCTTGGCCGCCATCTCGGAGATGACGATCGAGCACAGCCCGCCCATGGAATGGCCCATCAGCACGATCGGCGCCGGCGATTCCTTATAGCTGGAGATGGCGCGATCGCCGATCCACCGGCAGATGGTGAATTCGTAGACGTTGGCCGAGAAGCCGGCCTTCGTTAGCTTCTCTTCGAGCCGATCCATGCCGGTCGAGAAGATCGGGCCCATGGCGCCGCGGAACAGGTAGATTTTTGGCGGCGGCAACGGCTCGAACGGCGGAGGCGGCGGCGGCGCGGCGGGGGCGGTCGCGTTGGTCTTGGACTTGGGGGGAGTAGCAGCGGCCATGCCACTGCTCAAGGCGAGCAGCACCACTGCTGCCAGCGCGAGGAGTCGCCTCGAATGAATCATCAGTCCAGCAGTCCCACCACGGGAGGCAGGGGCCTCCCCTGACCGGCTTAGTGACCATCGATTGGGTGGATTTTGGGGCACGGGAACCGAAGCGCGACGCACCGCCGCGCGCATCAACGCTCCGTCACCGGGGGGACCGCTCCCGGCCCATCACTGCCTGCTCTTGAGCCGGCTGCGATGCGCGGCCTGCTTGGCGCGGTTGCCGCAGATCGCCATGGTGCACCACCGCCGTGCGCGCCTGCGGGTGTGATCGGCGAACAGCATCGTGCAATTGTGGCCCTCGCACGCCTTCACGTTCGAAAAGTCTTCCTCGCAGACGAACTTCGCCAGGGCTTCGCCGATCGGCAGCAGCAGGGCTCCGGCTGATTGCCAGCGCCGCGTCCTCTGCAGCGCAAGACCTTCCTGGCCATGGCGCGGCGCAATTTGCAAGAACGCCTCATCACGCGCCAAGATGCTGTTCAACGGGCCGAGCTCGTGCAGCGCCTTCGCAGTCAGCGGCCGGCCCGCGTGCCCCAGAACAAAGCCCCTGAACCACTCACGCAAGTCGCGGGCCTGATCGGCGACCTTGTCGAGCTCAACTGGCCTCGCGCGCGCTTTCAGCGCATCCAGCTCCTTCGTCGGCACCAGCTTCGCCTGGGAAAGCCAGTCGATCAGGCCAGCGCCATCGTCGATCCAGTCGACAGGCGTATCGACCGGTGTTGCGACCGAGTTGAGGAAGTCGAGGCCGAGTGAGTCGGCGACGAACATCGCGGGCGGTCTGTCCATGAACGGTCCTCAGCCTGGAAAGCGTAACCCATAAGTAACCTGTAAAATGACCATTGACAAGTTACTCATCCCTTACGTAACCTCCATACTAGCACTTAAAAGGTTACTTACTTGGAGACGGTCATGACCCCGACTACCTACCGCACCGCCGATGTCGATGGCTTCAACGTGTTCTATCGCGAGGCCGGCTCCCGAGGTGCGCCGAAGCTGCTGCTGCTGCACGGCTTCCCCAGCGCCGGCCACATGTTCCGCGACCTGATTCCGCTGCTTGCCGACAAATTCCACATCGTCGCCCCCGACCTTCCAGGGTTTGGCCAGTCCGACATGCCTTCGCGCGAAACCTTCCGCTACACCTTCGACAATGTCGCGCAGGTGATCGAGCGCTTCACCGAAGTGATCGGCTTCGATCGCTTCGCGATCTACGTCTTCGATTACGGCGCGCCGACTGGCTTCCGACTTGCGTTGCGTCACCCCGAACGGATCACCGCGATCATCTCGCAGAACGGCAACGCCTATGAGGACGGCCTCAGCGACGGTTGGACTCCGATCAAGGCCTATTGGCAGGATCCCTCGCCTGCCAACCGCGAGGCGCTACGCGCCTTCCTTACGCCGGAGGCGACGCGCTGGCAGTACACCCATGGCGTCTCCGACCCGGCGACCGTGTCGCCGGATGGCCAGAACCTCGACAATTTCTATCTGGCGCGGCCGGGCTCGGACGACGTGCAGCTAGACCTGTTCGGCGACTACAAGAGCAACGTCGCGCTCTATCCCGCCTTCCAGGACTATTTCCGCAAGCACAAGCCGCCGTTCCTGGCGGTCTGGGGCAAGAACGACCCGTTCTTCATCCCGCCCGGCGCCGAGGCGTTCAAGCGCGATAATCCCAACGCGGTCGTGCAGTTCTTCGACACCGGCCATTTCGCGCTGGAGACGCATGCGCGGGAAATTGCGGAAAGCATTCGCGCGTTCCTGAAGTGACGTGGGCTGTGGCGATCGTCGGTTGCTACATTGCGTGCCGGCTAAAGCGGCAGCATCCGGTTCAAGAGGTCGAGCAACGTGCGCTGCTCGGCCTCGGTGAGTGGAGCCAGCATCTTCCGATTATACGTCTGCGTCAGGCTTGCCCCGTCCTGAATGAGCTTGGCGCCCTTCGGCGTGAGCATCAACTCGACGGCGCGGCGGTCGGACTTCGAGCGGTTACGCTTAATGAAACCGGACGATTCCAGCTCGTTCAGGATCTTGATCAGGTTCGGCAGGCGCAGGCGGAGCAGGCCGGCAAGGCTGCTGGGGGGAACACCCGGATTGTCGCGAATGACGACGAAGATCGCATAGGTCGCCGGCGTCAGGCCCAGTGCGGCGAACTCCTCATAGAAGCCCTCGAAGAATTTCAGCTGCGCGAGCCGCAGCATGAAGCCGGGCGTGCTCTGCAGCGCGCGCAAGTCCAGTGACGTCTCCGACGGTTGAGCGGGCTTCGCTCCGGGTCTGACTGCTTTCGGGCTCATGATCCTGGATCCGGCGGCCACAAGTCGGCCGAATTGACACTCTCAAAAATAGCTATAAATTATAACTATTCTAGAGCGGCACAAAGACCGCCCATGGGAGGGACACAATGAACAGCAAATTCCTGCATAAACTATGCATGGTGGCCGCGGTACTGGCCGCCACACCGGCCTTGGCCCAGGACGTCGTGAAGATCGGCATCCTGAACGATCAATCGGGGCCGTTCGCGAGCTATCAGGGCATCGGCTCGGTCGTTGCCGCCAAGATGGCCGTCGAGGACTATGGCGGAAAGGCCGCCGGCAAGCCGGTGGAAGTCGTCGCGGCGGACCATCAGAACAAGACGGACATCGGCATCGGTATCGCCCGGCGCTGGTACGAGAACGAGAGCGTCGATGCGATCTTCGACATTCCGAACTCGTCGATTGCGCTCGCCGTGGCCGGCATGAGCGCCGAGAAGAACAAGGTCTTCATCGGCTCGGGCGCCGGCACGGTGCTGCTGACCGGGGAGAAGTGCACGCCAAACACCGTGCACTGGACCTACGACACCTATTCCTACGGGCGCGGCCTCGGCAAGGCCATCGTGCAGCAGGGCGGCAAGAAATGGTTCTTCATCACCGCGGATTACGCGTTCGGCCATGATCTGGAAAAGCAGGCCGCGGAAGCCGTGAAAGCGTCCGGCGGTGAGGTGCTCGGCAGCGTGCGGCATCCGTTGGGCACGGCTGATTACGCCTCATTCCTGCTCCAGGCCCAGGCGTCGGGCGCGAGCGTCATCGCATTCGCCAATGCAGGGGACGATACCATCACCTCGATGAAGCAGGCCGCCGAGTTCGGGCTGACGAAGGATCACAAGCTGGTCGGATTGATCCTCGGCATGAACGGCCTTCCCGCGCTTGGGCTTAAGTTTGCGCAGGGCGCGCAAATCATGAATCCGTTCTACTGGGATCTGACCGACGGCACGCGTGCTTTCGCGAAGCGCTTCGCCGAACGCATTCCCTCGAAGGCCTATCCAAACGACATGCAGGCCGGCGTCTATGCCTCGGTCATCCACTACCTCAAGGCGGTCGACAAGGCCGGCGGAGCCAAGGACGGCAAGGCCGTGGTCGCGACGATGAAGCAGATGCCGACCGACGATCAGTTGTTCGGCAGGGGCTACATCCGCAAGGACGGCCGCAAGATCCATCCGCTCTATCTGTTGCAGGTCAAGGCTCCCGAGGAATCGAATTCGTCCTGGGATCTGCTGAAGGTCGTTGCCACGATCAAGGGCGAGGACGCGTTCCGGTCCGAGAGTGACGCTCAGTGCCCGCTCGCAAAGCAATAGCGGTTCGGAGCTGACCATGAGCGGCATTGCATCCAGCCCGGTCGATCCGTTCGCGCCCGGCTTTCTGACGGATCCCTATCCCGCCTATGAGGCGCTGCGCGCAATCGGGCCGGTGTTCGAGGTGGAGCGCTACGACGTGTGGGCCATGGCCTGCTATGCCGAGGTCGAAGCGGCCCTGAAGGACTGGAAAACGTTTATCAGCGGCGAAGGTGTCGGCCTCCACGGCATGAACCCGGCGCTGCCAAAGCCGCTGACCCTGCAGATCGATCCGCCCGACCACGACAAGGGCCGCCGCGTGCTCGGCCGCACGCTGTCTCCGGGCGTCGCAAGGAAGCTGCGCGAGACGTTCCAGCGCGAAGCAGAGAGGAAGGTCTCGGAGCTGATCGACAAAGGCACGTTCGATGCCGTGACCGATCTTGCGGAAGCCTATCCGATGAAGGTGTTTCCGGACGCGATCGGCATCCGCCCCGATGGGCGCGAGAAGCTGCTCGCCTGGAGCACGTTCGTATTCAACAGCTTCGGCCCGGAGAACGAGATCCTCGCGGCGTCGCGGAAGGACGGTCTCGCGGCGCAGAGCTGGATCATGGAATGTTGTGCGCGCGATGCGCTACGGCCCGACAGCCTCGGCATGATGATCTACCAGGCGGCCGATGAGGGCGAGATCACCGAGCACGAGGCGACGCATCTGGTGCGGCCGTTCCTCACGGCCGGGATCGACACCACCGTCAATGGCATCGGCAATACCCTGCTCGCGCTCGCCACCCATCCGGACGAATATCGCAAGCTGCACGAGAAACCAGAGCTGGCACGCAACGCCTTCGAGGAAGGTCTGCGCTACGATTCACCGGTGCAGACGTTCTTTCGTACCACCTCGCGCGATGCCGAGATCGGCGGCGGCATGATCCCGGCGCACCGCAAGGTGCTGCTGTTCATGGCCTCCGCCAATCGCGATCCCGCACGCTGGGACAAGCCGGGCCGTTTCGACGTGGAGCGGGTTGCGACCGGCCATGTCGGCTTCGGCGCAGGCATACACGCCTGCGTCGGCCAGATGATCGCGCGTCTGGAGGGCGAATTGATCTTCGGCGAGCTCGCAAGGCGCGTGAAGACGATCGAGCTCGCGGCGGAGCCGAAGCGCAGGCTCAACAATTCCCTGCGCGGGCTGGAGAGCATGCCGGTTCGAGTGACGCCAGCTTAGGCGGCATCACGCGGCAGGATGCGCGACGGCTCAATTCCTCGCCGGATCCGTTGCCGCCGCCGCGCGTGCGGGCCGCGGCGCAGCGGGTTCGGCGACTCGCGCAGCCGGGGCGCGCGAGCGCATGATGGCAGCGTCGATCTCGGCAATGACGCGGCGCTGGATCGCCTCGTTCTTGTCGATCGAGATGTGGCCGACGCCACTGCCGCGGATGTCGACATTGTCGAGCTTGCCGCGGAACCCGGCCGCGGCCCGCACCGGCTCGCCGGGGCCATCGCCGATATAGATGTTGATGTAGCGTTCCGCGCCGGTCGAGAGCTTGGTCTTGAACACGGAGTCGAGGCCGATCGCGAGCTTCACGGGCACGCCGAGCTGGTTGAGCTTGGCGATCATGTCGGGCAGCGCGGTCGCACCCGAGGAATGGCCGACCAGGATGATGGTCTTGAGCCGACCGGCCTTGTAGGCAGCCGCCGCTTCATCGGCGAGCGAGGACCAGGACACGAAATTGGCGACGGTCACCGGAACGCCCTGCGCCTGGAGCCGGGCGCCGATCGTGTCGAGGCCGAGCGAGAAGATGTTGAGCACGCCGCGGAGCAGATAGACATGCGTGGTCGCCGCCGCGGCCTGGCTCGGCGCGGCCTTGGCGGTGGTCGGGCTGATGGCAACAGCTGACAGCAGGAGCAGGCCCATCGCCCAAACACGGAGGGCGGACAATTGGCTGGCGCCGGCGGTGTGACGGCCGTTCGGTCTCATCGATCTTTTCCCTGGAGACAATACGCTTCGCGATTGGCCGGAATCGTAGCCACGGCGCGCTCGCAGACGCAACAAAGAGGCGCGTGAGCGCCAATCTTAGCAGCAAGCCGTGACCATCGCGCAACACTTGCCCGGAACATGCCACTAAAGCGCCTGTTTTGAGACCATTTTTCTCCGGGGAATTGCGGAGGGACAATGGCGTTCCTATTTCAGGGCTCCGCCGACCTGTCCTCCTGGATGGTCCGGCCCCCGCCCCAGCCTTTGCTCCTCAGCCTCGCGGCCATCATGTCTTCCATCATCTCCGTCGCCAATCTGTCGAAGACCTATGGGTCCGGCTTCAAGGCGCTCAAGAACGTCAACCTCGACATCAAGCGCGGCGAGATTTTTGCGCTGCTCGGCCCCAACGGCGCCGGCAAGACCACGCTGATCTCGATCATTTGCGGCATCGCCAATCCGAGCGAGGGCCGGGTCCTGGTCGGCGGCGAGGACATCCAGACCTCCTACCGCAAGGCGCGCTCGCTGATCGGCCTCGTGCCGCAGGAATTGCACACCGACGCGTTCGAGAGCGTGTGGGCGACCGTGAGCTTCTCCCGCGGCCTGTTCGGCAAGCCGAAGAACCCCGATCACATCGAGAAGGTGCTGAAGGCCCTCTCGCTGTGGGACAAGAAGGACAACAAGATCATCACGCTCTCGGGCGGCATGAAGCGCCGCGTGATGATCGCCAAGGCATTGTCGCACGAGCCGCAGATCCTGTTCCTGGACGAGCCGACCGCCGGCGTCGACGTCGAGCTGCGCAAGGGCATGTGGGAGGTGGTGCGCGGGCTTCAGCAATCCGGCGTCACCATCATCCTCACCACGCATTACATCGAGGAAGCCGAGGAGATGGCCGACCGCATCGGCGTCATCAACAAGGGCGAGATCGTGCTGGTCGAGGACAAGACCACCTTGATGCAGAAGCTCGGCAAGAAGCGGCTGACGCTGCATCTGCAGAACAAGGTGACCGCGTTGCCGGAAAGCCTCAGCCATTACGAGCTCGAGCTCTGCGACGGCGGCGCGACGCTCGTCTACGATTACGACACCCAGGGCGAGCGCACCGGCATCACCAGCCTGCTCGGCGACCTCCGCACCGCCGGCATCCGCTTCAACGATCTCGACACGACGCAATCGTCGCTCGAGGACATCTTCGTCGACCTCGTGAGGACGTCATGAACCACCGCGCCATCCGAGCCATCTACCTGTTCGAAATGGCGCGCACCTGGCGGACGCTGCTGCAAAGCATCGTCTCGCCGGTGGTCTCGACCTCGCTCTATTTCGTGGTGTTCGGCGCTGCGATCGGCTCGCGCATCAGCGAGGTCGAGGGCGTCAGCTACGGCACCTTCATCGTGCCGGGCCTAATCATGCTCTCGGTGCTGACGCAGAGCATCGCCAACGCCTCGTTCGGCATCTACTTCCCGAAATTCACCGGCACGATCTACGAGATCCTGTCGGCGCCGATCTCCTATTTCGAGATAGTGCTCGGCTATGTCGGCGCCGCCGCCACCAAGTCGATCATCCTGGGCCTGATCATCCTGGCGACCGCCGGGCTCTTCGTTCCATTGCATATCCAGCATCCGGTCTGGATGCTGGCCTTCCTGGTGCTGACGGCGGTGACGTTCAGCCTGTTCGGCTTCATCATCGGCATCTGGGCCGACGGATTCGAGAAGCTGCAGATGATTCCGATGCTGGTGGTGACGCCGCTCACCTTCCTCGGCGGCAGCTTCTATTCCATCGACATGCTGCCGCCGACATGGCGCACGGTCGCGCTGCTCAACCCGGTCGTCTATCTGATCTCCGGCTTCCGCTGGAGCTTCTACGAGATAGCCGACGTCAGCGTGTCCGTCAGCATCGGCATGACGCTGGCCTTCCTGGTGATCTGCCTGGTCGTGATCTGGTGGATTTTCCGAACTGGATACCGGCTCAAGAACTGACCACGCGGCGCTCGCGAAAATGTCAGCGCCGCCGGCCGGCGCGGCACAAAGCGGCCTTGCTTACGCCTGCCATCACGTTAACGATGGACAGGCTGGCCGCTGGAACCAACGCCGGGCTGCAGGCATAATGCACGCCGGGGGACGGAGAGCCGCGGCGCTAAGCATGAACAGGCCGGAGGCCAGAAGTCAGATGCGTTCGTTTTTGATTGCTTTCACATCCCTGATGCTTTTGAGCGCGGGTACCGCGCAAGCCAAGGTCGAGATCACCGTCGACAAGGACAATCAACAGATGACCGTCGCCGTCGACGGGGTTGCGCGCTACCGCTGGCCGGTGTCGACCGGCCTCCCCTCGCGCGAGACGCCGAACGGCGCCTTCCGGGCCTTCCGCATGGAAGAGGATCACTACTCCAAAGAATTCGACGACGCGCCGATGCCGCACGCCATCTTCTTCACCAAGGTCGGGCACGCCATCCACGGCACGGACTCGGTCGGCCGGCTCGGCTCGCCGGCATCCCATGGCTGCGTGCGCCTGTCGCGCCAGAATGCCTCGACGCTCTATGCGCTGGTGCAGCAGCAGGGCGTGCTCAACACCACGGTGACGCTGACCGGCTCGGCACAGGTGGCGCTGGCGCGCAATCCGCGCGGCCGCAACAACACTGCGGTGGCCCGCGCCCCGCAGCCGGCCGAAGACCAATACGCCACCACCGGCGCCCCCGTGGACCTGACCCCGCCGGCGCAGCCCGCGCGGCGCTACACGCCGCAGGACGACAATTACATCTACCCGGCCGACGGCAGCGACACCGGCGCGCGCTATCCGGCGCCGCGCTCGGCCACCCGCCCGCTCTACGACGCGCAGGTCTATCAGCAGCAGCCGCGGCCTTATTACGACCAGGGCTACGGCCAGCAGGGCTATTACTATCAGCCGCAGCCGCGGCAGGTTTATCAGCCGCGCGGCTACTACTATCAGAACTGACCCGGCGACCATCAACCGCCCTTGACCGTCGAGGCACCATGCCATCACGTGCCACGACAATCCCGGTGCTGCTCTCGCTGCTCACTGCTGGACAAGCCATGGGATCTGATTTGGCCTTCGACCTCGAGGCGCATCGCGGCGGGCGGGCGCTGCTGCCGGAAAACACCCTGCCCGCCTTCGCCCATTCGCTGACGATGGGCGTGGACACGCTGGAGCTCGACGTCGGCGTCACCGCCGACGGTGAAGTCATCGTCGCGCATGAGCGCGGGCTCAATCCCGATCTCGCACGGCGGCCCGATGGCGCCTACATCGCTCCGCCCGGCACGCCGTTCGTGAAATTGCGGCTCGACGAGATCAGGACCTATGACGTCGGCCAGATTCGGCCGGACAGTGCCTATGCGGAACAATTTCCGGGCCAGCGTGCCGTCCCGGGGACTCGCATTCCCACCTTGCGCGAGCTGTTCGCGCTCGTGCGCAAGTCCGGCAACAGGCAAGTGCGCTTCAACATCGAGACCAAGATCGATCCGAACCGTCCCGATGAAACGCTTGATCCGCAAGAATTCGTCGCGAAGCTGCTCGGGGTGATCGAGACCGAGGGAGTCTCCGATCGCGTCATGATCCAGTCGTTCGACTGGCGAACCTTGCGTCGCGTCCAGCAGCAGGCGCCGAACATCCCGACCGCGTACCTGACGATCCAGCGCGGCCTGGCTCCGACGGTAGCGCTCGACAAGGCGACAAACTGGACGGCGGGGTTCAACCCGGCCGATCACGCCGGCTCGCTGCCGCGCACGATCAAGGCTGCGGGCGGCGCGATCTGGTCGCCCTATTTCGGCGACGTGACCGCGCCTCTGGTCTCGGAGGCCCACGCGCTCGGACTGCGCGTCGTGGTGTGGACGGTGAACAAGCGCGAGGACATGACGCGCATGATCGAGCTCGGCGTCGACGGCATCATCTCGGACAGGCCGGATCTATTGCGAGAGGTGGCCGGCGCTAAGGGAATTGCGCTGCCGGTGGGGACGCCCGTGGCGCCGTAGTTGCGATGCCTCGTAGCCCGGATGGAGCGCAGCGAAATCCGGGACAGTGCCACGCATGGAGCGGCCCCGGATTGCGCTTCGCTCCATCCGGGCTACGAAGAGAGCCCTACTCGCCGTCCTTCCAACGCCGATACAGCGCGCCCAGGATGTTCGAATAGTCATCGGTCCAGACCCGCACCCTGTCGTCGGCTTCGGTCTGTTCCCATTGCTTGGAGGACGCGAGCCTGCCGATGTCGGCCTCCTCGCGCGCGGAGATGACGACGTCGGTGGAGAAGATGTAGTCACCATCGCGCCCGGAATCCTCGTTGAAGACCCAGCTCTTGAGATCATTGGCGTCCGCGATACCGACGACGACGGTTTCGAGATCCAGATGCCGGTTCGAGACGTGCATCACCACGGCACCGTGCGGCGCGAGCTTGTCCTTGTAGATCTTCATCGCCTCTTCGGTCGCAAGATGGATCGGGATCGCGTCGGACGAATAGGCGTCGACGATGACGAGATCATAGGCGCCGTCGGGCTCCTTGGCGAAGGTGAGGCGCGCATCGCCGATGACGGGCTTCATGTCGGGCATGCAGCTCGAGATGTAGCGGAAATTCCTCGGGTCGCGCGCCGCGTCGACCATGGACTGGTCGATCTCGAAAAAGGTCCAGTCCTCCCCCCGCTCGGCGGCGCAGGCGAGCGTGCCGGAGCCGACGCCGATCGCGGCGACCTTCAGCGGCGCGCCCTTGCGCTCGCGGATCGCGCTGACGGCCTGACCGATGCCGCCGTCCTTGTGATAATAGGTGATCGGCTCGGGTCGGCCGGCAACAGGCGTGCCGTCATTGTTGCGGAAACGCTCGGCGCCATGAATGGTGGTGCCGTGCATCAGCACGTGGAAATAACCGCCCGGCGTCACCACGATCTTGTGCACGCCGAAGAAGCTGCGCACGGTCGTGACGCGGCCCTCGTCCGCGGGATATACGCGGATCAACGCCAGTGCCAGCGCGACGGTGGCAAAGATCTTCCAGCGCCCGGCATTGAGGATCAGCGCGAGCAGCGCGGCGAGCACGCCGACTGCGCCGGCAACCCAGACGCGATGATCCTCGAACCAGGTCGTGAGGTCGCCTGTCGTATATGACGGCGCGATGAGCGCCACCGCGATCGCGGCGAGCGCCAGCCAGTACCATTTGACGATTGCGGCCAGCCGCTCATTCCCGGACGGACGGCACAGCGCGGCAAGCGCGATCAGAATCGGATATTCGGCGATCCACGAGAAGGTGAAGGGCGCAACCAACCCCGCGAACAAGCCGCCGACCATGCCACCGAACGACAGCGCGACATAGAAGCCGGTGAGATATTTGGCGGCAGGCCGCGTCCGCGCCAGTTCGCCGTGGCAAGCCATGGCGATGACGAAGAAGCAGAGTTGATGTCCGCCGAGGGTCAGCAGCAGGTTCTGCTCGCCGCCGAAAGCCAGCAGGACGACGACGCCCGCAATCGCGACCGGCTGGAGCATCAGCATCCATTTGTGCGGCAGCAGCGGCCGCGACTGGAACACGACGACCCAGGTCAAGAGGTAAAGCGACAGCGGCAGCACCCACAAAAGCGGCGCCGCCGCGACGTCGGTCGAGATGTGCGCGGTGACGGCGATGAGCAGGCCCGATGGCACGGCGGCGAGGAAGATCCAGCGCAGCCGCGTCAAGAGGCCGGGCGCGGGTGCATTCACGTCCTCGGCCCGCGTGTCAGTCAACGCCAACTTCGGCGAACGCAACAACAGCACGCCGCAGGCGCCGATGAGGAGGATCAGCAGGCCATAGCCACCGGTCCAGAACCGGTTCTGCATTTGCAGCGTGAACATCGGCTCCAGCAGGAACGGATAGGACAACAGCGCGAGGAAGCTGCCGATATTGGAGGAGGCGTAGAGGAAATAGGGATCGTGCCCGGCCGGATGGCCGGTGCGGACGAACCAGGCCTGCAGCAGCGGATTGTTCGCGGCGAGCGCAAAGAACGGCAGCCCGATCGAGACCGCGAACAGGGCGAGCAGCCAGACTGCGTAGCCCGAAGCCGGCGGCTCGCCATAGGCGGAGGCGATGCCGAGCGGCAGCGTGGCGAAGGCGGCGAACAGCAGCACCAGATGTACCGCGACGGGGACGATCCGGTTCCGCGCCTGCATCAGCAGATGCGCATAGGCATAGCCGGCCAGCAGCAGCGACTGGAAGAACACCATGGCCACCGACCACACCGCTGGCGAGCCGCCGAGCCGCGGCAGCACCATCTTGGTGAACAGAGGCTGCACCGAGAACAGCAGCAGCGCGCTGACGAAGATCGCAGCGGTGTAGATCGTCAGCAGCAGCCGGTTGCGCGACGACGACGACTGCTCCGTGGCGGCGGGTTGCACGATCGAATCCATGAATGCTCCGGCTCAAACCCCGGCGGGCGCCGGATCGCGCGCAATGGAGCACAAGGCGCCTGGACGGGCAATAAAGTGTGGCGCGATGTTGCAGCAAGGAATGCCTGATATAGAGATGTCGTTCCGGTACGATCCGCAGCATCGAACCCGGAACCTCGAGATTCTCCGGTGCGGAGCCCGCATCATAGTTCGGCTCTGCCGAGTAGCCCCGGAATCAAGCCAAGGAAGTCATGACCGATACGGACGTCATCATCATCGGCGCGGGACATAACGGCCTCACCTGCGCGACCTATCTGGCGATGGCGGGCCTGCGCGTGCGCGTGGTCGAGCGGCGCAAGGTGGTCGGCGGTGCTGCGGTGACGGAGGAGTTTCACCCCGGCTTTCGCAATTCTGTCGCCGCCTACACCGTGAGCCTGCTCAATCCGCAGGTGATCCGTGACCTCAAGCTTGCCGAGCAGGGCCTGCGCATCGTCGAGCGGCGTGCGCAGAATTTTCTGCCCGCGCCAGACGGCAGCTATCTCCTCACCGGCGAGGGGCGAACGAAAGCCTCGGTGGCGCGGCTCAGCGCGCATGATGCGGAAGCGCTCGACGGCTTCGCGCGCGAGCTGGAAGACATTGCCGACGTGCTCAGGCGGTTCGTGCTGCGCGCGCCGCCGAACCTGCTCGACGGTTTTGGCACCAACGCGGTCCGCGAGGTCGTTAACGCTTTGCAGAGCGCCAACATTCTGCGCGGCCTGACGCTGGAACAAAGCCGCAGCCTGCTCGATCTGTTCACGCGCTCGGCCGGCGAGATGCTGGACGAACGTTTCGAGCACGATCTGGTCAAGGCGCTGTTCGGCTTCGACGCCATCGTCGGCAACTATGCCAGCCCCTACGCCGCCGGCTCGGCCTATGTGATGCTGCATCATGCGTTCGGGGAGGTGAACGGCAAGAAGGGCGTGTGGGGCCACGCCATCGGCGGCATGGGCGCGATCACGCAGGCGATGGCGCGCGCGGCACGCGACCGTGGCGTCGTGATCGACACGGATGCCGGTGTGCGCGAGGTCATCGTCGAGCGCGACCGCGCCGTCGGAATCGTGCTGGAGAACGGCTCTGCGATCCGCGCGAAATATGTCGCGGCCAATGTCAATCCAAAGCTGCTCTACACGCGCCTGATCGCGGCCGATGCTCTGCCTGCGGACTTCCTCGCCCGCATCCGGCATTGGAAGAACGGCTCCGGCACCTTCCGGATGAATGTGGCGCTGGACCGCCTGCCCTCCTTCACGGCGCTCTCAGGCGAGGGCGATCACCTCACCTCCGGCATCATCCTGGCGCCGAGTCTGGGCTATATGGACCGCGCCTGGCTCGACGCGCGCGCGCAGGGCTGGAGCCGCGAGCCCGTCGTGGAAATGCTGATCCCCTCGACGCTGGACGACACGCTGGCCCCTGCCGGCAAGCATGTCGCGAGCCTGTTCTGCCAGCATGTCGCACCAAGGCTTCCCGATGGAAAGTCGTGGGACGACCATCGCGACGAGGTCGCCGATCTCATGATCGCGACGGTGGATAAATACGCCCCGGGCTTCGCGGCGAGCGTGCTCGGCCGTCAGATCCTGTCTCCGCTCGACCTCGAGCGGCAATTCGGGCTGCTCGGCGGCGACATCTTCCACGGCGCGCTGACGCTGAACCAGTTGTTCTCGGCGCGGCCGATGCTGGGCCACGCCGATTATCGCGGGCCGCTGAGAGGCCTCTACCATTGCGGATCCGGGTCCCATCCAGGCGGCGGCGTCACCGGCGCGCCCGGCCATAACGCAGCGCAGGCGATCCTGCGGGATCACCGCGCCCTGTTCGGGAGCCGTGGATAGGGCTGTGGATTGGTTGTGGACAGGCTGTCGAAAGGCCTGTGAGCGGCCAGAGGAGGCCTGGGCGATACGGCCAGGAGCGATCCTGGGGAAAGCCGGTGGGAAATCGGCGGGGCGATCAGGGGAAAAGTGGTGGATAAAGTCCGGACAAGCAGGCGGATAAGCTGTGAAGTCGGGCGGCAAAAACGACCTCGCCCGCCAGGGGAATCCCCAGCGGGCGGTGATCAGGAACAGCCTTTGAAGAAAATAGCCCCGCTGGAAAATGGCGGCGGAAATTACTTCAAGGAGGTGCTAATCGAAGTGAACTTCTCGTTCATGGTGGTGCCCAGGCCGTTCACCACGGTAATGATCGCCAGGGCGATACCCGCGGCGATCAGGCCGTATTCGATCGCGGTTGCACCGGACTCATCCGACCAGAACTTCTGAATCATGCGCTTCAAGACTCGCCTCCGTTTCAATTTCAAGCTGCGTGGACTTTCCTGTACATCCGCAAATATACGTGGCACCCACTACAGGCGCGTTAATGCGGGAACCTCAACTTGTCCGAAAACTGGGCAGCAAAAGTTCCAAAAATTGAACGCGACGGAGCCCTGAATGCAGCCTTCCCCGACCCATCGCGCCAGCTTTTCGATCGGCAGCGAAGCCGACGCCAAGCGCGTCGTCGACGTGCTCACCGAGGTCTTTTTCGACGGCGATGCGGCGGTCGCCGCGTTCGAACGGCCTGACGGACGCTGGGACGTCACGTTGCATTTCGCCGCAGCGCTCGATCAGGCATGGCTGCGCGAACTCGTTGCAACTTCAGCAGGAAATCAGATCGCGGCGACGCTCGTCTTCGACACTGTCGAAGCCAAGGACTGGGTCAAAGCCAGCCTTGAAGATCTCGTCCCGGTGCCGGCCGGCCGCTTCGTCGTGCACGGCAGCCATGATCGCGACCGTGTGGCGCCGAACAAGCTCGCCATCGAGATCGAGGCGGCGCTCGCCTTCGGCACCGGTCACCATGGCACGACGCGCGGCTGTTTACTTCTGCTTGACCATGTCCTGAAGAGCTCCCGCCCAAGGAGCCTGCTCGATCTCGGCACCGGCACGGGCGTGCTGGCGATCGCGGCGGCGAAGGCGCTGCATCGCGCGGTACTCGCTTCCGACATCGATCCGCCATCGGTCCGGGTGGCCGCCGAGAACGCCACGCTGAACGAAGTTGGCAACCATGTGCGGGTGATCCGCGCGACCGGCTTTGCCGCGCCAGATTTTGCGCGTGCAGGCCCGTTCGACCTGGTGCTCGCCAATATCCTTGCCAATCCGTTGCGGCAATTAGCGAGCCCGATGACGCGACACCTTGCGCCTGGCGCCCGCGTCATCCTCTCCGGCCTCTTGACGCACCAGGCGCCCGCCGTGATCGCCGCCTACCGCGCCCGCGGCCTCGTGCCGGTGAAGCATCTGCGCATCGAGGGGTGGAGCAGTCTGTTGCTGAGGAAGGTGGGATGAACTAACCGCGTCGCGACGGCGGTGCGCTCCCTCGCCGCGCTACTCGGCCGGCTTCTCGTCGCGGCGTGACGCGCGCTTGCCCCGCACGGCGCGTTTGGCGCGGCGCTCGGCGAAACGGTCGATCATCTGGCTGATGAGGCCGCGCGGCTTCTTTGTTACTGCCGCTGTCGGAGCGCGGCGCGCCGGCGGCGAAATCTTCTCAAAGGTGAACGCTGGCATCGTGTGTCCCCTCGCCGTTGAGATGAACCACCTGCTCGAATTTCCCTGTTATCCGGACGAAGCGCAACTGCCGCATCCTTTACTCCACCCAATTCGAATGGAACTATTTCAAGCACAGTCCATGCCAGATGCGACGCAAATGCGTCTACATTGCGGACTGATCTCCATGATCCTAAAGTGATCCACCATGTTCGAAGCGCACTTCCAGACATTCGAGGAGCCGGAGGCCGGCGTCGCGTTGGCGGCACGGCTGGCCGCACTTCGCGAAGAACTTGCCCGTCGCAAGTTGACCGGCTTCGTCGTGCCACGTGCCGACCAGCAGCAGAACGAATATGTGCCGCCATCGGAAGAGCGGCTCGCCTGGCTGACCGGCTTTACCGGCTCGGCGGGACTAGCAGTGGTTCTGCCGCAGGAGGCTGCGCTGTTCGTCGACGGCCGCTACACGCTGCAGGCGGCCAAGCAGGTCGATGCCAAGGCATGGGCGGTGGAACCGCTGATCGATCCGCCGCCGGAGAGCTGGGTGGCGGCGCAACTGAAAGCCGGCGACCGCCTCGGATTTGATCCGTGGCTGCACACTTTTTCGGCAGCAGAACGGCTGTCCGCCGCCTGCGCCAAGGCCGGGGCCGAGCTGGTCGCGGTCGACAGCAATCCGGTCGACGCGATCTGGCAGGACCGGCCGCAGCCGCCGCTCGCCCCCGTCGCGGTGCACAGCCTTCAGCACGCCGGTATCACTGAAGCGGAGAAGCTGACCCAGATCAGGGCCGAGATCGCCAAGCTCAGCACCGATGCCTTGGTGCTGTCGGACAGTCACGCGGTTGCCTGGACCTTCAACATCCGCGGCGCCGACGTCGCCCATACGCCGCTGCCACTGTCCTACGCGCTGGTACCGAAGGACGGCCGTCCCACCATCTTCATCGACCACCGCAAGCTCTCCAACCTCACGCGCGACCATCTCGAGCAGTCCGCCGACGTGCGCGAACCGGACGCCATGGCGCCGACGCTGATGGCGCTGGCCAAGAGCGGTGCGGCCATTGCGCTCGACAATGCCACAGCGGCCGACGCACTCAGCCGCCTGATCAGCGGGGCCGGCGGCAAGCCGGTGCGCGGCAGCGATCCGGTTGCACTGCTCAAGGCGGTCAAGAACGCGACCGAGATCAAGGGCACCAAGACGGCTCATTTGCGCGACGCCGTGGCGCTGGCGCGCTTCCTCGCATGGATCGATCGCGAGGCGCCAAGCGGCAAGCTCACCGAGATCGACGCGGTCGAGGCGCTGGAAACCTTCCGCCGCCACACCGGCGCGCTCAAGGACGTCTCGTTCCCGACCATCTCCGGCACCGGCCCGAACGGCGCCATCGTGCATTACCGCGTCACCCGCAAGAGCAACCGGCGGATCGCGCCCGGCGATCTCCTGCTGATCGATTCCGGCGCGCAATATGAAGACGGCACCACCGACGTCACCCGCACCATGGCGGTCGGCGAGCCGACGGATGAGATGCGCGACCGCTTCACCCGCGTGCTGCGCGGCCACATCGCGATCGCGCGCGCCGTCTTTCCGGACGGCACCACGGGCGCGCAACTCGACACGCTGGCGCGGCAATATCTCTGGGCCGTCGGGCTCGATTTCGAGCACGGCACCGGCCACGGCGTCGGCAGCTATCTCTCGGTGCACGAAGGGCCGGCACGAATTTCGAAGCTCGGCACCACGCCGCTGAAGCGCGGCATGATCCTGTCCAACGAGCCCGGCTATTACAAGACCGATGGCTTCGGCATCCGCATCGAGAATCTCGAGCTGGTCGTCGCCGCCGACATCAAGGGTGCCGAGAAGCCGATGAACGCGTTCGAGACGCTGACCCTGGCGCCGATCGACCGCCGCCTGATCGATGTCGCGATGCTGAGCCGCGACGAGCTCGATTGGCTGAACGCGTACCATGCGCGCGTCAGGTACGACGTGCGGCCGGCGCTGGACGAGGCGACGAAGACCTGGCTCGATCAGGCCACGGCGGAGCTGAAGCTCTAGATCCAGCGAAAGACGGCTTGACGCCTCGCGCATAGCCGTATGCCGAAATGAGCGTATTCGCTCGCAACGCGATGCGGCTAGTGTCCGGCGATGCACGGCATCATCAGCAAGCCGCCCGAAGCGGCCGGCAACCTCGCGACCTCGCGTCTGGTGTTGCTGCTGCTGGTGGTGATGACCGGGGTCGCACCGATCTCGCTCTACATCCTGGTTCCGGCGCTGCCGGTGCTGGCGACGGATTTCGGCAGCGACATCTCGATCGCGCAGATGACGGTGTCGCTCTACATGGTCGGCATCGCGCTGTCGCAGCTGATCATGGGCCCGCTGTCGGACCGGTTCGGGCGGCGTCCGGTGCTGCTCGGAGGACTTGCGCTGATGGTGGCGGCCAGCGTCGCCTGCATTTTCGCCGAGACCCTGCCGCAATTGATCGCCGCACGCTTCTTCCAGGCGCTCGGCGGCGCATCCGGCATGGTGATCAGCCGGGCCATCATCCGCGACATCTACGAGCGCGACCGCGTCGCCTCGATGATCAGCCTCGTGGTCGCGGCGCTGATGATCGGGCAGATGGTCTCGCCGCTCACCGGCGGCCTGATCGAGACCGCGTTGGGATGGCGCGCGATCTTTTATGCCATCACCATCGCCGCCATCGTCGTTGCCGTCGGGATCGCCTTGGCGCTGCCTGAGACCCGCCGCAGCCGCGCCGCCGGCAGCGGCTTCCGCGGCGATATCGGCATGCTCATCCGCAACCGCGCCTTCGTCGGCTATGTGATGTGCCAGGTGCTGGCGTCCCAGATCATCTTCACCTTCGCCGGCGGCGGGCCCTACATCGTGGTGACGCAGATGGGCCGCAGCAGCGCCGAATACGGCGCCTGGTTCGCAACGACGGGCTTTGCGTTTCTGGTCGGCAACCTGCTCTGCGTGCGCTTTGCGCCGCGCCACTCACTGGAGAAGCTGATCTGGTTCGGGCTCGCCCTGCAACTCTGCGGCAGCCTTGCGAACCTAATCTGGAGCTTCGTCGGCTGGAACGAGGCGCCCGCCTGGCTGTTCGGCACCCATATGATCGTGATGGCCGGCAATGCCTTCGTGATGGCGAATTCCGCCGCCGGCGCCATCAGCATCCGTCCCGAAGCGGCCGGCACCGCCTCGGGCGCGATGGGCTTCCTGCAGCAAGGCATTGGCGCGCTGATGTCGCAGTTCGGCGCCTATCTCGGCGGCCACTCCGCAACGACGCTGCCGCTGACCTCCGCGGTCCTCGCGATCTCGATCCTTTGCGCCTGCGTGATGATGTTCGTCGTGCCCCGCCGCGAGGCGGTAGCGAGCGAGGCGCTGATCGGGCAGGCCGAGGAGGATGAGACGGGGATGATGTGAGGGGCGCCGAGTAGAGTCCCTCTGCGGAACGACTCTGGATTGCTTCGTGGAGCCTGTCATCGGGCCGCGCTTTGCGCGGACCCGGTGGCTCGCAATGACGACGCGGAGAGAGCAGTGCCAAAAATGAGAGGCGGGGCTGGGTCCCGCCTCTCTCAATTCAAGTCTGTGTTTCGGCTTACGCCTGGCTCGCGATCGCCTTGCCGAGCGCGGCCTGCGCCGCTGCAAGCCGCGCGATCGGCACGCGGTAGGGCGAGCAGGAGACGTAGTCGAGACCGATATGGTGGCAGAAGGCGACGGAGGCGGGATCGCCGCCGTGCTCGCCGCAGATGCCGACCTTGAGCGAAGTGCGGGTCTTGCGGCCGCGGGCGACGCCGATCTTGACCAGCTCGCCGACGCCTTCCTGATCGAGCGAGATGAAGGGATCGACCGTGAGGATGCCCTTCGCCACATAGGGACCGAGGAAGCTCGCCGCGTCGTCGCGGCTGATGCCGTAGGTCGTCTGCGTCAGGTCGTTGGTGCCGAACGAGAAGAACTCGGCCGACTGCGCGATCTCGCCCGCGAGCAGGCAGGCGCGCGGCAGCTCGATCATGGTGCCGACCTGATAGGCCAGCTTGGTGTTGGTCTCGCGCATCACGGCCTGTGCGGTGGCATCGATCCGTGCCTTGACCAGGTCGAGCTCGGCCTTGGTCGCGATCAGCGGCACCATCACCTCGAGGCCGACGGCCTTGCCGGTGCGCTTCTGCGCCTCGACCGCCGCCTCGAAGATCGCGCGGGCCTGCATCTCGGCGATCTCGGGATAGGCGATGGCGATGCGGCAGCCGCGGAAGCCGAGCATCGGGTTGAACTCCGAGAGCTCCCGGGCGCGGTCGGCGAGGCGCCGCGGGTCGGTGTTCATGGCGCGTGCCACTTCCTCGACCTCGGCATGGGTGTGCGGCAGGAATTCATGAAGGGGAGGATCCAGAAGCCGGATCGTGACGGGCAGGCCCTTCATGATCTCGAACAGCTCGACGAAGTCGGCGCGCTGCATCGGCAGCAGTTTTGCCAGCGCGGCGCGGCGCGACTGCTCGTCCTCGGAGAGGATCATCTCGCGCACCGTGCGGATGCGCGTCTCCTCGAAGAACATGTGCTCGGTGCGGCAGAGGCCGATGCCTTCCGCGCCGAACTTGATCGCGGTGCGCGCGTCGTCAGGCGTGTCGCCGTTGACCCGGACGCCGATCTTGCGGACCTGGTCGGCCCAGTTCATCAGCGTGCCGAACTCGCCGGACAGCTCCGGCTCGATCATCGGCATGCGGCCGGCCAGCACCTGGCCGAGCGAGCCGTCGATGGTGATGACATCACCGGTCTTGAAGGTGCGCGAGCCGATGCTCATGGTGCCGCGGCCGTAATCGACGCGGATGGTGCCGCAGCCGGAGACGCAGGGCTTGCCCATGCCGCGCGCGACCACCGCCGCGTGCGAGGTCATGCCGCCGCGGGTGGTCAGGATGCCTTCGGCGGCGTGCATGCCGTGGATGTCTTCCGGGCTGGTCTCGATGCGGACCAAAATCACCTTGCGTCCGTCGCCCTGAAGCTTGGCCGCCTCGTCCGAGGAGAACACGATCTCGCCGGAGGCCGCGCCCGGCGAAGCCGGCAGGCCGGTTGCGATCACGTCGCGCTTGGCGTTGGGATCGATGGTTGGATGCAGGAGCTGGTCGAGCGAGGCCGGATCGATCCGCGTCACCGCTTCCTTCTTCGAGATCAGGCCCTCATTGGCGAGCTCGACCGCGATGCGCAGCGCCGCCTTGGCGGTGCGCTTGCCGCCGCGGGTCTGGAGCATCCAGAGCTTGCCCTGCTCGACCGTGAACTCCATGTCCTGCATGTCGCGGTAGTGCTTCTCGAGCAGCGTGTAGATCCGCGTCAGCTCCTTGAAGGCTTCCGGCATCGCCGCTTCCATCGATGCCTTGTCGGAGCCCGACTCCTTGCGCGCCTCCTCGGTGATGTCCTGCGGCGTGCGGATGCCCGCGACCACGTCCTCGCCTTGCGCGTTGATCAGGAACTCGCCGTAGAGCTTGCTCTCGCCGGTCGAGGGGTTGCGGGTGAAGGCAACGCCCGTGGCCGATGTCTCGCCCATGTTGCCGAACACCATGGCCTGCACGTTGACCGCGGTGCCCCACGATTCCGGAATGTCGTGCAGCTTGCGGTAGGTCACCGCGCGCGCGTTCATCCAGGATGAGAACACCGCGCCGATCGCGCCCCAGAGCTGGTCGTGCGGATCCTGCGGGAATTCCTTGCCGGTCTCGCGTGCGACCGCGTCCTTGTACTTGCCGACCAGTTCGACCCAATCCTCGGCCGACAGATCGGTGTCGAGCGTGTAGCCCTGGCTGTCCTTGAAGGTGTCGAGGATCTCCTCGAAGTGATGATGCTCGAAGCCGAGCACCACGTCGGAATACATCGTGATGAAGCGGCGATAGCTGTCATAGGCGAAACGGCGGTCGCCCGACAGCTCGGCCAGCGCTTCCACGGTCTGGTCGTTGAGGCCGAGATTGAGCACGGTGTCCATCATGCCCGGCATCGAGGCGCGCGCGCCGGAGCGCACCGAGACAAGCAGCGGGTTCCTGGTGTCGCCAAACACCTTGCCGGTCAACTTGCCGACATAGTCGAGCGCCTTCTCAACCTGCGGCTTCAGTTCCTTCGGGTAGGTCTTGTCGTGCTCGTAGAAATAGGTGCAGACCGAGGTCGGGATGGTGAAGCCCGGAGGCACCGGCAGGCCGAGATTGGCCATCTCGGCGAGGTTAGCGCCCTTGCCGCCGAGCAGGTCGCGCATTTCCGTCCGGCCCTCGGCCTTGCCGTCACCGAACGTGTAGACCCATTTGCCGGCCTTGGCCGCTGCCGGCGCCGCCTTGGCAGGCACAACCTTCTTCGGCGCAGGCTTCGCGGCAATCTTCGGCGAAGCCGCCTTGGTCATTGCCTTTGCCACCGGCTTTGCAGTGGGTTTGGCGACCGGCTTCGGCGCGCTCTTGGCCAGCGCCTTGCGGGCCGCCGGCGCGGCCTTCGCCTTGGCGGAGGGCTTTGATTTCGCTGCAGTTTTAGAAGGCTTCGAGGCGGCTTTGGCCATAGCTTGCACACAACCTGCGAGAGGAATGGGAAATCGCGGGCCTTACACCACTTTGGGCGGGCCCGCGCAAGACGGACAGTTCCGAAAAGTGAACGCCTAGAAGCGGAGCCACTTCAGGAGCCCGAGCCCGATCGCGCCGTTGACGATGAGGAAGATCGCGACGATGAGGTTGAGAAGCCGCGGCATGATCAGGATGAGCACGCCCGCAATCAACGACAGGATCGGCGAAATGTGGGCGACGGTGATGTGCATGAACTATCTTTCTGTGAGGTGAGGCGAATCGCGCGCGGATCATAACCGGCTGGGTTCCGGGAGTAGAGATGCGCAAGGGCTGCTGCGAGTTCCGGCCTCACGAAAACTGCCCGAAATTGCCGCGAATGCGGCATGCCTTTTCCCGGAACATTGGCTTGAGGCACGCATTGGCAACCGGTCGCGCCGCTCGCGCGCCCGCAGAATCACGTCGAAGGAGTTGTCCATGCGGAACAGGATTTTTGCTCTCGCAGCGCTCGCGGCCGCAACCGGCGCGCCCCTTGCGGCGCAGGCGCAAAGCGATGTCACGATTGGACGCGCGCCCCCCATGGTCGACGGCGCGCCGACGATTGCCGTCGAACAGCGGCCCGCCTTCCGCGAATATGTCGTCGAACAACGTGTGCCGCCCTTCCGCATTCCAGATCGCGTAGTGGTCGGCACCACCTTACCCGAGGCAGGCGTCACTTATTATGACGTGCCGCAACGTTTCGGCGCCACGACCTATCGCTACACCGTCGTGAACGGCGAAACCGTGCTGGTCGAGCCGCGCTCGCGCCGCATCGTCGAGGTGCTGGACTAAAGACGCAGCCGCTCCATTCGATGTCCGGCGCGTCACATCAGGCTGGCGCGAGCAGTGTTAAATCGGACATCACGCCCCGCCCGGTCCTCCCCCCGCCGGGCGGGGCTTCTTTAGGCAAGCCACATCAGCAGCCGTCATTCCGGGACATGCCGGAGGCGTGGGCTATGGTGCGCAATTGCGCACCTGAGAATCCATACTCACGATCGTGGTTATGGATTCCGGGCTCGCGCTACGCGCGCCCCGGAATGACAGCGGTGTTTTGCCGCAAACCGCGCCTCAATCCTGGATCTTCGAGAAGTCCGCCACCGCGCGCGTGGCGCTGCGGATCTCGTTGAGGAGCTTCAGGCGGTTCTCGCGCACCTTCGGATCGTCATCATTGACGCGCACCTTCTCGAAGAAGGCATCGACCGGCGGACGCAGCTTGGCCATCGCGCTCATCGCGGCGGCGAAGTCTTCCTTGGCGACCGCAGCGCTGGCTTCCGCCTTGACCTCACCGATCGCCTTGGCCAGCGCCTTCTCCTCAGCGAGGCTGTAGAGCGCAGCATCGGGCGCACCGTCGAAGCTGCGCTTGTCCTTCTTCTCCTCGATCGCAAGGATGTTGCTGGCGCGCTTGGTGCCGGCGAGCAGGTTCTTGCCGTCGTCAGAGTCGAGGAATTTGCCGAGCGCCTCGACGCGGCGGACGATCATCAGGAGATCGTCCTGGCCGCCGAGCGCGAACACGGCATCGACGAGATCGTGGCGCGCGCCCTGCTCGCGGAGCTGGACCTTGAGGCGATCGGCGAAGAAGGCCAGCAGATCGCTCGGAAGCTTCGAGGCATCGGCCGGCTTCACGGACAAGCCGGCGAGCGCTGATCCCGCCACCTTCATGAGCGACAGACGCAGCGCGTTCTCGGCGATCAGCCTGATCACACCCAGCGCCGCACGACGCAGCGCATAGGGGTCCTTGCTGCCCGTCGGCTTCTCGTCGATCGCCCAGAACCCAACCAGGGTATCGATCTTGTCCGCGAGCGCCACCACGACGCTGACCGGATCGGTCGGAACGCGATCAGCAGGCCCTTGCGGCTTGTAGTGCTCCTCGCAGGCCGCTGCGACGGAGGCGTCTTCGCCCTGAGCCAGCGCATAGTATTTGCCCATCAGGCCCTGCACTTCCGGGAATTCGCCGACGACTTCCGTCAGCAGATCTGCCTTTGCCAGATGCGCCGCGCGCGTCGCCTTGGCGACATCGGCGCCGACCAGCGGCGCGATCTCGGCGGCCAGCCGCTCGATGCGCTTGATGCGTTCCGCCTGCGTCCCGAGCTTCTCGTGAAACACGATCTGATCGAACTTCGGCAGCCGGCCCTCGAGCTTGGTCTTGAGGTCGGTCTCGTAGAAGAACTTCGCATCCGACAGCCGCGCGCGGATCACGCGCTCGTTGCCGGCGATGATGGTCGCACCACCATCGGTCGCCTCGATATTGGCGACGAGGATGAACTTGCTGGCGAGCTTGCCCGTCTTGGGGTCGCGCACCACGAAACACTTCTGGTTGTTGCGGATGGTGGCGCGGATGACTTCGTCGGGAGTCTTCAAGAATTCCGGCTCGAACGAGCCCATCAGCACGACCGGCCACTCGACGAGGCCGGCGACCTCCTCGAGCAGATTCTGGTCCTCGACCAGCTCAAAACCTTGCGCGAAGGCGAGCTGCTTGGCGTCGGTGAGGATGGCGTCCTTGCGGCGCTCGGGGTCGAGCACGACTTTTGCTGCAAGAAGCTTAGCGTCGTAGTCCTCGAAGCGGCGCACGGAGATCGGCGCCGGCGCAAGGAAGCGATGACCGTAAGTGGTCTGGCCGCTCTCGATGCCGTCGACCTCGAATTTCACGACATCGGGCTCTTCGGTCTCGGGGCCGAAGGTCGCGGTGATCGCGTGCAGCGGACGCACCCAGTTCAGCGAGCCGGGCTTGCCCGAGCGCGCGCCCCAGCGCATCGATTTGGGCCAGGGGAAGGTGCGGATGATGACAGGCAGAATTTCCGCGAGCACGTCGATCGCGTCGCGGCCGGGCTTCTCAATCAAGCCGATGTAGAAATCACCCTTGGGGTCGCGCTGGATTTTTGCTTCGTCCAGCGACTTCAAACCGGTAGCCTTCAGGAAGCCCTGCACGGCCGCATCGGGCGCGCCGACCTTGGGTCCACGGCGCTCGGTCTTCAGGTCCGGCTGGCGCGCTGGGATGCCGTGCACGGTGAGCGCAAGGCGGCGCGGCGTCGCGAACGCCTTTGCGCCCTCATAGACCAAGCCTTCGGCAACCAGCTTGTCGGTGACCATGCGGCGCAGATCGTCCGCCGCCTTCGCCTGCATGCGCGCGGGAATTTCTTCGGAAAACAGTTCAAGCAAAAGATCGGGCATCAGGCCGCTCCGCCCGCTTCAGTGTGGATCCAGGCCTCGCCGCACGCTTTTGCCAACTCGCGCACGCGCAGAATGTAGCTCTGCCGTTCGGTCACGGAGATCACGCCGCGGGCATCGAGCAGGTTGAAGACGTGGCTCGCCTTGATGCACTGGTCATAGGCCGGCAGCGCCATCAGATGCTGTTTCCGGTTGCCGCCGTCGCGCCAGCCCGCGTCGAGATATTTTTTGCAGGCCGCCTCCGCCATCCTGAACTGCTCGAACAACATCGTGGTGTCGGCATATTCGAAATTATGCCGCGAATATTCCTGCTCGGCCTGCAGGAACACGTCGCCATAGGTGACCTTCTGGTCACCGTCGCGGCCGTTGAAGTTGAGGTCGTAGACTCGGTCGACGCCTTGCACATACATCGCGAGACGCTCGAGCCCGTAGGTGAGCTCGCCCGCGACCGGCACGCATTCGAAGCCGGCGACCTGCTGAAAGTAAGTGAACTGGCTGACTTCCATGCCGTCGCACCAGCATTCCCACCCGAGGCCCCAGGCGCCCAAGGTCGGGCTCTCCCAATCGTCCTCGACGAAGCGGATGTCGTGAACGGCGGAATCGATGCCGATCGCGGCGAGCGACTTCAGGTACAACTCCTGAAGGTTCGGCGGCGACGGCTTCATGATCACCTGGAACTGGTAATAGTGCTGCATCCGGTTCGGGTTCTCGCCGTAACGGCCGTCCTTGGGCCGGCGCGAGGGCTGCACATAGGCGGCGTTCCACGGCTTTGGCCCGAGCGCGCGCAGCGTGGTCGCCGGATGGAAGGTGCCCGCGCCCATTTCCATATCGTAGGGCTGCAGGATCACGCAGCCCTGCTCGGCCCAGAACCGCTGGAGCGCGAGGATGAAGCCCTGGAACGAACGTTCCGGGCGCATATGGGCGGGCAATGAGGCGTCCATCGTCAGATCGGGCTCTCGCGGGGGGTTTTGAATCGCGCGGGACCGTATCGACGGCGGGGATGGGAATCAAGGCGAAGGGGGCGGATTCGGGCGTCATTCCGGGGCGCCCGCAGGGCGAGCCCGGAATCCATTGCGCCGCTCACTCCGTGGTTCGATGGATTCCGGGTTCTCGCTTCGCGAGCCCCGGAATGACGAACGCGTGGAGGTGTGCTCTAACCCGGCCGGTAAGCTCCGGTCACGGGATCACGCTTCAGCGTCTTAATGTCCCCCATAGGAGCGGCCTCGGTGACGCGCGACAGGCGCATCTCCTCCAGCTCCTGGTTGATCCGGATGGCGGTCTTGTAGGCCCAGCGGACCACGGCAAGCCCGCCCAGGACGCCCGCGAAAGCGACGAACGGCGGCATCGGTCGATCCTCGTCTCATGCTCAGCCCCCACCAGCATTCTTGCGCAGATGGACCTGCGCCGCAATCGGCGCCGCCCGGGCGAAATGGCGCGGGAGCGCGAGACCTAGAACCCGAATTTCGCCCAAATCGCCCGCGTCTCGACCGCCGAGATCAGCTCGTCCGGCAGCCCGGCCATTGATTCCAGGGCCGAAAGCTGCCCCGCGCCGGGCGATTTCCGGCCCAAAAGGCCGGAGAGCAGCCCGGTCGGCTGCGCGATCACGGGGGTGAGAACCTTCTCACCATAACGGGCACGAAGAGTTGAGCGGAGATCGCCGATGCTGTCGGCGAGCCCCAGCGCGATCGCGCTGTCCCCCGCCCAGTATTCGCCCGTGAACAGCGTGTCGTCCGCTCCCTTCAGCCGGGCGCCGCGGCTTTCCTTGACCAGCGCGATGAAGATCTGGTGGATCTCGCGCTGGATCGCCTTCAGCCTCATGACGTCATCCGGGTTTTCCGGAAGAAACGGGTCGAGCATCGCCTTGTGCTCGCCCGAGGTGTAGAGGCGCCGCTCGATGCCGAGCCGCCTGATCGCCTCCTGAAAACCGAAACTGCCGCCGACCACGCCGATCGAGCCGAGGATCGAGGAGGGATCGCAGATGATCTCGTCACCCGCGCAGGCGATCATGTAACCACCGGAGGCCGCAACGTCCTCGACGAACACGAGCACCGGCAGCTTCTTCTCCGCGGCGAGCTGCTTGATGCGCAAGTAGATCTGGCGCGACTGCACCGGCGAACCGCCGGGCGAGTTGATCACCAGCGCCACGGCCTTGGCGTGCCGATAGGAAAACGCGCGCTCGAGCACCCGCGCGACGCCGGCAAGCGTCAAGCCCGGACGCAGCGGCGTCACCGCACCGATCACACCGGACAGCCGCACCACCGGCACGACCGCCGTGCCGGGACGAAAGCGCGCCGGCAGATATTGCATGAGCTTGTCGGCCAGGCCGGAACTCTCTCGATCGTTCAATTGTTCGGCCATGGCCTTACCTCTGATTAACCATTTCTTATCACGCGAGTGTCATTGAAAGTGCCAGGAACGTGTTTTGCAGAATCCGCGTTGGGAAGCTGCAATAGGCAGCGGAAGGAAACGCCATGAAGATCTATCTGCTGTTGCTGCTGATCGGTGCGCTTTTCACGGCGCTTCGCTTTACGTCGCCGCAAGAGCAGCAGACGGAATCGCTTCCGCAATAAGCCGTCACGGCCTCGCCAGCGGCAACGCCGCCCTCCCCTCCAGAATATCCTTCACCTCTTTCTTCGGCACGTTTGACTCCTCGTTGAGCATGAGGCCCGGCAGCAATTGCGTCGGTGCCCGGCCGCCTTTGACTGCGCGCACCACCACCCGGATGGCAGGCTTTCCCGCTTCGCCATGAACCGGCAGGATCGCGAGGCTGCCGAAGCCGCGTGACAGCGCTGCCACGACGTCGCCAATTCCGTCCGCGCGCCAGATCAGGGTCAGCACGCCGCTCGATCGGAGAATGCGCCGGGCTGCATGCACCCACGCATGCAGCGTCTCCTCCCTCGCCACATGCGCGGTGTGGCGCGCCTGATCCGGCGAGCCGCGATGGCGTGCGGGGTCGTTGAAGGGCGGGTTCATCAATACGGCGTCGGAACTGTCGGGCAGAAGTCCGTTCGCTGCAAACGCCTGCGCGTCGGCGGTGACGTCGAGCACGATGACCTCGGCGGGAATCGCGTTCGCGGCGGCGTTGGCCCGTGCGAGCTGCGCCAGTTCCGGATCGATCTCGACCAGGCTGAGCCTGATCCCCGCGACGCGCCGCGCCAGCGCAAGGCCCGCCGTGCCGACGCCGGCGCCAAGCTCGACCACGCGGTCACCCGCCTTAGCGTCGGTCGCTGCTGCCAGCAGGATGGCGTCGTGCCCGGCGCGGTGGCCTGACCGCTTCTGCATCAAGCGCAACTGCCCGCCGAGAAACGCGTCCTCGGTAATATCCGCGGCCTCAATCATCGCCGCGCAGTTCGTGGCTGAGGCCTGCCTCGGTGAGGAGCGCCCTGGCTTCCTCGGCGTCGTCCTCATGAACCAGGATCCGCCGCGGCAGAATGCCGAGAGACCCCTCGATGATGCTCATGTTCTGGTCCAGCACCAGATGATGGATGTTGGCGCCGTCGAGCAGCGCGCCAATCGCCGACACCAGCACCATATCGTTGGTCCGAACCAGTTCACGCAAAACGGAGGTCTCCTGCCTGAAAGTGGCTAACGCGGCAAATATCAATGGTTCCGCGGCCCTTGCCGCATCCGCCGCCAGTTTCTATTGTATTTCCATCAGAATAGCCCTTCCGGGGCAAATATTGGAGACCGGCGTGGCCGTCATCGTACCTTTCGAAACTCCCGGCGCGTCGATCGAAGAGCTGGTTGCCCTTGTCGCTCCCGACATGGAGCGCGTCAATGCCACGATCCTGTCGCGGACCGGCTCCGACGTGACCATGATCCCTGAAGTGGCCAACCACTTGATCTCCTCGGGCGGCAAGCGCCTGCGCCCGATGCTGACGCTCGCCATGGCCAATCTCGCCGGCTACACCGGTGACGGCCACATCAAGCTAGCTGCCAGCGTCGAGTTCATGCACACCGCGACGCTCCTGCATGACGACGTGGTCGACGAGAGCGAGATGCGCCGCGGCAAGCTGTCGGCGCGCATGCTCTGGGGCAATGAGGCCAGCGTGCTGGTCGGCGACTTCCTGCTCGGCCAAGCCTTCCGCATGATGGTCGAGGTCGGCTCGCTGCGCGCGCTCGACATCCTCTCTGCTGCCGCCGCCACCATCGCCGAGGGCGAGGTGATGCAGCTCGCCGCCGCCAAGAACACCGCCACCACCGAGGACGAATATCTCGCCGTGATCCGCGGCAAGACCGCCGAATTGTTCGCCGCCGCCTGCGAGGTCGGCCCCGTGATCGCGAACCGCCCGAAGGCGGAGCAGACTGCCTGCCGCTCGGTCGGCATGAATCTCGGCATCGCCTTCCAGCTCGTCGACGACGTGCTCGACTATGGCGGCAAGAGCGCCAAGCTCGGCAAGAACACCGGCGATGATTTCCGCGAAGGCAAGATCACGCTGCCCGTCGTGCTCGCCTTCCGCCGCGGCAACGACACCGAGCGCGCCTTCTGGATCCGCGCGCTCGAGCGCGGCGAGATCGGCGATTCCGATCTCGATCACGCCATCGGCCTGATGAACAAGCACCGCGCGCTCGAGGACACGCTGATCCGCGCCCAGCACTACGGCGCCATGGCCGTGGATGCGCTGGCGCTGTTCCCGCCCTCGCCGATGAAGAGCGCGCTGGAGCAGGTCGTGGCGTTCTGCTTGGCAAGGTCGCATTAGGCGACTGACGCTCACGCTTTGCGCGCTCCCTGCACCTGTCATTGCGAGCGTAGCGAAGCAATCCAGAATCCCGCCGCGGAGACAATCTGGATTGCTTCGCTGCGCTCGCAATGGCGGAGTAGCCGCGACGGCACCGCTCGCTCTCGTGTCCCGGACGCGCTGGAGCGTGAAACGCTGCTGCGCAGAGCCGGGACCCATGCGACATCCGCAATCATGATCAATATGGGCCCCGGCTCTGCAGCGCACCGCTAGGGGGCGCTGCGCTGCGTCCGGGGCACGAGAGCGCGCTTCATCTCACCAGCAGAATCCAGCCTCACTCGCTCCACATGGCTCCCCGCGCGGTCACTTGCATTTTGCAAGTTACTGACCTACCTTGCCCGCCATGCAGCCCAAATCCCCTTCGATCCTGGAATGCCCGGTCGGCCGCGCGGTGGAAACGGTCGGCGAATGGTGGAGCATCCTGATTCTGCGCGATGCATTTCAGGGTGCGACGAAGTTCGACGAGTTCTCGCAAGGCCTCGGCATTGCGCCCAACATCCTGTCGCGGCGGCTGGCGCATCTGACCGAAAGCGGCATGTTCGCGCGTCGCCGCTATCAGGAGCGCCCGCCGCGCTACGAATATGTGCTGACGGACAAGGCGCGGGATTTCTTCCCCGTGATCGCTACGCTGCTCGCCTGGGGCAACAAGCATCTGGCTCCGAAAGGCGAATCCATCCTGCTGGCGAACCGGAGCGACGTCCGCCCGCTCGAGCCGATTGTGGTCGATGCCGCCGACAAGCGCCCGATCACGCTCGCCAATGCGGTCGTCGTCGCAGGTCCCCGCGCCAGCCGCGGCATGCGCGCACGGCTTGCTTCGCTCAAGGCCATGAACCCGGCCGTCGCGCCGGCTGGAGACTGACATGCGTCGTATCGTCGTGACGGGAATGGGCGCGGTGTCGCCGCTTGGCTGCGGCGTCGAATTGACGTGGCGGCGGCTGCTGGCCGGGCAAAGCGGGCTGCGCCCGTTGCCGGAATGGGCAGAGGCGCTGCCCGCGCGCATTGCAGGCCTCGTGCCCGACAAGGCCGATGATGCCGAAGGCGGTTTCGATCCGGCGCAGGCTGCCGCGCCCAAGGATCAGCGCAAGATGGACCGCTTCATCCTGTTCGCGCTGCTCGCGACGGCAGAAGCCGTCGCGCAAGCCAAATGGACACCGCAGGATGCTGGCGCGCTCGAGCGCACCGCGACGATCATCGCCTCCGGCGTCGGCGGCTTTCCTGCGATGGCGGAGGCGGTGCGCATCACCGCGCAGCGCGGCGCGCGCCGGCTGTCGCCGTTCACGATCCCCTCGTTCCTCGCCAATCTCGCCGCCGGCCACATCTCGATCAAATACGGCTACAAGGGCGCGCTGGGCACGCCCGTCACGGCCTGCGCCGCCGGCGTGCAGGCGATCGGCGATGCCGCGCGCATGATCCGGTCAGGCGAAGCGGACGTTGCGATCTGCGGCGGCGCGGAGGCCTGCATCGACATCGTCAGCCTCGGCGGCTTTGCGGCCGCTCGCGCGCTGTCGAGCGGCTTCAACGACGAGCCTGCGCGCGCCTCGCGTCCGTTCGATCGCAACCGCGACGGTTTCGTAATGGGCGAAGGCGCCGGCATCCTGGTAATCGAGGCGCTGGAGCATGCGCAGGCGCGCGGCGCGACGCCGATCGCCGAGATCGTCGGCTACGGCACGACCGCGGACGCCTATCACATGACCTCGGGGCCGCCCGATGGCGATGGTGCCCGCCGCGCCATGGAGATCGCGCTTCGGCAGGCCAAGCTTGCGCCCGCGGATGTGCAGCACCTGAACGCGCACGCGACCTCGACACCGGCCGGCGACGAAAGCGAGCTCGCCGCCATCGGCGCGCTGTTCGGCCGCAACCGCGGCATTGCCGTGAGCGCGACCAAATCGGCCACGGGTCACCTGCTCGGCGCCGCCGGCGGGCTGGAAGCGGTCTTCACCGTGCTCGCGTTGCGCGACCAGATCGCGCCGCCCACGCTCAATCTCGAAAACCCCGATGCGGGCGCCGAAGGCATCGATATCGTCGCAGGCAGCGCGCGGCCAATGCCGATGCAGCATGCCATCTCCAACGGGTTCGGCTTCGGCGGGGTCAATGCCAGCGTGATCCTGCGCCGGCTGGGCTAAGCAAGAGGTCTTGCAATCGCCGCCGGCTCCGCTACGAAAACGGCATGATCGAAACGAATTTCTGGCTGTTCCTGGCCGCAGCTCTCCTCATTGCCGCCGTTCCCGGCCCTGGCATTTTTTACGTCGCGGCGCGAACCTTGTCGGAGGGGCGTGGCAGCGGCTTCGCCTCGACCGCGGGCACGGCGCTGGGCGGACTGGTTCATGTGGTCGCGGGCAGCCTCGGCATCTCCGCCATCATCTTGGCCAGCGCGGAGCTGTTTGCCGCCGTGAAGTTTGTCGGCGCGCTCTATCTGGTCTGGCTCGGCATCAAGACGTTTCGCAGCGCCGGCAACAACCTGTCGCTCGGGAGCGAGCCGATCGGCGACCAGCGCGCGTTTCGCGACGGCGTGCTGGTCGAAGCGCTCAATCCGAAGACCGCGGCATTCTTCCTCGCCTTCATTCCACAGTTTCTCGATCCGTCGGACTCGAACCCGACGCTGCAATTCATCCTGCTGGGTGCGATCTCCGTGGCCCTGAACACGCTCGCCGATGTCGTGGTGGTGCTGATGGCCTCCGCGACGCGCGCGCAGCTGACCGGACGGCCGCTTCTGATGCGTCGCCTCACGCAGGGCTCCGGCGTCTTCATCGCGGGCCTCGGCCTCTCGCTCGCCCTGGCGCGGCGGCCGGCCAATGGCTAGCGCCCCGCAAAGCCGCTTCTATGAATCGCACGGCCTGCGGCTGCACTACGCCGACTGGGGCAACGAGGGTGCACCGGTCGCCATCCTGGTGCACGGCGGCCGCGATCATTGCCGCAGCTGGGATCACATCGCGCGCTCGCTGCAACCGCATTTTCGCGTCGTCGCGCCCGACCTGCGTGGTCACGGCGATTCCGACTGGACGAGAGGCGGCAGCTACGCGCTGACAGAATACGTGTACGATCTCGCGCAGCTGGTTCGCAGCATCGCAGCGCCTCAGGTCACCCTGATCGGCCATTCGATGGGCGGCATGGTGAGCCTGATCTTTTCGGGCGCATTCCCGGAACAGGTCACGAGGCTCGTCGTCCTCGACGGCGTGACCATGTTGCCGGACACACCGAAGCCGCCGGCGCATGAGCGCATCGGCAGATGGGTTGGCCAGCTCGACAAGCTCCACGACCGCACCCCGCGCCGCTATCCGAGCCTCGAGGACGCGGCCGCGCAGATGGTGCTTCACAACAAGCGCCTGTCACGGGACCTCGCGCTGCATCTCGCCAGGCATGGCGCGCGGCAGAACGAGGACGGCAGCTACAGCTGGAAATTCGATCCCTATCAGCGCGCCTCCGCGCCACATCGGCTCTGGCCCGACGATCACATCGAGCTGTGGTCGCGGATCACGTGCCCGACGCTGCTGCTCAATGCCGGCGAAAGCTTTCTAGCGGGCGCTCGCTCCGCCGGCCTGGAGCGATACTTCCAGAACGCGCGCGTTAAGACTATTGCCGGGGCGGGACACTGGCTGCAGCACGACAAGCCGCAGGAGGTGTTGGGTGAGATCCGGCGGTTTCTCGAGCTCAACGAGGACGAAGGCTAGCTCAACGTGCCCGCATGCACCCACCAGGCGGGGTGATCGCGCCGGATCGTTTCGGCCGCGGCATGTGCCTCCTCAGATGCGCCGTAGATCGCAAAGCACGTCGCGCCCGAGCCGGACATGCGGGCGAGCTTGACGCCGGCGGAATCGCGCAAGGCGTCCAGCACCTCGCCGATCACAGGCTCGATCCGCAGCGCGGGTGCTTCGAGATCGTTGGCGACCGTGTCGAGAACCTCGACCCAATCGGAAATCGAGCCGCCTTCGCCGGGCCAGGCCGGTGCGCGGATGACGTCGGTGACGCCGACCAGGAGCTCGCCGTTGCGCAGGCCCAGCGCCTGGAACACGTCCTTGGTGGCGACAGGCACACGCGGATTGACCATGACGCAAGGCATGCTCGGCAGCGCGAGCGGCAGCAGCTGCTCGCCGACGCCGGTCATGTCGCAGGCGCGCGAGAGGAGGCACACCGGCACGTCGGCGCCGGTTGCGAGCGCGACCTTCTGAATGCGGGGATCATCGAGCGACAGATCGTTGAGACGCGCCAGGAGCCGCAGCGCGGCCGCGGCATCCGCCGAGCCGCCGCCGATGCCGGCTGCAACAGGGAGCACCTTGTCGAGCGCGAAGGCGCCCAGCTGCAGGCCAGGGATCGCCTCGGCAAGGAGCTTGGCGGCCTTGAGCACGAGATTGTCGGCTGTGTGGCCGCAGGCGGCAGCCAGCGGCCCAGTCGTGGTGAGCTTCAGCTCCCCGCCCGGCTCCAAGGTGAGCCGGTCGGCGCAGTCGGCAAACGCGACCACGCTTTCGAGATCATGATAACCATCGGCACGACGGCCGACGACGCGAAGGCTCAAATTGACCTTCGCCCGTCCCTCTTCAATCAACGCCGACATTGGCGATCAGCCCCCAAGACTCACTTGTTTGCGCATGATCTGATCGGAAAACCGCTCCACACTTTTCCGGATCATGCGCCTAGCTTAGCCGCCCCTGCCGTCGTCCTTCTTCTTTTCGGCCTGCGCCGCAGAAGAGTTCGAATTGTCGTCGGGAAGGCCGTTGGCGATCTTGGCCTCGATCTTCGGCAGCTCTTCCGGCTCGGGCTTGAGATCGCGCGCATGCGACCACTGGAATTTTGCCTCCAGCGTGCGGCCGACGCGCCAATAGGCGTCGCCGAGGTGGTCGTTGATGGTCGGATCCTCGGGCTTGAGATCGATCGCGCGTTCGAGGTTCTTCACTGCCTCCTCGAAATTGCCGATGCGGTAATAGGCCCAGCCGAGGGAATCGACGATGTAGCCGTCGTCGGGACGCTGCTCGACGGCCCGCTTGATCATCTTCATGCCTTCGTCGAGATTCACGCCCTGGTCGATCCAGGAATAGCCGAGATAGTTGAGGACGTGCGGCTGATCGGGCTGCAGCTCCAGCGCCTTCTTCATGTCGGCCTCGGCCTTGGCCCATTGCTTGGAGCGCTCCTGGCAGATGCCGCGATAATAGTACCAGACGCTGTTGGCCTTGTCGTTGCCGGGCGGCAGCACCTCGATGCCTCGTGAATAGGTCGCGCCGCAATCGCCGAACCGCTTGCGGCCGCGCTCGATGTTGCCGAGCGCCATGATGGCTTCGAGGTCCTTGGGATCCTCCGAGGTGACGCCCTTGAGGATCTTAATCGCCTCGTCGGTGCGGTCGGCGGAATCGAGATCGATGGCGAGCTGAATCTGCGCGTTGCGCTTGAGCGGCGAGTTGGCGGGGACGCGCTCGTAGACCTTGATCGCCATCTTCGGCCGCTTGACTGATTCGTAGAGATCGGCGAGCGACAGCAGTGCCAGCGGATGCGTCGGCTGCAGGTAGAGCGAGAGCTGGAGATAGACCAGCGCCAGATCCTCGCCACCGCGGCGGGTCAGCGTCGCGCCGATGCCGTAGAGCGCTTCGGCGGCGCCGGCCTGCGCGGAATCGACCAACGGCGGCATCTTCTTGCCGGCCTTGGTCTCGCGCAGGCCTTCCTGGATCAGCGGATGGCGTGCGAGCTTCTTGTCGAAGGCCTGATAGACATTGGTGGCCGCGGCGGAATCCTTGTTGCGCGACAGCCAGCGCGCATAGGCCTCGGTCACGCGCAGCATGGAATCGTCGAGCTTGTAGGCGCGCTCGAAGCGCGTGCCGGCGTCCTTCTCCTTGCCGGAGAGCTCCAGGATCATGCCGGTGTGGAGATCCTTGAACAGCGGATACCATTCCGGACCTGTCAGCTTGTCGATGGTGGCGACACCACCCTTGGCATCGCCCGCACCATAGGCGGCCCAGCCCGACAGCAGCGTGGCGACGAGATCGGTGATCGGACCACGGATCGACTGGTTGATGTTGGTCTGCGCCGCGACGTACTTCTTCAGCTTGAGATCGTGCACGCCGACGACGAGACGGGCGACGCGGTTGGTCTTGTCGATGGTGAGGATGCGCTCGGCGAGCTTGACCGCCTCCTCGATGTCGCCGTCGGCGACCGACGAGATGAAGGCACGGTCGAGCAGCTCGTTGTTCTTGGGATCGGTGCGGAGCGCCGAACGGTAGAATGCGGCGGCCGAGGTCGCGTCGCGCTCAACGCTAGCATGGCGGGCGGCGAGATAGCTGCCGGCGCCGGTGAGCGACTTCAGATCGTTTCGCGTCGGAAATTGCGCCGCCGTGTTTTCCGGATGATCCGGCGTCTGCGCCAGGACCGCGCCGGGGACCGTCGCGATCGCGGTGCCCATGAGGGCGATGGCGGCAGCAGTCCAGCGGTTGAAACGATTTGAAAACATCAGGGCTCGCCTTGAGTTGGGTGGTGCCTGGGTTTGCAGCAGAAGACCGTATCGCAAGCGAACGCGGCCGGTGACATCCGGGCCCGGAACCGTCAGGCCGACAATGCCGCTTTTGGCGCTTCGCCGCAAGGATTCGGACCCGGGAAGATCCCCTCCGCACGCCCAAACCGGCCCATTGAAACCGCGCCAGCGCCCCAAGACGCCGCCACTATGGCCTTATCGTGGCCGCGGCGGGTCGCCGCAGCCCCGTCCTCACGGGAACGTGCGCCTGGTCACCTGCGATGTCCTCACATCGCCTCGTAGTTCGGGCCGCCGCCGCCCTCCGGGGGAACCCAGGTGATGTTGCCGTTGGGATCCTTCACGTCACAGGTCTTGCAGTGAACGCAGTTCTGGGCGTTGATCTGGAAGCGCGGGCCGGAGCCCTCCTCGATCCATTCATAGACGCCAGCCGGGCAATAGCGGTTCGAGGGGCCGGCATAGACGTCGTGCTCGGACGTCTTCTGGAGGTTCATGTCCGTGACCTTCAGATGGATCGGCTGGTCCTCCTCGTGATTGGTGTTGGACAAAAACACCGAGGACAGCTTGTCGAACGTGATCTTGCCGTCGGGCTTCGGGTAGTTCCTGGGCGCGTGGCTCTTGGCCGAATCGAGCGTGGCGCGGTCGGGCTTGACGTGCGACTGCGTGCCAAACAGTGAGGCGCCGAACAGCGTATTGCACCACATGTCGAAGCCGCCCAGCGCGACGCCGAGCACGGTGCCGAACTTCGACCACAATGGCTTGACGTTGCGGACCAGGAACAGGTCCTTGCCGACCGATGAGGAACGCCAGGCGTTCTCGTATTCGACGAGCTCGTCATTGGCGCGGTCGGCGGCGAGCGCGGCCGCAACATGTTCGGCAGCCAGCATGCCGGTGCCCATCGCATTGTGCACGCCCTTGATGCGCGGCACGTTGACGAAGCCGGCCGCGCAGCCGATCAGCGCGCCGCCGGGGAAGCTCAGCTTCGGCACCGACTGATAGCCGCCCTCGGTGATCGCGCGCGCGCCGTAGGCGAGCCGCTTGGCGCCTTCGAAGGTGCCGCGGATCGAGGGATGGGTCTTGAAGCGCTGGAATTCGTCGAATGGGGACAGATAGGGATCGTCGTAGTTCAGATGCACGACGAAGCCGACGGCGACGAGATTGTCGTCGTAGTGATAAAGGAACGAGCCGCCACCGGTCTTGAGGTCAAGCGGCCAGCCGAATGAATGCTGGATCAAGCCCTTCTGGTGCTTGGCGGGATCGATCTGCCAGACCTCCTTGAGGCCGATGCCGAACTTCGGCGGCTCGCTCTTGGCGTCGAGCGCGAACTTGTTGATGAGCTGCTTGGTCAGGCTGCCGCGGGCGCCTTCGGCGAACAGCGTGTACTTGCCGAGCAATTCCATGCCGCGGGTGAAGGAATCCTTTGGCTTGCCGTCACGGCCGATGCCCATGTCGCCGGTGGCGATGCCCTTGACCTTGCCCTCCTCGTCATAGAGCACCTCGGCCGCCGCAAAGCCCGGATAGATCTCGACGCCAAGCGCCTCGGCCTTGCGCGCCAGCCAGCGGCAGACATTGCCGAGCGAGCCGATGTAGCAGTGATGATTGTGCATCAGCGGCGGCATGATGAAGCCCGGCAGCTTGATCGCGCCGCCGCCGGTCATCCAGTAGAAGCGGTCGTCCTTGACCTGCGTCTTCAGCGGGCAATCGGCATCCTCGCGCCAGTCCGGGATCAGCTTGTCGAGGCCCGCGGGATCGATCACGGCGCCCGAGAGGATGTGCGCACCAACCTCGGAGCCCTTCTCCACCACGACGACGTTGAGCTCGGCGTTGAGCTGCTTGAGCCGGATCGCGGCCGACAGACCCGACGGGCCGGCGCCGACGATGACGACGTCGAATTCCATGGATTCGCGCGGGGGAAGTTCTTCGGTGCTCATCTGATCTCAGCCCTTGAGACGGTCCTTGGTCGTTTGCGCCCTCTTGTTTCCGATTTTTCCGGGTAGGACAACCTCGGAATCGCGTTCCGCCGGGATGCAAGGCCGTCCAAGCAGGACCTCCCCGGTTCTGGTACGCCAGAACCGGGAAGGTCCTGATCATTTTTTGACGCGTTTTCTTCACGCGAACCGGTGTCCACTTCGCTTGAAAACGCTATGCTATAAAAGTCAGACTTTCCCATGATCCCCGAACCCGCACCCACCGTCCGAGAGCTGCTCGCCTTCTATCTGGAGGCCGGTGTCGACTGCACGCTCGCGGAGGAACCGATAGACCGCCTGGCGGAAATCGATGCGCCGCCACCCAGCCCGCGCGCGGCCCCGCCAGCCGAAGCGCCGCGGCCGGTCGCAGCGCCCGCGGTCATGCGCGGCGAAGCCGCGCCTGCACCGGACGTCGCCATCGCCTCGGCACGCGAGGCCGCGCGCACCGCGCCGACCCTGGAGGCGCTGCGCGAGCTGATGCAGAATTTCGAGGGCTGCGCGTTGAAGCACACCGCGACGCGGCTGGTGTTTGCCGACGGCAACCCGCAGGCGCGCATCATGTTCGTCGGCGAGGCGCCGGGCCGCGACGAGGACATCGAGGGACTGCCTTTCGTCGGGCGCAGCGGCAAGCTGCTCGATCTGATGTTAGGGGCCATCGGCCTCAACCGTACCACCGCCTACATCGCCAACGTCATTCCCTGGCGGCCGCCCGGCAACCGCACGCCGACGCCGCAGGAGACGCAAATCTGCCTGCCCTTCATCCAGCGCCAGATCGAATTGGTGAACCCCGACGTGCTGGTGACGCTTGGCAATCCTTCGACACAGACGCTGCTGTCGACGCGCGAAGGCATCATGCGCACGCGCGGGCGCTGGTTCGACTACGACACCGGCCAGCGGGTGATCCGCGCGCTGCCGACGTTTCACCCGGCCTACCTCTTGCGCTCGCCGGCTTACAAGCGGCTGGCCTGGCAGGATCTGCGGGCGATCGCGAAGGTGCTGACGCAAGGCGCGGTGTAACCACACCCACGCCGTCATTCCGGGGATCGCGAAGCGAGAGCCCGGAATCCATCGAGCGGCAGAGTTGGTGGATGAATGGATTCCGGGCTCGCGGCTTCGCCCCGCCCCGGAATGACACCGACCTACGTCCCCTTCGGCCGCACGATGGCCCAGCCGATGCGCAGGAGCTGCTGGCGGCCGGTCACCAGCCATTCGAAGGCGCGCGGCACTTCCGGCACGATGCCGGGGAAGCGCTGGAGGATCTCCGGCGGCGGGGTGCCGGCGGTATCGGAGGCGCGCCAGACCACGACGCCGCCGGTCTCGCCGAACTTGGTCTGGCTCATCCACGGCGTCCGCCCGGGGGCGGCGTCGATGAACAGATGTGGCCGGCCGGAATGGAGCGCGATCAGGCTGGCGAGCTGGGTCTCGCCGGCGACGGCGCGCAGGCGATGGTTGGTGCGGCGGGCGAAGCTCTCGTCGAAGAAGTCCGAGATCGCGCGCGCCGGCATCGAGGTCGCAATTTCGCTGGTGCCCGTCCAGGGCAGGAACAGGACGGCGAGCACCACGCCGGCGGCGGGCGCGGCAACGGCGGCGGCCCAGACCATGCGGAGCATGCGCGCGCGGCGCATCGCAATGAGATCGCCGGCCGCGACGACCACGGCAAGCCCCGACATGATCAGCACGACGCCGGGGCCGCCGACGACGGAATCGAGCCCCAGCAGGCCGGAGATCAGCACTGCGCCGAGCGGCAGAGCGAACGCGAAGAAATAGACGAAGTTGCGCGCGAGCGGCTCGACCGGCGGGCGGTAGATGATCGGTGGCTCCTCGCCCTTGCCGGCGAACATTCCGGTGTTGAGAAAGGTCAGCGCCGGGATCGCAGCCGCCCCCAGCACGAGGCCACCGAGCAGCCAGGCCGCATGCAGCGCGCGGGCGTTGAGCTCGGCGACTGGCGGCAAGTCCGGCAGCGTCAGCGTCTCGGCCCGCATCAGAAAGACCGCATAGGGCAGCGCCAGCACGGCGACGACGATCAGCGCGAACAGCGGATCGAGCCCGCGCAGCGTCCGGCGGCCGCCGGCGGTCGTAACCGCGAAGACGACGATCAGCAGCAGCAGGAAGACCGCGGCGGGCGTCGTCAGCAGCAGGAGGCCGGCTTCGATCGACCAGGCGAACCAGGCATTGCCGCGGCGCTGGCCGATGATCTGCCAGGAGTGCAGCAGCAAGAGCGCCCAGAGCGGCCGCGCCAGGATCAGCGGGCCGAAGTCCAGCGCCGAGGAGGAGAAGGCCAACACCGTCATGGTCAGGAGCACGGCGAGCACCGCCTGCTGCGAGCCGACCACGGCACGGGAAAGATGATAGAGCGCGATGAAGGTCGCGATCTCGCAGAGCTGGGCGAGCACATAGACGCCGAGCATGTGGCCGCCGGCGGCGCGATAGGCGATGTCGGCGAGCCAGATGGCAAGCGGCGGGCCGAGATCGGTGCCGACCTGGTATTCCCTGCCGAAGGCCAGAAGGATCGCGAGATTGCCGGGCGGGCTGCGGTAGAACACCAGCGCCACGAACAGCCACATCGCGGCCTGCAGCAGCACCGCAATCCAAACGATCAGCCGCGGCCGGGCGCGAATGAGCTCGATGACCAGGGAGGTAAACCGCATGCAACGTCCGAAGGTGCAGCCAACCCGTCCAGCCGGCCCCATTTGCTCACGTCTGTTTTGATAAAGGGCGTCACGGGTTGTGGCAACCGCCGCAGTTCGTCATGCCCGGGCTTGTCCCGCCTGCGCGGCCGAAGCCGCTTCGGCGCGGCGAAGGCCCGCGCATCCACGTTCTTCGTGCCGCTGGTAAGACGTGGATGGCCGGGTCAAGCCCGGCCATGACGGATGGGAAAACTGTAGGAGGATCGCTAGAGATTTACGGAAGCGTCGATCTCGACGCTCGCCTCCACCTGCACCTCGATCTCGGTCACCGAGAACAGGTCCTGCACCGGCTCGACGGTCCAGGGCATGTGCTTGGCGCGGGCGGCGGCGACGGGGGCGAAGAAGCTGCGGTGGTGGATGGAGGGGCCGAGACGATCGAGCGCGTCGAGATGCTCGGGGACGGCGTAGCCCTTGTGCTGCTCGAAGCCGTAGCCCGGGCAGTCCTGCGCCAGCGCGCACATCAGCCGGTCCCGGGTGACCTTGGCGACGATGGAGGCCGCGGCGATCGACAGCACGATACCGTCGCCGCCGATCACGGCCTCGCAGTCGCATGCGGTGTCGAGCCGGTCGCGGCCGTCGACGAAGACGTGCCTGGGCGCCTCGGGCAGGGCCACCACGGCGCGCTTCAGCGCCCACAGCGAGGCGCGCAGGATATTGTCGCGGTCGATTCGCGCCGGCGAGGCGACGGCGACCGAGACCTGCGCGGTGGCGCAGATCTTGTCGAACAGCTTTTCGCGCTCCTCGGCGGTCAGGCGCTTGGAATCGTCGATGCCGCGGGGAATCCGGTCGGGATCGAGAATCACGGCCGCCGCCACTACAGGGCCGGCTAGCGGGCCGCGGCCCGCCTCGTCGCAGCCCGCGACCGGCCAGACGCCGCGCTTGATCAGCGCGCGCTCGCGGCGGAAGTTGGGGGCAGCAACGGCAATGATGCCTTTCCTACCGGCAGGAACCTTCGCAACATCGGCCGCAGATATCTTTGCCGCCTTGGCGGGCACAGCCTTCGGCGCAGCCTTGTTCTTCGGCGCGGCTTTGGCTGGGGTCTTAGCGGAGGGGTCCCGAATCATGGCCGGGATCGTGCGCCAGGGGGCTTCGCCAGCGCAACCGGGAACCCAGGATATTCCCGTTATTCAGGCCGCCCACCCTACTCCGCCAGATGCACCCGCCGGTCCTCGCCCAGCTCGATGCCGGGTGCGACCACGACTTCCCAGACATGTGCATCGGGATCGGCAAAATAGCCGCAATAGCCGCCGTAATCGGTCGCGTGCGCCGCCTTCAGCAAGGTGGCCCCCTTCTCGACGGCGAAGGCCAGCACCTCGTCGACCTCCTCGCGGGTCACGCAATTCCAGGCAAGCGTCATGCCGCGAAAGGTCGTGGGCCTCGGCTGGTCCTCCAAGGACGCGTCCGCCGCGAGGCGATCCCAGTGATAAAGCGCGAGCACCGGGCCGCCGGTGTCGTAGAACGCAACCGCCTCGCCGGTCCCCTTCAGCCGGCGCGAGAAACCGAGCGCGTCGTAGAAGGCGATGCTGGCGCGGATGTCGTTCACACCGAGCGTGATGACGGTCAGCCGCGGCACCGGCACGGTGAGTTCCTTGAGCATGCGACACCTCTTGCACGTGTCCGCTCAAAACAGGCTGAGCTGATCACCGTTCCGCTTCGGCCGCGCAAAGTGATCAATGGTCAGCTTGGAGCGCCGCTTGTTGAGGCCGAGCCTCTCGCAGGCGATCTCGAAGCGGCGGCCGATGGTCCAGGCCATCGGTCCGGTGCCCTTCATCCGCTCGCCCCATTTGGCGTCGTAGTCGCGCCCGCCGCGCATGTCTCGGATCAGGGTGAAGACGTGGCGATAGCGGTCCGGATAGTTCGCCATCAGCCATTCGCGGAAGAGATCGCGCACCTCCAGCGGCAGCCGCAGCAGCACATAGGCGGCTTCCTTGACGCCCGCATGGGCGGCGGCGTCGAGGATGCGCTCGATCTCGGAATCGTTCAGCGCGGGGATCACGGGCGCGACCATCACCGTGGTGGGAATGCCGGCCTCCGAGAGCTGCTTCAGCGCCTCCAGCCGCTTCGGCGGTGTCGAGGCGCGCGGCTCCATGGTGCGCGCCAGCTTCGGATCGAGCGAGGTGACCGAGATCGCGACCTTGGCGAGGTTGCGCTTGGCCATCCGCTGGAGAATGTCGATGTCGCGCAGCACCAGCGCCGACTTGGTGACGATGCCGACGGGATGCCCTGCTCGCTCCAGCACTTCCAAAATGCCGCGCATGATTTTGCGCTCGCGCTCGATCGGCTGGTAGGGATCGGTGTTGGTGCCGATCGCGATCATCCGCGGCTCGTAGCCGGGAGCCGCAAGCTCCTTCTCGAGCAGCGAAGGCGCCTCGGGCTTCACGAACAGTTTCGACTCGAAGTCGAGCCCCGGCGACAGGCCGAGATAGGCGTGGGTCGGCCGCGCGAAGCAATAGACGCAGCCGTGCTCGCAGCCGCGATAGGGATTGATCGAGCGGTCGAAACCGATGTCGGGGGAATCGTTGCGTGTGATCACCTTGCGCGAGGTGTCGATAGCGACGCTCGTCTTGAACGGCGGCAGCTCGTCCAGGCTCTGCCAGCCGTCGTCGAAAGCGACGCGCGCCTCGGCCTCGTAACGGCCGCTGGCGTTGGACTGCGCGCCCCGCCCTCGCCGTCGCGCGCGGTCGATGGCGACGCCAAGCTCGGGGAAATCTGAAGGCGCACCCGCCGGCTCGGAGGGCGCCGTAACCGGCGGGTGCTTGAGAGCATGAGAGGATGCTGGACTCATGCAGCCAAGATAGCACGACATAGGAACAAATCAAGAACACAAACCAAAAACGTGAAAACAACCCCATGCACAGTAGAGCTGCCCAAACTTCGCGCGCCTGCCTTTGACCTCACGCAACACGGCCGTCACGACCATCCCGTTTCATGCCCGACGGATCGATCGCCCCGGAACCGGGTTGGTGACGATCGCGAAGTGAAGGTCGGCAGGAACATGACAATCCAACAAAAAACGGCCGAAGCGAGCAGCGAACTCGATCTGCTCGATCGCTATTGGCGCGCCGCCAACTACCTCTCGGTCGGGCAGATTTACCTGCTCGACAATCCGCTGCTGCGCGAGCAGCTGCGGCCCGAGCACATCAAGCCGCGTCTGCTCGGACATTGGGGCACGACGCCGGGCCTCAACTTCATCTATGCCCACCTCAACCGCGTCATCCGCGCGCTCGATGTCAGCGTGATCTATGTCTGCGGTCCCGGCCATGGCGGTCCGGGCATGGTCGCCAACACCTATCTCGAAGGCAGCTACAGCGAGATCTATCCCGATATTGCGCGCGACGTGGACGGATTGCGCAAGCTGTTTCGGCAGTTCTCCTTCCCCGGCGGCATCCCGAGCCACGCGGCGCCGGAAACGCCGGGCTCGATTCACGAAGGCGGCGAGCTCGGCTATGCGCTGGTGCACGCCTATGGCGCCGCATTCGACAACCCGGATTTGATCGTCGCCTGCGTGGTCGGCGACGGCGAGGCCGAGACCGGCCCGCTCGCTGCGTCCTGGCACTCCAACAAGTTCCTGAACCCTGCCCATGACGGGGCGGTGCTGCCGATCCTGCATCTCAACGGCTACAAGATCGCCAACCCGACCGTGCTTGGGCGGATGCAGGACGCGGAGATCCGCGACCTTTTCCGCGGGTTCGGCCACGAGCCGCTGTTCGTCACGGGCGACGATCCCAAATTGATGCACCAGGCCATGGCCGATGCGCTCGACGTTGCATTCGCCAGCATCCGCTCGATCCAGCAACATGCCCGCGACGGCCGCACAACCGTCGAGCGGCCGCGCTGGCCGATGATCGTGCTGCGCAGCCCCAAGGGCTGGACCGGCCCGAAGGAGGTCGACGGCAAGAAGGTCGAGGGCTTTTGGCGCGCCCATCAGGTTCCTGTTGCCGGCTGCCGTGAAAACCTGGCGCATCTGAAGATTCTCGAAGACTGGCTGCGCAGCTATGAACCCGAGAAGCTGTTCGACGAAAGCGGCGCGCTCGTCCCCGAGCTTCAGGCCCTGGCGCCTGACGGCAACAGGCGCATGGGCGCCAACCCGCACGCCAATGGCGGCCTCCTCAAGAAAGAATTGAAGCTGCCGGACTTCCGCAGCTTCGCGGTGGACGTGCCGCAGCCTGGCGAAGTCGTTGCGGAAGCGACGCGCGAGCTCGGCAAATTCCTGCGCGATGTCATTCGCCTCAATGCGGAAACGCGCAACTTCCGCATCATGGGCCCGGACGAGACGGCATCGAACCGACTCGACGCCGTGTTCGAAGCCACCGAACGCGTCTGGATGGAGCCCACCGAGCCTTACGACGTGCACCTCGCCCAGGACGGCCGCGTCATGGAGGTGCTGAGCGAGCATCTCTGCCAGGGCTGGCTGGAGGGCTATCTGCTCACGGGACGGCACGGCTTCTTCTCCTGCTACGAGGCCTTCATCCACATCGTGGATTCCATGTTCAACCAGCACGCCAAATGGCTGAAGGTGACGCGGGAGCTGCCGTGGCGGCGTCCGATCGCCTCGCTCAATTATCTGCTGACCTCGCATGTCTGGCGCCAGGACCATAACGGCTTCAGCCATCAGGACCCCGGTTTCGTCGATCTCGTCGCCAACAAGAAGGCCGATATCGTCCGCATCTACTTCCCGCCGGATGCCAACACGCTGCTCTGGATCGCCGACCACTGCCTGCGCACCTATAACCGCATCAACGTGATCGTCGCCGGCAAGCAGCCGGCGCCGCAATGGCTGTCGATGCAGGACGCTGCGACGCATTGCGATGCCGGCATCGGCATCTGGACCTGGGCGGGAACGGAGGACGGAAAGGGCGAGCCCGACGTCGTCATGGCCTGCGCCGGAGACGTGCCGACGCTGGAGACGCTCGCCGCCGTCGACCTCCTGCGCAAGGCGCTGCCGGACTTGAAGATCCGCGTCGTCAACGTCGTCGACCTCATGACGCTGCAGCCGAGGGAGCAGCATCCGCACGGCCTGTCCGACCGCGACTTCGACAGCCTGTTCACGCGCGACAAGCCCGTCATCTTTGCCTATCACGGCTATCCCTATCTCATTCACCGGCTGACCTATAACCGCACCAACCATGCCGGCATGCATGTGCGCGGCTTTGCCGAGGAGGGCACCACGACGACGCCCTTCGACATGGTCGTGCTCAACGAACTCGACCGCTACCACCTCGCGATCGAGGCGATCGAACGCGTGCCGGGACTGGCGACCAAGGCTGCGCAGGTGAAGCAGCAATTCCGCGACAGACTGATCGAACACTCCCGTTATGTCCGCGAGCACGGTGAAGACATGCCTGAGATTCGTGACTGGGTCTGGCAAAACAGCGCCGGCGGCAACACGCCGGCCGAGGCCGGCGATTAGCGATGTCGGAGACGGTCCTCGTCCTCAACGCGGGATCGTCGAGCATCAAGTTCGGCCTGTTCGATGTCGCGGCGGCCGAGCCCGCCCTGCTCTGCAAGGGCCTGCTGGACGAGCACGAGGACAAACCCCGGCTGGTGGTGAAGGGCCCTACAGGCGAAGACCTGTTCGAGACAAGCAAGCAGGCGCCGGAGGCAGCCGGCGGCCATCTGTTCGCGGACGTGCTCGCCTTCATCGAGGGCCGGTTCGGTGGACGCAGCCTGCGGGCCGTCGGCCATCGCATCGTCCACGGCGGTCCGGATTATTCAGGCCCGGTGGTCCTGACGGACGACATCATTGCGAAACTGGAGGCCTTGACGCCGCTGGCGCCGCTGCACCAGCCGCGCTGCCTCGCGCCGGTGCGAAACCTCGCGGCGATCCGGCCCGAGTTGACGCAGATCGCGTGTTTCGACACCGCCTTCCACCACGGCCTGGCGCCGCCGGCGAGCCGCTTCGCCATTCCCCGGCGATTCGAGGCGCGTGGGATCAGGCGCTACGGCTTTCACGGCCTCTCGTTCGAATATGTCGCGGGACGCCTGCCCGAGATCGCGCCGGAGCTCGCCGCCAAGCGCACAATCATCGCACATCTCGGCAATGGCGCCAGCCTCTGCGCCTTGCGCGATGGCCGCAGCATCGACACCACGATGGGGCTGACACCGCTCGACGGCCTCGTGATGGGCACGCGTTGCGGTGCGATCGATCCGGGCGTGCTACTCTATCTGCAACAGCACGAGAACATGTCGGTCGAGGATGTCCAGCACCTGCTCTATCACGAGTCAGGCCTCTTCGGCGTCTCCGGCTTGTCTGCGGACATGCGCACGCTGCTGGCGAGCCGCGAGGCTGCGGCGCGTGAAGCCGTGGATCTCTTCACCTTCCGTGCGGCGCAGCAGGTCGCGATGATGGCGGCCACGCTCGGCGGTCTGGACTGCCTGATCTTCACCGGCGGCATCGGCGAACATGCCAAGGACATCCGCGGCGCGATCTGCGAGCGTCTCGCCTGGATGGGCGTGCGCATCGACGCCGCAAGCAACGATGCCGCGCGCGAGCGCATCAACGGCAGCAGCAGCATGGTCGAGGTCTTCGTCATTCCCACCAACGAAGAGATGATGATCGCGCGCCATTGCGCTGCTCTGATCTAGGGGTTATCCCGTTGGGGAAACACCCTCTCCGCAAGCGGGAGAGGGAGCACGCTTACGTTGTAGCAATCAAACCTGATCTCATCATGCTTAGTGACCGCGGCCGGTCAGGAGCTGAAAAGTCCCCATCGCGACCTCGATCAGGATCAGCACCACGACGGCGATCTCCAGGCGGAGCGAGCGCTGGGTGTCGATGATATCGGTCAGCGCGTTGGCGGTCTCCGACACCGCGGCAAGCTTGCGCTCGAGCGTGTCGAGGCGCTCCTTCAGTTCGTATTCGTCCTCCAGGCGCGAATAGAGCCGGTCCAGCTCGGGCTTCTCCCAGAGCACGTCGGGCTTCTCGGCGACGGCGACGCGGCCGGCGACCCGCTGCTGCACCAGCAGCGCGTTGCCGATCAATTGCAGGATGCCCTTGCGCCGTTGCGGCGTGCGACCGCGCTCGGCGAGCTCCCGTGCAAACGGCTCGATCACGTCGAACACCGCGGCGACGCGCCGCTCGTCGCGCGCCAGCGACGTGCTCTTGGCGAGCGCATCGGCGACCAGCAGCAGCCGGTCGTCGGAGAATTTGGCGAGGCAGATCGGCCCGCCCGGCTGGATCGTCTCGGCGGCTTCCTCGTTGCAGAGCTGCGCCTGCGCGATCTCCTCCTCGTGCGGGCTGAACTCTCCGGTCACGCGTGACTTCAGGTTGTCGACGAGGACCTTCTCCTCCGACGGCAACAGCCCGATCAGCACGACGACCCCGTAGCGAAAGATCACGGCAAGGCCGGCATGAACGCGGAAGGCGGCCGGCGTCGAGGACACCAGCGTGCCGATCTCGAGGCCAGACGCGTTGATGCGGTCGCCCAGCATCAGCGCCCGGATCCGCAAGGTCGGCGCGGCCTCCTGCTTCGGCGATGTTGGCGCGGTGCCAACGGCGAGGTGATCGGCGTTCATGCAAGGTCTCTCCCGGGCAGCGAAACGTCGCCACGAAGCATTCGCGGTTAATACCGTCAGGATCGGCTTGTGCCGAAACATTCGGCAATATTACCAGCCCGCGCCTGACACATTCGGCCGCGATGACTCGCGGCAGTTTACCATCGCACGCCGAAGCCCCTTCCGAAAGTTGCACTCGGCAGCGCGACGGGTTTATGACAACATCATGCAACGCTACGCTTCTCCCGAAGTGCGGAAACTGAAGCCTCAATCATGCTGAGCGTCATCATTCCGACCGAAGGTGTCGAGCAGACCGCGGTCGCAACCCTGGCCGCGCTGGTGCCCGGCGCCACAGCCGGCGTAATCCGGGAAGTGCTTCTGGTCGACGGCACGCGCAACGGCGTCATCGAGCGCGTTGCCGACGTCGCGGGCTGCCGTTTCATCGGCTTCGAAGGGCACTCGCAAGGCGCTGCGCTCGCGGCCGGCGCGCTCCAGGCCCGATCGCCCTGGCTGATGTTCCTGCCTGCGGGCGCGGTGCTGGAAACGGGCTGGATCGAGGAAACCACCCAGTTCATCCAGGCCGTCGCCACCAGCGGCCGGGATCGTGCCGCGGTGTTCCGCTATGCCCGCTCGCCTTACGCAGATACCGCAGTGCGCGACGTTCTCTGGGCGGTGGCGCGCAGGCTCGTCGGTCCGCTCGGCGATCAAGGGCTGCTGATCGCGCGCGATCATTACGACCGGATCGGCGGATACCCGCCCCACGCCCGGCATTCCGAGGCGCGGCTGCTCCGGCGGCTCGGCCGGTCGTCCCGGACCATGCTGCGCAGCCGGATTGTCATGGTCGGCTGAAGCGATACTTGCCAACGTCAATCAATTAATTGACAATGGCAAATATCGAGGTGATCCCATGTTATCGACAGGTTCGTCATCAAGCGCCGTGGCCGAACAGGCTGCCGACGACCACGTCGCGGCGGTTCGCGCCTTCAACCGCTTCTACACCCGCAAGCTCGGTGTGCTCGACCAGCACCTCGGCAAGAGTCCGTTCTCGCTCAGCGAGGCGCGGGTGCTCTACGAGCTCGCCCATCGCGACGATCTTGCCGCAAAAGAGATCGGAAACGAGCTCGGTCTTGATCCCGGCTATCTCAGCCGCATCGTCCAGAGTTTCGACGAGAAGGGGCTGATCACGCGAAAGCCCCTGCCCGCAGACCGCAGGCAGTACCAGCTCAGCCTGACCGCCAAGGGCCGGCAGGCTTTCGCCAAGCTGAACCAGAGCTCGCAGAACGAGGTCGCCGCAATGCTGGCTCAGCTTTCGCCCGGCGATGCGACCCGGCTCACGCAAGCCATGGCGACCATCGAGGCCTTGCTAGAGCCACCTCGAAACCAGCCCGCGGCCGTCATGCTCCGCAGCCATCGCGTCGGCGACATGGGCTGGGTGATCTCCCGCCAAGGCGCCGCCTATGCCGCGGACTACAATTGGGACATCAGCTACGAGGCGCTGGTCGCCGAGATCTGCGCACAGTTCATCAGGAATTACGACGCTGCGCGCGAACACTGCTGGATCGCCGAGGCCGGCGGCGAGCCGGTCGGCTCGGTGTTTCTGGTCAAGGCCACGGACGAGATCGCAAAACTCCGCCTGTTGCAGGTGGAGAAGAAGGCGCGCGGCCTCGGCGTCGGCCGCGCACTCGTCGAGCAATGCATCCAGGGCGCCCGCGAGCGCGGCTACAGCAAGATGACGCTGTGGACGCAGAGCATCCTGGTCGCCGCACGCGGGATCTACAAGAGCGCGGGATTCAGGCTGGTGAAAGAAGAGAGGCACCACAGCTTCGGCGCCGATCTGGTCGGCGAGACGTGGGAGCTGGATCTCTAAATATCCTACAGCAAGCGAGATGCGCGTTGTGTCCAGCGGATGGATTGGTAACAAAACAGACCGGATGGATAGGTAACAATCGTTCATGGTTCGGTCCGCTGCGGCGCAGCGCTAGCGCAGCGCCGCAGCGTTGATGTTTTCTGATCGATGATGCCG